>CAZQBX010000001.1:0-34392 GCA_964592145.1 uncultured Ignavibacteria bacterium
ATTGGCACGATCATGAACCAGTGGAGCATTCGCATCCGCATTGGCCGGACTTGCATCATCGGCATGGGCATTGACGGGTCGTCCAACTTCGAGATCTAACTCTTCAGAACCTCATTCAGCTTCGCCTCCCACTCATCTTCTGACAAGACTTCGAATCGCAAGTCTTTGTCCTTCATTTCAAGGCCAAGCTCGGTCCAGGTCTTGGATTTGGCTTGTTTGGTGCAGATATCGAAGATCTTTCGAATGTAGTCTGTCTTGAGATTACCGGCAAGGTGAAGCCCCTTAGTTTCGACTACATAGACGCGATCATAGTCATTACTTTTCCCTTTGTCCGTGGCTGTAAAGATGAAGTCGGGGTAAATTCGGTGCTTTCGCCACCCTTGGATGGAGTAGTCCCGGCGTTCACGATTGCGAAACCAGAAAAAAAGGCGCTGCTGCTTCTCCAGATACCAGGCGACATCCCTTTCAGCATCATTGAAATCTTCCTCGGAGACGGCCTCATACAGGCTGAACTCAAGCTGGTCGCCGTCCTTTTTGGTAAGTTTTCGGGTAGCCGCCTTGACTTCCATGCTCTTTGGAAACTTCCAATCGAAATTGTTGCCAATGACCAAGAATCGGAGTTCATCTTTGGCGAGCATCGAGCGAAATACTTCCTCGGAGAGTCGTTCTCTCTCGGCTTCTAATCGTTGACGAAGTTGTTCGATCAGAAAAACGAAGTTGTTGGCAATCAGAGCCTCAATGTCTTCGCCTTCACCTGCCGATTGTCGAAGGTGTGTCAGGACCTTTACTGCGAATTCGTGGGCCTGCCAGGGGTTTGGCACGAGGTCATGTAGCTGTCGAGTCATAAAGACAGGATCAACTCTGATCCCGCCTTCCTTGAGCTTCCGGTGCCCTTTAGTGTCGATTACACGATGCTTGTCGTCGATCAGGGTTACAATACTCTCATAGTCCTTTTCTTCGATGGGCGAGAGCGATAATTCCATTACGGGCTTGAGGTCGACTTGGTCCCAGGAGATTCGTGAAACGATATCCATCTCATAGTTCACCGGTCGCCAGCCACGGCCATTCTTGACTACGAAGACTGGCAAGATTGTGTGACCGGCAGCCTTTCGGAATTTTTCACGAATTCCGTACAGAGCGGCACCGGAAGTGTCGACTCCGTCGGTCCCGGAATCGGTGACGACATGGCCACGCAAGTCTCCCAGCCCTTCATGCTCAAATCCTTGTTTGATGCTGTCCAGGAGCATCTTTCCCTTTTGCTGGAAACAAAATACGTAGCTTTCGTCAAGCTCGCGAACGTGTGTTTTGCGAGCAAATGGTTGCCTAAGAATTCTACCCACGAGCTGCGTCAGAGAGTTCTTCGACGAGGGGTTGGTCAGAATAACCAAGACATAGGCGAAAGAGCAATCCCAGCCTTCTTGAAGGGCTTGCTTGGTAATGATATATCGTATCTTGCAATCGCGAGTCAGCAGTCCACCAATGTCGTCGACTTCTTTCAGTTCGTCTTTCTCGCTTGTCTTGACGGCTATCTCGTCCGGTTGGATGCCGACAACTCTTGTCAAGTGTTCTCGAACCTGTTCGGAGTGAATCCACTTGCCACCTTCTTGATCTTTGCCAGTTCGCTCAACTTGAATCAGGCATATTGGCCTGATATTGATTCCAGAATTTGCCTCGTATTCCTTAGCTTTCTCCTCGAGCACATTGCGCTGATTCACTCCTGCCAGCAATGTGTCTTTCCAATCGGGGCTCTGCTTGTTTGTTACATGCAGGTCAAGCTTGATCATTTCCTCACGGTGAAGTTCGCGTCCAGAAATATCGATGAGAATGTTGCTTTGTGCAGGCGTAGCAGATAGCTCGACGATCAGGCAGGGGTTGAATTCCCGCAGGGTCTTCTGTGCCCCTTCGCTGTAAGCTTTGTGGCCTTCATCGAGAATTATCAATGGGGAGAGCAGACGCAGAGTGTTGCCCAACGAGGTCTTGATCTGTTTCCCCCAAAATCCGCTGACTGTTTCGTAAGTGTCGAGGTTTGGGTATCGCTTGAGCAGTGCTTCGTGTGCCTTGAGATTGTCCTCATCGGGAAAGAACCCCTGGAATCCGCCACTGTCCTTGAAGAGCCGTAGTGTTTCCTTGGTCTTGCGATTGGCAGAGGGCAGCATCAACATCAGGACAACGAGATTCTGGGCTATATCCTCGGGCAGAAATCTGTCGGTCTTTTCTTTGATAACCGTGTGCCCACCACTCGCAAGGTCGAGGTGTTGACGATACGGGTGATCCTTGTCTTGAAGTTGTTTGATCGTCTGTCGGTAAATCTGTGTCGACGGCACGATCCACAAGACGAGTCCTGTCCTCCGGAGTCGATAAACCATATTCACCAAGTCGATTGTCTTTACGGCGAGAAAAGTCTTGCCGCCACCGGTAGGGATCTTCATGCAAAAAGTCGGGAGTGGTTCGCCAATACCGTTCTTTCGAGGGATATACAGGCGTCCGTTGCCGACCTTTTCCCAGGCTTTCGCCGGGAAATCGATTTCGTTATCGGGATTAGCTTCTGCCTTTTTACGCCAGTCGGCCAGGAGCCCAAGATATGTCCGAATTTCGGTCAGGGCTCTCTGCTGGTACTCACGGGGTTGCATGGTTCACCGGGTCAGTTCGTAAATTTCATACGGCAATTGCGCAAAGTCGATGTTGAATTGATCCAGCATCTCTTGGTCCAGATACTTGGTTGGGGCGAACACCAGTCGCCGCTTATCTTTCTTCAATGCTGGAAGTGCCTTTGCCATATCGAGAGTAAAGGCGAGGTTCTTCAGTTTCCTAATATCGGATTCATAGTATAGGAAGACTTGGTAGTTGGCGCTTTCGCCGATGAAGTGCTTCTCCGCTTTAACTGCCTTTTCGTCAAATTCTTCGCCGGTCGCAGTGTAGAAGACATATCTGGCCAGTTCCTTGTAACTGGGCAGGGCGCTGCCGTCGAGAATTCCCCGCAATTCGAGCGGCTTGCCAAGTTCAAAGTAACTGAAGGTGCCTCCGAGTCCCTTCTTGAGAGTCTCGTCTTTTGCGTTTGGCACTCCTCTGATTACCCGCCGCACACGCTCCGCAGTAAGAGAATCGGCATAATCTTCGCATTCGATCAAAATGAATCGGCGATTGCAATTGTCCTCGTGGTTTAGCGCAAGCACTGCATGAGCGGTCGAGCCGGAGCCAGCAAAGGAATCCAAGACCAGAAAGTCCTTGTCCCCCGAGGTTACATACCTGATCAACCGCGCGAGGATTTCATGGTCTTTTGGGTTGTCGAATTTGACAGAACCCATGAGCTGTCGAAAAAACTTTATCGAAACCTGTGACTGTTTGTATATGACGCTCGGCATTACCTGCATTCCGACTTCGACCTGTTCGTCAGGGGATTCATCTTCGAAGGTTTGCTTGTCATCATCCGACAATTCATCGGAGATAGGCTTTAGATGGGCTTTGCGAAATGGTGGCTCGTTATCATCTTCCCTAAACACCACCAAACCTAACTCAATTTGTCTGTTCATCTCGGCAAGTGTAGCAAAACCCCATCCTCGATCCGGCACTCGACAAGGTTTGTTAGTTCGAGGATGCATGACGTCAAATCGGGGTCCTCCTCCACCAGGCCAAGAGATGTCACGATCCCTCCAAGGTCCCCATTTATCAACGTGACGATATCGAGAGAGCTTCTTCGTCGGGTGCTGCACCGGAAGATCTTTGAAGTATTTGCGTAATTCTGCTTCGATCTTTGGGTAATCGTCCTTGAATCGCAACTTCACTAACGTGTATTGTTCCCATAGTTCCAGAGCCCCTGGCTTCGCTTCTCGCCAGACCGTCCCTCTCTCTCTCAGGTTCGAAAGCGATCGAGCATAGACAAGTACGTACTCATGGCCAGTCGAGAATAGCTTTGCGTCGTTCTTGCGGCCCTTTTCCCAGACGAGCTGCGCAATGAAATTTTCCTCAGAAAATACTTCATCCGTCAGGGCTCTCAAACGGTACGCTTCGTTCTCATCAATTGAGATCAGAATGATGCCGTCGTCGGAAAGAAGTTCCTTGAGTAGTTTCAACCTGGGTGTCATCATGCAAAGCCACTTATCATGGCGAGTCAAGTCCTCGCGGTCAACAACCTTCCCGAGCCAATCCTGCATCATTGGAGCATTGACATTATCGTTGTAAGCCCACTTTTCGTTGCCCGTGTTGTAAGGCGGATCGATGTAGATGCACTTAACCTTTCCGGCATACATAGGCAACAGCGCCTTTAGAGCTTTAAGATTGTCGCCGTGGATAATCAGATTATCTTGAAGAGTAACCTTATCAGTAAGGCTCTTGCTCTTAACCGGGATTAGCTCATGATAAGGCACCATTAGGTGGTGATTCTGAACGAACGTCTTGCCTTTGAATCGTAGCTCTGCCATGCTCCACTCCAGCAAATGGGGAATTTGCCAGCCTCTTCCTATCCGTGAATTTGGGAATAATACTAAGCCGTTTCAGGGGAGTTTGCAATCTCTTTCTGATTAGTTCCGAATGCATCATTCATTGTTCAGGCTCTGTAGGTAGGCTATCAAAGAAGCAAGTTGCGACTTATCGACCTTCCCTTTAGGGGTGCAGCTAAAATCGATTTTTCCAACGACTTCCAACGCCTGATGTGTCGACAGTTTGCCATATGACGATAGCGTTGTTCCGATGTTTTCGTGGCCCATGTTCTGGCTCACCGCCTTCATTTGTTCAGGCGTTAGGGGAAGACGTTGAATCAATTGAGCCAACGCGTGTCGGAATGTGTGAGGTTTGAAGTAAGGCAGCCCTGCATTTGTCGAGCGTTCCTTCAATATTTTCCGTATTGGCGATGCAGTCTTCCAGAACACTGGTTCGATTCCCATCGACCCGGGTATAGAATCGCCTTCAAGGCAAAACGACTTTGTCCTCGGAAAAAATGGTGTGCTGGGGTTAAACTTTCTGTCGCAGGTAAGGTACTCGTGCCACGAAAGTATTGCCCGAATCAACTTATCGTCAAATGAAAGTAACTTCGTATGGATTGTCTTAGAGAACTTGGTTCGTACCCCCATCGCTGGGTCTTGATGAACTATTTGGGAATCTCGCTCGAAGCAGCCGAGCGGCAACGTTGCAACGGCAAGGTCCCTCATTCCGGAACAGAGGAGAAAAGCAATAAGCGCTCGATCACGGCGGCTAATCTCATTGTCGCCTTTGATCGAGTCGACCAGGTGTGTGACGTATTCGAGCGTTGGCGGCAGGACATATTTTTGGGCCGTTGCTTCGCGGACTTTTCCCTTGTCAAGCGTCAGATAGTCTGCCGATTCCCGTAGTCGCCCGGAACGGTATCCCGGTTCCCCAGACAACCACCTTAAGAACTTTTTGACATGCCGGAGGGCATGATAAGCGGTGGTAACAGAAACCGCCCTGCCATTCAAGTCCCTTTCCAAGAGCCAATTCTTAAACTGCGTTGCAATTGCCGGGGACAGCGACTTGTAGTCTACCGAATTGGCATAGTTGTCCAGCCGGGAGATTGCCTGTGAAATTGAATTGACTGTGGCTTCCGACATCCCATCAACGTTTCGAAGCCGCTCATAGTACTTCCGTTTGATTCTCTCGTTTGCAGGATTGACTTTCAGTTCATACCCCCTTCAAGTCAGTGAACACGAAGTCAAGCTGTTCACACTTTAATCCTTCATTTCGCTTCGTGAATTTCATGTTAGCAATTGTGGTTTCGACCAATTTGTTAGTGGTGAAACGCCGCATATTGCATCCACAGACTTTGCAATTCCCATGGATGATTACCTGCAGTTGGTCCCGTCCAATTCGTCTATTGGATGGTACGGCATGGATGGAGTTGGGCATTGCTCGTCTCGCCATGTGACATCGAGGGCAAAGAAACATATCTGGCCCTACGTCGACTTTTCGACGATCCCGACGCTCTTTCAGAAAGGTCTTTAATACGAAACCCACAAAGAGGAGTGGACGTTCGTTCGGATCGTTTGGCTGTAATCCCTCTTTTCTCCAATAGCTAACCGTGCGTGAATGTACCTTCAAGAGCAGAGTGATTTCTTTGGTGGAGTAGGATCGATTGGAATGTATCGCATTTATTCCGGTGATGGTTGCCTTACGCACGGCTATTCTCCATCGCCGATGGAGTTGACTGAAGGTCTTCTGTTGCTGCTAATTGACTTTGCTCAAGCCCAATACTGCAGGTGAAGTCGGCAGTTTCATCCTTAGCGGTGCAGCCAAGGTGCTTCCGAGCAATTATCTTGGCAAGGAGGCCAAGACCTTCAGTCATTGCTGCTGGCTGCTTTTTCATCCGGTTCGATCTCAAAGAGGTCATCGAAGGACAATTCGCTGAAGTATTCAAGAAACAGTCGGCGAGTATTTGGAGAGGCAGTGCGTGTACCCGTAATTAGTTGGGACAAATATGCTTTGGAGATCCCCATCCGGCGGGCAAGCCAGTTTTGAGATAGGTTTCGCCTGGTGATGAGATTCAGAATTACTGGAGCTTTCAACTTCGTCTTTAGCATCGATGTTTTCCTATCAGTAAACATTTGTTTACTATTGTGATAGGCGAATTTGCGACCTTTATATGGTAATGTCAATAAAAAGTATGGTCGTTCAGCAAAAAAACGTTTGCTATAGTTAACAATGTTTTGTATTCTCTTAGCACGGAAGGAGCTAAAGGAGCAGAAAATGGACGAAAACTCAAATGAGTTCTCACGATATCTGCGGAAACTAAGGGAATCAGCCAGATTCGGGCTAAGCACAGTGGCAGAGAAAGCTGGAATATCGAAAGGATATCTCTCTCAGCTCGAGTCAGGCAAACGAAAGTCGCCTCACCCAGACATTCTGCGACGCCTGGCAACTGTGTATTCGATCACGACAGTGGATCTCTTGAGAAAAGCAGGATATCTCGTGGATGCTGATGAGCAGTTATCGGAAGAAGCCAAACTCGAAGGTGCGTTTCGACATGTACTCAGCGATCCCGACTTTGCGTATGGTACTAAGATTGCGGGTGAACAATCTCCGGAAGTCATGAGGTTTGTTGTCGAGATGTATGAAAGAACAACCGGGAAGAAGCTGCTGTGACAACAACCGCAAGTTCAGAGCGCGCTTGCCTCCCGAGCACGGATGTTTCTAAGCTCGATAAGTTTTGTTTATCGATCCGCACGGAAAAAGGATCGCTGCGTCAAATCGACACCGAGGCTCTTGTTATTCGATATCGAAAATTTTTTAGGTTGCCGATCTCCCACTCTGTCAATTCTCTGCACAAGCACTGCCGAGATCTTGGAATAGACGAACTACAGATCAGCAATCTTCCATCAGAAATTTCAGCGTACAATCAGGAGCATCGTGGAAGGGGACTTATTATCCTAAATAGGGATCATTGGATGGGCATTTACACTGCATGCATTTTCCACGAGATCTATGAAATCTTGGACAGAAGATATGCGAAGCACTTTACAGACTACGTTCGATTGTCAGGCCAAGCATTAGAGGATAGGGCCAATAAGTTTGCTGCCTGTATGCTTATGTCAGGAGCAACGGTGGCGGATTTGCCAAATCTACTTGCCGTCGCACCGTATCTGGAGTTGCATCTCGGCGAGCGGGGCCTTCGATCAATTTTGCACCGAGTTGAAGCGGCCGCAGGGCCGGCTGGTCTCGTGCTTCTTATCAAGTACTCACAGTTAGGATCAGATCGGGAAAGACTATCTCTGCTTGTTGAGAGAGTATGGCATGCAAGGCAAAGAGACTTTATGCCAAGGAAGGCTATGAAAATACTCAAGAATCTGTTGCCTAAGAGAGGCGATCCGTGCGAACAGAACTGGATGCCACGAGAATGCAGGAGTTTCCAAGGGCCAGTATTATTGGTTGAGAATACTGGGTTTGATATGTTTCATAAGTACGACATTTCGCTGTTTTGTGTTCCAGCATTTCAAGATTCTGTTGTCTCCCACATCTTCCTCGTCGGGGTAAGGGGTGAAGCGCGCAATGCCGCAATAGAAACAATGAAGCGACTCGGCTCGCGAGTCATTCCAAAAGATTATCAGAGGCTGTAACTGTGGCACCGAAAGCTGTACTCTACGCACGGGTTTCTTCAGAAAAGCAAGCTGAAAAGGATTTATCGATTCCAGCACAGTTGAAGGCACTTAGGAAGCACGCTGAATCGAAGGGGTACGAGGTTATTCGGAATTATGTAGACGAGGCCGAGAGTGCTCGTACGGCTCAAAGACCGGCATTTCAAGAGATGATCGCAGCTTCTAAGAACAGAAACAAGCAATTCGATGTAATATTGGTTTGGAAACTCTCTCGATTCGCCCGCAATCGAGAAGACTCCATCATTTACAAGTCGCTTCTACGAAGACATGGAATCCAGCTCATTTCCATTAACGAGCAGATAGACGACACGCCTACTGGAAAGCTCTTTGAAGGCATTATCGAGGTCATGGACGAATTCTATTCGGCCAATCTCGCACAGGACACAAAACGAGGTATGAGGGAAAGTGCCAGCAGGGGCTACTTCAGCGGAGGGACACCACCAATCGGATACTTGATAGTCCGATCCGAGAATGGGTCAAGCGGCAAGGGTCGATTCGTACTTGATGAGAATTACTCGAGTGTCATTCGAAGAATCTTTGCCATGGCCCTTGCAGGCAATGGTGCGAAGGAGATTACGAAGACACTGAACTCGGAAGGTTTGAAAAACAATCGAGGCCACTCTTGGAACAAGAATGGAATCCTATACATCCTTGGTAATGAACTGTATACCGGAACTCTGATTTGGGGAAGAAACGACAAGTCCCAACTGCCAATTAGGAGAGAAGACAACCATCCGGCGATTATTTCGAAGGACGAATTTGCCGTAGTTCGAAAGCTCGTGGGTAGCAGGAGCCCGGCTCAAAGCAAGCCACGATCGCTTACGTCTGACTATTTGCTTTCGGGGCTGATTTACTGCGGTAAATGCGGGTATTCTCTTCAGGGTATGCCAGCCAAGTCAGGGCGTTACCACTACTATGGCTGTATCAATTCGACTCGGAGAGGCAAGACCGAGTGTAGCTCGACAATGGTGAACCGCAATAAGATTGAATCATTGGTGATTGAGGAGTTGAAGGAGCGCGTCCTGACTGAAGATAACTTGCGGGATCTTTTGAGACTTACCAACGAGACCCTCATCGAAATGCAGACATCAGATTCCGACCAGGTTTCGGAGTTGAAGCTCCACATCGAAAGGGAAAAGCGAAAGCTCGACAATCTCTATAAGGCTGTTGAATCAGGCAAGGTCGACTTGGCGGACCTGGCACCCCGAATCAGAGAATTGAGATTGAGTGTCGATGGGTCGGCACGGAAGCTCGCGGAATTGGAGTCGTCGAGTCAAAAGCCGTTGAATATTCTGACTAAGCGAGAATTACGCGAATACGTAAGCGATCTTCGGCAACTCTTATCTGAAGGGTCGATCTTCGAGAGAAAGGGGTTCATCAGATCGTTTGTGAAGCGAATTACTGTCACCGGAAAAGAGGTCTCAATTACCTATACTTATCCGGAACCGGAAGTGACAAAAGGCAGTGGAAATACCGGCAGCGGAGGAGCAGTTCTGTGTTCTGCAATAAAAAGCTCCCCGGGCCGGGCTCGAACCAGCGACCCGCTGATTAACAGTCAGCTGCTCTACCGACTGAGCTACCGGGGAGTGTATTTGCTTCTAATATCGGGCGCCAATATAAACAATTAACCCTGCCTGTCAAGGAAATTGCCCACCGAAAAAGTCTCGGAAATGGATCAGTAGGGGCACTGGATACTGATCCTGATATCGACCAGGTGGGAGAGGCGGTGTGGTGACGAAGTCCACGGCTGTCTTCACAGTGCTTGCGAAAACAGGTCGGCTTCACGATACATTATCCCATGCGAAGTACCGCTTCACGTCGACATCAGATACTTGCCGAAATCGGCCTTCTTTACGCCGCGGCAATCTGGGGCGCGACGTTCTTCATTGTGAAGGACGTTCTTGCGCAGATCGATCCAATCGTCTTAGTCGGCTACCGTTTCGCTTTGGCGGGTGCATTGTTGGCTGGATATCTGGCAATCAAGCGGACGCCAATGTTGCCTGGATTGAAGGATGGAATCATTCTTGGCGTGATTCTCTGGGCGCTGTATATCCCGCAGACGATCGGGTTGGGTTACACCTCGGCCGCCAACTCCGGATTCATTACCGGACTGTTCGTCGTCATCGTGCCGATTCTTGCGTATGCGCTGTTTCGTAAGAAGCCTTCGCCGTGGGAGGCAGTTGCGCTATTGCTGTCACTGGCCGGGCTGTGGTTTCTGACCGGCGGAATCAGTGGAATGAACTTTGGCGATTTGATCACGCTAATGGCTGCGTTCTTCTATGCGCTGCATCTGCTCTATTGCGACAAGTATATGAAAGCCGGTCGCGATCCGATTGTTATCAGCGCCCAGCAGTTTCTACTTGTCGGAGCACTTAGCTTCGGGGCGGCGTGGATCTTCAACCTGCCGTTTTCGATGGGCGACCGAGTGACGATTCTGACCGTGATCTTCCTCACGTTGTTGCCGACGCTAAGCGCTTTTTTGATCCAGCTCTACGCGCAGAAGCTGACCTCGCCATTTCGGGTCAGTCTGATTTTCGCTCTCGAACCGGTATTCGCGGCGATCTTCGCCTGGACCCTTGGCGGCGAGCAGTTCGTTATCCGCAGCGCTGCCGGCGGGCTGTTGATCTTCATTGCGATGATCGTAGCCGAACTGCCGGCAGCGGGTGTGAAGAAGTAGAACTAGCCGGTTGTTCTTGCAACCTACTATAACCCCGACAATTGAATCGTTCGAGGATACTCAATCTTGTAGCTGATTGAGACAACCTCTTCGGAACTTGTCGCCAGTTTGACTTGCCACTTTGCTTTGTTTTCAAAGTCGGTCTCATTTGGTTTCGGCACGACTGATTTGATGTCAACTTTGACGCGACTATCATTACTGGTAACAAGAGCTTCTTCGAGATCGACAGTCCTGTCAACACCAGATTTATTGATCAGAGTGATATTGATCGTCTCCGAAAGACTGCACTTGTCACCATCGATCGAGTTAAGGCGGTTGCTAATTTCGCGTTTGATCTCGATGCCGTCGTCGATACCAAAAGGCATCTCGAACTCCTCGCCTGGAAGGATCAGATCGGGCGACTCAAATTGGCCGACGTAATCGTTTTGTGCGAAGAGGTTAGTAGTCCCCGGCAATAGCGGCGCGCCGGTGGTGTTTTTCATTTTCATGAAACGAAAGACATTTTGATAGTTCTGCGGACGAGCTATCAAGGTTTCGTTGCCATCGATGACCCACTGGGCAATCGCAGTCCGTGTGCTTTGGTCACCGGAGGGAATTGTCTCTGGCTGCAAGACGATGAAATTCGTGGATAGTGATGACGACGTTGAATTGACGGCGATAAGACCATACTTGGCATTGACGGTTCCTGTTTGGAGTCTAAGCAACTGGTCGACAGTTGCTACCGGCAAAGTCTTGATATTGTCGGGAGTAATCTGGCGAAGATTGGCGGTCTCGGTTACTCGAAGGAGGTCTCGTTCGGCTGTGACGTTACCTTGTTTGCCATCCCTTCCGCCTCGTAACTGAATCCCACCAAATTCGAGGTCGAACCCTTCACGAGTCAACAATGTCTTGGCTTTCAATTCGCCCGGAGTCATGATGCGATTTGGTGATGCCGTCGACAGAGTCAACTTCACCTCTTTCCAGTCTTCGCCGGTATTCTGACTTACCTGCCCGAAGTAACTCAGTTCGACGCGGCGGCTGTCAATCAACCGTGCATTGTAGATCGGCGACCAACTTGCTTGAGGTACAAGATAGGCAATCGATATCTGTGACCGATCCGCTGATCCGACTTCAACATCTATGGTTACGTGTCTGGTCTGCTGCATTGCATTACTCTTCAACTTGGCTTGTTCAGATTCCAGTACCGAGCAGCGTTTGCTTATTCCCGCAGACTCCAGACCGACGGCGCGGAGAGAATCGACGACAAAGCTCAAATTTCGCGAAATGAACGTGTATGCTTGCTCCCAGTTTTTGGCGTCAAAAGCCACTTTGGTCATGTCATCACTTAATGTCTTCCCAGCGTTCGCGATGAGTTGATCGAGCATCGACTTCTGCATTTCCAGTACCGATTTGCGGTCGTTGAGCGAGGACCAATGAATGTAAAGAGTGTCGAGCAAGGCACTGACTGTTTTCATTCTGGTACTGTCGGAGGGAACGGACACGATCTTGTGCTTCAATCCGTAAATCACCAAATCTCCTCCCGATGCCGACGCTCGAAGTGACTGCTCGTCGGCGATCAGAGGAATGTCAGGTATCGTAAGAGAATGACTGCCAACCGTCAAATCGACTTCCACGGTGCGGGTGATGAGTGCACGGTCATTGAATACAGTCACAGACGAGATTTTTGACTCGTGTCTGCTTTCACTTGCAAAAGCAGTGACGCCAATCAACAGCATCGCTGCCGCGACGAACCAGCAGGTAGCTTTTTTGAACAACATGGGTTCCTCCCTTATGTATGAAACGTTGACCTCAATTACCTGCAATCGGTGATGTCCGAAGACGAAAAGCTCGGTTTTTCGCCTCCGAAATGGCCTCCACCAATCAGAATACAGGTGGCAATTCAGAATATTCCCCGATTTGCTCGCGCTAATTCTGCTTGCTTATTTTAATCATTGCGTTTGATTGAGCCTGTACTTTCGATCAAACAATCAAGCCGGACGCTCGTCACTTGGTTGTTATCACAACCCCAGGAGAATGTACTATGTTCCGTTTAGCTCTCGTCTTTGCCCTTGCGGTCGTGATCGCCTGGGTCGAACTTTCGCATGCGCAAACACCACCGAATGTTCGCGTCAATTCAGTAACGACAAATCTTCAAAATGAAGAACAGATCTGGATCAGCCCGCTAGATGCCAATATTGTTGTCGCCAACTGGCGTGATTGGCGGCTGGGATTCCGCCGGGTCGGTGTTGGCGTTTCGACAAATGGCGGTGCGACCTGGACCGATGCACTGTTTCCGGATACACCGTACGACCGCCAGTCGGATCCTTGTATGGTTGGCGACCGTTTGGGTAATTTCTATGCAAACCACTTGAATTATGACAATTTCGATCAGTACAACAACAGTTTGATCGTGGTGATGAAGTCGACTAACAACGGGGCAACCTGGTCTGATCCGGTACCGACACATCCTGCTAACGCAAATACATTCGAGGACAAGCAATTTACCGCGGTAGACCGCACCAACGGCGCACACGACGGCAATTACTATGTGTCGTGGACGCGTTTTCCGAACCCGACCCGCATCATTTTTATCCGTTCAACCGACGGAGCTGCCACTTTCGGGGATAGCGTGAAAGTGAGCAAGCCTAATTTTGAGCCGCTGTGCAACGACGATGTGGACGCCGGACAGTTTTCAATTCCGATTGTCGATTCCGATGGCGATGTGCACGTTTTCTGGCAGGGCTATAATATTTCGCCCGGCTGTTTTTTCGAGTACTGTATTCGCCATGTAATGTCCTCCGATGGCGGCGTGAGCTTTTCACCGGACACGTTTGCCTTTGAAAACAACTACGGATACTACAATGTCGACGGCGGAGTAAACACCTATGGCATGCCCAACGGCGATTGCGATATTTCCGGTGGCCCATACGACAACACCATCTACATCTCTCAATCGCAGTGGGCTGAGGGGTTTAGTGATCGCACTAACGTCATTGTGCGCAAGTCGTCCGACAAGGGGCAGACATGGAGCGCGCCCGTGGTCGTCAATGACGATAACCCAAGCGCTCTCATCGATCAGTTTCATCCCTGGTTGTATGTTAACGAAGATGGTGTGGTGCTGTTGATTTTCTATGATCAACGCGACGACCCGGTCGGACACACGTTGTTCAATGCTTATTTCTCGGCTTCCTTCGATGGCGGCGAGACTTACATCAAGAATATGCGCATCTCGAATGTGTCGATTAATCCGGCATTTGCATCTCCCGACAAGGTCAACGTACCGGATGATGTTCGCGAGGAGGACGGCAGGATGCTGCTTTATCGCCAGCCTGATCGCAGCCCGATGGCAGGATTGTTCGCGGAGTATATTGGTATCGCCGCCAAGCGCGACACGGTTTCGACCATTTGGACCGATACCCGTAACGGTAATCAAGACGCGTACTCGGCGCGATTCATCCTTCCGTTTCAGAAACCGAGGCTGTATTTGCCTGCCGACGGTGATACCAATATTTACCCGTCGCCATCATTTAAGTGGTCAACCTGTTGGCACGAATGGAACGACACTTATCGTCTTGAAGTGAGCAAGCAGCCGAATTTCGCTTCGCTGGAGTTTTCAATCGACAGTTTGACCAACAATGATTTCAACTTCATGGGGACGTTGGACAGCACCAAGTACTATTGGCGCGTGAAGGCGTTTCGCAATACCGGGGCGGACTCAACCGATTATTCGGACACCTATACGTTCGGACGAGTTTTGCCGCCAACCTATCAATGCGGCGACGCCGATGGCAGCAGCAGCATCACGATTTCGGATGCTGTCTACCTGATCAACTACATTTTCAGCGGCGGTCCGGCTCCGGTGCCGTTGTTGTCAGGCGATGCGGACTGCAGCGGAAGCGTGAATATTTCCGATGCGGTCTACCTGATCGGATACATTTTCTCCGGCGGTCCGGCGCCGTGTTCGGCGTGTAAATAGCCGATGCAGTCAAAGCCCTCTTCCCTACAGGGAAGAGGGCTCCTTTTCGACAGTCTTTCTTCGCTTGCAATTATCGCGATTCTCACCGTTATTTCGACAGTGTCATCAGCAGGAACGCTATTCATTGTCGCCACGCCGATTGGCAATCTCGGCGACATGACCTATCGCGCGGTGGAGACTTTGCGACAGGTGGATCTGATTGCCTGCGAAGACACGCGCACGTCGCAGACGCTGTTGTCCCATTTCGACATCCACAAGCCGCTTGTTTCATACCATAATTTCAACGAACGCAAGGTAACCGAGAAACTAATCAGCCGCCTTCAGCTGGGTGAGAGTATCGCGCTGATTTCCGATGCCGGAACACCGAGCATTTCCGACCCGGGATTCATTATCGTGCGCGGAGCAATTGCGGCGGGGATAACAGTTGTACCGATACCGGGGGCGTCAGCTTCGATTTCTGCACTGGCGATCAGCGGGTTGCCGACGGATGCTTTCATCTTCTACGGATTCCTGCCCCAAACCCAGGGCAAACGCCGGACGGTGATTGAGTCACTGGCTGATCGACGCGAGACGCTGGTGTTCTATGAGTCGCCCTTTAAAATTCACAAGCTGATCGACCTGTTGTTTGAATTAATGGGGAATCGACAAGTTGTGCTTTGCCGGGAACTAACGAAGAAATTCGAAGAGATCATTCGCGGCGATCTGGAGGCGGTGCGATCAGGTATTGCGGGACGAGTTCTTAAGGGCGAGATCACATTAGTTGTCGAAGGAAGGACCCGCAAAGCGGAGCGAGGCGGATCTGACAGGGACGAGGAATAGCTCCAATCCGAAAGCTAGAAATCGAATCCCAGATTGAGGTAGAGATTGTCGGTTCTGCGCTCGGCGCGACCATAACCGAATGAAATCGGTCCGACCGGAGTATCGAGCGACAGCGTGATACCGAATGCGTGCCGAAGGTGCTTAACGCGGACATCTTCCAGAGTTCCGAACACATCGCCGACATCGTATCGTCCATACAAGTAGAAGCTGTAAACGGGGCCAATGCGAAGTTCAAGATTACCAAGTAAGTACTTGTCGCCGACCAATTGATCGGTGCGGTAACCGAAGAAGCTTCGGCTGCCGCCGAGGTAGAAGCGGTCATAAATTGGCAGGTCGGTCTGTGACAATCCAATCGCTGCGCGCGGGTGCAGATTCAGTTTTCGACCGAGCTGCTGGAAGGTCTCGATCGAACCTTCAAACTTGCGGATGACTTCATCGGCGCCAAGGATATCAGACGACACTTCGGCAGTGGCTTCCAGCGTCGCTCCCCTGGTTGGGAACGTGTAGCGGTCCTTGGTATCGTATTGAAGGGATCCGATTAGAGACGCAACCCGGCGTTCACTTAACGGGCCATCCGGCGGGTTGGTGAAGCGGATTTGCTCGTAGCGCGCCGTGAATTCCAGCAAGCCGAGCTTGAATAGTTGTTGGCCGACTCCTATTTTGGCGCCCCAGCGTTTAACGGTGCGATGACCGGTTTCTTCGTCGCCCTCAAACATGCCGATTTTGTCGTTTGCATAATATCCCTGAATCTTGTAAGTGACAAACGTCCGAAAGATCCGATCGGCGCGCATTTGCAGTTGATATAGCTTTCGCCGTTCCGAAAATCGAGCATATCCGGAAATCTCATGTCCGGTTCCGAAGAGATTTGAATAGCCGATCCGCAGGAATGACTCGGGATGAAATTCCTCATGATACCGAGCTCCCAAACGTGCAAACGTAAACTTGTTTTCTTTAACTATGATTGTAATGTGTACCCCGCCTGCGCGTTCTTCGAGTCGAAGGTTGACGTTGTCATACAACCCGGAGCTGTAAATCTCTTGAACGCCGCGAATTGCCCGATTCTTGTTGTAGAAATCACCGATACGCAACGGCATGTAACTGGTGACAACCCACCACCGGGTCTTGTCGTTTCCTTCGACTGACAGACTGACGATTTGACCCTCATCAATGATGATCGTAAGATGAGTTTGAGTTGAATCCAGCCACGCCCCTTTGATTTGCGCCAGATCGTAGCCTTCGGACCGGTAGAATGAGATCAGGTCATCGTAGACTTTGCGCAGATCGTAAACTGACTTGATCGGATTGTTGCCGATGCGCGCCTTCTCCCGAAGGAGCGAGTCGGAATAGACGCGATTCCCCTCGATAGTGACGTTCGTGATTGTCGGAAACGGCACCAAGGTCAATTCGAGATTGGCAGTGTCTGTTCCGGTCGTACTGAATTTGGCGCTCTGGTACGTGCCGGTGCGGAAGAGTTCAAGGATCCGTTCCCGGAGTTGTCCGGCCGAGAGCGGCTCGCGCGACATTTCGTTGAGAATGCGACTGTATGGTGCGGAGAGTTCGCGCGACGGCAAATCGGAAAACTCAATTTTCCTGATGGTAACGACGGAATCACGGGCCGATCGTTGTGCGAAAAGTTTCATAAGTCCGGTCAGCATTTTCTGCGCACTCTCATATCCCCGGTGGATCGCCTCCTCGCTGGACTGAAAGTCGGTCGCTTTGATTCCCTGCAGGTCGGGTGTGATGACAAAATCGGCATCAGCAAGCAATTCTGTGCGCGTTTTGGCTGATAGAATCGTTGTGGTCTGGTTCGCGATATCAATCGGGTCGGAGATTTCATTCTCCGGCAGGAGGTCCGAGGAAGTGTTAATCGCGATAACGAAATCGGCGCCGATGCTCCGTGCCGATGCGGTAGGTACCGGTTCGAGCAGTCCGCCGTCCATCAGCAGTTGCCCGTCTCGCTCCAAAGGTGTAAAAGCGAGCGGCACACCCATCGTTGCACGCAAGGCCTCCGCCAGTGAGCCGCCGGTGAACACAACCTTCTCTCCGGAAACCAGGTCGGTTGCAACGATTGCGAGCCGCCGGTTAAGATTTGCGAAGTTGCCGCCTGAGAAATAACCGGAGCTTTGCGTTAAGTCACTCAAGACGTTTACCAGTTTCTGACCGGTGCTCAAAGCTGTCGGGATTTGCGGGTTCACTCCATCGAAGCGTGCCGATATTAATGCGCCTTCAGTCTCGGTACGCCGAGTGAAAAGCAATGAAGAGCGCTGCGGCTTGTCGGAGAAGAAGGTACCCCACTCGATCGAAAGGGCTTCCCGTTCAATTTCGTCAAGGGTCATGCCGGAGGCATAGAGCCCGCCGATAATGCCTCCCATTGATGTACCGGCGACAACATCGATGTCAATGCCTGCTTCTTCCAGCGCGCGCAGCACGCCGATGTGCGCGAATCCGCGCGCGCCGCCACCGGATAGCGCAATTCCGATACGATAGCCGCGCACGCTGCTGTTCAGGCTCTTGTAAAGTGCCTGCGGTGACAGGTCAGTCAAAGGCACGGCAAACTCGCCGGACATTTGGCCAACGGCAGAAGTTATCAGGAGCCCGCAAATTATGACTGCCTGTAGAGAGACTCGAAGCATCTGAAGTCGCACAACGACAAGTAATCGCTACTTGGGCTTAACATCAAGCGCAAAACTGTTTGACTATCACAAAGATGCGGTCTATGATGAAGATATGAACAAGCTTTCCCAGGCGATGGAAAAGGAAATTCGCTCCCTAACGACGCGTCATGGCCGCAAAAAGTCAGATAAGGTTCTAATTGAGGGTATTCGCGCGATTTCGGCTTTGCTCGAAAATGGCATAGCACCCGAGTGCATTGTCGTTTCTACAGGCGATCTCTCCGAGCCGGGGAAAGAGTTCTTTTCCATCCTGAACGGCAGGCGCCAGCAACTGATCGAGTGCGATCGCAAGCGCTTTGCTCAAATGTCCGACACGGTTCATTCACAGGGCATGATTGCACTGGTGCATCGCAGTGCGCTTCAGGCTCCGGAAACCGCTTGGCGGCGAATCCGGCTCGCCGTCTATCTTGATGCGGTCTCCGATCCTGGAAATGTTGGCACGATAATCCGAACTTGCGCGGCGTTTGGAGTAAGTTTGGTTGCCCTGTCTCCCGGTTGTGCCGACATTGCCAATCCGAAAGTCTTGCGCTCGACCGCCGGGGCGATATTCACTATGCCGATATCGAGCGACATTTCTGCCGAAACCCTGGCGCTATATCTCAAGTCCAATCAAATAGAGTTGATCGGGGCCGACGGGGCAGGATCTGTCGAAATAGGCAGCTTCATGCCCAAGTCAAAGCTCTGCATGGCATTAGGTGCGGAAGCGTCAGGGTTAAGCAGAGAGATTCGGGATATTTGCAGCTCAATCGTAAGGATCCCGATTGCTGGCGGCGTAGAATCGTTGAATGTTGCCTCGGCAGCGGCTATTTCGATTTATCAACTGACCGAAAAGATGAAGTTGTTGTGAAACTGGCGATGAACACGTATCGTAACAACAAGAGCATGAATAGTATACGAATTTCAATTTTGGCTCTGTTTATCGGAATTAGCCTTGCTAGTTCGCTGCAGGCCCAGAGGATCATTCGCGTTCGTCCCGATCGCTTCGAATCGGCATCGGTGACAAAGACGATTTCGCTCGATCGTATCGAGAATCTTTCCTTTACCTCGTCCTCTTATTTGGGCGGTCGGCTAAGTATCCGCGCGGTTGACATACCCACGGCGCGCATTTCCTACAAGTTCCAATTCAAAGTCGAATCGGAAGAGCAAGCCGAGGAGTATTCCGACTACCTGTCAATGGCGTTTGAGGATCTGGAGAACGAGTTTGCGATTTCCGCCGAGACACGCTCTTCGCCGCCATGGCGGGGTACCGACTTCTCTGCCGGAGTTGATGTCGAAATTGAAGTCCCTCGCAAGAACAACATGAAGATTTTCGCCCGTACGTCACTTTTCGAGATTGAAATTGACGGTCCGTTTGCGGCGGCCGACATCTCCAGCAACTTCGGCGACATTACGTTGAGGAAGATCAGCAACAAGGTTAATGTTTCCTGCGACAATGGTGCGGTGACAGTTGAGGATTGTTCGGGACCGACGAAGGTCACAACCTCCAATCGACCAATCAACTTGTTGAATGTCGACGGACAGCTGGGATCAATCCGGTTGCGCAACCAAAATGGCAAGATAACGCTCGACTCCGTGCGAGGCGAGATTGACGCCCGCACAGAATTTGCGCAGATCAGTGCTACGCGGATGCGCTTTGAGTCGGGACGATCAACGCTCGCCACCGAGAATTCCAATATCAAACTCGATGCCAGTGTCATCGCCGGCGATCTTTCAGTTCGCAGTGAAAACGGCAAGATTGACATGACAGTTCCGACTTCCGTTTCCGCCGCAGTTATGCTTCAAGTAGATCAGGGCGGACGAATCTATACCCGCCAACTGCCAATTCGCATTGACCGTGTCTCGCGGACACTCGTCCAAGGTCAAATCGGCGACGGTCAAAACAAAATCGAGGTTGACATGACAGGTGTCGGCACGATAAATTTGGAAGGCATTCGCACGGCGTCGTTATCCAACCGCTGATGTTGATGTCGACCCCGTAGCGAAAGGCTGACTTTGTCTTTGCGATTTTCACCCATCCTGGTTTTCAGTCTATTCTTGGTGCTCGCTCTCAAAGCCGACAATCTGCCCCTGCAGTTGTCGCTAAGATTTCCCGACGTTCCCCGCGCTGCCATTTCCGGCACTGACGCTTTGGTTCTCAATCCCGCAGCTTTGTATCTCAACCAACCGCTATCAGTGGCTGGTTATCATAGCTTCGGCAAGGACGACTTCTCCGGCGACAACGCCTATTTGATATCGGCTGCCGGGCTCGGTTTTGGGTACCAGCGGCTGGCATTGGGTCTCGGTGAGCCGGTGAAGCGATTTGATTTCGCTGCCTCAAGCAAGATCTTCCGCAACTTGTATAGCGGCCTTTCTTATACCTATTATAAGTCGGACTTGAAAGCGATCGACAAGGCGCACGCCTGGAACTACTCGATCCTGTTTCATCTGGGCCGCAAGGCAGCGATTTCACTGCAGGCAGAGAACATTAACAAGCACAAGTTCTTTGGCGAGAAGTCGGCTGTTGGTTACATCTTAAGTGGCGCGTACCGCCCGATTGGTGAAGTGCTGACATTTGGCGGTAACGCCAGTCTGTACAGCGGGCAGAAGATCAGTGAAGTCGACTGGCGCCTTTCGGCAAGAGCAAATCTCCGTAAGGGATTGGCTGTCTTTGCGGCTATTGACAACGCCGGCACGTTCGGTGCAGGACTGGAACTGCATTTTGGCAGAGTTTCTGCCGGTGGCGAAAGTTTCTTCGACAATGACGCCAAATACACCGGGTCAACTGTCTATGGCAGTCTGTCGGCAGCCAGCCGCGAACAGCTGATCAGCCACTATCATTCGATACTTCATGTGGATCTGGCCGGCGAGATTCCCGAGGAGTCGATTAAACCATTCTTCTGGAAGAAATCACCGCCGACCGTCTATCAGAAACTTTCCAAAATTGCGGAAGCCAGAACCGATCCGCAAATCAGCGGACTCTTCCTGACCATTCGCAATCCGCAAATCGGCTGGGGGCGTCTGGCGGACTTTCGCGAAGCATTAAAGGACTTTCGCGGATCGGGAAAGCCGGTCGTTGCATATTTGGGTCCTTCATCGGGAAATGGTTCGTATTACCTGGCTTCAGCCGCAGACAAAGTTTACATGCTCCCAGTGGATGCGCTCTACCTGACCGGACTGCGGGCAGAGGTCACTTTCTACAAAGGTACAATGGACAAACTCGGCATCGAAGCCGAAATGGAGCGATCTGGCAAGTACAAGAGCTATCCGGAGGTTCTGACCGACACGACAATGAGTCCAGCTTTTCGCGAAGCGATTGAACTACTATTGGATGATCTCTACGAACAGATTCTCGCGGAAACAAGCGCTGACCGAAGGCTCGAACTCGCCAACCTGCGCGCTTTGATCGACAGCGGTCCCTTCACGTCGATTCAAGCTGAATCTTTGCGCCTTGTTGATGGCCGTTTCTACTCGCATGAGTTGGAGGCTAGGATTCCCGAAATGTTCGGTGACTATTTTGGAATTCTATCCGAGTCGAACTATCGAAACACGCCGCGGTTTCGCGAGCGCTTCGGCGAGCCGGCGCAGATCGCGATAATCGCGATTGACGGTGGGATCGTCAAAGGTGCTTCCGGGTTCGATTACATCGAAGGTTCGACTGCCGGTTCGGGCACAGTGGTAGCGGCAATTCGTACAGCTCGGACGGATGCCGATATTCGCGCAATTGTGGTGCGGTTGAACACACCCGGCGGCGATGCGATAGCTTCCGACCTGATCTGGGGCGAATTGAGCGAGGCACGCAAGTCCAAGCCGGTGATCGTTTCGATGTCGGATGTGTGTGCTTCCGGCGGGTATTATATAGCCTCGGCATCGGATAAGATATTTCTTCAGCCCACCACTGTTACCGGATCGATCGGCGTATTTGCGGGCAAGGCAAACGTGGCAGGTCTCTACGCGAAGCTGGGTTTACACACCGAAACGATTACACGCGGCAAGCATGCCAACATGTTCTCAATGGTCCAGCCATACTCCGACGAAGAGCGCGCCATCGTGCGCCGGCATGTGAAAGATATGAGTTCGCGCTTCACGGCTGTCGTTTCCGAGGGCCGCGAGCTATCCGTTGATTCAGTGAGCGTTATTGCGCAGGGAAGAACATGGAGCGGCAGACGTGCCCTGGAACTTGGCCTGGCTGATACAGTGGGCAGCGTGCTGGACGCGGTAGAATTGGCAAGACAAAAGGCGGATATTCGCGACGATGATTTTGTCGTTGTCGAGATACCGCAGAGGCGACTGATTCCCCGTCTCACCAACCTGGCAATGTCGGCCATCGCCAAGACACTGGGAATGGATGACACCGGTCCGCTGGCAGCACTGCGGAACGCCGTCTCAAGTGCAGACCGCACCAACCTGCAAATGCGCATGCCCTATAATCTCACGATCGAATGAAATTTACCTATCTGATGATGTCTCTTTTGAAAGGAATTCTTCTCATCCATAATGGAGGAACAATGAAGAAAGTCTTGTTATCACTGGCGATGTTGATGCTGTTGACGGCATCGGCATTCGCTGTGCCGGAATGGCCTGTACAAAAGTACACACTGAAGAACGGGTTGACATTGTTGACGCTTGAAGATGCATCGACGCCGTCCGTCAGTTTTCAAGTGTGGTATCACGTTGGCTCAAAGAATGAGCGACCCGGGATCACCGGCATCTCGCACTTGTTTGAACACATGATGTTCAAAGGCAGCAAGAATTTTGCTGACGGCGAGCACGATCGGCTGGTACAGAGCAGCGGCGGAATGATTAATGCGTACACTTCCAACGACATGACGGTGTATCACCAGGAATTTGGCCGTGACCAACTCGAACTGGTTGCCAAGCTCGAAGCCGACCGCATGCAGTATCTAACCATCACCGACAAGCAGCTGTCCTCGGAGCGCCAGGTGGTTCTTGAAGAGCGCAGCGAACGCATCGAGAATTCACCATTCGGTGATGTTCTCGAGCAATTAATGGCCAATGTCTACCTGGCCCATTCCTACAGTTGGCTGACGATCGGCTGGCGGAAGGATGTCGAAAACATCAAGCTGGAAGATTGTCTCAACTACTACAACACCTATTACAATCCCGCAAACGCGGTGGTTGTAGTTGTAGGCGATGTCAAGACTGCTGAAGTTCAGAAGACCATCGAGAAATATTTTGGCAAAATCCCCGGCAACCCGAAGGTGCCGCGCCCAATCTTCAATGAACCGGAACAACGCGGTGAACGCCGCATCTCTTATCACAAGGTATCGCAGTTGCCGATGTTCATTGCCGGATACCAGTGTCCACCAGCCGGACATGCTGACAGCTATGCACTTGATGTTCTCTCGGCGATTCTCTCCGGCGGCGAGTCTTCCCGCGCCTATCAACGGATGGTTTACACCGACCAGATTGCCATTGCTGCCGGCGGCCAGTATCAATCAATGGAGCAGAGCGGCGTCTTCTTTGCATATAGCATGATGCAGCCCGGCAAGACAACGGCCGATGGCGAGAAGGCTTTGTATGAGGAAATCGAAAAGCTGAAGAATGAACCGGTGACTACGGAAGAACTGCAGAAGGCTAAGAATCAGATCGAAGCACAGTTCTTTATGGGCAATCAGTCCAATGATCAGAAGGGAAGTCAAATCGGTTACTTCCAAACGATCATGGGTGACTACAAGTTGATTTTCCAGCAGGCGGAAAAGTACAATGCGGTGACTGCCGAAGACATCATGCGCGTAGCCAAAACTTATCTGGGCGAACGCAGTCGAACCGTCGTCAACGTGATTCAGGAAAACAAGGGCGCTACCCCGATGGGTATGTAAGGAGATTTTGAAGTGAAACGGATTTTTGTATTTCTACTTTTCGCGGCCGCGCTTCTGCTGTCCAATGGGCAGCCGATTCTCGCCGCAATCGCTTTGCCGCCAATGAGCGAAAAGGTGCTCGACAACGGTCTGAAGATTGTTGTCGTCGAAAATCACGAGCAGCCGGTTGTATCTATGCGCCTACTCCTCAAATCAGGTACGGCTGCCGACGGCAAGGGTAAAGCCGGTCTCGCGAATATGACTGCGGGTTTGTTGCGTAAAGGCACCGCAACTCGAGATGCGACGAAGATTTCCGAAGAGATTGATTTTGTCGGCGGCTATCTCGGAGCTGGAGCAGATCTTGATGCGACGAACGTAACGGCGGAAGTTCTGACCAAACACTTTGATGTCGGTCTAACCCTATTGGCCGACATCGTATTGAATCCGACGTTCGCCGAATCGGAAATCGACCGACTGCGCAAGCAGACGATGGCAAGTCTGATGCAGCAAAAAGATGACCCGGGAACTATTGTTGACCTGCAGTACTCGCAGTATCTTTTTGGCGAGCACCCCTACGGACAGCCGGGAGGCGGCACTGTGGAGTCGGTTTCCGGGATTACGCGAGATGACATTGTCGGTTTCTGGAAGAACAATTTTGTTCCCGGTAATGCCATCCTGTTTGTTGCGGGCGACGTTACGGCTGCGCAAATCTTCCCCAAGATCGAATCACAATTGGGCGGCTGGCCCAAGGGCAGTGCCGCTAAACTCGATGTCGTACCCGCACCCAGAATCAACGGCACTCGCGTCGTGCTGATCAATAAAGCCGATGCAACGCAAGCGAACATCAAAATGGGCCACCTTGGGATCGATCGCTACAATCCAGATATCTATGCTGTACGCGTGATGAACTATATTCTCGGCGGCGGCGGATTCCGGTCGCGCTTGATGAGTGATATTCGCGACAAGCGCGGGCTCACCTACGGAATTAATTCTCAGTTCTCCTTTGACCGCTACCAGGGCGAATTCACAGTGACAGTCTCGACTCGCACTGATTCAACGGCGCAGGCTATCAGCGCGACCATTGAGCATATCAGGAAGATCCGTGAAGCTGATGTTACTCCGCAGGAGCTAAGCGAGACGATTTCTTTCTATTCGGGGTATTTCCCTCGTCAGTTTGAAACCCCAGAACAGGTTGCCAGCCAGCTCTCGACCGTCGAGCTGTACGGCTTGGAGAAAGACTACCTTAGCAAGTACATCGACAAAATGGCTTCTGTAACTGCTCCGGCCGTTCGCGCGGCAGCACAGAAGTACCTTGACCCCGATAATCTCCTCATTGTCGTTGTGGGTAAGGCTGATGAATTGCGTGAGAAGTTAAAGCAATTCGGTACAGTCACTGAAATCGACTTGTTCGAACTTTAAGGCTGACTCTGAATTCTCGCGGTTAAACGAACAGCCCCGATCCTCACGGAACGGGGCTGTTCTCTTCTGGGATACGTCGGAAACTCAATTCAAATCGCTTTTACAGCTCGCCGCCAATCGCCTTCCTTCTGGAAATTCAGATCGTCGACTATTTCTGTCAGCCAGAAACCCACCAATTCATCCTTGTCATTCAGCTCGAATATGAGCGATGTTGCGGGAGAAACGAACTTGGCCACTCGTTCGCGGGAGAATTTGACATTGAGTATCGTGCGCTCAGAATTGGTCAGGAGATCGATCGCTTCCAGGCCTTCCGAGGTCGTCGCGTCGAAAAGCACATTGGCTGAGACGAATTCTTCAGGCGGATGAATTGCTTTCTCCACCTTCCATGCCTTGCGCGCTTTCCAGATATCGACGTTGAGTAACTTACCGTCGCGCGTAAGATCGAAGGAACAGAATTCCCCATCAATGCTGGTTTTGAATTTCCCCTTTTGCTTGACGCCGACCGACAAAGTATCGCCGATCGTGTCATAGAATGCCCGACATGGAAACAGCCGCGCCAATGCGACAGTCTTGACCACGATCAGGGACACTGCAAATCCTTCAATTTGTCGCCGGCCTGACGCGCTTCAAATGAATCCGCAAAATCCGCGGTGATTCGCTTGAACACAGCGCAGGCTTTGACTTTGTTACCGGTCTCCTCAAATGACCTTGCCAGCTTAAAAAGCGAGGGTCCGAGCTTATCGCTTTGCTTGTAACTCTTTTCGACCTTCTCGAATTCGATAATTGCGCGCGCGTAGTCGCGCTTGCCGTAATGGCATTCTGCCAGCCAGTATTGGGCGTCATCCGTGCGCGGCGTATCGGGGAATTGGCGAATGAACTCTTCGAATTGGAGAATGGCCAGATCGTAGTTGCCTGATTTGAGGTCAGTGAAGGCGTTGTCGAACATCTTATTCTGGTCGATTGTCGGAAGCCCCGTCGAGGGTAGGGCAGTCCCTGTAGTCTCCGGCGCAACCGGTCTCGTTGAAACCGATCCAGTCTGACGGCGATCTTGAATGTCCCGCAACTGGCGCTCAATGTCAGTCAGGCGGCCGTCGATGACGCTCATTTTGTCGATCATCTCCGCCAACTGCGATTTGAGATCCGCCTGATAACGAACGTTAGCCTCAATCGTCAGCTTATAGAGAGAATCAAGCCGGCTCATATTTTCTTGTGTCTGCGAGGAGGACTTATACAGGTAGTCTAATTGACTCTGCATGGTCTCAATTTCGCCGCGTGAGGCGCAGCTGACCAGAAACAGCGCCAACCCCGCAATGCCCAGTATCCGTACTGCTTTCATTGACCTTCCTGTTGCAATGCAAAAAGGGCGGTCGAAACCGCCCTTGGTTGCAGGTTACTTCGTTACAAACTCGGCTCTTCGGTTCTTCGCCCATGCGTCTTCGTTTGATCCAAACGCGGCCGGACGTTCCTTGCCGTAGCTGATGATTGAGATGCGGTCTCTGGGAATACCCATGCTGACCAGATAATCCATGGCTGAACGGGCGCGTTTCTCACCAAGCGCCAGGTTGTATTCAACCGTACCGCGCTCGTCGCAGTGGCCTTCGATTTGAATGCGCACGTCGCTCTTTTCCTTCATTACTTCGTAATTGTTCTTCAGGCCCGTCTTGGCATCGTCGCGAAGATTATATTTGTCGAAATCGAAGTAAATGGTCACGAAATCGAGCGGAGTGCTGGTATCGACTTGCTCACCTTTGTCAGTATTCCCCTGATCGCCTGAATTACCGCCTGTCGTCTCCGTGGAGCGATCTCCCATTTCGGGCTCGACGGCCGGTTTCTTGCCACAACCGGAAACCAAAATCGCAAAGGTAAGCAAAGTTAAAAGAACGAGATATTTCTTCATCACGTTTCCTCCTTGTTTTATAGATTGTCCACTCAAATTACACAATAAAGCACTCGCGCGTTCCCACGATTGTGCATCCAAAGCTTCTCCACTCAATTATATACGCAGTTCAATACTTTTGTCAATTGAAACAGGCGAAAATGCGCCTTCCGCTAAGGGATATACGGCTGCCAAGCCGGATTCGATGATTGTCCATCGTTCGTGATCTTCTTGATTTTTTGGCTGAAACGGTCCATAATATATAGATCACTTTTTTTACCCTGATATTTGCAGTAAACCAGATGCCAGCCATCCGGTGACCAATGGGGGTTCTCATTAGAGCCGGTCTGGTCAAGTCTCTGGAAATTTTGGCCTGTAACATCAATTGTGCAAACCCGGAATCGGCCGTCATCTCCGCGCGAGACAAATGCCATGACGTCGCCCTTGGGCGAGAATCTCGGGGAGTCGTTGTATTTACCCTCGTAGGTCAATCGAGTTACCCCGAACCCCTCGGAGTCCATAACGAATATTTGCGGCTGTCCGGCGCGATCTGATGAAAACGCAATTTCCCTCCCGGTTGGCGACCAAGTGCCGGAGACTTCGATAGACGGCAACTGCGTGAGGCGCCGTTTGATCTTGCCTTTGCGGTCGACGACATACAGTTCGGAATTACCATCCTTGGACAGAGTAATGACGATCTCCTTGTTGTCCGGAGATACTTCTGCCGCATTGTTTGAACCCTGGTAGGCTGAAATCGGCTGCGACTTGCCGGTGCGGATATCGCGTTCCCAGACTTCCATGCGGCCGGTCCGGTAGGTCGTGAATAGGAGCTTCTCTTCCTTTCGATCCCAGGCGGGTGAAAGATTCAGAGTCTTGTCAGCGGTGATTTGAATCGGGTTGGCGCCGTCATAGTCGCACAGATACAGTTCTTTGTGTCCGGTCTCCGACGAGACATAGGCGATTCGAGTAGTAAAGAAGCCCTTCTCGGCAGCAATGTGCTCAACTGCGGCGTCGGATATCATATGCGCCAGACGACGGTGGTTTGCGATCGTCGTCGACAGCTTCTCCGAAGTCAACTCCTGTACTCGTGGAGTGAGTTCGTGAATTCGATACAGCACCTTGACCTCACCGCCCGCCAGCTCGACATCACCCTCAATCAGGTAGTCGGCGCCCATCCGTTGCCAGACATCGGGAGTGATGTCTTTGATTTCCCAAACATCGAGATAGAACTGGCTCTTGGGGATGGTGTCGAAGAAGATGTGGAAATCGAGATCATCAGTGACAATCTTCTGCATTGCTTTGGCGAGTGAGTCGGTAGTCAGCGAAAGCTGGCCCAGAACCTTGAAGTCGCCGATTGCAACTTTATATGGTTTCCATGCGCCTGTACGGATTTTCTGCGCGAGGTCAAGTGTTTGGGCATTTGCGGACTCGTATGTGGCCACAAGACCGACAATTGCTAACAAAACTGCTGCGGTAATAATCTGGGATATGCCGCGCTTCCATGTGCGATGATGCAATTAGATTCTCACTTTCCTTTACATTCCCGGTACATACTCAAAATCAAGATGCAGGCCAATGTACTGATAGTTGAAACTCGCGGGAAATGCCGGAAATTGTCCGGCGCGTTTGATTGCCAGCACGCAGCCCTGATCATAGGCGGTCATGCCTGATGACTTCTCGATGATCGGTTCACCGACGACATAACCGTATCGGTCAATTTGAAAGTACACAGTACAGGTTATGGGATTGACGTCGGTTACGACATTACGCCAATTGCGCTCAATCACCTTTAACACCATACCGATGTTGTACGGCAAGTTCCCGCTGCCGGAACCGACTCCGGTTCCAGCGCCGCTACCACCGACCTTCTCATTGACTTCGATGCCGCCGTCGCTGTTAACTTTCGGTGTATTATCTTTGCTGTCTGACTTTGATTCCGACTCTTCGTCGTTAGCGTCACGCTTTGTCTCTTCCTTCTTCTTTTCCGGCTCTTTCTTTTTTGGTTTCTCTTTTGGCTTCTCGACTGGGGCCGCCTTCTTTTCCGGTTCCTTGACTTTTGGCGTGTCATCGACTACTTCCGGAGTTTTGCCCGATTTTGGCGGCGCTATATTTGCAGGCTCAGGGTCGGAGCGCTTGGCGCCTCCGCCCATTTCTTCAAAGGTTTTGACGATGATGATTTCCGGTTTCGGGCGCAACATCGCGGAGATTGGGTTGATTACGGCGATTATCGCGATCAGCATCAAGTGGGCGATCAGCGATATGATCAAATCCTTCTTCAGCATGATAACCTGCTGTTTCTCCCGAGTGCTACTTAGATCGCTTTGGTTTGAGGTCGCCTTCAGGCAATTTCGTGACTAATCCGACTTCAGCGATGCCTGCCGCCTTGATATAGCCCATCACCATAATGACATTGCCGTGAGTGACTGACTTGTCAGCCCGTAAAAAAACGGCTTTCTCTTCGGCGCTGGCGTATGCCTCTTTGATCCGCGCTTCAAATTGAGCCGGCTCGACGACGCGATCGTCTATGTAGTAAACGTTGCGTTCATCAATTGTAACAACCACGCCTTCAGAGAGTGTGGCGTCGGCAACCTTGGTTTGCGGCAGGTCGACATTGATGCCCGACTGCATCAGCGGGGCACTGATCATGAAGACGATCAAGATTACCAAGACGACGTCCACCAGATTGGCGACGTTGATGTCGTGCATTTTAGTATATGAGCGCTGACGGCGTTTGTGAGCCACTAGATCTGCTCCTTGGTCAAGGCGGCCAGGAACTCCAGCGAGAAGTTGTTCAAATCATCAGCGAAGAATTTCAATTTCGTGCTTGCCCAATTGTAAGCCATAACTGCTGGTATTGCCACTGCCAGACCGACGATGGTCGCGATTAAAGCTTCCGCGATACCGGGCGCAACTACCACCAATGAGGCCGAGCCCTGCTGGCCAATGTTCATGAACGCATTCATGATTCCATAGCAGGTTCCCAAAAGGCCGATGAACGGTGCGGAGTTTGCTGCGGTGGCGAGGAATGCGACGTTCTTTTCCAGCAGCTTGATTTGTTCGTTGGACTCTTTTTCGAGAATGCGGTCGATCGCTTCCATCTCGTCCGGCTCAAGCTTGACAACTTCACCGGGTTTACGGTCGCTGCCGTTTTTGGCGGCAATCAGCGATTCCCACTCGCGGTAACCTTCTTCAAAGACGCGAGTCATCGGCGAAGACTTGTAGAGCAGGCACTTGGAATGCGCTTCCTTTACGCTGGTTCTGCGGCGGAAGGTGTGATGAAACCGGGCGCCATCGGCATGTGCGGCTTTATAAACTTTCCACTTGTTGAGAATTATTCCCCAGGTCATCAAGCTCATGACCAACAGAACACCCAAAATCAACCAGCCGAAGAACGACATGTGGGAGAGTAACTCCCACAACCCCCCCTGTATTAGAAGAACTTTTGCGATTGGCAAATCCCACTCCGAGAACAAAGTTTAAGCACCCCGCCTGATGACTAAGTAGTATACAGACCAACAAGGCGGTTATTTCCCTCAACAATGTAGAAACTTGTCAGTGAACGGCAAACCCTTTTATGGCGTTGTCCGCCAACACGATAGCGCTTTAGCTGATATTGAGGTAGGCAGCGCCATTTGTGTCACTCTTTGCATCGGTAAGGACTACAGTGGCATCTGCAATTTGAGCCGCGAAGTTTTCGTCATGCGTTATGACAATGATATCGCGACCGGATTGATGCAGGCGCAATATCAAATCCCGTACATGAGCCCGTCCCTGCCAATCCAATCCGGCGGTTGACTCATCGAAGATCATGATTTGTCGATCGAGCGCCACGATTGAGGCGATTGCGACCAGTCGCTGTTCACCGGATGATAAGGTAAATGGATTACGGGTAAGATACTGATCCGGGGCGAGCCCGACCTCTTCAAGGGCAGTGTGGACTTTGGCGGCAATTGCTTCTTCGGGGACTTTCTGATTTCGGATTCCGAATGCGATTTCTTCGAATACGGTTTCCGCGAAGATGGCAGACTCGGGAATCTGGAATACGATTCCTACCTCTTTCAATCGATCATCGGATGAACCTGCGATTCCGTTTAAGAAAATCTCACCTTCTTGGGGATCCAGGAGTCCGCCGATGAGCAGACCAATTGTTGTCTTGCCGCAGCCCGACGGTCCGAAGAGTACCGTTACCACGCCAGAGTGGAAATCCAGGCTGCGCCAATTCAGAGTTTCTGTGCAGTTTGGGTACTTGAAGAGGACGTTTCGCATTTCAATGGCAGGAGTGTCGCTACCGTGAGATTGCTGTCGCCGCTTGTTTGGACCCTCCAACTCTTGGATTTCGGCGAACATTGCGGACGTTTGGAATTTTTCTGCAGGGCCGTCAAAGATGATCCGTCCGCCTTCCGTGCAGACCACGCGATCGTATTTTTCGATGTCGGCGGTATTCTGCGTCGCAGCAAGAATGCACCAATCGCGCGAATTGAACACAGTTTCGTGAATAAACTTAGACCCTTCTTTATCCAAGTAGCTCGTCGGTTCGTCAAGGATCAGAATCTTTGGAGAAGAAATAAGCGTTGCCGCCAACGCTAACCGTTGTTTCTCTCCCGCCGAAAGTTGTGATGGGTGCCGGTGCAGGAAGTCGTTCAGCCGAAATCGCGTGGCGAATTCGGCGATGTGGGCTACAATCTTGTCCCGGTCAATGTTGAGATTTTCAAGTGTAAAGGCCAGTTCAGATCGAACGGACGCGGTGAGTATTTGATCCTCGGGATTTTGGAAGATGAAACCGAGCTGGGCTCTTTGCCGATTTAACCGATTGTGATCACGCGTCGAGAGGCCGGAGACTGTAACCTCACCAGACTGCGGTGTCAAGATTCCCGCCGCGAGTTTCAAGAGTGTCGATTTACCGGAACCGTTACGTCCGAACAGGCATACTCGTTCACCCGAGGCAACCGCGAGGTTGACATCGCGAAGAACAAAGGCGCCTTCGCCATAACCGAAGCTGACATTTGTGAATTGAATCATACTTACAGCACCCGCGGGTGTTTGCAAGTATCGGCTATTCGCGCGAGACGGTCAAGCCCTCATCTACTGGATTCCGAGCGACTCCAGATATGCGAGAACTTCCAGCGCCTGCTCGCCGCCTTTCTTGGCGTGGTGAATCAGGCTCAAACCATGAGCGCCGCGACTGTTGATCAGATAAGGATAGCTCGTCAGAAACCCTCTGACGATCTCTATCTGGCCCAGCATCGTTGCCGTAAACAGATTTGCTCGAGCACCCTGGGACATAAGGAAGAGGGCTATGTCACGATCGCCTACGTGTGAGGCGGCTTCGATACCAGCCTCAAAGTCGCCGCCGCCCCAATCCCAACTTACGTGCAAAAGCTGCGGGGTTTCGGTGAGCATCTGTTGGACGGCGGTGAGGTCGGAGTGACTCACGCGCACAAATTCCTTCACCAGTGCGCCTTCGATCTGCGGACCCTTGTCCTTTGCGGGCTTCTTGTTCGTGTTTGCAGTCGAATCCGGTTGGGACATCTGTCCAAGCAGAATCTGCGGTGTGAACAATGCCGCCATTCCTGCAGTTGCCGTTCCCAGAAATGCACGCCGGTCGGTGGCGCCATTTGTTAGCGAAGACAGGTCAAGCATACCAACTACTCCTTTGTTGTAGGTAAAATGCTGGCGAATAATTTGTGCCGGTGCGGCATCTCTGGTCTTTGGTTACGAAAATTGGATTCAATTAGTCGATGAAATTTTTTCAGTAGCAGGAATATTCGCGATGGAACAACTTACGGCTGCGTTTGTCATCGGCTTACCCCTTTTGATCGTTGTGACCAGCTGAAAGGAGAGTTACATCACCAGAGACTCTGAGGCTGACAGCGTCGCAGGAATGACTGCGTTTGTCCTTTGACTCCGGTTCTGAACGCTGCTGCTTGAAAGCATGATGACTTCGCTCTTGTTGTCCAGCCACTCCAGCAATTCAAATCCATCTCCATCGGGCAAACAGTAATCCACGAGGACCACCTGGTATTCATTCCTCCGTGTAAGTTCATAAGCCTGCTCAAGATTCAGGGCGGCGTCGACATCGGAAAATCCCTGTCCGACCATCGCTATTCGTGCGTGAGTTAAATCGCAGGGATTGGACTCCACAACCAGAACCCGGCCTTTGGCGCTGTTTCCCAGCTGCTCAAATATGATTTCGACCAGTTCTCCCTTACGTTGTCGGCTTGCAGCAATCATAGATCTGTCCTCCGAATATTCTCGGTTTATTACGATTCAAGAGTTTCTGATTCAGTTATCGTCAATATACAGGACTTTCTTTATCCTGTCAAATTAAAAAGCATAAAATCTATCCTCTTTTTTTTCGGTCTGACACTTGTGGAAGAAAGTTGCCCTCATATAGTATTACGAGACAACGTATTATGTTGTACAATCTGAGCTCGACATTCGAGATAATGACGATAGGAATACTCTAAAATAGAGTTTGCTATGCGTGTATTTGAGACTTAGATTGCGACCTTTGAGTCAGGAATTGGCTGGCTACGGACCTTCACAGCCAGTGGTTTTCTTCTAAAGGCAGTCTGGTAAAAATGCTATATCCTCAGTCGACAGCCTACACGATTCAAGCGCTTGGTTACTTGGCGACGCTTGCGCCTGGCGAATCGATCAAGGCACGGGCTCTGGCCCAAGTCCTTGGCATGCCGGAACCATATCTTGCCAAGGTTCTTAGTCAGTTGGTCCGCAAGCGGTTCATTTCATCGAGCAAAGGTCCGAACGGTGGGTTTGCACTTGCCATTGACGCCAAGACAGTCACTCTCTACCGGATTATGGCGGCAACCGACAGTCTTCGAGCCCTCGAAGACGAGTGCGTGATGGGATTGCGCGCCTGCACTTCAGAGGCACCTTGCGCTTTTCACGACAATTGGCTGAAATTCAAGGAACGGGTCGTTGAGCAGGCGCAAGTACTGACAATTTCCGACTTGTCGGAAATCGTGATGGCAAAGCTTCGGCTGAAGGAAAAGTAATCTCGAATCCGATTCACATCCACCTGAGCAGTCAATTCTACCACTTATCCGCAAACAAACA
>CAZQBX010000001.1:34492-256364 GCA_964592145.1 uncultured Ignavibacteria bacterium
GTTGCGATTGGAAGATGCAGGTAGGTTAAGTTGCGTTCGACTGATTGCTTTCCGATCCGATTCACATCCACCTGAGCAGTCAATTCTACCACTTATCCGCAAACAAACAACCGAATCCGGCATCGGGGAATGACAATACTCGCGACATTAATCTTTGTCACCAATTGACAGCAGAAGCGATATAATGATCACCGTGATTAAAATTAATGAAAGACTGGACTTCAGTCGTTGCGATTGGAAGATGCAGGTAGGTTAAGTTGCGTTCGACTGATTGCTTTCCGAAAGTCGCGGTGATTGGTGCCGGTGCAGCCGGTTACTTTGCCGCAATTACATGCGCCGAGAACTTCCGGCGCGCCCGGGTTGTAATCCTCGAATCCAGTCGTCAGCCACTTTACAAGGTCGGGATCTCCGGTGGAGGGCGCTGCAACGTTACCAATAACAACTTCGAGATTGATCGACTGCTGCAGGGTTACCCGCGCGGTCACAAAGAATTGATGGGACCGTTTCAACGATTTGCGACTCGCGAGACAGTCAAATGGTTTGCCGATCGCGGTGTGATGCTGAAAGCGGAGGCTGACGGTCGAATGTTTCCGGTCACTGATGATTCAGCGACGATTATCAAATGTCTTGAGGAAGCCGCAGCGAAAGCTGGGGTACAAGTTTGGCTGCACACGCGCGTCGATGCGATTCGTGCCCGCGAAGGTTCGGGATTTACAGTCTCGCTAAGAGAAAGCGAGGCGCAAGAATTTGATCGCGTTTTGATTGCTACGGGTTCGAGTCCATCCGGATATAAGATTGCCCAGTCGCAGGGGCATACGATCATTCCGCCGGTGCCGTCGCTGTTCACTTTCAATGTCAAAGACAATCGCCTGCGTGACTTTGCCGGGTTGAGTTTCGAAGATGCTCACCTTGAACTTCGCTTTCCCGATCGTCGGCAGCTCAAGTGGAATGGACCATTGTTGATCACACACTGGGGATTGAGTGGACCGGCCGTGCTCAAGCTTTCGGCGTGGGGAGCAAGATTACTATATGCCAACCGTTATCAAGCAGAGTTGATTGTGAATTTTCTCGGTACGATGAACAACACGGATGTCATGCAGCGCATGCGTGATTACCGAGGCGAATTCCCCAAGCGAATGATTGTCGGTCACAATTTTCTGCCGATCGCCAAGCGGTATTGGGAGCGCACAGTTCGAAGTGCCGGCATTGAGGACGACACCAGTTGGTCGCACATCACGCGCGAGCAGATGCAGCAGATTGCCGACGAATTGACCCAAGCCGTATTTGCTGTGACCGGCAAAGGAGAATTCAAAGACGAATTCGTTACGGCGGGTGGCGTAAAGTTAAAGGAGGTAGATTTTCGCACGATGGAAAGTCGTTTGTGTCCAGGTCTCTTTTTTGCAGGCGAAGTACTCGATATTGACGGCATCACTGGCGGTTACAATTTTCAATCGGCTTGGAGCACCGGCTGGGTGGCAGGGAAGAGCATCGGGCTGGTGGAAGATTACACCACGAGTGAAGGCGAAAGTTCAGAAATGGAGTTTGGAAATGAGTGATTTTCTCAAAACCGCGCTTCTTGCCGCACAGCGTGCCGACAAGATAGCTATGATGTACTTTCGCGAAGGTGTTGCCGTCGAGACCAAATCGGACCAGACACCGGTGACTGCAGCCGACCGCGAAGTTGAACGAGTCATCATTGAGACGATCAAGAAGGACTTTCCCGAGCACGGGTTTCTTGGTGAAGAAACGGGCAAGTCCTCGAATTCGAGCGACTACGTCTGGATTATCGATCCCATCGATGGCACCAAGAACTTTATCCGCAATATTCCGCTCTTTGGAACACAGATCGCCCTGATGCACAGGCAGAAGTTGGTCGTGGGCGTCTCGAGTATGCCCGCGATGGGCGAGTTGCTCTACTCTGCAGATAGCGCAGCTTATCTCAACGGCAGACCGGTACGCGTGAGTGATATTGTTGATATTTCTCAAGCGGCGATTTCGTTTGCAGGTCTAAATCGTTTTCCGGACCACGTGAAGCCAGTCCGGATGTTTGAGTTGTTCAAATCGATCAATCGCGTCCGCGGTTTCGGAGATTGTTATCCTTTCCACTTGCTGGCAACCGGACGACTTGAAGCGGTCGTTCAATCATATATTCACATTTGGGATATAGCTGCGCTGGTTGCGATCATCGAAGCGGCCGGCGGGAAGTGTACCGACTTTGCGGGGCAGCCAATCGGAATCAGCAGTACCGATTTGCTTGCGAGCAATGGAAAGATCCAGGACGAATTGCTTGGATTCATTAATACCTGATTGCGTCAAATCAAGCGAACAAAGCGTATCATGGAGAGAATGAAGTTGCACGCGTTTCACACCCGCCGGAGTTTGTTGACTCTCATCGCCGCGCATTTGTTGCTGTTCTCGCTGGCCTGCGCGCAGAATTCCAGTGCACCGACAGCTAATCTCGCGAATATCAAACTTCCGCCCGGATTCAAGATCAGTGTCTATGCCGAGGATGTCAAAGGCGCACGGTCTTTCGCACAAGGGAGCAATGGCACACTGTTTGTCTCGACGCGGGGTGAGCAGGTCTATGCCCTTCGCGACACCAACAACGACTTCCGTGCCGACCAGAAGTTCATTATCGCGTCGGGGCTGTTTATGCCGAACGGTGTCGCCTTTCGCGGTGGTTCGCTTTATGTCGCCGAGGTCAACCGTGTTTTGCGTTTTGACAACATTGAATCACGGCTGGCGGACCCGCCAGAACCGGTAGTCGTTTCAAGCGCGTTCCCGTCAGATACCTGGCACGGGTGGAAGTTCATTCGCTTCGGGCCCGACGGAAAACTCTACGTCCCGATAGGCGCACCGTGCAATGTGTGCGAAAGGGACGATCAGCGTTACGCAACAATAATGCGCATGAACGTCGACGGTAGCGGCCTGGAAGTATTCGCGCGAGGAGTACGCAATACAGTCGGCTTTGACTGGCATCCTTTGACTAAGGAACTGTGGTTCACCGATAACGGTCGCGATATGCTTGGCGACGACATTCCACCGGATGAGCTCAATCATGCTCCGAATCAAGGATTGCACTTCGGATTCCCCTATTGTCATGGCGGGACGATTCTCGATCCAGAGGAAGGGGATGGCAAGAACTGCCTGATGTACACGCCACCGGCTCAGAGGCTGGGACCGCATGTGGCCTCGCTCGGGATGCGGTTTTACACCGGATCGATGTTTCCGCCGGAGTATCGTAATCGGATTTTTATTGCCGAACACGGATCATGGAATCGCAGCAAGCCAATTGGATATCGAATTACGACGGTTCGTTTGGAAGGCAACAAGGCCGTTGCTTACGAAGTTTTTGCCGAAGGGTGGCTGACCGCTTCAGGTCCGACTGGACGGCCGGTCGACATCGAGCAGTTGTCGGATGGGTCGCTTCTGATTTCCGATGACCACGGGGGTAGCATCTACCGCATCACGTACTCCAGGTAATCAGTATGGCTGTTCGCGAAATACTTCTGCTCGGCAATCCCCTCTTGCTGCAATCTTGCGATGAAGTTCGACACGACGAAATCGAAACGTTGGGTCCGGTGATACAGGACCTTCACGATACCTTGCTTGGTTTTCGCCGTCGTTACAGCGCCGGTCGTGCGATCGCGGCGCCGCAAATTGGGGTAATGAAACGACTGGTCTTCATGCAGATCAATGAGCCGACTGTCTTTATAAATCCAATCCTCGATCAATTGAGCGAAGATACATTCGAACTTTGGGACGACTGCATGTCGTTTCCAGACTTGTTCGTGCGAGTCCGCCGTCACTGCAGCTGCCGGATTACTTACCGCGACCTCGAGTGGATTGAACATAAAGAGATAATCCGGGATGATCTTTCGGAGTTATTACAACACGAAATAGACCATCTTAATGGCATCCTCGCTGTTTCTCGCGCAATTGACGGGGCTTCCTTCTGCTTGCGGAGCCAGCGACAGAATCTACCGAAGTAAGTATCGATTCAGAAACAACTTGCGCGGCGACGGGCATTCTCGATACTGCGCATAATCCGCGCATCAAGAGGGGTAAATACCTGTTGACTCTCATCTTGGGGTGCTTATATTACCCGACTAATTGTCTGAAACCTCAATTGGGTTGATCTGAATTAACGACGGAGGATATTCCCTGATATGAAAGGCGATACCTGGAAGGTAGTTTTGACGGTCGTTTTGATCGTTGTAGCTATCGTTTATCTTTGGCCCACCTACCAGTACTTCACAATGAGTGATTCTGCGCGCGAAACAATGAGGACGAGCGATCCTGATGGATTTGCCGCACTTCAGAAGAAGGCGCTGAAACTGGGACTTGACCTTCAAGGCGGCATGCGCGTTGTGCTTGAAGTTGACAAATCAAAATTGGATGAAAACGCTGCGAAGGATGCGCGCGAGCGCGCTCTTGAGATTATTCGCAATCGCGTGGATGAGTTTGGCGTTGCCGAACCGGTCATTCAGGCGCAGGGCGATAGCCGAATTGTAGTCGAACTGCCGGCACTTCAGGACCCCGATCGTGCGCGCAACCTTATCGGCAAAACGGCTCTGCTTGAATTCAAGATCGTGGAAAGCCCGGAAAACAGCGATATGCTGGTGAAACGTCTGGATCCGATTGCGGCTAAGGTCGCCGGAGGAGAGTCCAGTTCAACGCCTGCCGACACGGCGGCTAATCCGTTCGTTGATCCATTCGGAGATACGACAAAGGCAGCAGACTCGGCCAGCGCTTTTGCCGACATTGACGACGCAGGATCAGCCGGCTTGTCGCAGTACATGAGTTATGCCGGTCCGTTCTATGCAGTCGCTGAATCTGACTTTAACACGGTCGACCGAATTCTCGAAGATCCCGCAATCAAAGCCGTGATTCCTCCGGATGTCGAGTTTGCCTGGAGTACCCGCAGTGAACTGATCAACGGCCAGAGAATTCGTCCGCTCTATCTCTTGAAGAAGAAAGTCGAAATGAGCGGCACTCATTTGACCGATGCCAATCCGAATTATGACCAGTTCCACAAACCGGTCGTCGATTTTGTTTTTGATCGCGAAGGCGGGGAGATGTTTGGCCGCGTGACCGGACCAAACATCGGCAAGCCGCTGGCGATCTTGCTCGACGGCAAAGTCGAGTCAGCTCCGAATATTCGTTCCAAGATCCGTGACAAGGGCCAGATCACTCTCGGTGGTACGGCGACTTTCTTTGATGCTAAAGACCTTGCGACGATCCTCCGCGCCGGTGCGCTTCCCGCCCCGGTGAAGATTGTCGAGAACAACGTTATTGGACCGACGCTTGGTAAAGACTCGATTGAGGCCGGCAAGCTTGGCTTGAGTGTTGCATTAGTTCTCATCATTCTGTTTATGCTGATTTATTACCGGACATCAGGTGTTATCGCCAATCTGGTCTTGATCACTAACGTCTTTTTCCTAATGGCTGTGATGGCCGGGTTAGGTGCGACATTGACACTGCCGGGCATCGCCGGAATTATCTTGACGATGGGCTTGGCGGTAGATTCTTCCGTGCTGATTTTCGAGCGTATTCGCGATGAAATCCGCGCCGGCAAGACCGTAAAAGCCGCAATCGATGCGGGCTATTCGCGGGCTTCGGTTCCGATTATCGACAGTAATATCACGAACCTGATCGCCGCCGGAGTTCTCTATTATTTCGGCAGCGGCACGGTCAAGGGTTTTGCTGTGACCTTGGGTGTCGGTATTATTGTTTCGTTGTACACCGCACTGGTCATCGGTAAACTGGCATTCAACCTGCGCAAGGGCGCAGCTAAACTAAGCATATAGTTGGAGATTTGGGAAAATGCAGTTAATTGGTCAGACTAAGATAGATTTCATCGGAAAGCGCAAGTACGCTTATGTGCTTTCGGGTATTCTGGTGATACTCGGAATTGTCTCACTGGCAATCATCTTTCTCGGGCAGGCCGATCTATCGATCGACTTCTCCGGTGGAACGATGATAAGAGGCAACTTCGACCAGGCCGTTTCGGTCGGCGATGTGCGTTCGGCACTCGCCAAAGGCGGATATCAGGATGCCAGCATTCAACAGGTGTTTGGCTCGGTTCAGAACATGTTCCTGGTACGCGTAGGCACTGCCACAAGCGGTTCCGGGGAAGAGACTGAAGCACACAAGATCATCTCGGTTTTTGAACGGGAATTTCCGGCCAATCGCTTCACACTTGACTCGGTTCAGGAAGTAGGGCCGACAATCGGTAAGGAATTGCAGCGTCAGGCCGGTATTGCGATGGTGATCGCATTAATCGGTATTCTCATCTATATCATGATTCGCTTCGACTTCCGTTTCTCGGTGGCGGCGATCGTTTCGACCTTCCACGATGTACTTGCGGTACTGGGAATCATGTTCATCCTCCAGCGAGAGATTTCGCTGTTAGTACTGTCGGCTTTGTTAACACTGATTGGCTACTCCTTGCAGGACAAGGTAGTTGTCTTTGACCGGATCCGTGAGAATCTCAAGATGTTCCGCAAGAAGGGCGACTTTGTGGAGGCTATCAACCTCTCGATCAATCAGGTACTGTCACGAACTTTGGTAACACAGTTGAACGCCATCATCTGTATTTTGGTGATCTTGTTTGTGTGCGGACCGGTGGTGCGGGACTTCGCACTCGCCCTGGCATTTGGACTTCTAATCGGTACGTACTCTTCGATCTTTGTCGCTTCCACCCTGGTTGCGGAATGGGAATTGCGCTCGCCAAAACGCTTTAAGTAGTCAGTTCGATCAGATTTTGACATGACAAGGGTGTCCCAATCGGGACACCCTTTTTGTTACTGCGAGGAAACTCTTGGCAGAGAAGCGCTGTTTCCCTAAATTAGGAGCAATGATAGTGTTTTGTCAGTGAAAGGAACTGTGATGCAAAATTTGACGCGCAATATCAACGACATTTTTAGAGCCGGCTTGGCGCTTGCCATGGAAGTTGCAGCCCCGACTCGTTCCGGAGGTGTGCGTCAACGCTCCGAAATCGCCGAGAAGTACAAGTGGCGGCTGGATCACATTTACGCCTCCGCTGACGACTGGCGCGCCGATTTGGTCAGAGTCAAGGACATGCTTCCCAAAGTTGCGACGTTCCAGGGAAATCTCGCCAGTTCGGGTCAGGTGCTATTTGAGTGTTTCGATCATCGCGACAAAGCATCAGTACTCTTTTACAAGCTGTACATCTATGCACATCTGAAGCTGGATGAAGACAATCGCGACAGTCAGTATCAATCAATGACGGATGAGATCGCGGCACTTTCCACTGTGTTTGCCGAAGCCGGTTCATTTATCACACCGGAAATCATGGCGATCAATGATGACCGACTTGACGAGATGAAAAGTGAGTGTCACGAGTTGCGGCTCTATGATCACCATCTCGACGAGATGCGCAGGATGAAAGACCACATCCTGTCGCCGGAGGAAGAGCGGATCCTTGCCCTGGTTGGCAATGTCAGCCGCGGGCCGTCGCAGATTTTCCGCATGATCGATGATGCCGACATCAAGTTTGGCGATGTTGTCGACGAGAAAGGCGAGAAGATTGCACTGACCAAACAACGCTACTATGATTTGCTGGAATCCAAAGACCGCCGTGTTCGCAGGGAGTCAATGGAGGTCTTCGTTAATGCTTACAAGGGATTTGTCAATACTCTGGGCGCAACGCTGTCGACCTCCGTCTACAAGGACTTGTTCTACGCCAAGACGCGACAGTACAAGTCTTGCCTTGAGTCGGCGCTTGACGCGGACAATATCCCTGAAGAGACTTACCGCAATTTGGTAACGACTGTAGATTCGCATCTGGGCGTTCTGCACCGCTATGCTTCATTGCGCAAGAAGGTTTTGGGCGTTGATGAGTTGAAGCCATACGACATGTATGTGCCACTGGTACCGGATGCGAAAATCAAGATTTCTTATGACGATGCAGTCCGCCGTATTCTCGAGGGCCTGTGGCCGCTCGGCAAGGACTATCTCAGCGACCTCAAGACCGCGTTCGATTCCGGCTGGGTCGATGTCTATGAATCGGAAGGAAAGGGGAGCGGGGCATACTCCTGGAGTACCTACGCGACTCATCCCTATGTGCTGATGAATTACAATGACACACTCGATAACATGTTCACGCTCGCTCACGAGATGGGACATGCGATGCACTCGTACTATTCCAAGAAGTTCCAACCCTACATCTACTCGGGCCATTCGATCTTTACCGCTGAGGTTGCGTCCACGACCAACGAAGAGCTATTGATGCATTACATGCTTGACCGAGTCGAAACCAAAGAGCAGAAAGCGTATTTGCTTAGCTACTATATTCAGCAGATCGTCGGAACGTTCTTCACGCAGGTAATGTATTCGCAATTTGAGTACGAGATACACAAGGATGTTGAAGAGGGCAAACCACTGTCGGCTGATGTCCTCCGGCAGACTTTCAGAAAGATCTACCAGAAATTCTGGGGGCCGGAGATGATTCTGGAAGAGTACTCCGATATCAATTGTCTTCGGATCCCGCACTTCTATCGGGCTTTCTATGTGTATCAATATGCCACGAGCTATTCAGCCGCAACGATGATAGCTGAACGCCTGCTTAAGGGCGATGAACAGCAGCGGGTAGCTTATCTGCGATTCCTGCAATCCGGCGAGTCTAAATACCCGATCGACACTTTGCAGGAGGCCGGTGTCGATTTGACAAAGTCCGATGCCATCGAAGCGACTGCACGGTTATTCGGACGACTGGTTGATGAGTTGGAAGCGTTGTTGGTGAAGTAGCCGACAGTCTTAGTGATCGGACCGGCAAGGTGTGATACCTATTGCTGTCAGAGATTCATCGGATGATGCGCCGGTCATTTCTGCGACTTCTGAGCATGTAATGAGTTCAGCACGCGCATGATGCGTGCCTACACTGCTGATTTCGCCTGAAGAAACGGGAGCTTCAATTCACCCCCGGAGCCTCATTACCCTTCTTTTTGCTCAATCTTTGCCCAGGTATCACGAAGACCAACCGTGCGATTGAATATCAAGCGATTCGGCGTACTTTCTTTGTCGGTACTGAAGTAACCCGTGCGCATGAACTGGTAACGTGATCCCGGTTTCGAGTCTTTCAGCGCCGGTTCAACCAGCGCGGATGTCAAGACCTCGAGCGACTCGGGATTGAGATTTGACTTCCAATCCTGACCTTCCGGCACGTTGTCTGGGTTTTCGCTGCGGAACAATCGATCATACAACCTGACTTCCGCAGGAATCGCATGTTGCGCCGACACCCAATGAAGTGTGCCTTTGACCTTGCGTCCTTCGCCAGCAGATCCGCTCTTGGTTTGGGAATCGTAACTACACCGCAGTTCGACGACGTTACCAGCTGCGTCTTTGATCACGTCGTCGCATTTGATGATGTAGGCGTTTTTCAGCCGCACTTCCGCGCCCGGCGAAAGGCGGAAATATTTCTTCGGCGGATTTTCGCGGAAGTCATCCTGCTCAATAAACAGCTCGCCGGAGAACGGAATCATGCGCGAGCCGGCTGCCTCATCTTCCGGATTGTTGATTGCCTCCACCTGCTCAACCCGGCCTTTGGGGTAATTTGTGATTACCAGTTTCAGTGGTCTTAGAACGGCCATCACGCGGTGTGTTATCTTGTTTAGGTGTTCGCGCACACAGTGCTCGAGCAAGGCAATGTCCACAGTGCTGGCGGCTTTGGCGACACCAATTCGATCGCAAAACTCGCGAATCGCTTCGGGCGTATATCCGAGGCGGCGCATGCCGCAAATCGTGGGCATCCGCGGATCATCCCAGCCGCTGACCAGGCCTTCTTTGACTAATTGCAGCAGCTTGCGTTTGCTCATAACCGTGTAGGTGAGATTCAATCGGGCGAATTCGATTTGCTGTGGATGGTAGATTTCCAATTCATCGAGAAACCAATTATAAAGCGGACGATGATCTTCAAATTCCAGCGTGCAGATCGAGTGGGTGATCTGTTCCATCGAGTCTGACTGGCCATGCGCGTAATCGTACATCGGATAGATGCACCACTTGTCGCCGGTGCGGTGATGTGTGCTCCTGAGGATTCGATAGAGAACCGGGTCGCGCATGTTGATGTTTCCTGAAGCCATGTCGATCTTGGCGCGCAATGTCTTGCTCCCATCGGGGAATTCACCTCTGCGCATGCGCTCGAACAAATCGAGATTCTCTTCGACCGAGCGGTTTCTAAATGGACTTTCTTTGCCGGGGGAAGTCAATGTCCCGCGATATTCGCGTATCTGGTCGCCGGTCAGGTCACAGACAAAGGCTTTGCCTTTCTTGATCAGCTTGATCGCCCAATCATAGAGTTGATCATAATAGTCCGAGGCATAGAAGAGCCGATCCTGCCAATCGAAGCCAAGCCACTTGACATCTTCGATTATGGCCTTGACGTATTCATCTTCTTCCTTTTCCGGATTCGTATCGTCCATCCGCAGATTCGTCTTGCCGCCGTATTCTGCGGCAAGGCCAAAGTTCAGGCAAATTGCTTTGGCGTGGCCAATATGGAGATAGCCGTTCGGCTCCGGCGGGAAACGGGTGTGGACACGGCCGGCGAATTTGCCGGTCTTCAAGTCCTCTTCAACGATTTGTTTGATGAAGTTCGACGGGCGAGTAATCTCTTCGTTCGCCATATATGTTCAACCTCACAGTATCAACAGTTGCTCTCGCATGAGGCGAGCTAATCATCACATCCATCGCAAGTTGTCAAACAAGCGTTGTGGCTGCATTCGATGTTATCGGAAAGAATACTAAAAAATGGCGAAGATGCTAAGTGATTTCTCCGCTTGAATCCAAGGAGATGTGATAAGACACGAATGCCACTAGCCTACAGACAGGCTGCGCAGGGTTCTGGTCCGCCGGCAAAGAAGTAGTTGACCAAGAAAACGACGTCGGAAATTGTCGGAGTACCGTCGCAGTCGGTGTCGGCAATTGTGATGGGGTTGGGTGCCGGTCCGCCGGCAAACATATAATTAATGAAGAAGACCACGTCAGCAATGGTGATGACTCCACTACCGTCCATGTCGCCGCAGGCAACCGTCGCACAAATGTTCGCCGCCCCTGGGCTGGGGGGCATAGAAATAAAGGCACCGGTACCTTCCGGGCATCGTCCCATACTGATGTCCGTCGTTTGAACGCCATATGTCAGTGAGTCAATAATCACCAATTCAGGCGAAGAAAGCACAACTGCCTCGCCGCCAGCGGACAACTTGAAATTGGCGTGGAGACCCGGCTGGCCATTGTCTTCGTCGGCCCAGACAATCAACCGGCTCTGGGCAGCAATGAGGGTATCCGGGAAAGTCCATTTACCGGGATTAAGTGCGTTATCCGAGAGGTGGTGACCGGAAAGCGAAATCGGCGCCGTTGTCGGATTATATAATTCGACCCAGTCCTCGTACTCCCCTGCCGGATCGGTGCTGGAAGCGGCATTGCTCGCCAGGAACTCGTTGATAACCACGGCGGACGAATTGTGCGAAATGACTGTGACGACCGAATCCTCGTACTCTGCACGTTGCGGCTCGAACTTCGCGGCATTGGCGTTTTCGGCATAGATGTAGTAGTGGACATCTGTAGAAGCAGCTAAAATCGAAGCTCCGTACACTCCGTCATTTGCTCCGCCGTCATTGTGGGCGCCGTCATCATACATCTCGACCTTGGTAAACGGCTCAATCTGATTGTCCCGAAAGGCGAGCCTGACGATGGTTGCATTTGACACCGCTGCGTTGAATGACAAGGTTTGATTGGCGTCGACAAAATGCGGGGAATGAGAGACCGAGGTGATGATGGGCGCAGGACTGTCGATTGGCGCCAGATCATTCAAATAGGCGGTGCGGACCGACATCAGTTCTGCAACTCCGGGTATCAAGCCGACAGTGTTGTCGATGTTGGCGAGGAATGCGCCGTAGCTGGTGTAGAGGTTGGGATCAGCCTGCACGTGGGAATCGATGATTTGCTGCAATTCCAGCGCACGGTTCAGGTACCAGCCGTTCAGGAAATTCTCTTCAAGCATCGTTTTCATGTGAGCGATGTATATTTTCTTGTAGGTCGGATTGGAGAGAATCTTACTGATGATCGGGTAATTGGGATTAGTCTCATTCAAAAAGGGAGACAAGTGCTGCAATTGGTTCAGACTCAAACCTGATGTGCCAAAGACTTTCCGGTAACTCCCGAAGCACATATTCAGGTCCCAGATGATCGGGTTGAACCGGTGCGAGTCGTCCTGGTAGAGATAGAAATTGTGCCCGAAATTGATCGGTGAATCGAGATTGACAAGGAGGTTGTCAAAGGCCAGCATCCACAGGTGCCGGTCGATGTTAAGAACAGTCTCCACATCACCGGGGAAGTTGTTCAGCGTATCAAGGAAGTCGATCAGGTTTTTCCAACCGGCATCAGATTCAAGTTCATACTGATAATAGTAGGCTGCCGAGTCTTGTCCCAAGTAACCCCAAACAACATATACCTGTGCCGGCCCGGTGATTTCGCCCTTAAAACAAGCATTGCCGTCGCTGTGGAAACTCGTCCGTAGGAATAATTTATCGACGTCCTGAACGCTCACGTATAGACCCAGCAGCGTACCGTTGACGTAAACATTCGTGTAATTGGCGAGCGATGCCGGCATGTATTTGCGAGCTACTTCGTAACCAAGGACTTCACGCACAAAACTCGGGTCATACCAAACATTGGCGAGTTTGAGAGTCCCATACCCCTCGATCTCTTGATTATCCTTGATGTAATCAAGTTTGATGTTGAAGGGGTTCTTGATTCGATTAGCGCTATAAGTGCTTTGCCCCTTGTATCTCACTCCGACACTGTCATAAACCACGCCATCAATAATCGCCGTGCCCAGCAGCCGCTCTTCATCGCCGGCGGCATAGAGGTTATCGAGAATCTGATCCCAGTTGCTCTGCGGAAAAATGAGTTCGATAGTGCGCACACTGTCGACATCATAGAAGCCTTGCGCAAGCAACGGTATTGTGGGGAAAAGTAATAGGCAGGTTAGTAGCAAACACTTGCGCACAGAGCACTCCGGTCGGATCACGTCGGTTGAGTCATGGACTTGCGACGAGTTCCATTAGAATAGGTTGAAGGACAACCTATTCTAACGCGCAACCGACAATTCTGCAATAACAATCTTGAGGGCGGACCACTACGGACAAGACGCGCATGGTACGGCGCCACCTGCGAATATGTAGTTTATCAAGTACACTGCGTCGGAAATCGTGACACTGCCGCTGCAATCGGCATCGCCCGAGAGCAGGGGATTCGGAGCAGGACCGCCGGCAAAGATATAATTAATGAGCAGCACTGCATCCGAAATGGTCACCGCGCCGGAGCCGTCGGCGTCACCGCAGACGTAGGTCTGCAGACAGATCTTGGTTAGGAAGGCATCTGAACCGTTGAGGGTCGGATCATACGGATTAACGACGGGAAAATCGGATGATGAAGTCGATCCGGTGACATAGATACAACCCAGGTTATCGAATGTGATACCCTGAGTTTGATCGACCCCTGCACCACCAAGAAAGGTGCTGAATTGCAGTGTCGTTGCCGTGGGGTTGAACGATGCGATGAAGACATCGCCCGTCCCGGCAAGAGTTGCATCATATGCATTTGCCATCGGAAAATCTGCCGATTGTGTGTAACCCGTCACATAAACGTTTCCCCCTTGATCCAACGCCAGGCCATATAGTCGTTCATATACCCCACCACCTATATAGGTGCTGAATACCAAGGACGAGCCATTACTGCTGAATTCGGCGATGAATCCGTCATAATCGCCATTATTGCTATTGTCATACCCGATCGAAATCGGCAGGTCAGTCGACCTGGTACTACCTGCAATCACAAGATTTCCGGAACTGCGGGCAACGAACCTTATGTCATTATCATTAGAGTTTCCACCGTAATAGGTACTGAAAGTCGGATACATCTGACCATTTCCGGCAAAATCAAATCCAGCCAGAAATGCGTCTTCGAAATTTCCGAGTGTTCCATCGAACGGATTCATAACCGGAAAGTCGGTTGATTCAGTCGTTCCAGTTATGATCGGCCGGTTGGCAGCGCCGCCAGCTATGATCACTCCATAACCCACATCAGAGTTGCTACCGCCGAAATATGTACTCCGGCCCATGCTGTTACCGGCGCTGCCGATTGTAAACTCGGTCAAGAACGCGTCCGAAGGTCCAGAAAGGGTACTATCGTATGAATTGCTTTTTGGAAAATTGGTGGATTGAGTGAAGCCGGTTATCCAGACCGTATATTGGTCGATGCTACAGGGAGCGACACACTGTAAAGCGAAATCGGCGACATATTCACTACTGGAGCCGCCGAAGTAAGTACTGAAATTGATACTATTGTCCACGGAAAAGGCAATGAGAAAGCCGTCAGTTACACCATTTGCGGATGAGTCCACGGCGTTAACCATTGGGAAGTCCGACGAAGCAGTATAACCAACAATGAAAACTGCACGGAGTGAACTTGACGTGATACTCAATGCTGTGCAATAATCGTTACCATTTCCACCCAAGTAAGTGCTGAAGAGCAAGCCTGTGCCGGTTGCGTTGAATTTGGTGACAAATCCGTCAGTTAAAACCTGTGTGTTGTCAAACGCATTTACTGTGGGGAAATCTGCAGAGGTTGTCCAGCCGGCGAGTATTGCCTCCTGTAGAGAGTTCGTAACAATATCCTCCACGATATCGCCACCGCTTCCGCCGAGGTAGGTGCTAAATGACAGTGTCGGCGCCAGGAATAGCACACGCGAGGCATCATAGCTCTCGGCGACCGCAAACCGAACAGTTTGCTCGTCCAGCAGTTCATAACGTCCGGAATAATTGTCGCGTGAGCTGCTTGATCCCTGATGGAAATCGGCAGTGCGTTCGACCAACTCACCCCAACGGCTATTGATGACAAGTTCACCATCGGAACTGACGGAGATTGAGTTTGTACCCTCAAACTGCAATCGTATTTGTTCCAGATCGGCTCCGGGACTCACAATGAAATGCGATTCTATGCCGTCGCTGCCGACTTCGAACTTCAAGTCAATTCCTGCATACAAATTGCGGAATGTAATAGCTGAGTAGTTCGGCACATTGGTCTGCCATCTGGTTGAATCGTTGCCGAGGAAGTAATTGCACTTGTACTCCATTAATCCTTCGTGGCTGACTTGAACATTCGCATTTGCACCCGCAAAAGTCGACTTGATTATCATCTGCTCAAACTTGCGCGAATCTCTTCCGTCAATTTGCGCATCGGGATTGGTCGCCTGATCCCGCTTAAGCCGCATAAACTGATAGTAAATCCCATCACTCGTGAACCACATCGTCGCGCCAGCATTGCTGGCTCTATAAAGTACTTGACTGTCCCACTGGCCACGATTCTCGGTAAAAGAAACCGTTTGGTGGCGAATCCGCTCCACCGCAGGAGTATCCGCCGCTTCAAGTCTCGAACCGAAGACACATGTGATTGAAAGAAGGCAAGATAACACCGAAATGATGATCCACGTACGGTGAGTTCTCGAGCCCGGGAAGTTCTCGGAAATCGATTGAGACATCATTGCAACCTCAGTTTCAGATTGAGAGAGAGAAGTGGACGGCGTGCGCAGTCAAATTCTATCGAATGTAGTAATGTCTATAAAGAATACATAATAGCTCGATAAAGTCAATGATTATTAATCACTGTGCGCCGTCTTCAGGAGAATCCCCTTGCCAAACAAAGCTCTCTGATTATCTTGTTGCTACAACAGGAGTAAATGCATGAAATTAGTCAATGTTAGGCGGTTGCTTGTTCTTGGGGTATTGTTCATTTCTACTACCTTGTCAGCGCAAACTTGGAATTGGGCTTCACAAGTAGCGGTGTTTTCAAGTGGCGGTTTCGGTGCCAACAAAGTTCGCGCCATCGCCGTCGACGCTAATGAAAATGTTTATGTAGTCGGTGACTACGGGGACAGCGCATTGATCGGAGGAACCAAGGTCAAAGCTTATGGCAATGGCGCCGAGATGTTCTTGGCAAAGTACAGTAGTTCCGGCGTTTTGTCCTGGATTAAGAGTATCGGTTCGAGCGGATTTCTTGATCAAGCGGTTGACGTCACGACCGACGCGGCTGGCGATGTCTATGTGCTCTGTTCGTTCTTCGGCAATGGTCTTTACGACGGCAATGCGATTGCTCCCACGACGGCCACCGTCGGCCTAATCAAGTGCAATAGCAGCGGTGGCCTGCAATGGGCAAAAGTAGTTCCCAATTCAATTGCCGGACCGGCCGGCATTGTCGCCGGCTTTGGACATATCTATGTAGCCATCGGTCGAACCTTGATCGACTATGAACCGGACGGCGATACCGTCTGGACACGCGAAAAACCTGTTAACGCCGCTTATTCTGTCGAATACAACGATGTCGCTCTGGACGTCTGGGGCTGTGTCTATGTAACCGGGCAATTCAAGGGCAATGTCACTTACGGCTCGACGACGCTATCGTCTGCCAGCATAAACGACCCCGATATTATGACTGTCAAATATGATGCTGCCGGCACTGTCGTCTGGGCAAAAAAAGCGGGCGCTGTCTCGTCCTTAGGACAGATTGATATCGGCCGTGCGATTACGACTTCTCAACATGGCGACGTTTACGTAGCCGGGCACTTCTATGGAAAAGCCGGATTCGATTCTGATTCGGTTTCAGCCGGAAGTGCTATTCTAGGCATGTTCGTTGTCAAGTACGACAATGACGGCAACGTGATGTGGGTCAAGGGAAGCAGTGGTCCGCTGGGAGCGACTGCCTATGCATACGGAGTTAAGACGCTTGCGAATGACGATGTCCTAGTCTCGGGATATTGCGGTATTGGGATTACGGTTGCCGATACTACGATAAACCTTTCCGGCGGAGGTGATGTTTTGGTCATGCGATTGTCTGCTGCCGGCGCTCGACGTTGGATCAAGCGCAGTGACACACCGATTACAAGCGCATACTCCTTCGCAATGGCGACCAACTTGGGTGGTACAGCCGCGTATGTTGGCGGCCAGTTTGCCGTGACCGTTACCTTCGGTCCAAACACTTTCAACCTTGCATCTGGCGTGACCGACGGCTGGTTCGGGAAAATGACACTCAATACGATTACCGATGTACGCGAGATTGCCGACCTTCCGTTGCCGCAGTCATTTTCGCTTTCGCAAAACTACCCCAATCCCTTCAACCCGATGACGACTATCGAGTTCAAGATCGCCACTGCTTCTCGGGTTTCAGTAGACATCATCAATATGCTTGGCCAAAAAGTACGCACACTGGTGGATCAGAATCTGTCCGCCGGAAGTTACGCTACCGAGTGGGATGGTGTCGACGACACTGGCCGAAAAGTTGCTTCCGGCGTGTATCTCTATCGCCTCCAATCAGGCGATTACACCGATACGCGCAAGATGACGCTGCTGAAGTAACGTTTCTATTCAATGACTGAATCAGAGTACCGTTTGAACTTTACCCTCTCCCGTTTGGAGAGGGAAGGTCAACGAGCCCCCCCAACATTCCCCTTGAATTTTCACACGCGCTGGGCTATCGTATCCGCCATGAGTAAACTTGACGAAAGGAGCCGGCCGTGAAAGGAAGTCTCGACTTCATTTTTCGCCCGAAATCGATAGCCGTTATCGGCGCTACCAACCGCAAAGGCTCGATCGGACGTGAACTACTCCACAACATCATCGATTACGAATTCGAAGGAAAAGTTTTTCCGGTCAATCCTACCAAGTCGGTCATCCATTCGATCAAGTGTTATTCGACCATTCTCGATGTGCCTGATTCGGTCGATTTAGCCGTAATTGTCGTCCCGAAAGAACTCGTACTTGGAACTGTCGAGCAGTGCGGCGAAAAAGGTGTCAAGGGACTGGTCATGATCACCGCCGGATTCAAGGAACAAGGCAAGGCGGGCGCTGAATTGGAGTTGCAGGTCGCGGCACTGGTGAAACGCTACGGCATGCGCATGATCGGACCCAACTGCTTCGGCATCATCAATGCCGACCCGGCTGTCCATCTCGATGCAACATTCTCGAAGATTCGCCCCTCATTTGGCAAGATCGGTCTAATCTCGCAATCGGGTGCGCTCGGCGAAGCAATTCTCGCGCAGGCGCAGGAGATCAATCTCGGCCTCTCAATGTTTGCCTCCATCGGCAACAAAGCGGATATCGACGGCAATCACATTATCGATTACTGGCGCGATGACCCGACGGTAGAAATCATTCTGCTGTATCTGGAGAACTTCGGTGATCCGCGCACATTCAGCAAGATTGCCCGCGAGGTCTCGCGCGTTAAGCCAATCATCGTAGTGAAATCGGGCAAGACTACACAGGGTGCGGCTGCGGCGTCATCACATACCGGAGCATTGGCCGGACTTGATGTTTCAGTTGACGCGTTGTTCGAGCAGACCGGCGTAATCCGCGCGAACACGATTGAAGAAATGTTCGATGTTGCGAACGCACTGGCAAAGATGCCTGTCCCCAAAGGTAACCGCGTCGCCATCGTCACCAATGCCGGCGGTCCGGGAATTCTTGCGACCGATGCATTGATCGGTTCGGGAATGTCGTTGCCGCAATTTGACCAAAAAACCGTCAAAGCGATTCAGCCGATTTTGCCAAAGGGCACTCCGGTGCATAATCCGCTCGATCTGGTTGCTGGAGCCACTGGTGTTGAGTTCCGCAAGTCGCTGTCGCATGTGGTCAAGGACCCCAATATCGATTCAGTAATAGCCATCTGTGTTCCGCCGGTGACAATAGATCTCAATTTAGTAGCTGACGCGATCATTGATACGGCGCACGAATCGAAACTGCCGATGTTCGCCTGCTTCATGGGGGTTACCTACGGTTCCGATGCATTCGATCGCCTGCGCCAAGCAGATATACCAGCGATGATCTTCCCGGAATCAATTGCGACAACACTTGCGCACATCGACAAGTATCGCCGGTGGTTATCGCGTCCAGAGGGCAAAGTTGCCAAAATCAAGGGCGATCGTGACAAAGTTGCAGAGATCATTGCTCGCAATCGCGCTGCCAAGAATCCCGCGGTTATCGGCGACGATGCGCTGCAGATTCTCGACGCTTACAAGGTCGCGGTAGCGGCGTACAAGTATGCCTACTCAAAAGAAGAGGCTGCTAAGATAGCGCAGAAGATCGGATTCCCGGTCGTAATGAAAGTCAACACGCCGCATATTTTACACAAGACCGAATATAAGGCCGTCGCGGTCGATCTGCGCACACCGCAGGAAGTGATGGAGCAGTATGTCGAGATGCAGAAGCGCATCAAGAAAGCGATGCCTAATTCCAAAGAAAAATTCTCGGTGGTGATTCAGGAGATGATTACCGGAGGAGTTGAAACCGTGATCGGCATGACGACCGACCCGTCTTTTGGGCCGCTGATCATGTTTGGTTTGGGCGGTATTTATGTCGAAATCATGAAGGACGTCTCGTTCCGGATAGCACCGCTTACCGACCTCGATGCGAAAGAAATGATCCAGAATCTCAAGGGTTACAGACTCCTGACCGGTTTCCGAGGCTCCAAGCCGGTTGACATCGTGTCCATTGAAGACGCCATCACGAAACTCTCACAATTAGTGCTCGATTTCCCTGATTTCGCCGAAATTGACATCAATCCTTTCATCGTCACTGCAGACAAAAATAACACCCGCGCCGTTGACGCAAGATTTGTGTTAACAAAACCCTGACATTAACTTCTTACTGAACAGATCGCAAAAACGTACCCTTCCCGTTCATTCAACGGGAAGGTTTTAACTTCGGAGGAAGTACAATGTCAATGCATTCACAAAACTTCTCGATCATCAAGGTCGTGGTCATCCTTATGCTCGCGCTGGTTGTTGTCGGCTGCGGCACGCAGATCGAGTCTGGTGCGCGGGGCGTCAAGTATTTCAAATTTGGCGGCGGTACCGAAATGGGTACGATCTACCCGGAAGGGTTTGCCTGGCACATGCCGTGGAACACGATTTATACCTACAAAGTGCAGACGCAGGAAGCGAAAGAGACTCTCAAATTGCTCACTTCCGATGGAGCTACGGTATCTCTGGAAGTGTCAGTTTGGTATCGTCCGATCGTCAGCAAGCTCGACAGTCTGCAGATAACTATCGGACCAAACTACTACGAAGTCGTTGTTGCACCGGCGTTGCGCGGCGAATCGCGTTCTATTGCCGGCCGCTTTACCCCCGAGGAACTCTACTCGACCAAACGAGAGGAAATCGCCGGACTCATGCTGGCTGCGGTACAGGAGAAATTGAGTAATAAGTATGTGGAATTCGAAAGTATTCTGATTCGCGACGTTACCTTGCCACAGCGAATCTCGGAAGCTATCAATGAGAAACTTGCAGCACAGCAAGAAGCCCAGCGAATGGAGTTTATCCTGCAAAAGGAGCAACAAGAAGCCGAGCGCAAGCGCATCGAAGCGCAGGGTATTGCCGATTTCCAGAAGATCGTTTCCGCCGGCATCAATGACAAGCTGCTCGAATGGAAAGGAATCGAAACTACCGAGAAGCTGGCGCAGTCGTCCAATGCCAAGATTGTCATCATTGGCAATTCCAAGAACGGCCTGCCGTTGATTCTCGGGCAATAAAGCTACTCCGGTCTTTACCGTTCCAAGCAAACGGTTGCGAGTCTTCGCGGGTCCAGTTTATTGCAGGCTGGACCCGCGGAGACCATTAGCGCTATCGTTTCTAAGGCGAATTCGGCTTTCTTGTTGTAAAACTGATATGAGCACCTATATTCACTCACGCTAATGCATCCAGAGATTTTTCATATCGGTCCTTTTGCCCTCCGTAGCTTCGGGTTGATGCTTGCGTTGTCGTTCTTCCTGGGCATTGTCTATATCCGGATGCGCGCCTTGCGTGAACACGTCGATGTCAATTTCGTCCTGAATCTCGCATTCGTCGTGATCTTCACGGGGATCATCGGTGCGCGAGTATTCTACGTCATTTTCCATTGGTCCGATTTCTCGGATAATCTGCTTTCTTCGTTCAATCCCTTTGGAGCGAGCGGTCAGTTTGGCATTGCCGGGCTGAATCTCTACGGCGGAGTCGTCTTCGCAATTGTTGCAACCCTGATCTATGTCAACCTCAAGAAACAGCGTCTCTGGCAGGTCATGGATATATTCGCGCCGGCGCTGGCTCTAGGAATATTCGTAAGCCGCATTGGTTGTTTCCTCAATGGGTGCTGTTTCGGCATGCCCTGCGACCTGCCGTTTGGCGTGTCATTTCCTGAAGGATCAATTCCTTATGCCCAGTTTGGCGATGCGCATCTGCATCCAACTCAGATCTATTCATCGTTCTACGGACTGGGACTGTTCTTCTTGCTTCATTACTTCGACAAAGGAAAGAAGTTTTACGGTGCCACGTTTTCGCTGATGTTGATTGTTGAAGCCGTTTTCCGCTTTGCAATCGAATATGTTCGTTACTACGAAGCCGAAATGGAAACGCAGATCGGCGGCGTGACATTCACCTACAATCACCTGATCGCGGTAGCCCTCTTTGTCTTTGGCCTAGTGCTCTTCTTATTCCTGCGCCGAAAGAAGTTAGTAGCCGGAGATTAGCCGCCACTCAATCGTATCGCCTGCCGCCGGCACGAAGTCATTCGCAGCCTTTGGTACAGGCTTACTGTTAATAAAGTAAAGCCAATAGGCTGTTTTCGTGCTTGGGACGCCATTGACGCTCTTAACAAATACTCCCATCGATGAACTGTCATACTCGACCGGATAGGTTGCCAAGGTCTGCACAAACGCCGATTTCTCGCCGTCGGCAATCAGTGAAAACCGTTGCAGGACTTCGCTCTTGTTGCCGCAGGCCATAATCAAAGTTGCAGCCAAAGAGGCAAAGAGAATCAACGGGAAGAAGCGTCTCACACTTCGTCGCTTTCACGTTTGGAGAAGAACATCAAACCGTCGTGATGGCGGTAGTTCATTTTCTTGAATAGAGTCTGTGAAGGAATGTTTTCAACTTCGATGAGTGCATAGATGACTAATGCGCCCGAGGCCTTCAGCCTTTCTTCACAGGCGCGGATCAGTTCTTGCGCGACGCCGTGCTTGCGATGTTCCTTGAGGACCGCAAGCCGATTGACGCAGCCGCGACGGCCATCGTATGAGCCGACAACCACGCCGATCAACTTGTCAGCGACGCATGCGCCGATCAGATAGTCGGGATTCTTCTCCATTTCAGCGAGTATGTGTGCTTTGCTGTCGCGCCCTTTGGGCTTGACGTGCAGACCGCATTCCGTCCAGATGCGAATGATTTCGTCGTAGTCTTCCGGACGGAGATTTCTGATTTGAATATTCACTGTCATCGCTTCTCATTGTCCTGCTGGAATTGCTCGCTGATCTTCTGCGAAAGTCGCTGCTTTACCAGATTCAAGAGTCCTTCGTACATCTGGAAATCGTTCTGTGCTTCTTCAAGAAGAAGTTGATTAAACTGGCCGCCTTCGATGGCATAGTAAATGGCCTCCAATCGTCGTTGGAAAGTCTGGTCAAATAGGGAGGGCATTGCCAATAGCGATCCGAACGCCGCCGTCTTGGAAACGCGCTCGATCATTCCGGCCGGCCCGTGTTGCTCGATCATTGCCGCCAGAAGTTTGAGTTGCTTGATTGTTTCCAGATAAGCATTCTCGGGCGGAATTCCTTTGTCAACCATCGTCCGGAAGACGGCATCGGTCAATCCTGCAAGTCCGCCGACCAGCAAGGTCTGCTCGCCGAATAAATCGCCGACCGCCTCGTCGTGGAATGTCGTTTCGTAGATTCCGGCTTTTCCGGCCCCAATCGCGTCGGCCAGAGCCAGCCCGACCTGCTTAGCTGTGCCGGCAGGGTCTTGTCCAATTGCCAGAAAACAGGAAAGTCCGGTTCCGTTGAGATAGTTTTCACGCAGATCCCGCCCCGGCCCATGCGGCGCCACGAGTATTACGCTATGGTTTTCACAAAAGGCGATATTTTGAAAATGGAAATTTGATCCATGCAGAAGAACAAATGTTCGAGTCGTGTCGTCGGTGGCAAAAAACTCTTCGTAGATAGCAGGCTGTTCGTGGTCTGGAATGGCTAAAATGATTACGTTGAACTCGGTCAAATCGGAAAGCTCGCCGGTCTTCACACCTTCTTTGACAGCAATATTGCGAGATGTGCTCTGCTGCCGGAGCAGCACGGTTACATCACAGCCGGAGTCGCGCAGATTCAGTGCAAAAGCGCGACCTTGCGAGCCATAGCCCACGACCGCAATGCGCTGACCTTTCAGCTCACTGCGGTCGCAGTCTTGGGAATGGTAAACCTTCAGTTCAGGCATCAAAGAGTGAGATCTTTGAGAGTGAAGATTGGTTCAAACTTGATGTTCTTGGCAGCGAACGCTTCGCTTCCACCCTGCAACCGGTCGACTAACGCGATCACCTTGACAACTTCGCAACCGGCTTCTTCCAATGCCTCTATCGCCTTGAAAGATGACGAACCGGTAGTGACGACATCTTCGACGACCACGACGCGCATCCCTTTGCGCAATGGACCTTCAATGCGCTTTTCGCGGCCATGCCCGGACTTCTCCTTGCGGATAATCAAACCTGCTACCGGCTTCTTCGACTCATAGGACAATGTTGCTACACCGCCGATGATCGGATCAGCGCCGAGTGTCAGCCCGCCGATCGCATCGACCTTCTCACCATCGATCATTTCGAGAATTACGCGGGACAGGTAGTTGAGTCCTTCGGGCATAAGTGACAGCAATTTGCCGTCGATGTAGTAGGTTGACTTCTGCCCCGATGAAAGAATGAAATCGCCGTGCACGACGGCATGCTTGTTAACCAGCTCCAAGAGCTTTGCTTTCAGTGATGTTTGATATTCAGACACATATACTCCTTCGTGGAGCAGGGAATATAGGCGGGATGGACAATGAAGTCAAGGCACTGCGATTATTCGTAGCGAAGGGACTCAATCGGATTGAGATTGGATGCCTTTACCGCCGGGAAGAGCCCAAATACGACGCCGACTAAGAAGGCGAAGAAGAAGGATAGAAAGATCGAATTAGGGGCAATACTGGTATTCCAGGTCGCGAATTTCGCCAGGGCAAAACTGGCGCCTATTCCCAGCAGGATCCCGATGATCCCGCCGATCAGGGCAATTGAAACGGCTTCGATCAGGAATTGATAGCGAATATCGCGTTTGCGCGCACCGATGGCAATGCGAATACCGATTTCGCGAGTCCGTTCGGTAACCGAAACCAGCATAATATTCATGATTCCGATTCCGCCGACGAGAAGGGAGACTGCAGCAATGGAAGCCAACAGAGTAGTCAAAGTCTTTGAAGCTTCACCAAACGTGCTTAACATATCCAACTGGCTGCGAATCGAGAAGTTGTTTGTTTCGTCGGGGCGCAGCTTTAAATATTTGCGCAATACGCCTTCGACCTCCAGAGCTGCTGGATCCATCGCAGCAATATCAGGTACCTTGATCGAAATCTGTGATACTCGCTCTGTTCCGAACAAGCGCTTCTGCGCAGTTTCGATCGGAACAATTACCGTATTATCGGGGTCACCCCAGCCTTCCCCCTTGCTCTTGAGGACACCGACGATGGTGAAATTGACGCCCTTTATCTTAACCTGTTCACCTATGATGTTGCCATCTTCGGGGAATAGTGTCTCACGCACCTTCTCGCCAATGATACAGACTCTGGCACGGCGAGCGTTATCGCTGTTCGTAAAGAATTCGCCTTGGGATACCGGTGAATTACGCACCCATTCATAGGCCGGTTCGGTTCCGCAGATTTGCGAGTAGGTTACCTGATTACCGAATTTAACCTGTGTGTATTGATAGAACTCGGGGACGACTGCCTCAACTGACTTGCATTGTTCCCGCACCGCTTCGACGTGTTCCTGTTTGAACTCGACGGTATTTCCGGCGGCACGGTTCATGTTTGGGCCAGATGCTCCCGGGCGTACGGTCAGTATATTCGTGCCCAGTTGCTGAATTTGTGTCTCGACTGCCTGCTTGGCGCCTTCGCCAAGGGAGATCATTGTGATTACCGCACCGACTCCGATGATAATGCCGAGCATCGTGAGGACCAACCGCACTCGGTTAGCTAGCAGTGAATTCAGTGCTACAGCAAATGATTCCGAGAAATCCATACTCTTCTTACGTACCAATAAAAGGTTACGACTCATCATTGTTTGGACAACGATGGCCGGTCAAAACCTGTGCGAGAACAATATAGAAGATTCGAAGAGGGATTGCTATGGTAAGTCGAAAAAAGCTTTCTGAAGACGAGATCGCTGCCCGTCTATCTGAAGTTCCGGGCTGGGGTTATATCGATGGTCGGCTGCGTTCGCAGTTTCAGACGCTAAACTTCAGCAATGGAGTGACTTTTGTCAATCAGATCGCCCGGATCGCCGACGATCTCAATCACCACCCGGATGTGCTATTGACATATCCGCGCGTCACAATTGATGTCTATACCCACGATGTCGGCGGTCTGACGGAGTTCGATTTCACTCTGGCGCAAAGAATATCCGCCCTGCTGGAGTAGTCTTTTCGCCGTCAGCGGCCGGAACGGCACTACTTTCCGGTTGGTTCTGGGACCTCTTCAGTTATGCCCGCCAGGCGTTTCGCCATTTCGACTTTTTCATCTACCTTGCCGTAAGAGCGAATCATCAGCTTAGCGCCATCTGGTGAACCTCCACCATGCATGCAGCCCGGGACGCCTGCTCCGATTGTCGCCCACTCTACGAGGCGCGCTGCCTTTAAGCGAGATTCAGCCGAGGATCGCGCCGCCATGTACTTCTCTATCAAGTGACCGTATTTCGTTGACTTGAAGTCTTTATATGAGGGTATACAGCCCGTTTCGGCAATGCCACCGGCGATGTCCTGTGCGAGTCGCGAGGTTTCGTATGGAAGTGTCGCAACCAGTACCTTGTTGACATTCGAAAGCAATTGATCACTCAACCACACACCCGACGGGTGCTTTTTACCCATCGCCGCCGCAGCGATACCCATTCCAAAGGTCGTCTCGTTATTAATCTGCATCTGAATGACTTTGTCTTTGAAGACTTTCGAGTTCAATCCATTGGTGCGGGCGGTTAGAAGAGCCGCGCCAATTTTGACATCCCCTTGTCCCGCGACACAACCGCCGATTGCGGCGCGGTAGTTGCAGATGAAGTTCAGCACCGCCGCTTGGGCAAACTTGTACTCACCAGCCATGAACACTCGTTCATTCGGGATGAAGACATCCTCGAACAACAGGAATGCCTGCGTGATTCCACCTTCCTGAACTGCAGAATCAAATCCCTCTTCATAATCGCGGCCATCGCTGGGATGGCGGGTTTCGACGATAGTGAGATTCTCCGCATCGCGCGGGACCACGAATGATACGGCATAATCGGCGTCGTGTTCGGAATAGCCTGATCCGGGCAGGACAAAGATCTCGTTTGCAGCAGCAACCCCACAGATCATTACCTTGGCACCGCGCACTACAATGCCATCGGGTCGCCGATCAACAATTCGCAGGAAATAATCGGGATCGCTTTGCTCGGCGACGCCCTTGGCGCGGTCACCCTTGGGATCGGTGAGGGCGCCTGAGATTGTGATATCACGCTTTTGGGCGTCCCGCAGCCACTCCCGGATGCGAAGATGGTAGTCGGTACCCATCTCCTTGTCGATATCATAGGTCACCGCATACATGGAGTTGAAAGCCGTCCAACCGACACAGCGACCGCCGGTGCATGTACCGGTCTTCTGAAACATGGTCCGTTTCAGGCGGCTATTAGCCCACATATCTTCGGAGCTTTGGATCAGAGAGAGGTAGCGCGATACCGGTTCGCCTGTGAGATTAGAAATCGTCGTGAAAACATCCCGCAGATTTGGATCGGCTGTCAGCTTGAAAATCTGTCCGTGACCCTCCACCGTTCGCTTGGTTGCCGGGTGCGTGGTGACGTCTTCAATAAGTTCATCAAACTTGTGGATATTCGGCCGCATACGTTTGAGTGATGCGATGTATTCTTCGTACGACCTGACAGCCATTGCGAGCTCCTTAGCAGCAGTTTACCCCCTATAGTAGATAGTTCGGTAGAAATTAGCCAAAATCCAGCGAAAAGCAATGCCGATTTGCTGTTTATGAGCGATTCCAAGAAACCAAAAAAAATCGCGGCGGGCTTCTAGCGCCGCCGCGATGGTTATGGTACTCGGGTGATTTCGAGAGTTACTTCATCATCACCATCTTACGAGTTTCTGTCGCTCCGCCCGCAGTCATCTTGTAGAAATAGATACCCGATGACACTTGCGAGCCAGACTGGTTGCGTCCATCCCAAACGACGGAATGTTCTCCGGCCGCCTGGGCAGAACTAACGAGTGTTTTCACTCTTTCGCCCAGGACATTGATGATTACCAACTCAACGTTGGTGGCTTCCGTGAGAATGTACTTAATGGTCGTAGTCGGATTGAATGGATTCGGATAGTTCTGCGCCAACTCAAAGGCGGTCGGCAGCGGCGAGGTCTTGGCAATCGGTTCGCCGACTTCCTCGGTCTCGCCCTGCGCTACGATCAATGACGAACTCGCGCCGACACAGAAGTTATCAAAATTGCAGTTAGCCTTGTTGTAGCCGATACCCACGAGTCCACTTGGAGCCGAGCCAAAGTTGTAGGAGCCGAGCGTGGCACCGTTGACTTTCAGCGTCGTGTTTCCGGTTGAAGTCACTACAACTTCAACGTTGTACCAGGTTGCCGTTGCAACACTTGACGTGAAGGTCGCGCGCACAGTATTGGTTCCACTCGTGCGCGAATAAATCCGCCACCAGTTGTTGACGTCGTCGCCTTCAATGAAACGATAGTTGTTGGCGTCGACATAATTGAAGATGATGCGCGCATTGCGCTGCGTCCGGCCCGTGTTCATCCGAACCTGACAATTGATGGTCGGATTCGTAAATGAACCGAATGGCGAAGTGCGTTTCGAATTCGAGGTACTGGAATTACCCGTCACGATTCCGCCAGAAACCGTCCAGGTACCGGTACTATTCACCCAGTTGGTGATGTTGTTGTCGTTGAAATCATCGCACTGTTGTGCCGGCGGAGTGCTGACGGTAATGTAGCCCGTCTTGGTTTCACCGTCGGAACCGCAGGCGTTGGTTGCCGTCAGTGTTACGGTGTAAGTTCCGGGATTCGCATAGGAGTACACCGGGCTCGCCGCCGTCGATGTGCCTCCATCGCCGAATGTCCACGCATAAGTCAAAGGCGCTGTGCCGGTCGATGAGTTTGTGAACGTCACGGAGAGCGGGGCGCTGCCGGAAGTCGGCGTTCCGCTGAAGTTAGCGACCGGGGCAGTGCAGCCGCCACCGGTATTGACGGCATTATAGGCATTGACTCGACCTACACCCAGTTTTCCAACATATGAGGAGTTGCAGGAAAGGCCATCAATTGGATCCACGGTCGCATACAACTGATCGCGAACTTGCGTCGCGGTCCAAGTCGGATTTTTCGACCAGATCAGTGCAGCGACTGAAGCCGCTATCGGGGTTGCCATTGAGGTCCCGTCCAGTGTTGCTACATAGTCGTTGGCGGCGTCGGCATGGTCATGATACGAACTTAAAATTGCAACGCCCGGAGCCGAAATCTCCACCCAGGTACCATAGCTGGAGAAACTGGCGCGGCAATCATTCTGATCGGTCGCGGCAACGGCGATAATATCTGTCCGTGCCGTCATGTAATCTGAAGTCTGATTGTTAGCATTTCCCGCAGCCTTGAAGATCATGCCTCCGGCATTCAGGAAATAGGTAATGGCAGCGTCAATTCCGCCAGAGTTTGAAGCACCCCACGAGCAGGAAGCGATCTTCGCGCCTTTGTTGGCGGCATAGTAGAATGCAGAAGCCGCAAAGTCCATGCGAACATATCCGGCTTCCTGGCCGAGATACGATGCCGAGTAACCGATGCGCAGGGCCATGACCTTTACGCCATTGCCAGTCGGCTGCAAAGTACCATTTCCCCAGCCACCTGCGGCGGCGCACGAAGCATAGCCGTTGTTGTTGATAGCACCGACATTGCCTGCGCAATGTGTGCCATGGCCGTTGAAGTCGCGTGGATCATTATCGGCCGTTGCGCAGTCTTCGCCGGTCCAGCAGCCGGTCAGACCGGTAACGAAATCGTATCCGACCCAGTCGTCGACGTAGCCGTTGCCATCGTCGTCGACACCAGCCGTGCCGTTCTTTTCGGCAAGGTTGATCCACATGTTACCGTCGGCCGCAGTCGGGGTTGTCGAAGATGCTGCCGAGCCGCCAAGATCCTTGTGGTAATAGCGAACCCCGGAATCCATCACGGCAACGATTACACCGGGATCTCCGGATTCAATGTCCCATGCCTCCGGAGCATCGATATCTTTGTCATTTGACGCTTGATTCAGGTGCCACTGTTCTGGATCATAAAACCCGTCATTTGGTGTGGCATAGAGAGCATGAGTTCCGATCGGCTCAACCGATTCCACCATCGGATTGTTGCGAAACTCCGCCATAACGTCTTCGAGTTTGTGCCCGCTCTCAAACTTGATTACATGATAGCGTGAAAGGTCAAGAATTTCACCTCTAACGGCAATCGGTGTGGCACCGGGGAATTGTTCACGCATCTGTGCGACTTCGTACTGGCGCGACAGCGCGTCAATTGCGGCATTACCGATAGCGACGAATCCCAGGGCCGTCTGCGTCTGGCTTACTTTGCCAACTTCCGGCTTAAACTTTACAACGAACTCGTCAGGGACATAGCCGACAAAGTCGGGAACATCGGGACGAACGACATTGGCGACCTGGACATCCGCCAGAGCCAAAGCGGTGAGCACTGCGATCATTCCGAGTGCGATAACGAAAGTGCGTTTCATCAATTTGCATCCTCCACGTTTTCCGTGTCATCTGTGGTAGATTCTATTTCTGGACTGCTTGATTTTCCCCCGGCAAATAGGGGCATGCGAGCGAAATTCTTACGAGTTTTCCACCTCCTTTTTCATTATCACCGCAAACAACGGAACCGCCGTGACTGTCACGGCGCGGCAAGGCAATAGTAGTAAGCCGTTCATCGACTAGAATTCAAGCCTTGTTACAAGTGTCTAAATCTGGCCCCGTTTCGGGGGTGTTTTTGTGAATTGGTTGACTATGAGATTATCAACATCGACAAAAAATGTCAAGATGTTTTTTGGACAAGAAGGCTTTTGCACACTTTTGGAACCGCAGACATCAGGTGTGGACATATTCCCTCGACAATCCTATATTCCCTCCCCATGACATTTGAGTTTACCCTCCAAGCCAATTCCGGTCGCGCACGCGCTGGCGAGCTGACTACGCCCCACGGCAAGGTACAGACTCCGATCTTTATGCCGGTCGGGACGGCAGCGTCGGTCAAGACCCTTGACGCCGACGATCTCCGCATGGTCGGTGCGCAGATTATCTTAGGGAATACTTACCACCTCTATCTGCGGCCAGGAATTGAAATCATTCGAGATGCAGGCGGGTTGGCGCGTTTTAACGGTTGGCGTGGTCCGACCTTGACCGACTCCGGCGGTTACCAGGCTTTCTCGCTAAAGGAACTTCGCAAGATCAGCGACGAGGGGATTCAATTCCGATCAAACATTGACGGTTCAGCGCATCTGTTTACTCCCGAATCGACCGTTGACGTCCAGGTCGCCATCGGTGCCGATATTGTTATGCCCTTAGACGTCTGTATCGAGTTTCCCTGCACCCACGCCGACGCCGACCGCGCCGAAAGGCAGACCCTGCGCTGGGCTGAGCGTCAGAAGAAGCATTGGCTGGAGATAGTGGAACAGGTCAATTCGAAGCCTGAAGCTGGCTCGGGTAATTGCCCAACGGTCGGCAATTTTGCCCCAACTTTGTTCGGTATTGTCCAAGGCTCGATCTATCCCGACTTGCGTGAGCGCTCTGCCCGCGCCCTGGTCGATCTGGATTTTCCGGGCTATTCGATTGGCGGTCTCTCGGTGGGGGAACCAAAGTCGGAGATGTTCCCTCTGCTTGAATTGCTGGATGGAATTCTGCCAGAGAACAAACCCCGATACCTGATGGGAGTAGGTACGCCATCCGACTTGGTTCTCGGAATCGAACGGGGTATCGATATGTTTGATTGCGTAATGCCGACTCGCAACGCCCGCAACGGTACTGCGTTTACCAGATTTGGCAGGTTAAATGTCAAACTGGCACAATATTCTTGTGACTATCGACCCATTGATGAGTCTTGTGTATGTATTTGTTGTCGAAACTATTCAAGAGCGTATCTTCGACACCTGATAAACGTCGCCGAAATAGCCGGCATGAGGCTATTGACAATACATAACCTTCATTACTATCTTAGCTTAGTCCGCTCGGCACGTCTGGCGATCCTCGAAAATGCGTTCACTGAATTCAAGGAGAGCTTCTTCAAACTCTATAAGGATGATGCCGACAGCGTATAATACTCTTGGAGGAGTAAGTAAATGGATTTTCTATTAATGGCTGCACCGCAGGGTGCGGAGGGTGGTGCCGGAAGTATCTGGGGTATGGTTCTGCCATTCGCGTTAATGATTCTGGTGCTTTACTTTCTGATGATTCGCCCCCAGCAGAAGCGGCAGAAGGAGCATACCAAAATGCTCAGCGAACTCAAGAAGGGTGACCGGATTATCACGACCGGCGGAATGTACGGTACGATTTTTGGGTTCTCCGAGGATGAGAATAAGATTATCATCAAAGTTTCCGATGAAGTCAAAATGGAGTTCCTTAAGTCAGCTATAGCACAGAAAGTTGCGTAAACGTGGCCCGGCAGAAGATTGTCATATACGGTGATGAAGTTCTGCGCGAGATGTGCACGCCGGTGAAGGAGATCACGCCCGAACTCAAGGAGTTCATTGAGGAGATGTTCCTTACCTTACGCCGTGTCAAGGGAGTAGGACTTTCAGCTCCGCAAGTTGGAGTAACCGAGCGTTTTTTTATCCTGGATCTCGAAGCGGTCGAGCTGGAGCATGACAAGGTCGTCATGATCAACCCCGAAATCCTGTCAACTTCGGGCGAGCAATGCGGCGAGGAAGGCTGTTTGTCTTTCCCGGGTTTGTTCGTGGAAGTCTCCCGCGCCAATGAAGTCGTTTGCCGCTATACCGATCTGGACGGCAAAACAAAGGTTGTTCGGGCGGAGGGACTCTTTGCCAGGGCTATCCAGCACGAGAACGACCATCTCAATGGCGTTCTATTTATAGATCATATTGACCCGGTGGAGCGGGAAATGCTTTCCGGGAAGTTGAAAAAAATAAAGGTATCCTAATACAAAGAATTAACCACTGGATGCGGTTGGTCTTCTTCGGTACGCCCAGGTTCGCGCAAATCGCGCTGGAACGGTTATTGCAGTCGCGGCATCAGGTCGCGGCAGTCGTGACGGTTCCCGATAAGCCGACGGGGCGGGGAAGAAAACAGACACCATCAGAGGTCAAAGAATTTGCTTTGAGCAAAAACCTCGAGGTCTTGCAGCCGGACAAATTGACTGACGCAGGATTCCTGCGACGCATCGGCGAAATTGCCGCCGAATTATTCGCGGTCGTGGCGTTCCGAATCCTGCCGGAAAAGCTATTCGCCTTACCGCGCCATGGCGCGATAAATCTGCATGCCTCCCTGTTGCCGCGCTATCGCGGCGCCGCCCCGATCGAACGGGCAATAATAGACGGCGCTTCGACAACCGGAGTCACGACGTTTCGCATCGCGAAATCAGTCGACACCGGCGGCATCTTGCTCGCACGCGAAGTCTCGATCGGTCCTTATGAGACCTACGAAGACCTCTACCCGAAGCTCGCTGACATCGGCGCAAACCTGCTCGTCGAGACGATCGACGGTCTCGAGGACGGTAAGTTACGTCCCGTCCCGCAGGATGATACGCTGGCGTCGCCTGCTCCCAAAATCACACCCGCCGACAGTCCCATCGACTGGTCCCGTCCCGCCATTGCAATCGTCAATCAGATTCGTGGCCTCGCCGGTTCAGCTGATGCATATACTGTCCTCGACGGGAAACGTCTCAAGATCCTCCGTGCCGCTTTGTCGGAACAGGTTAATAGTACCCGCGTTCCCGGCGAGATAATAGCGGCCGACAAGTCTCACGGCCTGATCGTGGCATCAGGCACCGGCGCCGTCCGGTTGGTCGAGGTTTGTCTCGAAGGCAAAAAGCGGATGGATTCGAGTGCGTTCCTCAATGGTGTGCGGCTAACGCCGGGTGTTCGGCTGATCTCCGCATCCTGACAACTGTCAGGAGCAGTACATTGAAAAAAGAAATCATCGTCAACGTCGGCGAACACGAAACTCGTATCGCCGTAACCGAAGACGACAAACTAGTCGAGCTGCACGTTGAGCGCGCCGACTCTGAACGAATGGTCGGCGACATGTACAAGGGCCGCGTCACTGGAATAGTCCAGGGAATGCAGGCCGCGTTCGTCGACATCGGCATGGAAAAAGCCGCCTTCCTCCACATCTCCGACATCAGCCTCGAATCCGATTCCGCCGCGCGCTATGACATCGACGCCGAGGAGGAAGAGGTCAATGCCGAAGTCACCCGGCGCCATAAGTACGAGAGTATTGAGTCAATTCTCAAAGTCGGTCAGGAGTTGGTCGTCCAGATCATCAAGGAGCCGATCAGCACCAAGGGGCCGCGCGTCACCAGCGATTTGTCGCTTCCAGGCCGATATTCGGTCCTTGCGCCGGGATCGAACTACATCCGCGTATCGAAACGCATCATCAATTTCGCCGAACGCCGCCGTCTGCGCCGGCTGGTGTATGATGTCAAACCGGAGGGTGTCGGAATCATTGTTCGCACCGAAGGGGAGGGCCGGACAGAAAAGGAATTTACCAACGACATCCGCCGTCTGCTGAAGATTTGGTACAAGGTCAAGACCAAGGCCGAGCGCGCCCGGCCGGGGACATTGCTGCACAAGGAAGAGTCGATGACCTCGTCGGTCATGCGCGACGTCTTCACCAACGATGTCGATCGCTTGATTGTCGATGACAAGGATATTTTCCGCGACACGATGAAATACGTTAAGTCAATCGACCCGGAACTCAAAAACCGCATCGAGCTGTATGATTCCGATGTGCCGGTATTCGACACTTACAATATCGAACCGGAAATTGACAAGATGATCGACCGCAAGGTGTGGTTCCGCAAGGGCGGCTATTTGATTATCGATCACACCGAAGCACTCACGACAATAGACATCAATTCCGGTCGTTTCGTCGGCACCAAAAAAGACCCCGAAAACATGATTCTGCAGACCAATCTCGAGGCCGCCCACGAGGCTGCCCGCCAGATTCGCCTGCGCGATATCGGCGGACTAATCATCCTCGATTTCATTGACATGTATTCGCATGCCAATCGCAAAGTGCTCTTCGAGGAGTTTAAGAGCTGTTTCGACAACGACCGCGCCAAGAATTCGATTCTGCCCGTGAGCGACTTCGGCTTAATCGAAATGACCCGCGAACGCACTAAACCATCGATCATGTACACGCTTTCCGAGCAGTGCCCGACCTGCCACGGTTTCGGCCGCATCATGTCGAAGGAGACGATGGCAATGAAGGTCGAGCGCTGGTTCATGCGTGCCAAGGTTGCCAAGGCGGGCAAACGCTACCAGGTGCGTTTCCATCCCGATGTTGCCAAGTTCATGATGAACGAGGATGTCAACCGCATCAAGGAAATCGAAAAAGCTCACCGCTTCAAGATCGAGATGGTCGCCGACGAACTGCTGGCGCAGGACGATTACCGCATCATCGACATGATCGAGGATGTGGACATCACGGCATTGTATCAGGGAGTACGGCCGTAGGGGGGGCGTGCTAACTAAGGAATATTCGCGGCGGTCGTCAGATCGCCCGCTGCGAACGAATCTGTTGTCACTGTTTGAAGTAAACCGCCCGGAAAGCAGTTACTTCGCCCGTTTCCACTCCCACAAACTATCAGATACCTGAATCCATTCCGGCAAGTCGACTTTCGCGGGTACGCTAAATGATGAGACTACTTTCTTAAGCACGACTGACGAATCGCGCACAGTCAGAGTGTATGAGTCGAACTTCTGATTACTGCCCAGCTTGAGATTGTGTTCACCTTTTGACAGTCGCAAAGTGCATTCGCCAGTGGCAGGTCCAAATGCCGTGAGGCACATGGTGGGCGCCTTCGGCCGGCCAAGATCGACTGTCACGGTTGAGGAGTCGACCTTCGTCGTGACGGGTAGTGTGTAGTTCGTGCACTCGAAGAAACCTTGGAAGAAACGAACGGTGACTTCCGTGCTATCCGAGCCCACAGTGCGTGCCTCGGTAACCCAGAATACAACAGATTCGGGATCGATCACGATCCTGGCGCCATTTGCCGCGAAAAAGGGAGCTAATGCCAGTCCGACAAACATTGAGATCAAAACTCGATTCACGATCACCTCAATATGTGGAAAGCATCAACAATACAATCCGGCAGCAAATCTATTCCCTCAATGTATGTGTTACTCAAGTCTTATCCCCACCACCTCCGGTCGATTTCCTGACCGCAGTGGCGGTCCCCAAGTGCCCGCGCCACAGGAAGTGTAGAGATTGTAGCTCCCGTCAGTGTACAAACCGTAATCGAGGCCATTGTAAACACGATTTGAAACATAATTGAACGGCCACATCTGCCCGCGATGCGTATGACCCGCCAACTGCAAACTGACGCCGGCCTGCTTCATGATCTCCACAAAACGCGGCTCATGGAAAAGCACGACACTTGGCAGAGCCGGATTGATTTGCGCAACAATTGAGTCAAGTTTTGCAGGATTCCCGATAGTGAGATAGTCGATTCCCACCAACTGAACACCTTCGAGATCGACAATCTCGTCGCGCAGAATTCGGACACTGGTGCCCTGCAGAGCATCAAATGACTTCTTCAATCCAACATATGTCTCGTGATTACCGGTGATAAAGTAGACCCCTAGCGGGGCTTGAATCTGATTCAGCGGCTCAACGAGGTGACTCAAATCTTCACCCGCGCCGTCAAAAAGATCGCCAGTAATCACTACAACATCCGGCTTGGCGCTGTTGATAAGGTAGACGACTTTCTGCGCAAAGCCGGAGCGATTGATTGCGCCGAGATGAATATCCGACGCCTGTACAATCGTGCGGTTTTTCCACTGCTCCGGAAGATTCTCGATCTTGACGGTGACGTTCTTCAATACCGGATTCGCAGCATTCCAGAATCCATATATCGCGATCAACATCGCGACTGCATAAATCGGCGCCGTCAGCCACGCCGCACTGACATTGACTCCAACTGCCTTCACGACCAGGACCACGACCCAACACACAATTGTCGCCATCATCAGGTACAGGAAGATTCCGAGCCAGCCCGCAGCGATCACGTAGAAGAAGCGTGTGATGACATTCTCGTGCGTGTGTACGAGCATTGATGTTACAATGAAACTGAATGCAAGCGATAGTGTCGCGCCGAGCAGTATCTTGCGAAAAGCGCCCGGTCCGATTTGGAAGAATTTTACGAATGAAAAGAATATCCCCGCATGAGCTGCGGCAACAATCATCGAGGCAATAGTGACGAAGACAAAGAAACTGATTCTCATGATCCTTATGGTACGCGAAAATTGTTGATATCAAAAGTTGTCCATGATTTTTCCCGGACCTGCAGAAAAGCAATTCATTCAAAGTCGATGGATTGGCAGCCGAAACAGCATTTCCGGCGCCTGCCGTTTATGTGTTGTCAGGCAATGAGTTAGTCAATTTTCCGCAAAATAAATGTTGACAAATGTAGTCTTTGCCGATAATGTACAGTATGCAACCACAAGTCTTCCTCTTTAATTTTTAGGGTTAATGCATTTCTTAACAGAATCAAGCCGAAGAAATTTATCAGGAGACGAGGCGCAATAGTGCGCAAGTATCATTGTTTACCCGCGAACGCCGCGTAGTTGCCATCGCTGCCAATTTGCCGGTAAACCAAACAGGAGAGAGAAATGAACATCTTTGTAGGCAATCTGTCACGTCAGGCAACGGAAGAGGATCTTCGTCAGGCGTTTTCGAGCTTCGGCAATGTAGCCAAGGCCACCATCATTAAGGACAAGTTCTCGGGCGAGCCCCGCGGATTTGGCTTTGTCGAGATGGCGACCAAAGAGGAAGCAATGGCTGCTATCGCCGGTATGAACGGCAAGGAACTGCTTGGTCGTACCCTCAACGTCAACGAAGCGCGTCCGCGTGAAGCGGGTGGCGGCGGCGGCGGTTCTCGTGGTGGTGGCGGTGGTGATCGTCGCGGTGGCGGCGGTGGCCGTGGTGGTTTCGGCGAGCGTCGCGATTACGGCGGCGGACGTCGCAACGGATAATTTCCCCACCAGACAGCATTGCGGTGTTATCGTCCGCTGCAATGATGCCTAATTACTAAGTCGATACGGCGCCGTCCGGGTAACTGGGCGGCGTTTTTTGTTTGAGGGAAGAATCTATGAATTCAAATCATAGAGATTTTTGTAGGGTAGGTCTCCTTACCGGGAGCACGTTGAAGTTCGGAGCATCTTGTTGGAGACCTGCCAATCTCAAAACTCATGCAAAGTAAATGGCAGGTCTCCAGACACTTGCTTCTAATTCCCATCAGCTTTCGGCAAAGAGACCTGCCCTACGGTGCCGAGAATTATCATCAGTTCTTATTTGTGAACACTTTCACGATAACCGCTACCACCAAATCATGCGAATTCCGATAGAATTTGTCGCATCACTCAAGACTATTCCTATCTTGCTTTTGCAGGTGTCGATCAAGCCACTCAAAAATAGACAAAAAAGTTTCTTTATTACTTGACTAATTAAGTCCGATAATGTAGAGTGTACTCTGTTGACATTGTGAAAAATGTCACTTATTGTGAGTAGGCGCTATGACTGATCGCAGCTACATCTTGTTCGACAAACGCATCGTCATTTTTGCCGGCGCTTATGGCTCCGGCAAGACCGAGGTTGCGGTCAACTATGCCATCCAATTGGCACAGCATTCCGAAGACCCCATTAGCATCATTGATCTCGACATCGTAAATCCTTATTTCCGTTCCCGCGAGGCCGCCCTCGAAATGGAAACTTACGGGATTCGCCCGATTAATCCGCTGGGGGAACAGACCTTTGCTGATCTGCCGATCATTGTCCCACAGATACGGGCTTCGATCGAAAGCAGTTCGGGGCGGGTGATCATTGATGTCGGCGGGGACGATTTGGGTGCGAGAGTTCTGAGCTCGATGCACGATGCACTGGAGACTGCCCAGTACGAGTTTCTCTTGGTGCTCAACGCCAACCGTCCGTTTACCTCGACGGTCGACGGCGCTTTGAAGATGATGCACGATATCGAGACATCAGCGCGGCTGAAGTTCAGTGGCATCATCTCCAACACGCACTTGATTGGCGAAACCACACCGCAGACTATTCTCGATGGGATTGTGCTGGCGCAATCGGTCGCCGCGAAGGCAGAGATACCTTTGGTATTTGCCAGCGGGATGGATGAAGTGATAGCCAGACTTGAGACCAAGAATATTTCGACGCCGCTGTTTTCACTGTCGCGGCGCATGCTCAAGCCGTGGGAGCATTCAAGCAGCACGGCGAAAAACCATTAGGCGAAGGCAGGACAAGGAAACTTATGCCGGGTGTTACGATAGATAAGAACTACTGCAAAGGTTGTGAACTTTGCGTCAAAGCCTGTCCGCAGAAGATTCTCTCGATGTCCAAGGACATAACAATGCGCGGATATTTCTATGCCCTGATGCATGATCCTTCGCGCTGCATCGGTTGCCAATTGTGCGCGATTACCTGTCCTGATGCGGCGATAACTGTCAAGATGCACGGCACGCGCTTCGTGCTGTACGAGTATTGAGGCTGACATGACGCGAATATTGATGAAGGGCAACGAAGCCATCGCCGAAGCCGCGATTCGTGCGGGTGGCGTTCATTACTTTGCCTATCCGATAACTCCGCAGAGCGAAGTCGGCGAGTATCTGGCGAAGCGCCTACCAGAAGTCGGCGGCGTGTTTGTCCAGGCGGAATCTGAAGTCGCGGTCGGTAATATGCTGTTCGGCGCCGCTGCTACCGGCAAACGCGTGTTCACCTCGTCTTCCAGTCCGGGTGTGAGCCTGATGCAGGAAGCCATTTCGTACATGGCCGGTGCACAACTGCCGGTGGTGATCATCAATATCATGCGCGGCGGACCGGGGCTTGGAGGGATACTTCCGGCGCAATCTGACTATTTCCAGTCGACCAAGGGCGGCGGGCACGGAGATTATCGATTGCTGGTTCTTGCTCCAGCCAGCGTGCAGGAAGCAGTTGATCTGACCATGCTGGGATTTCACCTTGCCGACAAGTACCGCAATCCGGTACTGGTGATCGGCGACGGTATGATCGGCCAGATGATGGAGCCGGTGGAATTTCCGGACAAATACGACGAACCAGCGTTGTCCGCGAAAGATTGGGCGATTACCGGTGCGAAGGGACGCAAACCACTGATCACGAAGTCATTGTTCCTTGACCCTTACGCACTCGAACAAAACAACATCGTGATTCACGAAAAATATGAGCAAATAAAGGCGAACGAGATTCGCTTCGAACTATACAAAGTTTCCGCCAAAAATCGCATGCTCATCGTTTCCTACGGCACCATGGCGCGCATCTGCCAGACCGTTATCGACGATCTGGAAAGGGAAGGCGTCAGCATAGGTTTATTGCGGCCGATCTCGCTGTGGCCATTCCCGGAAATGCAGATCCGCACCGAGGCAGCCAAGGCGAACATCGAACGCGTATTGACCGTCGAGATGAGCATGGGGCAAATGGTCGAGGACGTTGACAAGGCCGTGCAGGGCAAGAAGCCGGTTGACTTCTTTGGCCGCACCGGCGGAATCGTTCCGGCACCGGAAGAAGTCCGCGAGCGCATCCTGAAACTGCTTGACGGTAGAACGGCGAATTGAGGTGAGCAATATGAACGAAGTCAAAGACAGCGCCACAACGATTACCTTTGCTCGTCCCCAGGCTTTCAGTGATGTCGTTACTCACTATTGTCCCGGCTGTACTCACGGCATTATCCATCGCCTTGTTGCCGAGACCATCGACGAACTCAACATTCGTGAACGCACCGTCGGCGTGGCGCCGGTGGGATGTTCGGTCCTGATCTACAATTATTTCAATGTCGATTTCCTCGAATCACCGCATGGCCGGGCGCCGGCATTGGCGACAGGGGTCAAACGGGTCAGCCCGGAACTGATAGTATTCACTTATCAGGGTGACGGCGATCTGGCGTCGATCGGGCTTAGCGAAATCGTGCATGCCGCCAATCGCGGTGAGAAGTTCACGACGATCTTCGTCAACAACGCCATCTACGGAATGACTGGCGGCCAAATGGCGCCGACGACTATGCCGGGGCAGGTGACGTCAACTTCACCATACGGCCGTAATGTCGAAGAAGCCGGCTGGCCGATGCGTATCTGTGAACTGCTGTCAACCTTGCGCACTCCGGGATATATCGAACGTGTAGCGGTTCACACGCCGCAAAATATCGTTCGCACCAAGAAGGCGATCCGGACGGCCTTCCAAAATCAGATTGACCGTCGTTGTTTTTCGCTCATCGAAGTACTCTCCACATGCCCGACCAACTGGGGACTGACACCGTGCGAAGCTACGAACTGGGTGCAAGGAAACATGTCGCCGTATTTTCCGCTCGGTGTATTCAAGAAACCTGAACCAAGGATCGAGGTGTAGGGTGTCACAGTACGAAGTCACCTTCGCCGGATTCGGTGGACAGGGAATCATGACCGCGGGTCAATTGTTGGCGTACGCGGGAATTCACGAAGGCAAGCAAGTCGTGTGGCTGCCGTCCTATGGACCGGAAATGCGGGGCGGCACAGCCTACTGCACTGTAGTGGTATCGGAGAGTCGTATCGGTTCGCCGATTATCAATAATCCGTTAGGACTGGTGGTTTTCAACCGTCCGTCGCTCGAGAAGTTCGCCCCACGAGTGAGGCCGGGCGGGACCATCATCGTCAATTCATCACTCATCGATATCACTTCGAATCGCAATGATGTTTCTGAAATTCTCGTACCGGCCAATGATATTGCGATCAAAGCCGGCAGTGCCAAGACGGTCAACATGATCATGCTCGGTGCTTTTGTTGGAGCTACCGAAGTGGTCTCCTACAATACTCTGGTCGAACTGGTCAAGGAGAAGATGGGGAAAAAGAAAGACCTGCTCGAAATGAACCTGCAAGTTGTTGACGAGGGGTATCAATTCGCCAAATCGGCGCTGAAGGCCAAGGTGAAGGCATGAACCACGATCTGTCAAAGTTACCCGGTATCTTTGCCCGCCATCCGCAGGATGCGTCGTCGCTGATCATGATCCTGCAGGATATTCAGAAGGAGTATCGTTACCTTCCTTGCGAAGCGCTGAAGGAAACGGCCGTAAAATTGCAGGTTCCACTAAGCAAGGTTTTCTCGGTCGCAACTTTTTACAATGCCTTCAGCCTGAATCCCAAAGGGGAAAAGGTTGTTCGCATCTGTGTCGGCACCGCCTGCCATATTCGCGGCGCCAAGCTGATTCAGGACCAAATCGAAAACGAGTTGAAGATCAAGGCCGGACAAACAACATCAGACATGAAATTCTCGCTGGAAGTCGTCGCGTGCGTCGGAGCTTGCGCGATGGCCCCCGTGGTAATTGTCAACGAGCAGTATCACGGTTCAGTCAAGGTTACCGGGGCGAAGAAGTTGGTGAAGGGATAGCATCATGAAAGTCACCTCAGCCCAACATCTCGAACAACTGCGCTCGCTGTTCATAGCCGATGAAGCCAGACACAAGAAAAAGATCATCGTTTGCTGCGGTACCGGCTGTCTCGCCAACGGAGCGGCCAAGCTTGTGGAGGCCTTTCATACTGCCCTGAAAGAGAACAATATCACTGATTTCTCGGTCGAAGCCGTCAAGGAGACCGGTTGTCATGGTTTCTGTGAGCAGGGACCGCTGGTGGTCATCGAGCCGCAGGGGACATTCTATATCAAGGTCAAGCCGAAGGATATTCCAGAAATAATCTCGAAATCGATACATGGACATGAGATCATAACCGATCGTCTCTTTACCGACCCGGTGACCAACAAGCAGATTGAAAAATATAACGACGTCAAGTTCTTCAAGCATCAACACCGGTTGGCGCTGCGCAATCTTGGCAAGATTGCTGCCCATTCGCTCAAGGAGTCAATTGCGGCCGGCGGCTACGCCGGTATCGCAAAAGCTCTGACCACCATGACGCCTGATTCGGTGATTGCCGAAGTCGACAAAGCCAACCTGCGTGGTCGTGGCGGTGGCGGATTTCCAGCGGGTCGTAAATGGAAGACCTGCAAGTCGGTCGAATCCGACGTTCGCTATGTCATCTGCAACGGCGATGAAGGCGACCCCGGCGCGTTTATGGATCGTTCGATCATGGAGGGTGATCCGCACAGCGTGCTTGAAGGCATGATGATCTGCGCTTATGCGGTAGGTGCCAAACAAGGATTTATCTATGTTCGCGAGGAATACCCGCTGGCGGTAATCCATCTTCAGAAGGCAATCGATGACTGCATTGAGTACGGACTTCTCGGAGACAACATACTAGGTACAAGTTTTTCCTTTAATATCCGCATTGCTCGCGGCGCCGGCGCGTTCGTATGTGGTGAGTCATCGGCTTTGATGCGTTCTGTGGCGGGCGAAGTTGGTGAACCGCGGGCGAAATACATCCGCTCGGTTGTTAAAGGTCTCCACGACAAGCCGACGGTTCTTAACAACGTTGAGACATATGTCAATGTACCGCTCATTATCACAAAGGGCGCTGAGTGGTTCAAGTCAATCGGATGTACAAACAACTCCGGAACCAAGGCATTTTCGCTGGTCGGCAAAGTCCGCAACACGGGACTCATTGAAGTCGCGATGGGTACGACTCTGCGCGAGATCATTTACGACATTGGCGGCGGTATTCTTGAAGACCGCCCGTTCAAAGCTGTCCAGACCGGCGGGCCATCGGGAGGTTGTCTCCCGGAGGCAATGCTCGATCTGCCGGTTGATTTCGACTCTCTCACTGAAAACGGTTCGATGATGGGTTCCGGCGGCATGATCGTTATGGACAACAAGACCTGTATGGTCGATGTCGCGCGCTATTTTTTGAATTTCCTGGTCTCCGAATCGTGCGGAAAATGCACGCCATGTCGTGAAGGTCTCTATCAGTTGCACGAAATGACCATCAAAGTCTGCGAAGGAAAAGCGTCGATGGAGGACCTGGAGAAGATCGAGAGACTGTCCGACATGGTCGTTCTGGGTTCGCTCTGTGGTCTCGGCAAGTCCGGTCCGAATCCGGTGCTGTCCACTCTGCGCTACTTCCGTGACGAATACATCGCGCATATCCGCGACAAGAAATGCCCGGCAGGCGTTTGTCGCGAGTTAATTACCTATACCGTGATTGAAGATAAATGTACCGGCTGTTTGGCGTGCATCACCGCTTGCGCCTACAATGCAATCACCGGCAAGAAAAAAGAACCGCATTACATACATCAGGAGCGCTGCACCAAATGCGGCGCCTGCGAAGCGGTTTGCAAGTTTGACGCAATCGAGGTGGCATAGATGAGTACGGTCACAATTTCTGTCAACGGCAAGATTGTCCGCGCCCAAGCCGGCGAATATTTGCTCGGCGTGTTGCGACGCGAAAAGATCGACGTCCCAGCGCTTTGTCAACACGAGGCTATTGAACCGTATGGCGGCTGCCGCCTCTGTACAGTCGAAGTCACCAAAGCCGAATGGAAGGGCTGGAGCGACCACGTTGTTTCTTGTCTTTATCCGGTTGCTGACGGTCTGATTGTGCAGACACACTCGGCAAAGGTCATTGAACTACGCAAGACACTGCTCGATCTCTACTTAGCGCGGCATCCACAAACCAAGCTGATACAAGACATGGCCGCCGAATACGGCGTGACGCAAACGAGTTATCAGACCGTGCCGGAGCCAAACGACTGTATTCTCTGCGGCATCTGTGTGCGCATCTGTGACCGGATGGGCTTTTCGGCTATCTCCGCTGTCAACCGCGGCCACGGCCGCGAAATCGCGCCGCCGCTCAATGAAGCGCCGCCGGATTGCGTTGGCTGTCTAGCCTGCGCGCTGAATTGTCCGACGGGCTACATCAAGTTTGAAGACGCGGGTTTGAAACGGACAATCTGGAAGCGTGAGTTTGAAGTGTTGCGCGACGCGAAAACCGGCGCTCCGACGATCACCAGGGAGTTCTCCGAATACCTGGTGAAAAACCGGGCGATTCCGCAGGAGTACTTCAAGTTCAACGATGAATCACATCGTAAGGACACAGCAGTGAGCATGGGCAAAATCGTGCAATGGAACCGCGAGGTGTCGTCATGAAGATGCAATACCAAGTCATTCCGCATCTTTGCATCGGGTGTCGCACATGCGAGCTTGCCTGTTCATTCACACATGCCCAAAACGGCAAACCGGGGCGCAGCCGGATCTATCCGCTTGATGCCGGCTACAAGGAAATGTGGGTACCGGTCGTCTGTTTGCAGTGCGAGGACCCGGCCTGCGTTAAGTCGTGCCTCGTTGACGCTATCAAGATGAATCCTTCGACCGGAGCCTACGAGATAAACCGCGAAGTTTGTGTTCGCTGTATGGCGTGTGTGGCCGCCTGTCCGTTTGGGTGCTCGCTGTTCGATCAACAGCATAATGAAGTGATCAAATGTGACTTGTGTGGCGGTGATCCAGCCTGCGCTCATTTCTGTCCGACCAAGGCATTGGTCTACAAACCGCTGCCTTAGCGGTTGGCAACATAGACGTCGCTATCTGACGTTCTGATATACCATAAAGTTAATCTCGACTATCTTGTATGGTCGCGATTTCTACTTCTCAAAGTCTGCCTGTCTGCCGAAATAGTCATAAGGGAAGAATTTTACCGTCATGAATCGTCAAAAACTTTGCACCGTTGTTTGTGCCTGTGAGATCGCAGGATTTCTGCTGGTGATCGCACTCTCGTGGTTGGGAGAGCTGATTGATATTCCTCACATCGTTTTCGGTTTTGACCCCACGCCTTTCAACTATGTGGAGAGCGTTTGCGAGTCAGCACTTACGATAGGTCTTTTGCTGTTTGTCTTGTTCGTAACGCGGCGCTTGTTCAAGAAGATCCGACATTTGGAGGGTATGCTGCCGGTCTGTTCGTTCTGCAAGAAAATTCGCACCGGAAACGAGTGGGTGCCTATCGAGCGTTACATACAGCATAATTCTGAAGCGACCTTCTCACACAGTTATTGTCCTGACTGCGTGCATACCCACTTCGGTGAACTTTTCGTGAAAGTTGAGACTACGATGCCGGTAAAGCATCAGGCGCACACAGGATCCAAATTCAGTCGATGATCTCGCCCTTGATTCGTTCCCACCAGACCTGAACTATTTCTGGATCGCCATACCAGGGATGGCCGATGCGAAAATCGTGACGCGCATTCGGAATGGTCAGCACACGTTGTGCATCGTAGATCGCCGAGTTTACTGGGATGATGCCGTCGCCGGATTCGCCAGCATCTGCGCCATGAAAGCGATACCGAAGGCCGATGGCGCGATTTGCCACGCGTCCGCGGGCAGAGTAGTCGACGGCGCCGACCACCGAAAGGATCGGTACCGGAATGCAGTCTTGCGCAAGGCATTCTCCCAATCCCTTCCAGACAGTCAGTCTGCGCACCACGCCACGGCGATGTGGAGTGCCGAGGGTAATCACGCGTTCGATGTGACTCGCAAATTTCGGTTGGAATTCTAATGTCGAATGTGGCGATAGGTAGAGGCGAGTAACGATGCCGCCGAGGCTATGGGCCACGATCAAGATTCGCTCGGTCTTATTCTTTGAGACAGTCGCTGCCAGAGTATCCTCGAGTCGCAGCAGAAGTTTCCTCCATCCCGAGCGCCGTACTACTGAAGGCCACTCGCCCATGGAAATCGGCACGATACTTACCGGCAGGCCGCTAAGCCGAAGCAATTGTTCGGCCATTTTGTTGTAATGACCGGGGGAAGTTGTGAAACCTCCGATGATGACAATAGCGCGCTGCATGCTGCAAAGATGATGCAATCATTCTTCCGGTGCAAGCCACAAAACGGCTCGCTGCGTGCCGACAGCCTCCCGGCGTTCTCGTTGACATCACGCTCCCAATCCGGTATTATTGCCAAGATCAGATTAATTTTCAGGAGGATACAAATGCGGTCACTGGTTCAAGCGATAATTGCGGCAATTTTCTTTTTGACCATCGCCTGCTCGGAGAAAAAGCCCGAAACCGCTCAACCGGAGAAGCCGGTACAACAAACGTTGCAGCCAGCCGATTCCAGTGGAATTCGCCCGGTCAATTTCGTCTGGGGGAACCAGCAGCATCGGATGATCAATTTTCTCTTCCAACCGACAGATACGCTGCGGATGTTTGCGCCCGACCTGCTCAAGAAGGCACTGGAAATTTACAAATTCGATTGCGAAGTCTTGCAGTGGTTCACACCAGAACCGGTGGAATTCTACTGCTTCCAGAATATGGAAACAATGTCCATGTATACGTCGCGTGACGTACCATTCTTCCTCGGCAATCGTATCTATTACGGCTATGGTCCGCCCTTTGGTCGACCCTTCGCCGAGTTCGTAATGTCTAAGTTGCCGGACGGCCCGTCTCGGTTTGCATTCATACATGAAGGAGTCCCGATGTTGTTGGACTACACCGGGCGCAACTACCATCAAGCGACCTTTAACTTCATCGGAGACGGGAAAATTCATCCAGTTGCGACATTGACGAGCAATTCCGATTATGTCCAGCTAAATCAGGCGATGCGCGAAATCGAAGCAGCCTCGCTGTGCGGGTATATGATGTGGGAGTGGGGATACGAGAAGTTCATGAAGATCTACCATAGTGAGAAAGAATTTCCCGAAGCGCTCAAGGAAGCTACCGGTGCCGATGTAGCACAATTGGAGAAGCAGTGGCTGGCGTTTCTTCCGGAGCACACGGATGAGAAGGAAGATGCCCGGAGAGAGGCAGCTCAACAGGGAGGTGGAAAATGACCAGCGAGAACCAATGGCAGACTTCAATTACGGAGATTGCACCCAACTCCATCTGCGTACGCGGCTATGATGTTGCCGAACTGATGGATCACACCAGCTTCAGCGATGCGATCTTTCTGGTACTGAAAGGTGAACTCCCCGATCAGCGGCAGTCCGAGATGTTCCGTGCCATCATGGTGTCTTCGGTGGACCACGGCGTAACGCCGCCTTCGGTTCTGGCGGCAAGGACTGTGATGTCGGCCGGCAACTCGCTGAACACGGCGGTCGCTGCCGGCATAATGGCAATCGGCGACGTTCACGGGGGCGCAATTGAGCAGTCCGCACGCATCATGCAGGAGACAGCCAAAAAAGAGGGGGATGTCAATGCTCTGGCGCAAGCGCTTGTTTCATCCATGAAGGAAAAAAACCAGCGGATGCCTGGTTATGGTCACCGCCTACATACGGCGGACCCGCGCACGGCCAAGTTGTTCGCGATTGCTGCGAAGAACCAGTTTTCGGGCAGACATACTTCGTTGGCGCAGGCGATCGAAAAGGCGTTTGCCGAAGTCGGCGGTAAGCCGCTCCCGATAAATGTCGATGGCGCGATCGCGGCTGTGACATCCGATATGGGATTTGATTGGCGGCTCGGGAAAGCGTTCTTCATGCTTTCGCGCATATCCGGACTGATTGCGCATGTCTATGAAGAGAAGACTACCCAGAAGCCGATGCGAAAACTCGGTGACACGAATGCCACCTATGTTGGTCCGTCGCGACGGTCGCTTAGTAGTTGAGCATAACTGCAATAACTTTTCCGGATAAAGGAGTCGGCCGGTGCAGCGATCGATCGTTCTAATGGCTCTGTTGACAGTCGTCCTGCTGACCTCTTGTGGTCCAAAGCCAGAGTCACCACCGACAATCGAGCGTCCGACGGCGGCAGCAGGTGTTGCGCCTTCGCATCTCACCGGCAAAGCAACCTCGCAGAGTGCCGAATTACGTTGGCAGACAAATCAACCGGAAGACCGCATCCTGAACGGCTACAATGTCTATATGGCGCGCGAGGACGAAGAGTTTGAGAAGATCACTTCGGCACCTTACCCCGGAGATCTTGATCCCGAGTACGTGACCGAGTCATTCCAAGCCGCAGGCTTGGAAAATGGTACGCGCTACCGATTTCGAGTCAGTACCGTCTACCCAAACGCAGTTGAATTGTTCGGCAGCGACACAATCGAGATCATCCCGCGGCCGGAGGGTCGGATTCGGCTCAAATCGTCTTTCAAAGGCGCGGAAGCAGGATTTTCCTTTTCAGGCCTCCAGTCTGTGCCGACTGACGATTTAACAAATGACCTTTATCTTGCTATAATCAACAATCAGGCGCATCTCGCATCACCGCAGCGAATCGACATCGTCCTACGAAAGACGAGGTTCTTTTTGATTACGAAGCGGCCGGGAGAGAACGCTGATTCCCTGCCTCGTCCCACAGGAGACGGTAAGGAACTGCTTCCGTTCAAAGCCGGCGACCAGTTGTACGTTTTGACACAAGACGACTGCTACGCTTTGGTCTCGGTTGAGAAGATAAATCTCAAAGAAGAATATCTGGAATTGACGTTTGCATATCAGACACGCCCTAAGACATTGATCTTCTAAGAACAGCAATGCCCGGCATTTACGAAAATCAGTTGCTTCTCTGGTGCGATATTAAGGCGCCGGCAGCGACTGCTCGAATCTTATCGCTGGAATTGTTTGAAATCGGAAGCGACACTCTTCGCCCCGTTGACGCTCTGGTTATTCCGGAGGAAACGGAACTCCCTGTCAGCAGCGCAAAAATCGAGAAGTTCTTTCTTTCTTTGCAGGGCACCAGCGGACTCAAGTTTCTCAATCGCGATCTATACTCGCAATCGCGCGAATGGCAGAAGACCGATGCCTATCTTGGCAATGCGCCGCTAATTGATCTGGCGTTCTTGTTGCGACTTTTCTTCCCCACGTTGACGGCACGAAGTCTGCCGGAGTATGAAGATGCATTTGAACTGCCCAAGGGTGTATCGCCCGCCGAAGCGCTAACCAGACTCTTCGAGATTCTCAACCAGCGAGCACGCGAATTGCCGGGCGGTGCGATGCGCGCACTTAAAACCATTTTCCGCGGCTTGACTCCGGAGTACGGCGTCTGGATCAATCAATTGCCGCGCACCAAGCCCGATTTTGCCTATGTCGTCAATTCCGAGTACTTGAACACACTCGATCGATTCGAGAATCTCACCAGCGGAAGCCGCTTGAGTACTGACGATGTACTGCTGTTGTTTTCCGAGACCGGCAAGATGAGTCAACACATTGACGGCTATGAAATGCGGAAAGGTCAGGCGAAGTATGCGCAAGCTGTACTGAAGAGCATTCAGCAGCATGCGATCGTTCTGCTTGAAGCGGCCACCGGCACGGGAAAGTCACTCGGATACCTATTGCCTCTTATTGCTTCCTGTGCCGAGAGCGAGAATCGCGCCGTCATCGTCACCCGCACGAAATCATTGCAGGAGCAGTTGTTTCGCTCGGATTTGCGCAAAATACGCAGTTTGATTCCCGACGGTTTTCGCGTCAGCCTCCTAAAAGGGTTGGGCAACTACCTTTGCCTATTGAAGTACAAACTCTTTTTGTCAGACCTAAGTGAACACATGGGCCGGATTCCGGCAGAATACATGGCGGCGCTGGTCGTCTGGGAGCATTCAACCGAATCGGGCGATCTGACTGAAACAGCGATCTTCGATCAACCCGACTCCGAAGATTTATTGCCGAAGATCACTCTCGAAGAAGGAAGCTGTCTTGGCAAAGAGTGTCCATACTATAATGATTGTTACGCATTTCGCGCCCGCAAGAGTGCAGCCCGCTCAAGTATCGTTATCACCAACTACGCACTGATGTTTTCCGACTTAGTGTCCGGAGGCGACATACTGGGCCGATTCTCCCACGCCGTCTTTGATGAAGCCCATCGCCTTGAACACGAAGCGATCAATTCGTTTTCGGAAGTCTTGCCAATGCAGGCTTTCGCGAGGTCTTTGGAGCGGTTTGCCGAAGAGAAAACTCTCTCAATAGTGAAACAGGCGCTGGAGTCGGCCGACAGTCCGGAGATGATGGTCGGACTTGAGAATCTGCTATCGCGACTGCATTCACGTGTCAGCATTACCACCGAATCGTTGAGGCAGATACTTCGTCGAAGTGAACGTTCGCAGCAGGATCGCGTCCGATTCAGAAGCAATGAACCGATCCACGACATTCTCTGCGACCTTTGGGTAACTGAACGAGACTATCTGGCGCAGTTACGAGAGACCATGTCACAAATCCAACAAGGATTGACCCCGAAGTCGGAGGAGGACAAAGTCGAGGGACTCACGCAACTGCGTCGCCAAACCACTGCAATGGGACGCTTCATCAATACGCTGGAACATATAAGCGCCGTCGCCGCCGAATCGGAGGTCATGTGGGCGCACCGTCATGATTCCGGCGAGGTTTGGATCACAGTCGCTCCACTTAATGTCGGTGACTTGCTCGCTCACCGTCTGTACTCAAAATTCGACTCCATAGTATTCACTTCAGCGACGCTCGATTCGGAAGATGAATTCGAGTGGACATCCTCCCGGCTGGGATTCGGCGCCGACAGTGAACATACTGCATACAAGGTCAAGATTCGTTCGCCGTTTCCATTGGAAGAGCAATTGCGCATCGGTCTGGCGCGCTATCTGCCGTCCCCCACCGAGCAGGGATATGTCGCCAAACTGGGAAGTCTGATTCTGAGATTTCGGACATCGGCGCGACTGCCAACGCTGGTGCTTTGTACTTCCTACCGGATGGTAGAAGATCTCGCGAAACTACTGAATGAATCACCCGGGAAAGCCGGTGAAGTACTTTATCAGACTCCCGATAATCTGCCACAGACGCTGTTGAATCGTTTTCGCCTGGCTCGGAATGCCATACTTATCGGAACCGAGTCCTTTTGGGAAGGGATCGATCTTCCGGATGAATTGCTGCGGCTGCTGTTCATAACACGTTTACCATTCGCGGTTCCCGATGACCCGCTGGAATTGGCGCGGCAAGAACAAGCCGAGAAGAAAGGCGAGAACGCCTTTATGACGATTTCATTACCACAGGCAGTGCTCAAGTACCGGCAAGGTGTCGGCCGGATGATTCGCAGTGCCAGTGACTGGGGTGCCGTGATTATCACCGACTCTCGCATGGGTCGCAAGAACTATGGGCGAATTCTCTTCGCGGCTTCGCCGGTTCAGGTCAGTATCTACGATAACGACTCGCAGCTCGTCAACGAAACTTCGCTATGGCTCAAATCTCAAAGGGCGACACAGTAACCGGCAAGAACACAAATATTGACAATTTAGGCAATCTGCGCAGTTTTTCGCGGGAGCAGATCACCTCCTTGTCGTTCATATCTCTTTGTTGGATAACAACATTTGAAATATGTCACAGGGATGTCAGCGCAGATTCTGCGATTGCCGCTACAGTCTTACTGTCGGTGCGGATGGCTCGTCTATTCTCTTGTGATCAATCGACTTACACAGCAAGAAAAAACTGCGATCGGCACACTATTTGGATGGAACGTAGATAGAGAAATTGTATCTTGCTGACGAATGCGGATTTGGTGGAGATGGATTGGGAAGGATTCGACCAGCCGACTGTATAATCAACGGAAGTGAGAGATCGATATGCCGAAATTTGATCGGATCATCAGTTATATCTCGGTCACAATCGTTTTGTTCGTCGGGATTGTGGTGATGTCGGGCTTCATAGGCATATTGGAGCCGACCTATCGATTTGGTTTTGGATTAATCATAATTGCCTATGCCGGCGTCAGACTGCTGATGATCTATAACTCGGGTCGCAAGAATCGGGAAAAGCCTTGACGCTCCCGCGCACCCAAGCTATATTAGCAGTCTTTGATTTCGCCGACAACTGATTGGAGTACAAAGAGAATGAGAAAGACCATAACAGCAACGATTTTCGCACTGCTGTTGCTCGGCATGTCGGCCGGCGTTTATGCCGATGTTGCCACCGAAGCCTCCGAATTGGTGATGCACCGTAAGTTTGACGAAGCCATCACTTTGATCAATAAGGCGGTCGCAAAAGACCCGACTTATGCAGAGTTGTATTACTGGCTCGGACGCGTCTACGTCGAGAAAGAAGACTGGGCGCAGGCTGAAACGCAATTCAACAAAGCCCTGGAACTGAAGAAAAAGCACGATGAGGCCAAAGCATACTTGGCTCTGGTGTACATTGAGAACGAGCGCTGGGCCGAAGCCAAAAAGATCCTGGATGAGGGTGTTGCCAAGAGCAAGACGGCGAAGGGCCGGTTCCTCAACCATCTCGGACATTACCATGTTGCCAAAAAGGAGTTTTCCGAGGCCGACATTGCTCTGCGCAAGGCGGAGTTGGAAGAGCCGGAAAACATCGAATATAAGCGCGACCTCGCGGACATGAATTATGAGAATGGCGTTTACGCTGTAGCGATTCTCGGTTACAAGGAAGTGCTTCAGCGCGATTCCACCGATGTCGTGACTTATTACAAGTTGGCCCGCGCATACTTCATGCAGAAACAATTCAAAGATGCCATCGACAATTCAGCGAAGGCAATTGGCTTAGATTCGAATTACACGCAGGCTTACTACCTTCAGGGCGATATCTTCATGATTCTTGGTTTGTCCAAGGTCAGTGCTGCTCTTGAAAATGAAGGTGGAAACGGCAACGGTTACACGGACATCTTTAAGAACGCAATTCGGGCCTACGAGCACTATGTCGCGACTGGCGGCAAAGAGACACTTGATCTTCTCTACCGACTTGGCCAGGCCTACTACTACGTCGGTGGCTACGACCTGGCGATCGAAAAGCTTTCCCGCGCGATCGAAATGGGCTCGGACAAGTCAGTGGCCTATGACTTTACGGCGAAGGCTCTGTTTCGCTTGAAACGCTATGATGAAGCAGTAAATGCGTACCGGGCGTACGAAACCAAGATTACCCAGGGTGACAGCAATTTCGTCTGGGGTCCGGAGTTTTTCGAATTCTTCCGTGATCGCGGAGTAACCTACTCGCAGCTTTTCTACGATTCCAAGAAGGAAGGCGTTCCCGACACCACCTTCCTTGATCAGGCAATCGTGAATCTGAAGAAGGCGTTGGAACTGAAGCCCGACGAAAAGTCATTGATGTATCGTCTCGGGTTTGACCTGTACAACCGTACCAGTTATGCGGAAGCTATTCCGTGGTTTGAGAAACGCATCGCCGTTGATTCGACCCATTTGCAGAGCTTCCAGTATATTGCTTTTAGTTATATCAAGATGAACGACTCCCCAAGAGCGGTTGAATATCTTGAACTAATGTACAAACTGAAACCTGACTCCCCGTTTGTTCTCAAAACTCTTTCAACCACCTACCTGTTCCAGATAAAGAACCGGGATAAGGCGATGGAGTGGTTGCGCAAGTGGGCAGATACCGACACCAAGGACTATGAGCCTTACAAGTGGATTGGCTTCATTTACATTTCCGAGAAGCCGGCCAAGAAGGAACAAGCTATCGAGGCGCTCACCAAATGCTGGCAGCGCATGGAAGCAAATGGTGTTGACAAATGTAAGGAAATCGACGTGATTATTTGGATGTCGCAAGCTCTTAGTTTTTATGATACTCTTGACAAAGATGAGGAAGCTCTTAAGTGGGTCAATCGCGGGTTGCAGTGTGCGCCGAACAATGAAACGCTGAAGAACCTCAAAGAAAACCTGGATATATAGGGTTCGAGGAAGTACCTGATGGCTGAACAGAAACAAATTGATCCGGCTGACGATCGGTATCGCTATATCGGTTTCGAAGTTTTCGGGTCAAAAAACGATCCTTTTTGGCGCAACGAAGATGAGCGCAAAAGCTATATCGCCGGTTTGAAAGAACAGATCGGATCAGTCTACCGCAATTCGGTGGTCTATTCGAATGTTGTCAGCAAGGTCGACCGCATCTTCATCATTATTGCCAGTGCCATGATGATCATTGCTCCGTTCCTGACCTGGATGAAGGCGACGACGCTTTACGGCCCGGCCGGCTTCAACGGTCTTTTCGGTGTCTTAAACATGGGCGGATTCTGGTTTTATGTGCAGAAGATGGATGGCTGGGTGATTCCGCTTACAGTCTATCTTATGGCCGCGATGGCAGTGATCTCGCTGATTCTCGGAGTTTTAGTCCTGCTGACATTATTCCGTAAAGCGCCATCTGAAGATGTCTACGTCCAAAAGCTCAAGAGCACGCTGCGTCTGAATGCAATTCCCTTCGGTATTTTCCTCTTGATCGTCTTATTGAGTCTCATTGGTCAACGGATTCCCTTCGGGCAGTATCTCGGCATCAGTGAAATCGACTCCCGCTATTCGGTAGTCACGCTGGTTCAGCTTTCAAGCGCCGGCTTCTGGCTCTCCGTTTTCGGATTTATCCTGAATTTTAACAAGTCCAAGGAGATTTGAACGGGTTTCCCGTCAATTCGTAATTAGGTTGCTGTTCATAAATATGTATTTGGAGGATTAATTAGGTGAAACAGTCGATTTTTGTCACACTCAATGCGCTTATCGCGTTTGTAGTCGGCTATATCATTTGGGGCGTTATTCTCAAGTCACAGCCGGTTGGCACGATCGCGCATTCCACTTATCAGGGCGGACCGCTGGTGGTCGTCCTCATTGCTGTGCTCTTCATGCTATTGGCCTTTGTGGTCGAGCGCTTCTTATCCTTGCGCGTAGCCAAGGGAAAATCTTCCGTGCAAGTATTCTTCAAGAACCTGATCGCGATGTTGCGCAAAGGCGACTATGAAGGCGCTCTGGCAGCTTGCGATAAGCAGCGTGGCACCACGGCCAACGTTTTGCGCGCTGGTATCGACCGCTTCATGTCAGTCAAGGACGATCACAAGATTGACGCCGAGAAGAAGATTGCTCTCACGCAGTCAGCCATCGAGGAAGCCAACGCTCTCGAGGGACCACTGCTTGAGCGTAACCTGATCGCCATGTCGACTATCGCTTCGATTGCAACGATGGTTGGTCTTCTGGGTACAACCATTGGTATGATTCGCGCTTTCGCGGCTACCGGCCATGCCTCAGGCGGTGTCATCGACGCCACCTCGCTGGCGACTGGTATCTCGGAAGCACTCGTGAATACCGCAGGCGGACTGATCTCCGGTATTCTTGGTATTTTCTTTTATAACTATTTCGTCAATAAGGTTGACTCGTTCAACTACACGACCGACGAAGCAACCTATGAGGTACTGCAACTGTTTAAGTCGGCGGCGGAGACCAAGTAAACAATGGCTATTAAGAAGAAACGGCGGGTTTCGATCCGCATCGACATGACCCCGATGGTCGACATCGCGTTTCTGCTGCTGATTTTTTACATGGCGACCACGCAGTTCAAACCACCGGAACAGAAAGCCGTATCGTTGCCGTCATCACACTCGCAGATTCAGTTGCCCTCCAAGGACAAGATTGTCGTGACGGTGACGCCCGATGACTCGATCTTCGTCGACTACGTCGAAAAAGTCGACAAGGAAATTGAAGGCCGGATGGTAGCAACGCTGGAACGTGTTTACATGGAGGCGACACCGTATACGGTGGGCAAAGTGATTAATACGATTCGAGCGCGCAACTTAAACGCCCTGGTGATTATCAAGGCAGACAAAGATGTCAAATTCGGCACCATGCAAAAAGTAATGGATACCATGGTGGAAGAGAACTTATCGCGATTCCAGATCATTACCGAGCTGGAAGCGGAAGTCATTTAAGGAGGTGACGTTCTGTGGCTGGTGATGTAATACAGAAAGAGTCTGGCGGAGGAAAACACAAAGGATTACGCCGACCCAAACGTCGTCTCGGTATTCGTATCGATATGACCCCGATGGTCGACATCGCATTCCTGCTGCTCATTTTCTATATGGTGACGACCGTGTTCGCGATGCCGCAAGCGATGGAGATCAATCTTCCGCCCAAGGCTGAAGAAGACGCAGTCGATGATCGCGTAAAGGTGAAAGAGAGCAATCTGCTGCGAATTTACGTTGATAAGTACGACGACTACTACTACAAGATCGGCGCCGAACGCGTCACGGGACAGGATATTAAAACTCCGTGGCCAATTCCCGCCGATTCGGTACGCGAGTTGTTTATCCGGTACAATTGGGAACGCCCCAAATTGAATACCTTGCTGTTGATCCATCCGGAAGCCAAGTATTCGCGGATGGTTGACCTGCTCGATGAAGTCGAAGTTGCCGAAGCGCTCTTGCGCCGCAACGAAGAATTCATGACGGCATATAAGGCAGCCAATCCCGAAGAAGAACGATTCAGTTTCCGGTATTCGATCGATCACTGGTCGGACCGCGATACCAAGGTCTTCGAAGAACGCGTTTACAGTCAGACTGGAGGAGGTAGGTAACTATGTCAGCCAATGTCTACGTAAGCAAGTGGTCGGGAATCGGTGCGATTGAACTCAAGCGCTCCTACCAGAAGAATATGCGCAATGCGATGTTCCTGGTGTTCGCGGCATTCTTTTCCGTTTTTGCCATTATCGCGCTGATACGCATGTTGATGTCGAGTGATGTTCAAGAGGCGCAATCGATCATCATCCGCGACTTGTCCGAACTCGGCCCGCCGCCGTCTGTGGCATCACGCCAGGTGCAGGTCAAGGTTTCGCAAGAAATCGCGGCCCCTAAATTCACATTGCCGGAGGCCGTCCCCGACGAAGAAGTAACTGAAGATTTCGTTATCGTCTCCCAGGAAGAACTGGCGGAAATCAGTTCGCCGGTACTTACTGAAGGCGAAGGCACGGGAAACGTGCAATTCGACATTCCTATCGAAGAGTATATTCCAACACCTGACGAATTCGTGGCCGTCGAAGAACGTCCCGTCAAGATCCAGGATGCACCGCTCAAGTACCCCGAAATTGCGCGTAAAGCCGGCATCGAGGGAAGTGTTTGGGTGAAAGTGCTCGTTGATCGCAGCGGCAACGTCAAGGATGCTATCATTGCCAAAGAGTCCGGCGCCAATGCAGGATTTGAAGAAGCGGCGCTGGAGGCTGCGAAGCAATGCAAGTGGAAACCGGCCATGCAGAATAAACAACCGGTAGCCCTCTGGGTGACTTACGAAATCAAGTTCCAGTTGAAGGCAAGCAATTAACAGCTTACTTGAGTTGTTCTGATTAGCGGCGGATGCAATCATCCGCCGTTTTTATTTACTCAATGTGCACTTGTGCCGGTATCTGGAAAGGGGTTGACAATATCGCCTAAATGGGTATATTATCTATCTAATAAGTACCCGCACTTCTACTTACGCCAGAAGGCAAACGGAGGAAAATTGAGCCGAATTTTATCAATGATTTTCATCTTGGCGACGCTCTCCCTCTGGGGCATGGAAGCCAAAGCCAGCGACTATGTATTGGACAGCATTGCGACATTCACCTATCCGAGCGCGGGAAATCTGGGTGGCTCGGGCTGTTGGGGTTACAAGGCGCCGGACGGAACGCAATACGGCATCATGGGAGTCCGCGACGGCGTGGCAATTATCAACATCAATACACGCACTTCAGTACAGGTAGTTCCAGGTCCGAAGAACAACTGTTCGGCATATTGGCGTGAAATGAGGACCTATCAGCACTATGCCTACATCGTCTCGGAATGCATCGGGACTAATCAAGGCCTGATGATCCTTGATCTGCAGTATCTGCCCGACAGCGTGAAGTATCTCGGCAGTATCCCGGTAAACAACATTGGCGACGTCACGTCGCACACAATTTCGATCGATTCCATCAACGGCTACATGTATCTGGAAGGGCGCAACCAGGCAAACCTTTCGATTCATGTGCACAGTCTTGCGAATCCCGCTGCTCCAGTCTGGGTTCATAGTTTCGGAGATGCAGTTGGAATCCACGATATGACGGCCACCGATGACACTATTTATGTCGCAGACGGCTGGTCGCCGACTGTCTCAATCTATGACATGGCTGTCAAGACGGCGCCGGTGTTGATTTCAAGATTCACGATCCCGAGCGGCGGCTATGTACACAATGTCTGGCCGACCGACGATCGTACGCATTTGGTCACGACTGAAGAGACAACCGGGAAGACAGTGAAGATCTTCAATATTGAAGATCTGCAAAATGTCCAGCTGGTTGGGCAGTTCATCGGCGGTTCCAATGTAGCGCACAACGCGTACTGCCGGGGCGATTGGGTTATCCTGTCGCACTATGCGGCCGGATTTGAAGTTTGGGATATCTCGACACCTGCATTACCCACGCGCGTCGCCAATTTTGATACCTGGCCGACTACGACCGGTTTCGACGGCTTGTGGGGTGCTTACGCATACGCCGACTCGGGGTATATTTGGGGTTCAAATCTGAACGGAAAGTTCTACATCGTCCAATTGCGCGACACAACCGTCGTTGCGGATGCCGATAATGACGGCATTCCTAATTCCACCGACAACTGCCGATTCGCAGCGAATCCGGGCCAAGAAGATCTCGACGGGGATTTGGTTGGAGATGTCTGCGACAATTGCGTGAGCGTCCCGAACCCGCTCCAGGAAGACTCGAACCTGAACGGTGTTGGTGACGCCTGCGACCAAGTCTGCGGCGACGTAGACCAGACCGATACTGTGACAATTTCAGATGTCGTTTACCTAATCGAATTCATCTTCGCCGGCGGTCCGGCGCCGAGCCCGCTTTCTGTCGCCGACGTTAACTGCGACAGTCAGGTTACCGTATCCGATGTAGTCTACATCATCAATTTCATCTTTGCGGGTGGCAGCGTCCCGTGCGCCTTGTGTCCGTAGCCATCACAGTCAAATCTGAACGCAGAACGGCGGATGAGATCATCCGCCGTTTCGCTTTTTGCAGGAGATAATCAACTTGTAGCGAATTCTAGAATGACACGTGGTTGCGGCCGCGATGCTTCGACCGGTACATCAATTCGTCGGCTTTGGCCATCAAATCGGTCGAAGTGCGCATTTCATCAGACAATGCGGCAATGCCGATACTGATGCTGAAATCGAGCTTGCGGCTCTGGTAGGAATAGCTCCATTTTTCGATGAGTTGTGCCAGTCTCTGCGCCATCAGTACGGTGTTGTTCAGCTCGGTTTCCGGACAAATAACCAGGAACTCATCACCGCCGAGCCGACCGAAGAAGTCCTGCTGACGAACGTTCTTGGAGACTAAGCGCGAACTCTCGATCAGAAGTTGATCGCCGGCAAGGTGGCCAAAAGTATCATTGATCTGCTTGAAGTGGTCAATATCATAAAGCAGCAGGGAGAGCGGACGCAAATAACGGCGTGCGCGGGCGAACTCGCCTTCCAGACGGCTCATGATGTGCTGGCGATTAAAGATACCGGTGAGGAAGTCGGTCGTGGCCAGGGCAAACATCTGACCAAAGAAGCGATTTTCGATCGAGCTGGAGCGAATGAACTTGAAGAGCACTTTCCCGATCAGGATCAAATCGCCGTCGCAAAGAACCAATTCCTTGACTCGCTGTGAATTGACGAATGTACCATTGGTGGAGTCGAGGTCGCGTAACTTTACGCAGTTGCCTTCACGGAAAATCTCGGCGTGACGGCGGCTGACGTTGTCATCGTCAATGGGAATATCGAGATTTGCAGTTCTGCCGATACTCAACGCTTCGTCGTTGATGGCGTAGGTCATTCCCAGCAGCGAACCGTGCATGACAACCAGCATTGGCTGCTGATTGCCTTCGCTAACTTCGCTATGCTCACTATTTGAGTGAATGAGCGTCGATGTGTCACTGAGTCGATCGACCATTGCTTACCAGCTTATCTGCCACGGACATGAACACGTATTATCTATTTCGACTTTTCGCGCCGGATGTTTAGTGTCCGGTTTCAACCAAATGTACCTTGTGTCAGATGACTCGGATGGCAGAGTGGGAAATACTTGTTGTTCGCCAGTTCTGTGCGTCTTATAATGGTAACTGATGGGGCGACTGCCACGGTCGTTCTGGTACTCAAGTCCAAGAGAATTGAAAAGCAAACAAGAGAGACTCGGAGGAATCAATGTTCCGAAAATTGACAATTCTGGCATCGCTGTCATTAGCATTGCTGGCTTTTGGCTGCAGTGACGACGACTGCCCGACCTGCACCGACAACGGCCCCATTTTGGCTCTGAATAAGCACAAGATCGACCTCGGTGCAACCGGAACAACCGCAAATTTCGTCATAAGTAACGAAGGCACAGGCAGTTTGGCCTGGGATCTGACGATAGCCTATCGCTTTGCCCCCGCCAAGCAGGCAGCTCCTGCCCACGGCGGCTGGTTGGAGCTATCGACATTAGCCGGACAGGGCGACGGTACAGTTACATTGACCGTAAATCGCGCCGAATTGGATGAGTTGGGAGCTTCGCGAGCTGTTATTATCATCAATGCCCCCGGTGCTGTAAACATCACCCGCGACAGCATTGATGTCCATATTCTTAATAGTGGTGAATGGATAATCACCGACGATGGTCAATATGAGAGTTGCCAGCAGGTCGACGTACTCGACTATTACTGGGTCAAGGGCTTCGAAATGCCGCACGGGCAGGAACGCATTTTTGTCGATTCGATGGCGATCAATTTCTGTCAGGGCGATACCGTGATTCAGCTTCTGGCGTACGATGCCGGTTTCGATCAGACAGTGGATCTCTACGTTCCGTTTAATGCAATTGCGGTAAGCAGTTCATTCTTTTCGGTCACTGACGGCTGGAACATGTTTCCGGTGGACTGGTATGTACCTGCCGGTCCAATCTTCTACGTCGGATACTTCCAACTCGGCGGCGCACGGCCCGACCTGCGGATTGACACCTCGAACGACTCCGACACACTTTGTTGGCGTGCTCGTGATGTTTCCGACGTTCCGGGTCAGTCATTGCTTGAATGGCAGTGGTTTCCGGGATTCGAGACCTTTGCCATTCGTGTCTTCGTAACTCCGGTGCTGGAGTACAACCCCAAAATGGTTGCCTCGCAGTCGCGCGACGAAATTGAAGCGTCTCTTCGGACGGGATTTGCCTACAAGGGCAAGTATCCGATGAGCGTCTTTCCGAAGACTCCACGATAACATTTAGACGCAAGACTTCTCCTCTCCGGTAAAGGAGAGGAGAAGTCACGGCGCTAGTAGCCGGATTTTCAACCTACCTTTTGTTCATCAAGCTAATCTGAAATCTGCGAACTGCTGTTTCGACACTGTCGACTGAAGTAATCGGTTGAGAAAGCGTGTCATCTCCGCAGGCAAAGAGCTGTGCGCGGCCAGTCGGTGCAAACCTGAGCTCACCGTAGCTCGTTTCCGTTTTACCGTCCCCCAGATGGGTCAGCGTCAGCCGTGGAAAATTCCGGCTGAAGACAGCACTGACTAATTGGTTGTAGTCATCGCCGCGCGGGCCAATCAATGCCAGCTTTGTTGGGAAACGCGTGATACGGAGATATGCACGAGTCAAAGAGCACAGGCGCAGGTCATCGTTGCGGATCGGTACACTCATCAGATACATGAAGATATTCTCGGCCGGTTGGCGATATGCCATGTCGGCGGTGTAATAGAACATCCGAGTATAATTGATCGCTGCAGCACAATTAACTGCGTGCGGTTTAATCGGCACTGACATTCGGCCAATGGCATCGGGAGCAACAATGTCACTATTGAGCCCTCCCAGAACAGGATCATTAAAGTGCTCAAATGTCGCCTTTGACAATTCTTGCGCGGTCGTCAAATATCGCTGATCGCCAATAGTCTCATAAGCGTCGAGGTGTGCTGTGATCGCAGCAACTTGGTCTCCGAGAATTGTTGGATCGTCGGGCATAGAATTAGTCGGGCAGTGAAGTAGTAGTCCGTCGCTCCGAAGACCGCGGGCGTACAGTGAATCGAGCGTCTTCACCGCATAGTCGATCAGTTCTTGACGCCTAAGGATGCGCCCGGCTTTGAGGAAAGCGCTGACCGCATAACAGTTGGCGGCAGTGTACGATTCCGGTTGAACTTCCGGCAGTCCGAATTCGCGCCGGCTGTTATCGCTCTTGGCGAAATAGCTCTTCGGATCAATAAGTTCATTGTTACGGATGACAACGCCTGCCTGGCTGTTGTAGAAGCCCCATCCTCGGCTTGTGCGCAAGAACTCATCAAGGTAGCCGACGATTCTTTCAGAGACCTCTTTGTATGTCGAGTCCTTGGAGTACAGATAAGCGTCAAGGTAATTCGATAGCAGCAGGGCATTGTCAGTGAGCAACTTTTCGTGACTGGGGCTACTCCAATCTGCAAACGCCGCGTTTCGATAGAATCCGCCCCAAACGGGATCGAGTAGTTTCTGCTGGACTTGCAGCGTATGGGTGATCTCATTCTTGAACAACGGACCGCCTTCCGGCGCCGTCGCCATGAAGGCGAATTCGTTGACCTCGGGCAGAGGAAACTTCGGTTGGTTCCCGAATCCGCCGTAGGTTGAGTCGTAGTAATGTGCAACGACGCGTTCAGCAAAGCGAATCAACTCGTCGGATGGCCGTTGCGCCTTTCGCGCAGATGCCGACTGGCGGAAGAGACTGTCGAGTCGCGCTGCTTGCATCTCGGCGATGATTGGTGTGTGTTGCCACGTATCATCCACTCTTTCCAGCAACAATAGCATCGAATCAGCGGGCACACGGATGGTACCGCCAAGGAGACGAAGGTCGGGAGTGAGGATCACACAGGACGGGTAGCCACCGAGTGAATAGCGTTCCGCCACGTTGGGGAAACGGTCACCATCAACGCGAATCGCCACAAATCGGTTATTGAGAATACGGGCAATGGTATCGCTGGCAAACAACTCGCGGTCGACTTCGGCACACGGTACACACCACGGTGTCGTCAGGTAAAGAAATACGAGTTTACTGTCACTGGCGGCTTTTGAGAATGCTGCCTTGCTCCAATCCGACCAGCCTACCTGCCCGGTACCGTTCGGGACGGGTGATAGCTGCGGTGAGTTGTCACCCGCCGATTGGCAAGCGGTCACCGCGAGAACGGCGATAAAAAAGACTGCCGTGAAGGAAGAGTATCTCTTGTTCATTCTGATAAGATATCGACAGTCTCGGCCCGTGCCAAGAACGAATTCGCCCAGACCACGCAAAAAAGAGCGGCGAACCAAATAGTCCGCCGCTGAAGCTTAGTTGATGGCCGGCGCAATTAGAATGTCGAGGCGAATCCCAGCAATTGGTCTTCGGCGAGCTTACTGACCGCAATACACTCATGATCTTTGCACTGCCAGATCACATAGTGGAATTTTGGGCAGCTGCCGACATAGTAAGTTTTGCCGTTGTGCTGAAGTTGCCGGAAAGCCGACTTGTCGATAGTATCGCGGTCGAGGACAAATATCGAAACATCGGTGCCGCCGTAATCATAATCGATATGCGGTTTTTCACCAGTCTCGGTGTGCGCCAGAGCAGCCCCTTCAAGGCGATAGCCAGTTTGAGGCGGTCTTAACAGGTCATCGGGAAGACTACCGAAGTGTGATAGCGCCGCCTGAACTTCCTGCGGATCCTGCGACTGAACAAGGTATTGAAGAACATGATCGAGACACTTATTGTGTTCCATGGCGAAGGGATAGACAGCCTCGAGCACCGAGCCTTTCGGCGAGAATGGGTTGATGAGAATCAGTGTGATAACCGCGGCCGCGGCAATCGGCGCCAGAAGATAAAGGATGTTCCTGCCAGAAGTACTGCCGCCAGAGGCTCGATCAATTCTCTCAATTTCATTCAGAACTTTGCTCTTGAGCTTCTGAATGTCGGCGGGTGACTTAATCTTCTGCTGAACCAGCTTGTTGAAGTCTTCTTCAAGTTTGTATTGTTCCAGGCAATGGCCGCAAACGTCCAGATGTTTCTGTACTTGTTGCTTTTCGTCGGAAGCCAGTTCCGAGTCCAGATAATCGTAGAGTTTGGCTAATACTTCCCGACAGTTCACTATTCCGCTCTTTCCTTAGGTGCAGCGCTGTTGTTTGTATACTCCCAAAGCAGCTTTTGCAGGATCTTGCGACCGCGGTGAAGTCTTGATTTCACCGTTCCAACCTGGATGCCGAGAATGTCGGCGATCTCCTGGTATGCAAAGCCTTCGTTAAATGCCAATACAACCACCATTCTAAATTCCTCGGGCAGTTTCTCAATCGCGGCTACCACATCACTATCAAGGATCTTATTGAAAAAATCCTTCTCCGGATTGCCCGACTCGCCGGACATGCCGGTGATCTGGCTATGCAGATAGCTATCGTCAATTTCATCGAAGGAGACTGAAGTGGATTCTTTTTGTCGGGCACGATAAGTGTTAATGAAGGTGTTGGTCATGATCTTGAATAACCAAGCCTTGGCATTCGTACCTCTCTCGAACCGATCAAAGCTCTTGTAAGCCTTTAACAAAGTCTCCTGTACCAGATCCTCCGCGTCTCCGGGATTCTTGGTCATTCGCAAAGCTGTTCGATATAAAGCCTCGGTATGCACCATGGCTTCTGATTCGAACTCGCTTTTAAGGCTTGGTGTTTTCTTGCGAAACATGGTTAGCACTATCTAACCAACAGCCAGCCGTTTGTCAATAGAGAGAACAAGTGGGTGGTTCATTAGTTCCCCGTTCTGATGCTGAATTTTCAGGCGATCGTTCGGGTGTCGAACCCTCCGGAATGACAGATTTCATCAGGTCGAAGGTGCTGGTTTGAGCCGCAAAAACACAGGGCATCCGGTCAAGCCGGATGCCCTGGAGTTGGAAGGACAATAATCGTGAAAACTGGTTAATCCTTAACGATATTGTATTTCTTGACCTTGCGCCACAATGTCGTTCGGCCGATACCGAGCTTTCCGGCCGTAATCGAGTAATTCCAGCGATTCTCCTTGAGACTCCGGACGATGTGCTCGCGGGCCATATCCTGTAAAGACGTTGAATCGGGCGATGGTGTCGTCCGAGAATCGGATCGCTCTTCGCGCATTGGCATCGGCTTCATAAGGAACAGATTATCGATATCAATGATCTCCGAGATCGAGAGGGCAACTGCCCGCTTGATGGTGTTCTCCAGTTCCCGCACATTGCCGGGCCATTCATGCGCCATCAGCTTCTCGCAGGCTTGAACCGAGAAACGCTTCAGCGGCTTGTTGAAGTGTGTGCAGTATTTTGCCAGGAAGTGCTGCGCCAACGGAACGATGTCTTCGCGCCGGTCGCCCAATGACGGTACATGCAGCGAGATGACATTGAGCCGGTAATAGAGGTCCTCACGGAACCGGCCGCGAGCTACCATCTGCTCCAGATTCTTATTAGTTGCCGCAATGACGCGCACGTTGGTTTTGAATGTCTCATTGGAACCGACCGGACGAATCTCTTCCTCCTGAAGAACCCGCAGCAACTTGGCCTGCAGCGAAGCTGACGTATCGCCGACTTCGTCGAGGAAGATAGTCCCGCCGGTAGCTTCTTCAAACAGCCCTTTCTTATTGGCAGTCGCCGAAGTGAAAGCACCTTTGACGTGTCCGAAGAGTTCAGATTCCAGCAACAGCTCCGGCATCGCCGAGCAGTTGATTGCGACGAATTTTCCCTCGCGTCTCTGCGAGTTATTGTGGATGGCTTTTGCGATTAGTTCTTTACCGGTACCGGAATCTCCGGTGATGAGGACATTGATTTCCTGTGGTGCAATCTGTTTCACGACATCGATGATGCCGCGAATGGCCGCCGAACCGCCAATGATGTTGTCGAAATCAAATGAATTGGCAAACGCCCGTTTGAGATGGCGCAATTCCGTCTTCATCGCCTTCTGACTCAGCGCTTTCTCGACAGTCATCAGCATCTCTGCATCGCTAAACGGCTTGGTCATATAGTCGAACGCACCCGAGCGCATCGCCTCAACGGCCGAATCGACCGTACCAAATCCGGTCAACATGATGACTTCGCTATCGGGAGAGACGGTTTTTGCCGTGCGAATGATATCAGTTCCCAAGCCGTCGGTTAGCCGGAGGTCGGTAATGATCAAATCGAAGAAGTGTTTATCGAGGGTTTCCTTGGCGGCACTTGCCTGGTAAGCGCAATAAACTTCATGACCATTGCGCGTCAAGAGTGTTTTCAAGGCACCGCAAACGTTGCGGTCATCATCAACAATAAGAATGGAGGACATTAGGAGTTCCTTTCGGTATACAGATTAGTCGAATCTTCGATTTGAAATGGAATCGATACTACGATCGTAGTGCGATCCTGGAGTAGAATCGGTCGCAACGTTCCCCCAAGGCTTTCGGCGGCGCGAAGCGCAATGTTCAGGCCCAGCCCCGTGTGCCCCGGCTTATCGGTGAAAAACGGCTGCAGAAATGACCCGTACATTTGATCCGGATTGATCGCGCCAGTGTTACTGACCCGGATCACCAATCTTCCGTCCCGCGTGTGCCAATGCACGGTGGGATTGCCTTGCGGTGAGACCTCGGCGGCATTGGTTGCCAATTCGGTAACAATGCGGCCCAGCAGATCGGGGTCGGTGGTTCCATTGACTTGATCGTCACCGCACTCGCAGGTAATGCTGTAACCATGCCGAAGCTGCAGTTGCTCGATGTTCGAACGGATGTTCTGATAGAGGTTTATTTTTTGACAACGCTGTTTGATCGGACCAAACGCCTGCACAAATCGATCCACGAGGATGCGCTGTTCCTGCGCAGCCCGGGAGATCAAGTGCGCCAACTGCATTCCGTCTTCGACTTCCTTCCCGGAAATCGTCTCTTCCAACTGCTCTCCGGCCGATATTATCGCGGCCAGGTAATTGCGCAGCTTGTGAGCGAGCGCCGAGGCCACTTCCGTCGTCAATTCCATCGCAGACCGATGTTCCGCAGTCTCGTCGGTACGCCCGGAGACCAGTTTGATCCGGGATGTTGTCTTCGAATCTTGAACCGGTATGGACGCGGTATGTGTCGCGTTCATGTCATTCAAGACCGTTTCCAAAGATTGCTCGACAACCGCCCGTGATGCGGCCGAAAGTTGCTCCAGACCAAACTCCAGCTTCAATGGAGTGATCGAGTCACTCGTCTCGACCAGCGTTCCGCCGGACAGACGTATCAACGCGCCAATGCGGCGATCAACGTACTGCCGGATTTCTGTTGACGAATAGTTGCGTACCAGAGTTTGCATAAGTTCCGTCAGAGTCTTGTTGGAGTACCTGGTTTCCGGAATCCGGTTCGAGTGAGCTTTCACTGTATTCAATGCGGCACATCCTGTTTTTCGTAAGGTTCCATCCATGAACTTCGTTTCAACAGTTTTCATATCGGAACATGCGGGTATTCCTTGAGGCACATTTTGAAGATTTTTTTGGGCTAACTCTGACGCAGTGGTGAATTTGTGGCAGACAATCCCGGCCGTACCTGAAGTCCGCTTTTGAGTCGTGGAACTCTTCGTGTGTTTCAGATTGAAAGGCGTGAGCTTGCGGTCAAAATTATTCGCCCTGAAATCGGAGAAAAGAAAAACGCGGCAACGTTTACGTTACCGCGTTTTCGTCATATGAATGATGTCAGAAGCAGTTACATGGTTTCGCCGAACAACTGCTTGCGATAATCTTCAATCTTGGCTTCGTCAATCAACTTAGTGAACCACTTGTCCCAATATGCGCTTTGAGCGGTTTGCAGGGCGCGACTGCGCAAGGTGTCACGCTGGGCAGCAAAACCGTCCAAAGTGGCGGCGGCACGTTCCTTGAATTCTATTACAGCGGCGCCGTTTTGTGTCAGGACCGGCTGGGAAAACCGCTTGGCCTCCGACAGGGCAAAAGCTGCACCAATGAAGTTCGGGTCGTTCCCCATGCCGGGCAAACGTCCAGCGCGGGCAAACATGCCGGATTCCGAAATCGTCACGCCCGCTCCCTTGGCTGCGTCGGCAAGACTTTGACCGCTCATGACAGAGTTGTAGATTTGCATCGCGGCGTCATAAGCTAACCGACGCTGGTTCTCGTTGAGAAGATTGCGTTGAATGATTGGATATACTTCTTCCAGCGGCGCTACTCCGGCTTTCATTTCGCGAGCCTTGTGTAACAAATAGAACGCGTCCTGACGGTCAATCACGTCCGAGAATGAGCCGTCACCAGCTTCGAACAAGAATTTTTCGAGGTCGGCGTCTTTGCCCAAACCCATAATCGTGCCCCCGGGGCTCATCTTCCGCTCCGGATCGGCGGTTAGGCCGTATTCTTCGATCTTGGCAGTCATATTCGATGCATTAGCTTCCGATTTGAACTTGGCCAGCTTTGCTTGCAGTCCATCCAGAGTTGCCTGCGAAGGTTCGGCCTTCAGCAGGATATGCGAAGCTTCGACCTCTTCCAGCTCATTGGTTTTGCGGAAACCGGTGCGCTGGATAATGTGATAACCAAATCTGGTCTTCACCGGTGTTGAAATCTGACCATCGGTCATTGCGAAAACGGCCGAATCGAATTCGGAGACCATTGCTCCTTTGGCGAAGAACCCGAGTGATCCACCACGGCCCTTGCCACTTGGGTCTTGCGTATTTTCATCTGCCAAGGCAGCGAAGTCGGCACCGGCGTCAAGTTGCGCCTTGAGTTGGTTCGCTTTTTCGATCACAGATTTTTCATCTTCTGCTGAAGCAGATTTGACAGCCTTGATAACCGTGTAATAGGCCTGTTCCGGCTGCTTGAATTCATCCTGGTGGGACTCATAGTATGATTTTACCTGCGCAGAATCGATATCAACTGCCTGCAGAACGAACTTGTTATATGGCACCAAGGCGTAATCAACCTGTATTCTTTCATTGTCGCGCAGATATTGGTCCTGCAGATCGTTATCCGATACGCGGACCATCGACGTTATATACTCCTGCAATTTGAAAGTCACCAGCCGTGGCCGAACCATAGTTTCAACCTGGCGCCAGAAGTCTTTAAGCTGGGGATCAGTCATTCCCTGAAGGTATTTGTTATAGTCAAACCGGCCATCAGTGACGAACGGTTCAAGATTCTGTACTTCTGCCGGCGGGTAACGACGAAGGAAGTCCACCAGCTCTGCATCGGTGAGCTGGATGTTCAGACGTTCGATTTCCTCCTGCTGGATATAACCGTTGACGAACTCATTCCAAGCTTGGCGGCGGGCCTGCCGGTAGTCGGACTCAGTGAATTCTTTGTCGGGGTTCTGTTGACGCTGGTTTTCGATATATTGATCGGCCGCCATGCCAAAGTTGGAGAGCGGGATATCCCGACCGTTAACCGTTCCCACGACGTTTGCCGGCATACCGCCGCCACTGCCTCCGGTAATGTCCATCCCCCAGGCAAAGACGATGGTGCCGACGAATGCGATGACCAATATCCAAATGATAACTTTGGTGTTATCGCGCAATGCTTGCATCATAATTGAGTCAATCCTCCAAAAGTATTAGCTACAAACTTATAAAATATATCAATCCGGGCGGTTCCAGCAAGGGGAATCTTGGCGTTAGAGCGGGATTTCGTGATCGGGAAGAGCTGAAACGCGTTGATTTCCATTGATTTCAATCGACAATCAACGGGCAGTCTTTAATCGGTACCGGACAGGAATGTGCTGCTGACGCAGCTGCGGCATTTACGGAGTTTCCAGCCATCCATCGGTTGGGTGCGTGGCCGAGGGCTTATGTGCCTGTCCCTTCCATATCTTCGTGTTGTCCGACCCGTGCTGATGAATAACATATCCGCAATCCGGCTGACTGCAGACCCAGTTTGTTGCATTGGTCATCAACAGAGGCAGGAGTTTTCCCCGGTTACAGACCGGGCAAGTAATCGGTTCAAACATTGTCAGAATCTCCCATTTCAGAAGATTATTGTGTTGCTTAGCTGCAGCAGCGGCTGCAATTGCTGCTGATGAAGCCGCTGCTGATCCACCACTAGTAGCCAAGATTATCTCTTTCTGCCTTTAAGGTAGCGGTCAAACCACTTTAAGAACCACTCCAGCCTTGCCAACCGGCGGTCGGGGCGTCCGCACCGTGACAGTCCATGCGGTTCGTCGGGAAAGCGGACGAACTCAACAGTGCGCCCAAGCATCTTGAGCGAAATGAACAACTGTTCAGCCTGCTCGATCGGACAGCGCAGATCCTGCTCCGAGTGTGAGATGAGCAGGGGGGTGCGAATGTTCTTGACATAGGTCAACGGTGACATCTTGCGCCACGCATCGTGGTTGTTATAAGGAGTGCCGAAGATTTCCCGCGGCATGTGAAATCCGATATCCGACGAACCAAACATCGATTCAAGGTTGACAACCGACCGCTGGGTAATTGCGGCCGCAAATCTGTTGGTATGGCCGACAATCCAATTGGTCATGTAGCCGCCATAGCTACCGCCGGTGACACCCATTTTTTTTCGGTCGATGTACGGCTTCTTCTCCATGAAGTCGGCGAAGGCCATGCAGTCATCATAATCGACAGTACCCCAGCCGTTGGTGATAGTATCGGCATGCTTCTCGCCGTAACCTTGGCCGCCGCGCGGGTTGCTGAAATAAACTACGTAACCGGCCGCCGCCATTAGCTGCATCTCATGGAAGAAAGTGTTGCCGTACTGGACGCGCGGTCCACCGTGAATCTGCAGCACCGAAGGATACTTGCGATTCTGCTTGAAATCCGGAGGTCTCATGATCCAGCCGTGAACGGGGTAGTTGCCGGTACTGCGGAAGATTACCTCTTCAGGCTTGGACAGCATGACGCCGTCTGTGAGCCACTTGCTGAATCCGGTTATCTTCTGCTGTTTGGCGCCACGCTTGTTGAAATCAAAGGTGTAGACTTCCGCCGGTTGAATATGACTCGATATCACCAGGCCGATTTTCGAGCATTTGCCGTTCAGTGAGGATCCCATGATGTGCTGTTTGCCGGCAAGGACTGTTTCGAGATTGCGTCCGCTGGCCGACACGCGATAGAGATTAGTTGCACCGGCGTCGGAAACTACAAAGTAAATCCAGCGGTTATCTGGCGTCCAATGAAGGAGTCCGGAAGAATGAGCTTCGACGGTGTCCGAAATCGTCTCATCGACGCACATGCGATCCAGCTTCTTTGTCAAATCGACAGCTTTGCCGCCGCGAACCGGTACCTTCCAGACGTGATAGTTCGTCACACCCCAGGAATCATTCGGATTGTCATGTCCGAGATAGGCGATCCATTTGCCGTCGGGCGAGAATTTGAGGGCAGCGATCGGTCCTTTGGGTGTATCAACTAATCTGGCTTTTCCGCCGTTTACGGGGATGACGAATATGTCAACCAAGTCAGCATCGAGATCGGGATTTTTCTGGACGTTGGTGAGGTAGGCAATTGACTTTCCGTCCGGAGAAAACGCTGGTGAGCCTTTGCTGTACCCGCCCTTGGTCAATTGCGTTGCAGCGCCATCCTTGAGGCTGAAAGTCCATATCTGGCTCTCTTCCTTGGGGTAGAACCCATAGTTGTCCATCTTGTAAAACAACCGGGTAATGTGCCGGAACACCGGAGGTTCCTTCTTGCCGTCTTTGCCTTTTGGTACTTCGTCGTTCTTCCGGAAGGTACAGAGCAGCTTTTTTGAGTCGGGCGAAAACGACAAGTCACCATATCCGCCGTCCATATCCGACAGCAAACGAGCCTCGCCGCCATTGCGCGGCATGAGATAGAGGCCTTTCTTCTCTCCGCGCTTGGAGGTAAAAGCCAGCCATTGGCCATCGGGAGAAAATACCGGCAGCGAGTCGGAAACGTCACCGGTGGTGAATTGACGCAAATTGTCGCCATCGGTGCGAATCATGTAGATATGTGAGAAATATTTCTTGCGGTCCTCGGCAATTGTGCGGACGCTGATGGCAATCTCGGCTTCATCCGGCGACATCGCAATTCCGTCGACGAACTTCATCTTGAGCAGATCTTCTGGGGTGATTTTGCGTTTTTTCATTGTATCTCCTTGGCGACAGCCCAGTTCCAGCGGGCAATGCGCTTATGGTGTATACGACAAGCCGGTCAGAAAGGCAACGGGAATATCGCAGAGTGAGATGCGACAGGAACAGAATTAGCAGATCTCTATTCGATGGCTCATTAATGCCAAACCGAAAATTGGTATTCTGATTTCGATTTTCAATACCTGTCTTTTCAGCCACTACTCCCAAGAGGATGCCCGTTTCCCCCGGGCATCCTTCTATATGTGCGTGTAAATAAAGACCCAATTTAACAAGATTCTAACTGCATTCTCACTGCAGAGAAAAACAACTGCACGACTATCCAAGGCATTACAATTCCCCACGGGGACCTTACCTTCCCCACGCACCCGAGTCTATCTACGCCTGATCAAATGGGGGCAAGACTCGGGTGTTCTTTTTATATTTCGAAGCCATTTGCTCGGGAGTCAGCCATTTTTCTGATCGCCGGAACTCTGAAAGCAACTACGAACAAGACGACTTCAACCGAGTCGCAAATTCCGCATCTTACATTGGACGGAGTCCTTCAAATTGTGTATTATTAACTATCTATGCCGAATTCCTATCCGCAACTGTGGCAGAAAGTACTTGACGGTGACTCGAATGCCTGGGCAACCATTGTCAAGCGCTACCAGTCGCTGGTGTACACAGTTGCGACCCGCTCGGGTCTTTCGCAAGTCGATGCTGCCGACTGCTTCCAACAGACCTGGATCTTGCTCTATAACAATCGCAAAAAACTGCAGGACCCGACGCGTTTGTCTGCCTGGTTAGTAACGACAGCGAAGCGAGAAGCATTTCGCATCAAACGCCGGGCCGGCTCTGATCCCGGCGACGATTCCTCGTACGAACAGGTCGATTCATCGCGGCTTCCTGACGAAGATCTCCTTGAACTAGAAAAGCAGGCTCATCTCGAAAGTGCCATAGCCCAACTCGAACCGCGTTGCCGGAAATTAGTCGATGCCTTCTTCTTTGCGGATGAAGAGCAATCTTACGAGCAAATCGCCAAGTCGTTGGGGATCGCTTCCAACTCGCTCGGACCGATCCGCCGACGCTGCCTGGAGCGGCTGAAACGGATACTCGAAGAAAATGGCTATGTTGAAGTACGGAAATCCGGGAGCGAGTCTCTGTAGTTTGAAGGAAAGAACGAGACAAATATGCACCTGACAAGACAAGAAATCATCAAAGCGGCACGGGGGCAAGAAGTTACAGGGTCCGACCATTTACGGACATGTGCTGAATGTAGCGAGCTTGTCAGTCTGATATCGACCTACCTTGTCTCGGGAAAGCTCCATTTGCCTGATGCCCCGATCGGTTGGGTCGAACGGGCTATTGAAATCGGCAGTGAAACGGCCCTACTCGACCAGATCAGGTCCTTTGCTGCTCGGGTGATTTTCGACTCTTGGGCAATGCCGCAACCGGTTGGTGTTCGCGGCGAGAGTGTCGAAAGCGACCGACGCATCAGGTTTGAAAGCGAGGATATCCGTTTTGACCTACGCGCAGAGAAACAGACTCGCGGCTGGTCGTTTGTTGCGCAAGTGAAGGGGCAATCGAAATCGCCAATCCAAGTTGAAGCCGATAAGAAGAAACTACTACCTGACAGCGCGGGTTTATACCAGTGGTCGGGAACCCGTCCCCCGCGGAAGATCACTCTCCGCTCTGACGAATTCGTAATCGAATTGCCGGAGTTGACGTGGAAAAAACCACAATCGAATTAGCTGTCGAGCGGTTTCTGGCAACGGGAACTGCTGATGGACCGACAGAGATTGAATTGGCCTCGGCTTGTGATGCCGAGGTCCAGAAAGTTTCGCGTGCCTCGCTGCTACGGGCTGTTGCTGTGGCAAGGAGGTTTGTCAAACAAGCCGGCAAACGTGGCGGCATACTTGAAAGCACCAGTCATCGTTCGCTGGCGCGTGTGCTTCATTTGAGCGGCAAGCATGCCGAAGCGCTGGATGCCTACGTTAAAGCGCGCAAACTGATGAGCCGGGACGCCATGGTGCGATCGCGAATCGACCGGGCGCTTATCGACGTGTATATGTATCTGGGCAACTTCAATAAGGCACGAGCGCATGCGCGCAGCGCAATCGCGACATTTTCGCGTCTCAAGGCGGCAGCGGACCTGGCCCAGACACGGGTCAATTATGCCAACCTGCTTCACCGCCAAGACCGTCATCGCGAAGCCGAGAAGCTGTATCGCGATGCAGCGGCATTTTTCGAGAAAGCCGACAATCAAGTCGCGCTCGCACGGACTCTTTATAATCGTGCCAATACGCTAGTCCAGCTGTTTGATCTTAAACAGGCTGAGGTGCTCTACAAACGGGCGATCGCAATCTGGGATGCCAACGATTTCACCCTTGACGGCAACGATTCGCGCTACGGCCTGGCATGGTTGAGAATGTTGACCGGCAAGTTCCATGTCGCACTGTTAGAGTTAACGCAGTGCGAGAAGATCTACCGTGAGGGCGGAGATCCGCGCGGTGAGGCACTGTGTAATTTGGATCGTGCCGAAGTGTATCTTGGGTTGGGCCTTTACGAAGATGCACTCGAGTCGGCGCGCAAGAGCGAAGTGCTGTTTGAAAAACTGGGCCTCCGTTACGAGATTTCGAAATCAGCTTTGTTTCGCGGACAAGCTGCATTTGCGCTGGCTAAAGTGGCAGAAGCACGCAAGGCACTTCGACGTGCACAAACGGGGTTTGACGCTGAAAAAAACAACGGGTTCCTGGGTGCAACGAGCCTGCTCGCAGCTGATCTGGAAAGTAATGATGTAAAGTCGCACCAGAAATATCTGACCAAGGCACGCGCCCACTTCAATAGCGGACAGCTTCCGCTCTGGCAGGCCGTCTGTGATTTGCAGGATGCCGGCAATCCGCTGCGAGCAAGATTGGCACTGGCGCGGCTCGAAAAAAATGCGGCGGTCAAATCGGTGCCGCACCTGTTCGCCATCTGGGAAACGGTACGCGGCGATTACGAGTATCGGCGCGGTGACATCTCGGAAGCCCGCAAGCACTGGCGCCAGGCGGCAGACCGACTTGATTCTGTCCGTGCTCAATTGCCTCCAGTTGAGCTGCGCAGTGCGTTTGGCAAACGACAGGATTCACCGCATTTGCGGCTGATCGCGTCCGAACTCGAGCATAATCCGGGTATGGCAGCCGTATGGTCGGAGCGTTACAAGACAGCCGGAATGTGGTCGCCCATTACATTGGCGGAGTCAACGGACAGCACACGTCGGAAAGTGAATGAGAGTCTTGATGCGTTGGCGCGGCAAGTCTCTTCGCTTGCGCATCAAATCAGCGGTGTTGGCGAGCGTGGTTTGTCAGCAGTGGCGCGCAATCTGGCGATGTCGAATCTGCAGAAACAAATTCGCGAGCAACTTATCGCCGTGGATCGCGATGCGAAGCAGGCCGTGACGGACAATGACCGACTACTTGAAGACATTATGGCAACGGCACAAAAGATGCCGATTGTGCAGTTTCATTTGCGCGATGATGATATCATCGCCTTCGTTCACCATCGCGCCAAGACGAGTGTCAGGCGCATTTTGAATGGCCGGCGTCGCCTTGCTGACGCGATGCAACGCTGGCGGTTCATCCTGGAAGGCGAGCTATTGGCGGGCCACTTTCAAGACACAATGGACGCCTCACTCGAGCAAAGGCTCTGGAGCGACCTGGGAGAGTGGCTATGGCTACCGCTGGGGGTAGATCCCACCGCCGCGACCGTGCTCTTGATCCCAGAAGGGGAATTGGCTAATCTCCCTTGGCGGGCGTTAATAGCTGATGGGAAGCCATTGTTGGAGCGGCATGATTTCATAATTGCCCCGAGTATCCGCCATTATCGTGCCGCACAATCGATTTCGGTCACCTCGGAACGAGTCCAAGTCTTCCGTGGGAAGGCGGACGACCTTCCTGAGGTTGATCGTGAACTTGAGAATTTGGCCAAGAACCTGTCGGGCCAGACCGAGATTTACTCGCCGTGTAGCCGCAAAGATTGGCCGGAAGGAGGCGAGGCCCGGCTCTGGCATTTTGCCGGTCACGCATTTCTCCGTTCAGATAACCCATTTTATTCGTATTTAGCTTTAGAAGACGGTGCACTATTTGCCACCGACTTTCGTCTCAAGCAGTGTTCCGTCCATCTTGTCACGCTGGCTTCCTGTCGCTCCGGCGAACAGGTTGCGTTGCCGGGTGAAGAATCCACGGGATTAGTACGATCTCTACTGGAGATGGGTGCACGCAATGTCATTGCCGGCCATTGGCCGGTTTCCGATCAAACTACCGCTGTCTGGATGGCGGCATTTTACGATAGCTATTTCAAGAGCGCGAGCATTCTTGCTGCAATCCGTTACGCTGCGACCACCGTGCGGGCGCAATACCCATCAGCATACCATTGGGGCGCCTTCTCGGTGTTTGGAGCAGGAGAATGAGGAGTCGATGATGCCAATACCGAAATATCAGAACCAGCTGATCTTACTGCAGGCAGTGTTCAGCCTGATCTTGCTTTCCGCCGTTGGCTTCGCCAACAACAGCGGCGAGTTCGAGAACGAGCGGCTTGTCTGCGAAATGCGTCAGGGATACAACATCAACTACATCAACGGCCAGTATGGTACGTCTGTCTTGAACACGATCTTCTCCACAAATGCGTATCTTCTGCAAACGCAGCCGGGTGTGGATATCGAGAGTTTGGCGACGGTCATTTCACTGGATCCCGCCGTGCTCTACTGCGGTCCGAATTACTACCTTGATGCTCCGGAACCGTTCCAGCGCAGCTCGCCGTTTCTTGATAATCAGGCGATCGGAACCTTTGAGAGTCAGCCCGCTGCGGAGACACTACTACTGGCGGATGCACAAACGGTTGCGACCGGCACTGCGGTCAAAGTCGGGATCATCGATACCGGCTTAAACTTCGATCACCCGCAATTTGCCGCAAAGTCTTCACACGTCCACTCGGGATATGACTTCGTTGATGATGATATCGATGCCAATGATGAACCTGGTGGAGTTGCATCCGGGCATGGGACCTTTGTCGCCGGCGCCATTGCCTTGGTCGCACCGGGTGCAGATCTCTATGCCTATCGAAGTTTAGATACCCTTGGCCGCGGAAATGGATATAACATTGCGCGCGCAATCGTCAAAGCAGTCGATGATGGTTGCCAGATCATTAATCTCAGCCTTGGATTGCGTGGTCGCCACGAAGCTATTCACGATGCAATCGACTATGCAGAAAGCCTTGGCGTTGTAGTTGTAGCCGCTGCCGGAAACGATTCGACCGGTGACGAAAACCTGTTTCCGTTCCCGGCATTGAAGTCATCGGTGATTGCAGTAGCGGCGCTGGATTCGCTCAATCTTAAGGCCGACTTCTCGAACTGGGGTAAAAAAGTCGATCTCTGTGCGCCCGGAACGAGAGTTTATGCGCCGCACCTGGATACACTTTATGCCTGGTGGGATGGCACAAGCTTCTCGGCGCCGATGGTCGCCGGAGTAGCGGCTCTAATGCTGCAGATTGATCCGAATCTCACGGCTGATGCGATTGACAGCGTGCTCGCTGAAACGGCGACCAACATCGATTCGCTTAATCCGTTGTACGCGGGCGATTTGGGGAATGGGCTGGTAAATCCGGCGGCAGCACTCGCCGCATTGACGGGATTCACTTGCGGTGATGCCAACGGGACTAATAATCTCAACATTTCTGATGCCATCTTTATCATCAACTACATTTTCGCCGGCGGCCCGCCTCCGGTGCCGACAATGGCAGCTGACTGCGACTGCAGCGGTACGCTCTCTATTTCTGATGCCCTTGTAATCATCAATTATATTTTCTCTAATAGCGACCCTCCTTGTGCGAATTGCCCTTAGACGCGTCCAGAAGACACGTCGGATGAGCGGTAGGAATCGAGCAACCTGCCGCTTTTCTTTTGCCGGCGGCAATAACGTAGATATTTTTTACGATTTTCTTGTCCGGTACGTGAACGATTAACGCGGATAAAATACTCTGTATTGCGAATCGAACAATCGCCGAACGCTACCGGGCGAGAACCTTCAACCCTTCGGGAGGTTGTACCATCATGAAAAGCATCCTTACCCAACTCGTCCGCAGCACGATCGGATTCGCTTTGACGGCAATTATGATTGGCTGTTCGGGAAGTTCGCCCAATTCACCAACAAGTTCGCTTGATAAGCCACTGACCCCTCCGGACGACTGCCCAAACTGCGTTCAGGTCAACTTCGCAGCGCGAATTCAGTCGCTCAATCAGGAAATGTTCCGCATTACATTTGCTGGAGTACCGGACACGGTCTTTGCATTGCAGAACTGCGAGATGTTCAAGGTGGAAGCTGGTCATCAAGTGCGTATTCAGTTTGCTGACATGCAAATCAACGATTCAGTCGAAGTAAACGGACATCGCGAAGCCAATGGTGATGTCATAGCTCAGCGGTTGCGGATTATGGCCTCCGACGGAACTTGCGGCTATGACCTCGCCTTCCGCGACTCAATTGCCACAATAGACTACACTGCCGGAACTTTCACCGTTTACGGCCGTACCGAGACGATCGCCATCGACGAGAATACCTTTATTTGGGGTACGACTTCAACTCGCCAAAATGCGGCTCTTGGTGACTCTGGACCGCAAATCAATCAACAGCGCGAACGACTGATTAAGGATCGCGACACGATCTTCACCTTCACCGATCTGGAAGTTGGTGATGTTGTCGAAGTCAAGGCAAACATCGTCGATGAAGCGAATCTGTTGGCCGTCAAAATCAAGCTTGCCAACTGCGCAACCAAGCAGTGCATCACATTTGACGCGGTTTTGGCGACCGTCGACCTGGACAATAACACCGTGACCTTTGTTGATCTCGATTGGGTCGGAACAGTCTGTCCAAATGCGCAATTGTTCGATGCTGAAGGCAACGAACTCTTGCTTGCCGATTTCTCCGCCGGCGACCAAGTCAGCGTGAAGGGCTTCCCGGCTGCTGACGGGACGCTGAAGATTTGCGTTTTGACCCTCGTCTCTCCTGTATAGAGGTCTCGAGGTGCCCGTGTCGGCACTTTTATAGTCCGGTAGCAACACCGGCAGCTTGAGTAAAACAGGCGAATTCATTCGCCTGTTTTTTTTCACGCCAGTTGAGTCGGATGGGCTTGAAGATTCCGAACTCGAATTCAGGTCGGGTTCCGTCGAGGCCAGCAGGGGTGGTTTCGAGGAAAATCATGCAAGTACTTTTGAATCAAGTACTTTGCGGTTCGGGCGTGCGACCGATTGCAGACAAGCTCCCGCTTAGACAGCTGATCCATTTGACAAAAACTATCCGTGATTTTCTTTGATAGACCCAAAAAGTCCTACTTTCTTCAGAATATAGACTATATTGGTGTACGAACCTGAAACGGTCAATACTCTATTGCTTCAGAGGCGATGTCCTCTGGTTACTGCCAATCGTCAAGAAGTTCAGCCTTGAGCGTGCATAATCTGCCGGTCATGCAACCGACGTTGCTCGGTCTGGCCCGGCGCATTGGAAAAGTCTGAAACGAACAACTTAATCATAATTCACATCGGAGGTACCAAGATGAACATTCTGTCACGCATTTCGGTGGCGGGAGTGATCGTGATGCTGGGATTGGCAGCGAGTCCGCTGCAAGCGACAATCCACAACATTTCCGTCGGAAACTTCTTTTTCACACCGGGCAAGACACAGGCCTGCCTGGGCGACACGATTCGCTGGACGTGGGCCGGCGGCGTGCACCAGGTCGATTCCGACCCCAGTTCGCCGAAGACTTTTCAATCGCCGCTTTTCAGCGTGATCGGATCGACATACGACCTGATACTTACCGGTTCCGATCCGGTTGGTGCATATCCGTATGTTTGCTCTGTTCATCCGCTTTCGATGATCGACACAATCTTTGTTTCCAACTGCAATCCGACGATTTACACGTTTCTGCTGGATGATGATCAGGAAGTAAGTTGTACCGGCACCGGAAGCGCTGCGACGGGTTTTGGAATCGCAATTCTCAATGCCGCTCAAACTCAGTTGTCGGTTTATGTTGAGCACAATGTCATCGGTGCCAGCGGTGCGCATATTCATTTCGGTGCACCCTGCGTTGATGGCGGGCCGATTCGCTTTGGTTTCACATCAGCAGTGAGTCCGATTCATGAGACTTGGACCATCAGTCCATCCAATGTGGCGGCGCTTCTGGCCGGCAACCTGTATGTAAATATCCATTCCCCGAGTTTCCCCAGTGGTGAAATCCGCGGTCAGATTGTTCAGGCGCCGATCAAGTTCGTATTCACGCTTGATGAAGCGCAAGCATTGGCGGGCGCAGGCTCCAACTCGCTGGCGTCAGGTGTTTCAGTCTGTGAGTTGAACGCGGCCAGCACCAGCCTGAATGTCAAGGTCACACATGATGTGCCAAGCACTATCGATGGCCACGTTCACTTCGGTTTGCCGGGCGTCGAGGGTCCGATTCGATTCGGATTTGCCAATCCGCAGAGCCCAGTCAACGAGAACTGGAGCCTTGATTCGCTCAACTTAAGAGACCTAATGCAAGGTGACCTGTATATTAACATTCACTCGACGGCATTTCCTTCGGGTGAAATCCGTGGCCAGCTGAGACGGCAGAGTGTCAATATCGCGATGAAGATGAACGGCGCACTTGCCAACGGCGGGGCGGGAACCGGTTCGCCGGCGGTTGGATTCACGGTGGCGACATTGAGTTCCGACCTTAAGTCTCTCACTATGTACACCGAGCACAACGTCACGAGCCCGATCGATGCGCATGTCCACTTCGGTGCGCCAAATGTCGAGGGACCGATTCGTTACGGTTTTGCAAGTTCAGCCAGCCCGTCGAATGAGGTGATGCCGTTGACGGCCGCAGATGTCACGGATCTATTGGCTGGAAATCTCTATGTCAATATTCATTCGACCGGATTCCCATCGGGTGAGATTCGCGGGCAGTTGGTTCTCGAACAGCCGCAGACCTATTCACTTGGCTTAGATGAATCGCAGGCGGCGGCGTGCGCCGGAACCGGAAGTGCTGCGACCGGTACCTGCACCGCCAAACTCAAGCCGGGCGGACGTGAAATGACGATTGATCTCACACATAACGTTTCCAGCCCGATTGACGGCCATGTTCACCGCGGTGCCATTTGCGTTTCCGGTCCGATCGTCTTTGGATTCGGCAGTCCGGCCAGCCCGATCAAGGAGGTCTGGTATTTGACTGTACCGGACATCATTGATATGCTACAGGAAGAACTCTATGTAAATGTTCACTCGGTTGCATTCCCAGTAGAGGAGATCCGTGGGCAGATCGGTGCTCCACCGGCACCGCCTTGCCTCTGCGGCGATGCCAACAACACCGGCACGATTAACATTTCTGATGCCGTTTTCATAATCAACTACATATTTGCAGGAGGCGCGGCACCGGCACAGCCGTGTCTTGGTGATGCCAACGGTACCGGAAGCATCAACATTTCCGATGCCGTGTACATCATCAACTTCATCTTCGGTGGCGGTCCGGCTCCGTTCTGCCCGTAGGTAGTTTGTTCAGTCAGCAGAAGAAAGGCGCTTCCGCGATTGCGGGAGCGCCTTTAGTTTCGGCACAATAGAACTGGTTCAGATCTTATGCGGTCATTGCTCGGGTCTGGCAAAGCCGATGTTCTTTTGGTCGACTTCGCCCTGTATTTTGATTTCTCCGAATTTTTCCTCGTACTTCTTGAGATTGTCTTCAAGGGTCTTCAGTACTGACTTCGCATTTTGCGGAGTCATAATAATGCGCGAGAAGACTCGCGCTTTCGGTGTGCCAGGGAGAAAGCGGGCAAAATCAAAGATTATTTCCGACGGGGAATGTCCGATCATGACTAGATTTGAATAGATTCCCTCAGCTTCGGCTTCGCGCAGTTCCAACTGTATCTGTTGAGTAGGTGGCTTGTTCATGGTTCCTCCTTGTCAAGGCGTTGCCAGTGTAATATAATATGCGCTGCAGTCAAGGAGATTAACTTGTCGATTCTGACACATAAACGGCTCCAGGAGCTGTTCGATAACCTCGCCGACGCCCGAGTATTGGTCTACGGCGACCTGATGATCGATCAATACCTCTGGGGAAATGTAAGCCGAATTTCGCCTGAAGCGCCGGTGCCAGTCGTGGAGGTCGATTCCGAGTCGATCCATCTCGGCGGCGCTGCGAATGTCGCACGCAATATCAGCGCCATCGGCTGTAACGTCGAACTGGTTGGATTGGTGGGTGATGATGAAAATGCAACCCGCCTCAAACATCTGCTCGAACGCGAAGGAATCGGCCAGCACAAATTGGTCAGCGATCAGAAGCGTCCGACAACGGTTAAGACGCGCATCATTGCGCACAATCAGCAGGTCGTTCGCGCCGATCGTGAATCGCGGGATGAGATCGACGGCTACACCGAAAATGAGTTCGTGACCCACATCGAAAATCGCCTGAACGACATTCAGTGTCTGCTCATTTCCGACTACGGCAAGGGTGTGATCACATCGTCTTTTCTCAACCGGGTTGTCGGTCTGGCGCGCAGCAAGGGCAAGTTCATTTCGGTTGATCCGAAAGAGACTCATTTCCGCAATTACAAGCAGGTCTCGGTCATCACACCGAACGAACACGAAGCGGCCTTTGCAGCCGGCAAACGAATCCGCGATGATGACTCACTCAAGGAAGTCGGCTGGGGATTGCTTAATGAACTGGAACTCGATTCAATACTTGTCACTTTAGGTGCGCGCGGGATGGCGTTATTCGAGGAGAACGGCAACTTTAACCATCTCCCAACCGTTGCCAAAAAAGTCTACGACGTAACGGGTGCAGGCGATACCGTAATTGCCGTCATGACAGCAATGATGGCAGCGGGAGCAACGAAACTTGAGGCGGCTTACATTGCCAACCAGGCTGCCGGAGTCGTTGTCGGGTACATCGGTACGGCATATGTTAGCCGCGATGAGCTGTTTGACACAATTGCGGAGCAGCTATAGCTCGCGAACACTGAGAATCGACTATCGTACATATGACAAAGATTATCACTAAGCGACAAATACCAACACTAGTTGCGCGTCTTCGTCGAGAGCGCAAGCGAATCGTCTTCACTAACGGCGTGTTTGACATCATGCACGCCGGTCATGTGGATTACCTTACCCGTGCGCGTCGACTTGGTGATTTGCTGATTGTTGGACTAAATACTGATGCTTCAGTTAAGATCAATAAGGGCGACCAAAGGCCTATCGTGCCCTATAAATACAGGGCGAAAGTGCTTGCTGCACTCGCTGTCGTGGACTATATTGTCCCCTTAGAGAGAAGGACGCCTGACAAGCTGATTCCGTTGATTAACCCGAATGTTCTTGTCAAAGGCGCCGACTACAAGATAACTGAAATTGTCGGTGCCGATTTTGTGCGGGCCAATGGGGGAAAGGTAGTTCGGATGAAGTTGGTCAAGGGACTCTCAACCAGCGAGATAATACGGCGGATTAAGCAAACCTACTGACGGCGCAAGGATTTATGAAAATGCTCCAAAATCAAGTAAGGTGGGTGGCGATGCTCTTGGCGTTGGCGTTGATTTTCGTATCCGGTTGCTACAACAATCAGGAATTCACGCTCAAAAATCCAAAGCACCTGCCCGCTCATGACTGGGATAATGACGATATGCCGGCATCACGATTGCTGGACTCAACCTCCGGAATATTCAGTCTGCCTCCCGGACACGAAGAGCAAATGCTACCGGCGCGCTTGGTACCGATTTGGCGGCTCGGCGACTCGCACCCCGATAAAATCAAGACGATCTACTATGATTCCACCAAGGAAGTTCATCCCAGCGGTTACTCATGGGAGAATGGCACTCTCACCATCATGGAATCTCGCAATTATCAGTATTACACATATCAGGTAGATCTATCGCGCGTCGACTCGATTCGCGTGGCGTTCTCTGACACTGAAGAAAAAGAAGGCATTATCAGGCTGTTTTCGGTCTTCGGATTTGCGGCATTCACAATAATAATGTGCACTATTGTCGATTAGCACCGCATCAATCTTTCTTGACAATCCGTTTCGACATTGGGTTATTAATTCAATAAATCCATGCAACCGCCTTTGCGCACAAGTGCATCACCAAACCGAAAGGCTCTGTGGAATCGAACAGCTTGAAAATCCGTGATGTCAATACCGGCGACTTATTGTTGGGTTACTATGCCTTAACCAAGTGCGATCTCGTGCCTTTCACCGGCGGCGTTCGCCTGCAGCTGGAATTGTCCGATTCCACCGGTCGAATTGCCGGTGTGCTCTGGGGCGAAGAGGCGGAGCATACCTATCCGACCCTCAAAGATGCCTCTGTCGTCAAGGTCAAAGGGTTGGTTAGTTCGTATCGCGGTTCGATGCAGGTACAGGTCGAAAAGATCCGTCCCGCCAAAACCGATGAGTACGATTCAACCGACCTTTTGGCTGCCAGTGAGTTCTCACTCGAGCAGCTCGAGGCTGGAATCGAAGAGATGGTGAATTTGATCACCGACGAGGAACTGCATGCGCTGGTTGTCGAAGTCCTTTACGATGAGGATGTCAAGCGCCACTACTTCGAATCGCCGGCCGGCACCAAATGGCATCACGGCTATTTGCGCGGCCTGGCCGAACATTCGCTCTCGATGGCGCAGTTGGCAGTGAAGGTGTGCGAACATTATGACTATCTCGACCGATCGCTGTTAATTTCCGGCGCGCTGCTGCACGATGTCGGCAAGATCTCTGAACTCGAGGTCGGAGCGACATTCGAGTATTCGGTCGATGGTCGGCTTTTCGGACACATGGTGATTGGCTTTGAAATCGTCAAAGCCGCTGCCGACCGGTTGGGACTGCAGGGTGATATCAACGTCAAGCGGCTCCTGCACATGATTCTCTCGCATCAAGGCAAGAAGGAATATTCGGCGCCGGTCGAACCGGAATTCGAAGAGGCCTTTGCCCTTTACTTCATTGACGAACTGGACTCCAAGCTGAATGCCATTTCGCGTATCCGCAACAAACCCGAAAATCAGGGTCGTCCATTTTCCGATTGGGTACAGTTGCTGGGTGGGTTTTTGTATCTGGAGAGGAAAGAGCCCAGTCGTGACAGCGAATCTCAGTAGCTGATCCAACAGATTTGGCAAGCACGGGCAGTAACTGCTGCAGGAACAATCAGTTCCAGGCTCCAAACGCAGCAATCCGCCCCCTCAAGAACTCCTTGACCTGAAACTCCGACTCTGTTAAACTAAATGTCTATGTTTGAGATTTCGAATTAGAGTAACCATAAAGGAGTAGACTCACATGAGCAGTAAAGTACGGGTTGGGATCATCGGCGTCGGCAATTGCGCCTCGTCGTTCGTCCAGGGAGTGGAATACTATAAGAATGCCAAGGACACCGACTTTGTCCCCGGCCTGATGCACGTCAATCTGGGCGGCTATCATATCCGCGATATCGAATTCTCCTGCGCGATTGATATCGACGCCAACAAGGTCGGCAAGGACCTCGCCGATGCCATCTTTACCAAGCCGAACAATACCTACAAGTTTTCCTCCGTCCCCAAGACCGGTGTCAAGGTCGTGCGCGGCATGACCCACGACGGTCTCGGCTATTATCTTTCGCAGATTATCAAAAAAGCTCCGGGTGACGCCGTTGATGTCGCCAAGGTGCTCAAGGAAACCGGCACCGATGTCGTTGTGAATTATCTCCCCGTCGGCTCCGAAGAAGCCACCAAGTGGTATGTCGAGCAGGTGCTCGAAGCCGGCTGTGGATTCGTCAATTGCATCCCGGTCTTCATCGCCCGCGAAAAGTACTGGCGCGCCCGTTTCGAGAAGAAGGGCCTCCCCGTCATCGGCGACGATATCAAATCGCAGGTCGGCGCGACGATTACCCACCGCGTCCTGACCCGCCTCTTCCGCGAACGCGGCGTCAAGCTTGAGCGCACCAGCCAGCTGAACGTCGGCGGCAATACCGATTTCCTGAACATGCTTGAGCGCAGCCGCCTCGAATCCAAGAAGATTTCCAAGACCAACGCCGTCACTTCGCAACTCGACTACGATTTGGGCGAAGGCAATGTTCATATCGGACCGTCCGATTACGTCGCCTGGCTGACCGACCGCAAGTGGGCCTACATCCGCATGGAAGGCCGGACTTTCGGCGATGTGCCGTTGAATGTTGAACTGAAAATGGAAGTTTGGGACTCGCCAAACTCCGCCGGCGTGGTGATCGATGCCGTCCGCTGCTGCAAGCTGTCTCTCGACCACAAGCTGAAATCTGCGATGGAAGCGCCGTCTTCATACTTCATGAAGTCGCCGCCGGTGCAGTACTTCGATGACGATGCCCGCACTGCTACCGAGCAGTTTATCGCGACTTATGGCCACAAGGCTTCCAGCAAGAAGCCGCTAAAAGCCGCCGCCAAGCGTCCGGCGACAAAGAAGGTGGCGAAGAAGACCGCGACGAAGAAGAAGTAGTAAGTCATCTAGTAATTTCATAGGGGCGCGAAAGCGCCCCTTGAAGTTGGAGTAGGTTTGGAGTTCTTCGAAGTCATTAAAGGAGTGCGGATTGGAAGAAAGCTCGCCAAGACTGTGTGCGGACTATCGCACGATGTGGTTAACAAAATCCATATGGAAGGGGAACAAGGACTCAAGGATGAAGACGCCTACGAAATCCTGAAGTACTGCTTTTGCCCCTGCTGGATGTTGACACTCTCGAGAACTTGCGAAAGCAGTTTGACAACTGGTGCCGCACTTGAGCACGCATTGGACAGTCTGAGCGATTGGTATCTTGACGTGTCTCAAATGCGAGGCAAAGTGAAGGATCTCAATGCTTTCAAGTCAGATTTTGCCTCTGATTTCAAGAAGACGTCGTTGACATGGCGGAATGAACTGAGATCCTCCCATCCAGAACTCATGGGTAAGGCGATAGAGGAGTGGTTACCAGCAATCGGTTCTGAACTCATAATAGAAATCTGTTCTTCTCATCCGGAATTTAAGACCAGCTATCTTGGCCCATTTATTGCACAGAGATTTGCAGCAGCCTCAGCGAAGCTATTATAGCACTTCATGGTCGAGCATATAGATCATCTCTGTTCAACACATTGGCGGGGTGTTTGTGTACTTATGTTCTTCTGAATGTTATCTTTGTCGTCAGCTCAATCCCGAGACTCGCGACCATGTCGTCCCTGCGTGCTTGTTTCCTGAACCACGACCATCCGATCTTCTCACATTACCATGCTGTAGAAGTTGCCAACTAAGGTATTCAAGGGAGGAAGAGTATTTTCGAGACTTCATCTCAGTTACAAGCGTCAATCAGCGTGGATCACCGGCAGACCAGATTTGGCAGAATGCCAGACGTGGTCTCAAGCGAAGGCCTTGGAGATATGCAGAATTGCGTTCAAGACTGTCAGAGGTCGAAGTTGTCACATCGACTGGACTGTTTTTAGGTAGGCGAACCGCCCTCGCGATTCCAGAACCTCGAATCGGAAGCGTTCTAGAGAAAATAGCAAGAGGATGTCATGCTCATAAATGTGGAGTCTCTGTTCCGCTAGCATGGTCAAGAACAATCTATCCGGTGCACTCCCACTTGGAACACTTGACAGAGTTGTTGCAAATGCCTGAAGTATTGAGTTACGATGGAGTATTTTCATGTCGAGGAATTGAAGTCAGTGATGCTCCTGCTACGTCTTGGCTACTGCAATTCTATAAGAGACAGGTGTTCTGGATAGTTCTTCATGACCCGAATTGTGAGTTGACAAACTAAGTCAATCAGCTAAGTAGATCCGAAGCTCTGTGCTTCGGACGCTCTTTTAAACACTTCTGCACTTTCCCCACCTCTACCACCCACCTCTCCAACGGATGCTTGCCAATCCCAGGCTGATTGTGTTTCCTCGCCAGACCGTCACTCTCCAGCCTTCACCGTCCCCGCTAAGACCGGCGGTGCAAACTGGATATCACACGAGAGATACGCAGTCTCGCCGCAGCATGCGCCACAACTCCCCCACAATTCATAGTCTCCCGGCAGTAACGACAAGCTAACATCATGCAGTGGATTCTGCGGATTCGATGAATTCTGGTCAATGAGATGAGGTTCGTTCATTCGTCGAAGGTGAAAAGATTGTCCGGAATTAGGGTAGTTCGCAATCGATGACTGCTGCGAAAAGATAAGCTGAACACCCGATGTCACCGTGAACCGCAGCAATGGGCCTCCGGAACTGGACCCTTCAGCCAAACAAGTCTCGCCGGTCGTATGAACAACTTGAACCGTCGGAGATCCGCTCGCGTTGATCGAGAACTGGTAACGTTGCAGCGACCCTGTACCCGGATCAAATTCAAAACTGCTTTGGCAACCTATTGCACCGCTAACGACTGCGCCATTTGCGTATCCCTCGCATGCGACGTAACTTCCCACAACGCTTAAGTTGAGAGGCGCCAATACTCTGGGGTTAGCGCATTCAGTGCCCACCGCACAAAACTCTCCGCCCTGTAGAGTCGGCACGATCGCCGATGCCAGCCAGGCTGATTCCGATCCTGTAGCCACCAGCACTGTGTCTTCAAGTGCACTGATATTGATATTGAGACTCGTTGCCTGTGCATCTTTACTCACAGAAGTATTGAAGAAACCATTAAGATCAGTATTGCCTTGAGCCGCTACGGGCACACCCCCGGTAGTGACTAATTGAATTCCGACGCCTGCCTGCCAGAGTGTGTCCTGCCCCTCAAGTTTGCCGACTCTTACGGAGAGCATCGCACTGGCACTGGTTACAAGATAATCGGGAAAGCTTGTTACCATCAGCCAGAGCCCGCATTGTGCCTGCGGATTTCGTGCAATAGTACACGAGCAGTCGGCCAGAAGCGAATCGCGGTCCGTTATCGAACCGGTGTAAAGAGCTGTGTGAGCATAGTAGCAGAGAATATCCATATCATTCGCATTCATCTCATCGGTTTCGATAAACCCGCTGGCGCTCGGAGTGGAAAGCAGCGAGTACCCGGGCGGATAGTTCATATCGAGGTCGAATTTTGTCGAGTACACCCCTCCGGTGAATCCGTCTCCATTCAAATCAAAACGTGTATAGTCCTCCGGAGCATTCGCAACACCCGAACGCAATTGTTCGTACTCGTTAAACTTCGTCAAGAAATACTGGACATCGTGCTCATCGAATTGACCGTCGGGCGACTCAAGCCCGTTTGCATCAACGATGTCGAGCAGTTTGTGTCGAATCGTGGTATTGCCAGCGTACGAATCTATTGCCAAAACTGCAAGGTAAGCATCGACAAATCCGGGATTCGGCGAATTTACGTACGCGTCGAACAGAATCTCCTTGATTTGCCAGTTATCAAGGTCGGGGTCAAGGCTCAAGAGGTAGGCTGCCAATCCAGCCACCTGCGGCGCAGCGAAGGAAGTTCCATCGTAATGTGCAACAAGATGGCCACCAACATTCGCACAGCCACCGTCAATCGAGCCGGGATCATTTCGAACGCACGGCATTGATACGCCTTCACCCAGAACACGAACCGATGAACCGCGATTCGAGAAACTGCTCTCGTTCCCGAGCGCGTCAGAGCTCCCCACCATGATCAGATTGTTCATCGGGAGTGAGTTGTCGGGATCGATGGATGTATAGTAGTTCCAGTAGGCCAGCAATCCGAGCGAATCGATGAGGTCCATCGGGCCTGACGTATAGAGCTCGAATGGGGTTGTGAATGCGGCAGCGATGTTGAATGGCGAATTGAGTGAGGCATACCGGCTATCGTCGGTGTTAGTTCCGTCATTTCCTGCCGCCGAGATATGGATGAAATCGCTTTGTCGGCTCTTGACCATGTTTCGCCACGAAAGCGCCTCGATTGCCCGTCTGACCTTACCGGTCGCTGACAGGTCGACGTTGTATCCAAGCGAAGTACTGAGGACAAATCGTCCTGCCGGCATGTTTTGATATATGTTCGCCAGAATCTCTGGAAAGGTCAGCCCGCCGATCATCATCGACCGAATCGCAAGGTAAGCCGGCGGACCGGGATGCACACCGGTTGTATTGATATTATCAAAATTTGCTCCGATGATTCCCGAAACACAGAACCCGTGATTGCCATCAACTGTGGGAGCCAACGAACGCTCGCCCGAGCCGAATACGAACTGCTGCGACGAGATTTCCGGATGCGGAGTAGAGTTGTAATAAGTGTCGGGAACGAACACCGTAACCCCGAGGGCATTCCCTTCGATTAGCGATCTCACATTCCAAGCCGCCGGCATCCTCATTTTCTTGAGATGAAGAATCTCAGACTCGCCGCTGGGTGGAAGCTCAAGCGACTGTTCGCTGCCGAGGGCATGGGCCTGGTACGCGGGAAATGCAAACAGAAATGCGCCCGACTGGAGCAGGAGATTGGCAATACTGTCGGCCTCGAGTTGACTCTCAACCGGTGAAATGTTCAGTGTCATGTTCAATTCATCTGGAAGCATCCAGCTAATTCGGGCATCGATCGCTTCGATCGCTGCATTGACCTCGCCGACAGTCGCAGCTGGATTAAGAACAACTGACAGCTTGTTCTTCAGCAGTCCTGTTACATCTGCATTGCTGCTGTCTGATGCAATCGGACCATAGCCATAGAGAGCGGCAACAGCAGTCGATTGCGGATCGCCTGTTAACAGAACACCGCTGCTGCACATTAAACCATCACATGGGGCAGGCCCAGCAGCGAAAATGTAATTGATCATGTATACAGCATCAGTGATATCCATTTGGCCGTTGCAGTTTAGATCACCTCCTGAATCATCGAGAGGAGGCGGGCCGTCGTCAAAAATGTACTGGATCAAATAAACGGCATCCGCGATGTCGATTTGTGTCGACGCGTTAGTGTCACCGCAGGGCGACGACAAGGAGGTTCTATCGAAAGACACAACAATTGTGATGAGCATTACTACAATCGGTACCAGTCTCATCTTCAATGCATTCTTGAAAACCGCGGGCATACCAGAACGTCCTTCCTGCAGATGTTTGAATCAAAGAGGGCCGATGTTGTCAGTAGGATTGTCGGAGAAAAATATGAATTTAGAAGAAAAAGTCAATGTAATTGTGATATTTGTAGGTCTACGATTACCGTCAACGTAACAACCTGCTCATGAACTCGGACTTCCGCAGATTGCCGGGATGACCGGTGGCTGACACCGCAACGATCAAAGAAATCAAATAGGTTCGATCCCCGGTCGTTCGAACTCATAGAGACAAACACATTCATTTCGCGAACGTAGTTCCCCCCATCGGGATCAATAAATGTGGCCGCCCACAGGATTCGAGACAACGAACATCGTATCATCATAACCCCAATTTATCCACTTTCCGGGAACCGTGCCGAATCCCAAGTTGTTTAAGCAAAAGCAGGGAACAGAGACTCGTGAAATAATCACTCTATTATTAGGAGATATCTATGGCAGACAAGAAAATCATCGCCGTCGTCGGCGCCACCGGCGCACAGGGCGGCGGACTCGTGAGGGCAATCCTTGCCGACAAGTCCGGAGAATTCTCGGCGCGGGCTTTGACACGCAACGTCAACTCCGACAAAGCCAAGGAACTCGTCAAGCTCGGCGTCGAGGTCGTCACCGCCGACATCGACAACCTCGAAAGCATGAAGAACGCCTTCAAGGGTGCGTACGGCGCATTTTGCCTGACCAATTTCTGGGAGCATTTCTCCGCCGAAAAGGAAGTTGCACAGGCGAAGACTATGGCCGATGCCGCCAATGCCGCCGGCATCAAGCACGTCATCTGGTCGACGCTCGAAGATACCCGCAAGTGGGTACCGCTCAATGACGACCGCATGCCCACTTTGCACGGCAAATACAAGGTCCCGCACTTCGACGGCAAGGGAGAGGCTGATGCCTATTTCAAACAAGCGGGCGTGCCGACCACATTGCTTTTGACTTCGTTCTATTGGGATAATTTCATCTACTTCGGACTTGGGCCCAAGAAGGACCAAAACGGCAATCTCGCGATCACCTTCCCGATGGGCAACAAAAAGCTTCCCGGCATCGCCGCGGCCGACATCGGCAAGTGCGCACTCGGCATTTTCAAGAAACCGCAGGAATTCATCGGCAAGACCGTAGGCATTGCGGGTGATCATCTCACCGGCGAACAGATGGCAGCGGCCATGACCAAGGCACTCGGAAGCAAGGTTGTTTACAATTCGGTCGAGCCGGAGGTCTACCGCGGCTTCGGTTTCCCGGGTGCTGACGATCTCGGCAACATGTTCCAGTTCAAGCGCGACTTTGAGGGGTACTTTGTCGGTGCGCGCAGTCTCGACGTTTCGCGCAGTCTGAATCCATCCCTGCAATCATTTGACAAGTGGCTGGAGCAGAATAAGAGCGCCATTCCGGTTGGATAGGCACCGCCTTAACCACGCAGCAACCCACCCAGAGCATCGCAACGGGTGGGTTTGCTTTTTGCGCAAGCACGTACTAATTCGGTTATTACCTGTTCTCAATCTCATTTGCCAGTTTCCGGTATTCGAAATTCGTCGAATCCAGCTCGATCGCTGTCTCAATCAACTGTTTGGCCAAATCAACATTGCCGACCGTCAGGGCGCTCCGCGCAAGCATGAACGGAAGATAGCCTTCCGAATCGACCGCCGGATTCTGCAAGTGGAGCGTTACCGCTTCTTCGTGTTTTCCGGCTGCGCCAAGTATCCCGGCTAACAAGTGTTGCAGTCCCCGATTATTGACAAACTCCGGCGGCGATTCAGCGATCCAACGAAGAGCTTCGTCCAGCCGGTTCATCCGAAACAGTGTATAGATCGCGTGATATCGTGGCTTCGGATTTTCGGGGTCAGCCTCCATCATTTGCCGGTATGACCGGAAAGCATCGGGATACTTGCCCATCCTGAATTGCAGCGGCGCAAGCATTGATAAGGTCTTTAGCCGGCCGGGCTGGTATTCGAGCCGTTTCGACCATGCTTTTTCGGCACCCGCGAGATCGCCGATCTTATACAAGAGAAATCCCCAACTGTCGAGCCGTTCGCCGTCCGCAAACGCGGCGTTGTAGTGCATGTCGTTTTCGAGATGCGTTTTGATGTATTCCGTCTGCAATTCGCTGTTGAAATAGAGCCAGGGCACAATTCTGATCACGATGATGATAGCGAGAATGCCCACCGTCCTACTCGATCGCGGAGCGCGCAAAGCGATTACCGCCGCCATCGGCAGGGCAAACACCGACAGCACGTCCCAGTCGCGCACTGCGCCGAGAACCGGATCGAAGCACATTGTGAATAGCAGCGTCCCTGCCAACGCGATTAGCGAGAAAGTGACGGGCTTGTCAAATCGCTTACTGAACAATGAAAGCAGAAATGCGGGCGAAACCAGTATGAGCACGCAGAGCAAATCGCGAAGGTGATCACTACTTAGAAGTGAATATGCAGATGTGTCATTGGGAAGAACGGGAACGAAACTGCGCCAGAACTCGCCATAAATGAAAGCCGCCCCACCAGCCAAAATCGCCAGGGCCGGCATGATGCGACTTACCCAGCGATTGGCGTTGCGATAGAGATAGATCAACGAGGGAAACAACGACGCACCGGAAAGATGTGATGCCGTAGCGAGCACAAAGAAAACCGCCGGCCAGACGGTCAGGCGGTCTTCGCGAATACTCTTCCAGGCAAAATAAATGTAGTAAAGAGTGAATGTATTTAATAGCCCGTAGCACTCGACATATCCGAAGTAGAATTGAATGGTCGCCGTACAAAGAAAGGAAATAGCGATGATGGCACGCTCGGGCACATTCGCGCCGAACTGCATCAGTAGTCGAACGCCGTTTATGTAGAAAAGCCCGGCAATGATTCCGACAATACGATAACTCCAGATCGCCGAACCGACGATGAGGTAGATCAGGCGGTGAGCGAGCACGTCAAGCGCTTCGGTGAACATGAAGACTTTTTCCGGCTCCGACAGACGTTGCAGTCCGTCCCCCATGAGGTGATTTTCCGATGGAAGCAAAAACATACCGGCGGTGAATGCGATTACGCAACTGATCCAAAAATAGCGGGACGAAATGATTGATTCAAGATAACGCGGAAAGATCACGAGAAAAAGAATCGGCACGGCAGCCAGATAGAACCACAAGGAAACCGGGTAGTTGCAGAACACGAATCGCCTTTCCTTACGCGCAAATGTGAATGAAAACGAAAGTTAACTTGCGCTCCCGCGTCAGACAAGTTCATTTTGCGCGGTATGTCATTCAACTGACAATGTAATCTGAAGTACCGCCACCAGTCTTCGTTGCAATCGTATTGTCTTCGCCTCAAGTGAAAAGAATCGAGGAGTTGAAGATGGGTGTCAGTTCCACAGACGGCAAATATGAAGGAGTCTGTTATTCGAATGCATATTCGCCTCGTTACGTGAGACTCGACCTTGCCAAGGGCAATACTCTACTGGGAATCTGGGGTGGTCTACTCTGCGGGTGAGTGATTTACTCTGACCGGGAATCAGTCGACTCGGCGTCCCTTTATAGTCGTCCTTGGCGGCAGTTGTGCAGTTGAAGGACGGCTACAACAACCAAGGAATTCCGCCTGACGTCTGGAGCGAGATCAAAGGCCGAGAGCTAATCGAGTTTGCCTTGGAGCACTTGAATAGATAGTGCAGATTTTGACTATCTCAGACTCCTCATAATGCTCCACATCGGATCCCAGGCAGGCAGGGTCTTCGGTGGCGTGGAAAGGAGCGCAGTAACTTCCTTCGGCAAGAGAGCCTTGTCGATGATCACGCAATAGACATACTCGTTGAACCAGTCGTCATACATCGTCCAGTAACCTTTGTCGCCGCCTTTATCGCCCCAACTATTCTCGACCTTCCATTTGACGGCCTGACCATTAAGTGTATCGACGCCGGTCAACACCATAGCATGATTGGGCGAGCTATCGCGATAGAGAATCCGTTCCCGCTTCGTGAGGCTGACATCGAAACCATATACCGAGCTATAGTCGTAGATTCCCGTCTGCAAGACTCCCTTTGCGCCGTAGTTGTCTTTTCCGACGTCGCATGCGAAGTACAGCGGATTATCAGCGAGCACAGTTTGCAGCGCATATCTTTTGAGGCTATCAATCGGCAAATTAATGAAGCGCAGATTATTGCGGTCGGCCAAGTTTCCCGACCAATTCATCTCATAGTACCTGAAGTATTCGACGCCCGGATGATCAAAAATAACCACTTGATCTTCGAGCTTCACACCGACCATATCCTGATAGAACTGTCTCGGCGTAAAATCCTGCGGCGGCACCACGGTTGAGTCTTTGCTTTCGAACCGCCAGGTGAATTCTTGTGGCGGTTCGCCGAAGTTGAGTGCGAGCATCGCGTAGATTTCGCGAAGCATGATCTCCTTTGCGGAGCGAAGCTCCGGCGCTTTTTTACCTTCAGCGAACATGTCGCGCAGCAGCGCAGCATCCTTGCGGAGTTTGCGGTTAAGAATGGCATTGAATCCGCCGGTGTGTGAAGTTGCCCAGGTTTCAGGCATGACTTGTTCCGGCACTACACCGTACTTCGTGATCAAATCGACAACATACGACCACCAGCCGCCATCACCGCAAGGGTCTTCCAGGAGCAGATCCACATCACGATCCTCGAGTGGACGCGCCGCAAGAGTGATCATTGATTCCAGAAACGTATTGGATTTCTCGAGCTTGTCCCAGAAGAACAAGTAATTGGTGGACATCTTGAAAGTCCCCAGCTTCAACTTATCCATAACCTTGGGCCGGAGCATATTGAAACCGGCGAACATCCAGCAGCGCCCGGAAGACTCCTGGTTCGTTATCTCTCCGGTTGTGATCTCTTTATTGAAGATTGGATTATGAGCTATCAGCTTCTCTCGGTTAATGGCCAGATTGGCAATATCGTTGGCAGTCAGTGCATTGTGGATCGCCGGATTGCGGCCATTATTCTCGAAGTTGATTCGCAGGCGCTCGATTAGATCAGTGGATAAACCGCCCTGTCCGGTCTGGGCAAGTGACGGCTGAAAAACAGCCATAGTAATGGCCAATGTTGCGGAGGTCAGCAGTACACGGATGTTCAACATCGATAACTCCTTCGGGAAGGCAAGATTAAATACCCGACAAGATACCCCGTGAATCGCTCTTAAGTCAATAAGTTTGACGAACTAACAGCCGTTAAGTATACCCACTTGCCTGCGTATTTCGGCGGCCATCGCATACCCATATTATCTGAATTTGCTTGCCAAGAATATCTACAATATGTAACTTATGTGAAACTTGTCACAAGCGACAGTGTCTTTAGGAGTGTTTAGAAATGAAGCTTGAAGAAATCAAGAAGATCGTCAAGGACAACAAAGCTGAATTCATTGACGTGAAATTTGTCGACCTGCCGGGCGGATGGCATCATATCACTTTACCGGTTGAGTCTTTGGATAAAGAACTGTTTGAAAACGGGATCGGAATCGACGGCTCGTCGTTGCGCGGATTTACCCGCATCGAGCGCGGTGACATGATCCTGTTGCCGGACAGCGACACGGCTTTCATCGATCCCTTCTTTGACCAACCGACAATTTCCTTCATCGGCAATATCATGGAGTCCAATCGCACGGTGACCCCATACTCCCGTTGTCCGAGGCGCGTTGCCGCTGCCGCAGAACGTTATGTTTCGAAGATAGTCAAGGGCGCGCAGGCTATCATCGGTCCCGAGTTTGAATACTATGTTTTCGATAAAGCCGACTACCGTCAAGAACCTGGCATGGCTTATTACATGGTCAAATCTGCCGAAGCGGATACGATTGACGACGAAGCTGCAGACAATCTCGGCTACAAGATCGGCTGGAAGAAGGGATACCATGCGGCGCCGCCACTGGATCGAACCTTCAATCTTCGTTCGGAGATTTCTACACTGTTGAAGAATGTCGGTGTGGGTCTGAAGTATCACCATCACGAAGTCGGCGGCCGCGGTCAGCACGAAATCGAAACCGCGTTTCAGCCGCTCTTGAAGATGGCTGACCAGTCGATGTTGGTGAAGTACATGGTTAAGAATCACTGCTTCCGCAGCAACAAGTCTGCGACATTCATGCCCAAACCACTCTTCAACGAGCCCGGCTCGGGTATGCACGTCCATCAGTATCTTGCGATCAACGGCAGTTCCATTTTCTTCGACAAGAGTGGGCGCAATGTACTTTCCAAAGAAGGGTTGTACTATATCGGCGGCGTGCTCAAGCACGTTGATTCGCTGCTTGCTTTTACTAATCCCTCGACGAATTCCTTCAAGCGCTTGATTCCGGGCTTCGAAGCTCCGACGGCAGGGACTTATTCGATGGGCAACCGTACGGCGTGTATCCGCATTCCCGGATATCAGCGCAATCCCAGGACGATGCGCTTCGAGTTCCGTCCTCCCGATGCGACGATGAATCCGTACCTTGGTTATGCAGCGATGGTAATGGCCGGAATGGACGGCATCAAGAACAAGATTGATCCAGGTTTGCCGCTTGACAAGAATCTTGATGATCTGTCGAAAGTCGAGTTCGATAAGATTCACCAGCTTCCCACCTCGCTGGACCGGGCGACCAAGGCGTTGGAAGCCGATCACATTTACCTGCTCGAGGGCGGCGTCTTCTCCGAAGATTTGATTGAAAACTGGCTGACGGTTCGCAACGACGATTTCGGCAACATTGGCCGCCAGCCTACAGTCGGAGAGTTCGAACTCTATTACGATTGCTAGCTACAAAAGGCCCCTGTCCAAACGGAAGGGGACCTTTGTCGGTGGTGTCAGCCCACACATTTCACTTGACGCAATATTCCAGCATAACTATCATTACCAGTCCAAATGTTGCAGAGACAGTTCTCGAGTCTCTGCGCTTTTACTTTGGGACAACAATACAAACTTATGTGAGGCTCATTAGGGCATGATTGATAAAACGATGACACAGCAGATGCAGCAGAAGCGACGAATCTCTTATGAAAGCGCATCGATCCCGTTCGGGCGGATCTGTCTTAAGCTTGGTCTTACGCCGAATGTCTTAACCGGCATCGCCTTCCTGGTGTCGCTTGGATCGGCTGTTCTGTTCTGGAAGGGTTCGCTGCTCTGGGGTGCGATTGTGATGATTGCAGCTATGCTTGCAGATATGCTCGACGGCGCCACCGCTCGTGCCGGCAACTGCGGCACGAAGTTCGGTGGCATCCTTGACCATGTGTCGGACCGCTATGCCGAAGCTGCAATCCTGATGGGTATTGCTGCCTCAGGAGTGGTGAATCCGCTGTGGGCAATGTTCGCTCTATTTGGTATGATTGCCGCCAGTTACACGCGCGAGACTGCCGAGTCGCAGGGCAAAATCGAGAACGTCGCCGTTGGAGCCGTCGGTCGACTGGAGAAGTTCTTGATCATTATTGTCGGGGCGATTGTGGAGAATTTCGCACCTGGCTACAACGCTTTGACGTACTCCCTTATCATAGTCGGAGCAGTCTCATATCTTACCAGCATTCAACGACTCATCTACGCCAAGAAGATTCTCGACAAACGCGAGAATTAGTCCCCATACACACTTAGTCGGATTTCAACGACTTCCGGAATTCAGATCACCGGATGGGTCTTAGGCCGGTTTTCCGGAGAGCGACTGTATTCGTAGAGGCAGTTCGGTATGGAAGAGCAGACATCAAGATTGTTGGTGTAGGCAATGCCGCGACAGCCGCCATGGCAGTTGCTGATGTGATCGCAATCACTGCATTTGCCGTGAATCGTGCTGCAATCGAAATTTGCGACTTCGGTCATTTTCGGATGGTTCCAGATTTCAGTCAAAGTACGATTGCGAATGTTGCCAACCTCAAATCGCGGTGAGATTAACGAAGTACAGGGATAAACAGCACCAGTAGAAGCGACATACATTGTTTGTACACCCGCGACACACTCGTGAAACTGATAGTCCGGAGGCAGGGGTCCAAAAGCCGGATCAAACATGACCATCGGTTTCTCCAGCACCGCTGCTTCGGCTATGAATTGATGCAGTTCGCCAAGTTGTTCGCCAAATTCAAATCGCTCGCGCACCGAATCGCGGTGTCCACGTCCGGCGGGAACGAACCCGCAAAAACGTACGCCATCGGCTTCGTGCTCGACCGCGAGCTTCAAGAAGTCCCGCGCATCATCGAGAGTCTCCTTGCCCAACAACATAGCCAGATGCAATTGCAGCCCGGCTTTCTTGACACCATCCATTGCGTTCAGGATTGTCGCAAAGTCCGTCTTCTCGGCATTTCGCATGCGGGCGAAGTTTTCAGCATTCGAACCGTCAATGCTGATCTGAATGGCATAGGCACCGGCATCGCGGAATCGTTTTGCCAAGTCGCCATCCAACAGCAATCCATTGGTGGTAACTCCCGACCGAATCTTGCCTTTTCGGTAGGCGTAGTCCATCAGTTCGACCAGGTCATGTCGCAACAGCGGTTCACCGCCAGTCCAACCAATAGCGCGGGCCGGACCAAGTTCGCATAACTGATCAATGAGATTTCTCAGCTCGTCAGTACTCAGTTCCTTTGCCGGTCGTCTCCCCGCTGCCGTATAGCAATGCGAACAGGTTAAGTTGCAGGCTCTGGTTATTTCAATGCCAACGATATCGGGTCGACGTTGTGTTTGACGTGGTTCTGCAGTCATTTACCTCTCACACTTAGAAACACCGGCGCCGTCGGGCGCCGGTGCTATTGAATCAGAAGTGTTAATCCTGCAGCGGTGGCAGAATCAGAAACAGCCTCTTATAGCATGGGCACGGCTTCTGAATGGCAGTGCTTGGTGATTCAATGAACTTCATCCTCTTACCTCCTCGTGAGTGTTACACTTGTACCTTAATGTTAGCATCTCTCCGAGATTGTACTTCCACGGAGAGCAAAATCCTCGCTCTTGATTAGCATTATTGGTCGCAGCATTTGGGCATCCACCCATGCACAACGGTAGAATCGCGCATTCCCGACAGCCGGATCGACTGAATGCATCAAAGTTGCGGTAACGATCCAGGTTGCGTTGTTGGCGTTCGCTTCGAGATGTGCTGAATACATCACCAATGGCCTCATCCGGATTCAAGGACAGTTCCTCCCAACACTTGAACAGCAGGCCATTGGGTGCAACAACAAATGAGTGGTCATTCCCGGCACCGCAATAGCCGCCCGGGGCGACCTGCGGATACTCGATCCGGTATACGCCCCGCCGAACAAGTTCTCGATAAAGCTCGACCTGCAGGTGAGCAAATGCTTCTGTGCTTAAGCAGCGGCCGCTGACATCGGCGCAAACGCCATTGGAGGGGTTGACCGGGGCGAAATAAATATTGACGTGTTGCAGTAGCCCTCGTTGTTGAAGGAGATCTACAACCTCAAGCGGCGCCGCGCCATTCTGGCTATCAACGTTTATCCTGACGATTATCCGCATGATGCGGCAGGATTCTTCGACGTTGGCAAGTATCCGGTCAAAGGTGCCGCGACCGCCTGACATCATCCGCCGGCGATCGTGTATTTCTCGTGGACCGTCGAGTGTAATCTGAGCCTCATCAATACCAACCTCTGTGAGGCGTTGTGCCATTTCCGCGTTGAGCAGAAATCCGTTCGTGATGATAGTCGAAGTCAGTTCCTTTACTCCGAAACGTACTGACATTACGGCCAAACGTTTCTGCAGGCTGACCACCGTATCCAGGCAAAGTGTCGGTTCGCCCCCAAACCAGGTAATCATGAACCGCTCACTACCCCTAAGGCGTTCTTCGCTGAATGCTATCAGGGCATCGGCAACCCTTTCGTCCATCACAGTGACACTCGAGTGTTGGAAACAATAATCGCAGCGAAAATTACAGGCCAGTGTCGGCGCGATTGTCAGGAAGAATGTAGATTTCGTCTGCCGCTGCTGCTTGTCGCGCCCCTGCAGTTCCGACACCTCATCGAGACTTGCTGGACAGAGAAAGCGGGCGAACTTCATCTGTTCAAGGAGCTCGACATCCTCACTGTTTTCAGTCGTACCCGGTGATTCTAGCAGGCGCAGAAAGCGCGGGAGAGTTTCTTCATCAATCTCGGCCAACGCAGCGGTAGCGCCATTAAAAGCCAGCTTGCGTTTCGACGGCAGGTCGACAAAGAAGTTGTAACGGGAAGGCTTCAACTGACCATCGCTGGGCATTTGATTGATCCTTAAATGTTTGGCAAAAGTTGTTCGGCAACCACTCAGAGTTACTAAGCTTGAGTGTAGATAAAAGAGTCCTCGTTGTCAAGCGAAAAGTGATAATGATGGGTTTGTTTCTCTAAGTTCAACGTTAACATCAAACTATGACTCGAGCAGATATCCAATTCATCGCGAAATTCGCTTGACGCCTCTCTGGCAAACGCCTATCCTAACCGCGCCTTCCAGCGCAGCGGTCAGGGTCCATTGAATCCGACCTCAACTCTTTTGTCGACGGTTGGAATGTGCAATGGATGTTTATCAGCGAAAGTGAACCTGCAAAGATGATCACGGGAATCGGCAATCCAGTTTTCGACTTAATAGAAACACCATATCTCAAAACCGACGGTCGAGTCTTATCCGGCTGTTCAACAAACGCTTGCCTTGCGCTAACCAAACTGGGAAAGAAGACGGCCCTCATTGGCCGTATTGGCAGAGACTATGACAAGCTCTTCCGCAGTGAAATGGAGCGTTTCGGCATCGAGTATGCGGTGGAAGAATCGGAGATTTCCGGCGGCTTCAAGCTAATCTACTACGACAAGCACGGCAATCGCACCCTTGACGTGCTCGGCGATGCCGGACCGATAGACTTCTTCCCGGAGAAGTACGCCGACTCTGACTGGATACTCTTTGGCCCGATCCTGCAGGAACTGGATTTGGAATACGTCGAGATTGTCAAAGCGCGCTCGCGTGCGAAGATCTTTGTTGATCCACAGGGATTCTTGCGAAGCATTGACAAAGAAGGCCGCATCACCCATGAGAAGACCAAGGAGATCGAACGTATCGCCTCACTTTCGACTGTATTCAAACCCAACGAAATGGAATGCAAGGTGCTTACAGGTATCGATCCGCGCATAGATTATGAGACCCCCGCCAGAATGCTAAAGGATTGGGGTCCCGAGATCGTGATCATCACTCTCGCTGAAGAAGGATCCGTCATTTACGATGGAAAGACGATGTATCGCATTCCTGCCTATGAAACCCTTGCCAAAGACTCGACTGGAGCGGGGGATACCTATGCTGCCGGAATGATCTATGCCATCGACAAGGGCTACGGTTGGTATGAAGCCGGCTGTTTTGCCGGATGTGTATCTTCAGTAATGATCGAAAACACCGGGCCCGACTTTCCGCTAACAGAAGAGGAAGCCGAGAGGCGCAAGAATGTCCTGTTAGCGAAGTTTCCGCCGCGCTGAACTGCAGGATCTTTTCGTAATAGAGAAGCCGGATAGGGGTTGTTTTCGTGCATCGGCCGAGCTGTAGCTTGACTTATGGACAGCCATTACTATCTTCTGTTAATGTCGCACCCGCACGAACACTCGCACTCGCATCATCACCCGCACGAACACAGCCACCCAGGGCATCACCATAGCCATCATGAAAGCCGAACCAAGTGGGTTGTCCTGCTTACGGCTGCAACAATGTTGGCTGAAATCGGGTTTGGCTACTACACCAACTCGATGGCGCTGCTTGCCGATGGTTGGCATATGTCGTCTCATGTGCTGGCAATAGGATTGACGTGGTTCGCATATTGGATCGCGCGCCGTAACCACGATAATCCTCGATTTGTTGCGGGAACCGGCAAGATCCTGGCGCTATCGGGATACACTTCGGCGCTTCTGCTCGTTGTTATTGCCATTTGGATGGCGATTGAGTCGGTCGGACGGTTCTTGCATCCTCAGGAAATCATGTTTGGGGAGGCCATCATTGTGGCAGTCGTCGGCCTGATCGTAAACGCCGTTAGCGCCGTTATGTTGCATCACAAGCAGGAGGATTCCGATCACAACATTCGCGCCGCATACCTTCACGTTATTGCTGATGCCTTGACTAGCTTGACCGCGATCGCGGCTCTGACCGCCGGCTGGCTGTGGAAGATTTATGCGCTTGATGCCGTCAGCGGCGTGATCTGTTCGCTTATTATCACGAAATGGGCTTACGACCTTGCCAAAAACTCCGGCAAGGACCTGCTGGATTTCAAATAACGGGGTCTTCTTCCCGCCAAAAATCTTCCCAATCAGGTTGACAATGGGCGCAGGGTTTATATCTTTGGCAATCGTGCTATGGGGGTGTAGCTCAGTGGTAGAGCATGTGCCTTTTAAGCACAGGGCCGATGGTTCGATCCCATCCACCCTCATATTAAAACATAGTCGATTGAATGCACCATTAGCTCAGTTGGTAGAGCAGCTGACTCTTAATCAGCGGGCCCTAGGTTCGAGTCCTAGATGGTGCATTTTGATTTCAGGCGCGTCGACTGTAATCTTGCCTCAATTCTCTCATTCAGGGCAATTTCGCCGCTATTCCGGTCTGGCAGTGACTTTCGTATTGGACTATTTCATAGAGCAGATTAACTTTGTTCAGGTAATGCACCTGGCCCGATCACCCCGTAACTGACTTGCTTGTCCGACTCGATTTTGACAACATTCGCATTTTAACGCATGTTCCACTTTCGCGTTTGCCCGGGGATTGAAGATGAAGTTATGGAATCATATTCGCCAGATCACTTGCCGTTTCCCAAGCGACCCGATGTTTCGCACAGAGATCGAGGATTTCTCGCGCCACGGTTTTCAGGTAGCCGGTCTGGTCGGCATCGTCCTGCCGACGATGATGATCGGCATTTACATGCTGATCCTTGGTCTCTCACCCAGTTGGCGTGGTGAACCGGGTGTCAGCACGGCCATTTGGGACGAACTCCTGATCTCCTTTAGCGCCGCCGGCTTGTTCTTGCTGTCCAAGTCTCAATTCGCGATTCGCCATGCCACCAAAGTGTTTGCATTGTTCCTGTGGATTGCCTCCACTGTAGTGTTGGTCGATGATCTGGTTCACAAGGGTGAGATTGAGTCAACCAATTATCTGGCTCTCCTAATGCTCGTTGCTCTCGGAACCGTACCTTGCAGTTTCATTGCCATGTTTACGATGGGCGCCGGTATGTGTGCAATCTACCTCATTCTAGTCCTGGTCTGGCCGGCGCCGATCAAACCGAGTGAATGGATTTACTTCGGCACCCAGACTATATTGGCGGCCTGGATCGCCGGTATGCTCTTCGCTGCGCGCTGTAGTCGTTTTGATGCGACCAAACAAATAGCCGTATCGGAACAGAAGTATCGGTCGCTGTTCCGAGAAGCTTCCGATGCAATCTTCGTTATCGACGGCAGAACGGGATGCTTCCGAGAGGTCAACCCCACTCTCGAACGTCTGCTCGGTGCGACTGCCGCTGAATTGGAACGAATCCCATTTGATCGCGTAGTTCATCCGGATGATCGCGAACGAGTACTCGGCTACCACCGAGCACGGCTGCGTGGTGAACCGGCACCGGATCGATACCAATTGCGCATCGTTGGGCCGTTTTCAGGACAAGAGCACATTTGCGACATCGCCATTCATCGTTCATCGGATGCCGGCGTTACGGCCGGCGTCGTGCGTGATCTCACGGAACGCGTCCGCGCGGAAGAAACAATCCGCAACTACGCCCGAGACCTTGAAGCTACGAATAAGGAACTACACGAAACCCGTGGACGACTCGTGCATGCAGAGAAGGCCGCAGCAATGAATGATCTGGTGGCTGGAGTCGTGCATGAACTGAACTCGCCGCTCGGGGTCATCCTCTCGAATTCAGATATCGCTATACGTGCGACCGAACGAATCGACATCGAAGTCAGTCAATCGACTGCCTCGCCAAACAACGAGTTGTGTCGCAGTACTCGAATCCTCCAGGAGGTATGCAGAGGTACAATGGAGAGTGCCAACCGCATCTCCCAGCTCGTCGCCACGCTCAAATCATTCGCTCACTTGGACCGGTCTTTGATTCGCAGTATTGATTTCAATGCGACAGTCTCCGATGCGATCGCACTGATGCACCCTTTAGGGAAACCGGGGACTGCGATTACTACAAACCTTGAGCCATTGCCGCCATATTCTTGTGTCGGTCGCGACATTTCCCAGCTTGTCGCAACTCTTGTGAAGCGCGCACTGCTATCAACCCCTCCGGGAGGGCGAGTCAACGTCTCGACCGCACTCCAACCAGAGGCCATTCACTTTGCGGTGTTGGATTCTGGTCCGGCGCTTTCACCGGAGCAAGGGGACCGACTTTTCGATCCGCGATTCGCGGTGAGTGATGAACGGGTCGGTCTCGGGCTTGAGCTGCCAATCGCATTGCAGATTGTGATTGCGCACGGCGGCTCGGTCGAGGTCACCAGTGATGAGACCAATGGAACCAAGATCCTTGTGGTCTTGCCGCTCAGGCAATTTGAGAACCAGTGACACGTCCTTATCAGACAGATAACTTCTTGCCCCTTCGCCTCCAAGTCGTATATTCCCGCGATGGAAATAGTCTCCTATCTCGTCGACCTGTTCTTGCACCTCGACAAACACCTGGCGGAGTTGATATCTCAATATGGTACCTGGACCTATGCCATACTCTTCCTGGTTATATTTTGCGAAACCGGACTTGTAATCGCGCCCTTTCTTCCTGGTGATTCGCTCTTGTTTGCCACCGGTGCGCTGGCGGCAACCGGCGCCCTTGATCCGAACATCGCATTTGCACTGATGGCGCTGGCCTCCGTGCTTGGTGACAACACCAATTACACGATCGGTCGCTTCATAGGTCCGCGGGCGTTTTCCGGCAATGGCCGATTTCTGAAACGCGAATACCTTGAGAAAACCCAGCATTTTTACGACAAGTATGGCGGCCGGACAATCATCGTTGGTCGCTTTCTGCCGATTATCCGAACATTTGCCCCGTTTGTCGCAGGTGTCGCGAAGATGGATCGGCGCAAGTATGTGCCATTTACTGTCATCGGCGCCGTCTTTTGGGTCGGACTATTTGTTTACGCCGGATATTTCTTTGGTAGTCTTCCGTTCGTGAAGAACAATTTCTCTATCGTCATCGTGGTGATCATCCTCATCTCCGCAGTACCGGCAATCCTGGAAGTCATCAGACAGCGGTGGAATCGCAATAAACCGGCCTGATGACAATACCCGAGATTTTCGCTTTAATAATATCTTGAAGTGTACCGCAGTTTTACCGTACATTTGCAGATATGGCGCACCGCTTGTTTCTTGTCATATTGGTTGCGCTGGCGGTATCTTGCACAACCCGCCGCCCGACCATGCGCGAACCGATTGTCGCTGAATTCCGGCAAAGCAATCGTGCGGAAGTTATGGCAGCCCTAAAGAAGATTCTTGAATCCGAAAACATCCCGATCTCGTCTACAGATTTGCAGAGAGGCACAATTGTCAGCGACAGTTTCGAAGTGTTGCCGGAATACTGTGACTGCGGCATGAACTTTTTCGGGGCGCAATATCCGGGAACACGGCGGGGCAAAATGCGTATTCTTGTGAGTGGAAGTGCAGCGACCAGGATCAAATTCGAGTTCGCTACCTTGCTTACGATTACTGCCAATAATCGGCAGGTCAAGTGCACGTCCTTTGGTTTGTTGGAGGAGCGAATTCTCACTGGGGTGGAGAAACGACTGGGGACTGTGAGGGTGAATGCGCAAGATTGAAGTGCGCCACGGCGGGTTTCTTGAAAAGGGAGCCATTCACACGTACGAACTCTTTCGGCTTGCAGTCGACAGCGTGCGTTACATGTTCACGCGCCCCAGCTACTTCGACACTATTCTCGAGCAGATGTATCAGATTGGCGTGCGTTCGCTCTCCATCGTCTTGCTTACTTGCTTTTTTACCGGAATGGTCCTCGCCTTGCAGACCGGGTATCAGATCGCCCGTTTCGGCGCCAAGGTCTACATCGGAGTCGTCGTGGCCCTCTCTATGGTTCGTGAACTAGGACCGGTTCTGACTGCTCTGGTTGTTGCCGGACGCGTCGGTGCCGGTATCGCTGCCGAACTCGGTTCGATGCAAGTTACTGAACAGATCGACGCGATGCGCGCAATGGCTACCAATCCGGTCAAGAAACTCGTGACGACCCGGTTGATTGCGCTGTTGATCATGCTTCCGATCTTGACCATCATTGGCGATATTGTCGGTATCATCGGCGGCATGCTCATTTCACTCTACTCGCTGGGTCTTGATTTCAGCTTTTACAAATCGACAACCATCCAGGCGCTGGCACTTCAGGATATCTTCACCGGGCTGGCCAAACCTGTCGTCTTTGCCTTCATCATCGCTTTGGTCGGATGTCATCTGGGGCTGTCGACGACGGGGGGAACCGAAGGTGTCGGCAAGTCAACAACGATGTCGGTTGTCACTTCCTCAATACTCATCTTTCTGTTTGACTTTCTCTTAGTAAAGATTTTCTTCCTGATGTTTGAGACGGGATAGGACCGCATTTGATACATCTCAAGAACATTCGCAAGAGCTTCGGTAACGCAGAAGTACTGACTGGGGTCGACATGCGGATCGACGAAGGTCAGACAATGGTGATACTTGGCAAGTCTGGTTCAGGCAAGTCGGTACTGCTGAAGCTGATTCTGCGCCTGATGTCCGCCGATGCCGGAACCATCATCATCGATGATCAAGACACCACGTCGTTTACCGAGGAACAGATGGTGCCGGTCCGGAAGAAAATGGGAATGCTCTTCCAGTCAGCGGCGCTCTTTGATTCAATCAATGTGCAGGAAAACGTTGCCTATATGTTGCGGGAACACACCAGCATGTCCAGCCGAGAGATCGAAGATCGGGTTGAAGAGGTGTTGTCGTTCGTGCAGTTGAGCGGCGTCCAGAAGAAGATGCCTTCTGATCTGTCGGGCGGCATGAAGAAGCGTGTGGCGTTGGCCCGTGCGCTGGCTTTTAGGCCGCGCTACCTGCTTTATGATGAGCCGACCACCGGTCTTGATCCCTTAACGGCAAAGACCATTAACGAGTTGATCCGGAACACGCAAGAGGCTCATGACGTTACTTCCATCGTGGTCACTCATGACCTGATCTCGGCTTTCTACGTCGGTGATCGTTTTGCCCTAATTCGCGACGGCGTAGTCTCGTTTTCCGGAACACCGGATGAATTCAAGGCATCAACGGATCCGTTTATCGTCGAATATCTGGCCTGCGGGCGGGAGTACAACTAATGTCAAAGCAAGTTCGCGTTGGATTAATGGTGCTCTTTGGGGTCGTTCTCCTGGTCATTGCCGTCTTTACAATTGGTGATCAAGAAGGTATTTGGAAGAGCAAGTACACCTTGCATGTCAAGTACAACGATGTCTTCGGCCTTCTCCCCGGCTCGCCTGTGCGCCTATCCGGTATGCGCGTCGGAACTGTCAAGGAGATAGAATTCTCGCAGACTGAATCCGGTCGTCTGGAAGTGCGTCTTGCAATTGATGAGTCCGTTAAGTCGATTATTCGCAGCGATTCAAAAGCCCTCATCGGCACAATGGGTTTGTTGGGTGACAAAACCATCGAAATCTCTGCCGGTAGTGACACTGCCAGGGTACTTGAAGATGGCGACTACCTGGTGGCAGAAAAATCATCTTCAATAGAAGGGATTATTGCAGAAGGCGGCGAAGCCGTTGAGAATATTCGACTGGCCACTATGCACGCTAAAGAGATCATCGAGAAGATCAACAATGGCACTGGTTCTCTTGGGCTCTTCGTCAATGATCCCAACGTTTACTTCGATCTGGACAAACTGTTGATATTGACAGAGAACCTGACCAAACAGCTTGAGTCCGGAGAGGGCTCGTTTGCCAAGTTCATCAAAGATTCGACTTTCTATGTCGAAATGCGCAATCTCGCTTCCAATACGAATACACTGTTCGACTCCCTGGCCAATGGCAGCGGGACATTCGCTCAATTGATGAATGATCCCAAGCCCTATGAAGACCTCCGCTCCATTATCGCCAGCTGGCGCACGATCACTGACAAAGTTCAGGCCGGCGAAGGATCCGCTGGGCAGTTGCTAACCAATGATACCCTCTACCAGAATCTTAGCCGTACACTTGACCGCGCTGAAGCGCTGCTCGAGGACTTCCGCTTGAATCCTGGCCGGTATATTAAGCTCCGCATTTTCTAAGAATCATTTCAATTCGAAACCTGATCCACTCTCACCGAACCGAATCAGTCATGTCCGATCGGCATTGCTGAATTTGTGAACAATCCCAGCGATCGATCGAAAGTACATCTTGGTGCCGTCGATAATAGTACGGAAAGTCGACGTTCTACTCACCGTCGCCGGAAGCGGTGAACGATCGAATCGAACATTAATCGGAAAGGGCAGCGGCATTATGATCAGGCACTTACTCATGTTCTCCACATTCATCCAGCTGTTGAGTATTCCGACTCTAATCGCGCAGCCAAAGGACAGTTTACCAGCCAATCCGGGCCGAACGCCCCGTTTGAGTGGATTCGTCGATGTTCGCGGAGTCTACACAAGTGATTCTGAAGGAACGAACAAGTTTTCGATCGGTCAAACCGAACTCGACCTCGAACAGGTGATCTCTGACCGCGTCGGAGTGTTTCTGGCGGCGGCTTACAATAGTGAGAGTGGGGCTATTGAACTCGGTGCTGCGGAACTTCAACTGACATTGCGTAATGATTCACTTCGTTTCCTCAATGATATCAGTCTCATTGCAGGACAATTTGATGTGCCGTTCGGTATTGGCTGTCGCTACTATGCTTCCCCCGACTGTGAAAGTGTTACTTCGCCTTGGTACAGCCATCGCGTTGGTAACTGGAGCGGATGGAACGATTACGGTCTGCGGCTGGCAGTTATATCACCTGTAGCCACCGCCGACCTCTTCCTCGTTAATGGTTATGAGGAATCAGCAGAGATCGCTTACCAGGTCTTCAACTTGGCGACAGGTCTAGCAGAAGAATCACTTGAAGTAATCGTTACTACTCCTGAAGCCGCAATCGGCGGCCGTATCGGAATTATTCCCAGAAACGAACTCCTGGAATTTGGATTCTCTGCCGGTGTCGGTGTCAACGATCGGGGCAAGGCAGCGATGACACTTTTTGGCGGAGATTTGACTTATGACGCCAGCCGTCTCGGTTGTCGCAGCGAATTCATCTACAGCTCACTTGACCGCAATGGTCAGACCGAAGTGTCCCGGAGCTTCTATTTCCAGTCGCACTACCACATTGCCGGTTGGCGGGTGATCAGCCGTTATGCAGCGGTACGCGGGTGGGAATGCAAATGGGAGTCGCAGTACTCGGCTGGCTTGGCGTTGATGGTCGCACCCAAAACGGAGATTCGTGGCGAGGTGATTCGAACACCGAATGATGAGGTTGTGGGAATGTTACAGATTGTGGCCGGGTTCTGATCTCATGGCGAAACAGTCGTTTCATCTTGGAGCAGTGGTGAAATGACTCACGAATCCATCGATTCCAGACGCTCCGGGGCTCGAAACATCGTCGAGGAACTCGATTATATGTCGATAACAAAATGGATTTCTTGAAGGCAAGGGAGAGAGGCAAAATCAAATGAGAAGAAACATCATTATCACATTGGTCACGGCGCTCTTGATGGCGTCACTGCCGACCAGCAGCTCCGCGCAGCAGTACGACAAACTTCTGGGCGCCCTGTCAAACCTTGAGACAACGTTGCGGACAATCCTGGCCACACAGGCTGCCGTACCGCGAGCTTATCCGACGATTGCTGATGCTGACGGCGAAGTCGTCTCCGCGCCTATCCCGACAATCGATGAACAGAACTGGCTGATGGCGCAGCAACTCGGCGAAGTTGTCGGCGAGCTCAAAACTTTTGTCGAACAATCTCGTGATGCCGAAAAACAGCGGCCGAAGAATCCTGCTGCCACCAGTCACGGCAAGATTGCCCTCTATGGCGCTGTTCATGGAGCATACTATCAGAAGACCGGCAGTCAGCGAGTTTCAAATTTCGAGATGCGTACCGTACAGTTGGGTGCAATTGGATCCATCAACGATTGGGCGAACTATCAATTCATCGGTGAGTTCGCCAAGTCGCCATCGTTGCTTGACGCGAAACTCACGCTAAATGCCTCCAAGCAAGTTAGCTTAGAGGTCGGACAGTACAAGCCTCCATTTTGTACTGACAACTTAAGATCGACGACGGTCATGCCGTTCGTAACCGCGTCAATTGCCAAATCACTAGGTCCCAGCCGCGATATGGGTGCATCAGTTGCCTACCAGCATACGCTCAAAACCGCAACTGTGAAGCTCATTGCTGGACTCTATAACGGCGCCACGGCCAATACCTCCGATCTCAACCGTGACAAAAACATCATGTCACGCGTCGAAGCCAAAGTCGGCAAGACGTTGTCCTTTGCCGGCAACATGATTGCCGGTAAGACAAATGCCGTCGATTCCGTCAAACAGAATCTGGATTCGTGGGGCGGGTCGGCTACTTGGAGCTGGCAGCGCTCTGTTGTGGAAGGCGAATTCATGCAGTCTCAAGTCGGCACAGTCGACAAGGCGGGCTGGTATCTGTGGGCAGGGCAGACGTTTGTCACCGGCAGCCGTTTCGTACCGGAAATTCAACTGCTTGCCCGTATGGAGCAACTCGACGGCAATCTCGACGTCGAAGGTGATCGTATTAACCGCTTCGTGATCGGCACAAATCTGTTGATTGACGGCAAGTACACCAAACTCCAGATCAACTATATGCTCAACGAAGAAGAGACGAATTCTGTGGACAACAATGAGTTGGTCTTCAATCTGCAGGTAGCATTTTAAGGATAATCGCGGTTATGACCAGCTTGTTACCAATAGCGCACCGTGATATCAAGGAGGATTGCTTGCTGAAAAACGGACTTGACCGAAAGCCACGACAACGGCGCCGGTTTGTGCTCTTGATTGCACTGGCTCTAGCTGTGTTTGCTCCAGCGGCGGTAGCCGGCGAATTTGCCGAAACATCCCCGGCTCTTCCAAATGCAGACCAGGCCGAACAAATGCTGCGCGATGGCAATGCGCGTTTCGCCGCCCAACAATCCACGTTTCCTAATCAGGATCGTCGCCGACTTCAAGAAATCTCCGCTGAACAACACCCGTTTGCGACGATTCTGACTTGTTCCGACTCGCGCGTGCCGACCGAGTTGATTTTTGATGCCGGACTCGGCGATCTCGTTGTCGTTCGTGTCGCCGGTAATGTCGCCGACGTTGATGAAATCGCGACGATTGAGTACTCGGTCGACCGACTCAACACGCCGCTTCTGATAGTACTTGGCCACACCGATTGCGGCGCCGTCTCGGCGAAAGTCGGAGGCGTCAAGGTCGGTGGATTCATGCCGCAGCTTTTTGACAACATTGATGGGGCGCTGACGCGTGCCATGCGCCGAACGGCGGGGATATCACAAGACAACGAAACCCTGCTTAGCTGCACCACGCAGGATAATGTTTTCAAGTCAATCGAAGATATTATTACCCAAAGTCCAGCCGTATATCAGCGGGCTGCGGACGGTAGATTGCGTATCGTTGGCGGCGTATATAATGTCGCTTCCGGAAAAGTGCAGTGGTTGGGTGTTCACCCGCGCCAACAATGCCTCGAACTGTCGGATGTCACAGTCGCGCAAAAGGCAGCCAAGTCAGCGGAAAGAAAAGCGACGACCGCGAAGGGCAATCGCCAGCTTCCGACACATGCGGAAGGGGTGACTGCCGACCTAGCAATGCTGATGCTTCGCGAAGGCAACAAGCGCTTCGTTGCCGAGAACCGCAATTACCCGAATCTAAACCCCAGCCGCTGGGACGAAGTCGCGGCGGAACAAACACCGTACGCAACGATACTCTCGTGCTCCGATTCGCGGGTTGCGGTTGAACACATCTTCGATGCCGGGCTCGGCGAGATATTTTCAGTTCGAGTTGCCGGCAACATTGCAGATGTCGATGAGATCGGATCAATTGAGTACGGCGTTGGTCAGCTCCATACGCCGCTGTTGGTCGTCATGGGACATACCGCTTGCGACGCTGTCGCCGATGTATGCAGCGGCGCACCGGCGCTAGGTTCATTTGGACTAATCACCGGCAACATCATGTCAGCTGTCAATTCTGCCAAGGCGGCAGCGCCGGCGACTGCAGATCAGGATCTGGTTGCTCATGCCGTGAAAGAAAACGTCTGGCAGTCAATCAATGAGATTCTCTCGCGCTCCGGTGATGTGCGACGTCTTGTCGAGAGCGGTTATCTACAAGTTGCCGGGGCGGTTTACCATCTCGACGATGGTTATGTCGAATGGCTCGGGCCTCACCCGGAGCAGAAGAAGATCATGGCCAAACAGTCCCGCGCGGTCAAACCAGCAGAACAACTGCAGTTCAACGATCAGATTGAGTCGGAAAACGCTTTTCACGATGACTATCGGGATGATTGATCGATGAACATTATCAATATTCAAAATCTCAAATTCTAAGGGAGTTAAGTATGAGTTGGAAGGACATCAAAATCGGCAAGAAACTCTACATCGGTTTCGGTATTGTGCTGGCGTTGACGCTGCTGGTCGGATTCATCGGCTACAACGGACTGTCAACCGTGAGCAGTGAATTCGCGAAGGCCGACGGAGCTATGGGAATAGCCGTGTCAGTCAAGGATCTTGCAGTTGCCCGTCGCGATTACACAATTGCCGCAGATCCCAAAACTGCCGAACGTGCGATGGAAATCATGAACTCGATCGACGAACAAATAGCGTCACTGCTGTCAATTGTCGATGACGACGAACGACCCAAAGTAGAACAGATAGAGAAGATCAGCAAGGAGTACGAAGGGATTTTCAAGGAATGGGTAGAAGTCCGGTCACGAGCCGCCGAAACGATCGCAAAGATCGACAAAGCGGAAGAGCAAGCTCGCGATATCATTCGCTATGGCAATAGCGGTGGTCGCTATCTAGCGTCTCTGCAGGATGTCAGAGTCCCCTATAAAGACTATCTGCTCAAGCATGACGATTCGCGGGCAGCAACAGCTTTGGATAGACTCAACGATCTTATCCGTGAGACCAGCGGTTTAAATGGTAGCCTGTCAGTCGCATTGAACACCATTAAGCAGGAACTTCAAAACTACCGGGAAAATCACAGCGATATTACAGAGTCCAACGGAAAGCTCGTTCCGCTCGCGGCAAAATTCGTGGAATCAACGATAGTAGCCGAGCAACACTTCGCTGAAGGAGCCGCAGCTGCCGAATCTTCAGCAACCACTCTCGCGATTGTCTTCGTCATTGCGGCACTTCTGGTCGGCTCGCTCGTAGCTTTCGTGATTGCCCGCAATATTGCAAATCCGCTTGCAGAGATAACCCGCGTTGCCAATGAGATTGCTGTCGGTGACGTCCAACACAACATTCATGTGCAGCAGAGAGACGAAATCGGCATGTTGGCTGAATCTTTCCGCAATCTGGTTGACTACATGAAGTCACTGGCCGGCGCCGCAACACAGATCGCGGCGAACAACTTGACCGTCAGAGTTGAGCCGAAGTCAGACAAGGACGCACTCGGCGTCGCATTCAAGACCATGATCAACAATCTTTCGACGATGATCAAGGAACTAACGGACAATGCGACGCAACTGGTCAGTGCCTCGACGGAGATTGCTTCTTCTTCAGAGCAAATGGCCCGCGGTTCGTCGGAACAGACCAGCCAGACTGCCCAAGTTTCCAGCGCCGTCGAAGAGATGACCGCGACGATCGTCGAGTCCTCCAAGAACGCCGGTGAAGCCTCCGGCATGGCCCGCGAAGCCGCCACGGCTGCGACCGAGGGTACACGCGTCGTTTCGCAGACTATTGAAGGCATGAACAAGATCGCCAAGGTCGTGCAGGACTCCGCCAGCACTATTCAGGCGCTGTCGAAGTCATCCGACCAGATCGGCGAAATAATCGGCGTCATTGACGATATCGCCGACCAAACTAATCTCTTGGCACTCAATGCGGCCATCGAAGCTGCCCGGGCTGGTGAGCAGGGACGTGGATTTGCCGTCGTTGCCGACGAGGTCCGCAAACTGGCTGAGCGCACGACCAAGGCTACCAAAGAGATCACCGACATGATCAAGGGTATCCAGGCTGATACCAAAGGCGCGGTTGTCTCGATGGAGCAGGGTATTCAGGAAGTCGATAGTGGTCGCCTGCTGGCCGATAAAGCCGGCGAGAGCCTCAACGCCATTCTGGGCTTCTCGCAGCGCGTGCAAGACATGATCCAACAGATCGCCTCGGCTGCAGAACAGCAGTCAGCGGCATCAGAACAAATCGCACGCAATGTAGAATCGATTGCAAATGTGACCAAGGAAAACGCAGCGGGCATCGAACAGTCGGCATCGGCGGCGGAGCAACTGAATCGCCAGGCCGAAGGACTGCAATCGATGGTCGGCAAATTCCGGATCACGAAATAAGCGACGATATAAGGAGAGGACGATGGAAGAGAAAGATAACAAGGTCGCGCGCAAGCAGTCGGACGAGATTCTGCAATTGGTGAGTTTCCAGATCGGCACGGAAGAGTTCGGTGTGGATATCCTCAAAGTGCAGGAAATCAACCGCATGGTGGACATCACCAAGGTGCCGCGTTCGCCGGAATTCGTTGAAGGCATCATCAACCTGCGCGGCAAAGTGATTCCAATTATTGACCTGCGCAAGCGTTTCAACATGGAACTAAGCGAGCACGACAAGAATACGCGCATTGTGGTTGTGGACATCGAAGGCCAGACCATGGGAATGGTGGTGGATTCGGTATCGGAAGTCCTGCGCATCCCGGCGTCGACAATTGAGCCGACACCGGATGTCGTGACGTCGGTCGAGTCCGATTACATTCGCGGCGTCGCCAAGCTTGACAATCGTCTGCTGATTCATCTGGACCTGTCCCGAATCTTATCAGGCGAAGAAAGGCACGTGTTAGCCGATCTATAGAAGATATCCTGCATCGGGGTAGACCAGCCTTATTGCTTGCCGTTATACAGACGGCCGCAATTATGTGTCGACCTCGTCATCAAGTGAAAGAGGGCGCTGGCTGAATTGGATAGCGCCCTCTTTGTTTCGGAACTCCTCGGACTTTGCACCCAACGCCGGTCACCGATTGCAGGTCTGTACAGCACGCTCAATACAGAATTTGCAGACCGTTAATTGACTCAAGAATCGAGGAAGGACAGAGATTCATGAAGATCAAACTGAATATCATGGGTAAGATCATGCTGATAACCAGCAGCTTACTCGTGACGGCAATCGCCGTCAACGTGTTCATTTCCACACGACAAAACGAAAAAATGCTGACAGAGGCGGCCAAGACCGACATCGCGCGTCTGGCATCAGTCGCTGTGCAGATGTGTAAGCTACAGGCCGAAAATGCCAAAGATAAGGTTGAGAGCGATCTCAACATGGCACGTCTCGCCTTTAACAAGATCGGCGGCCGCGATGTTGAGTTACGCGAAGGCAAGCTGATTGTAGGCGGACGTGCGATCAACGGCAACACCGAGTTTGCCGATGAAATCACCCGCCTCACTGGATCCTTTTGCACAATCTTCATGAAGGATGGGGATCGTGCAATCAGAGTTGCAACTAGTGTAAAGGACAAAACCGGCAAACGTGCAGTCGGCACGGCGCTCTCCGACAAGGTTTATGACGAAGTTTTTCGCGGCGGGAAAACCTTCATCGGCCGCGCTGTAGTGGTCGATGATTGGTATGTGACAGCATACGAGCCAATCCGCGACACACGCGGGAATATCGTCGGCGCACTGTTTTGCGGTACCAAAGAACAATCGCCGTTATTGCGTTCAGCGCTGATGAGCCAGAAGATCGGGACGACCGGGTATGCATATGCGATTGACACGAAGGGAGTGCTTCGCATTCATCCGGCCAAGGAAGGCGCTGATCTCAGCAACTACGCATTCATCCAAGAAATGATGGAAAAGGCTCCGAAGCTGAGTGATAATGAGATCGGCTGGATTGTCTATCCGTGGGTTAATAAGGAGTTGGGCGATACGAAAGAACGCGACAAGATCGTCGCTTATGCCTACTTCAAAGACTGGGATTGGATCATTGGCGTCGGTAGTTACCTCGATGAATTTACTGCGCCGATTGTTCAAGGGCGCAATACTCTTCTGGGTGCCGGGACGGCTGTACTCGCCGTTGCGCTTCTCATCTCGTTCTTGTTCTCACGTTCCATCAGCAGGCCGATCAGGCAGGTGGCAAGTGTCGCAGAACAAATCGCTACTGGAGACACCGACATTGAACTGAATATCAAGTCGCAGGACGAGATTGGCACGCTCGCCGGGACCTTTCAGAGTCTTACTGACTACATCAAGTATATGGCAACGGCTGCAAAGGACATTGCAGCCAATAATCTGACTGTCGAAGTTGAACCGCGGTCGGACAGGGACGTGCTCGGACACGCTTTCAAGGGGATGGTGACGAATCTCCGTTCCATGGTCAAAGAATTGGGCGACAATGCGTCGCAGCTGGTCAGTGCAGCGACTGAAATTGCCTCGTCTTCCGAACAAATGTCGCGGGGTGCCCAACAGCAGACTGATCAAACCGCTCAAGTTTCCAGCGCAGTTGAGGAAATGGCTGCTACGATCATGGAAACCACGAAGAATGCCGGCGACGCTTCGCAGACCGCTAAACAGGCGGCAAACGCGGCGCGCGACGGAGCGACAATTGTTGCGAAGACCATGGAAGGCATGAACCGCATTGCTGATGTAGTGCAGAAGTCCGCAAGCACGATTCAGGACTTGGCGAAGTCATCAGATAAGATTGGCGAGATCATCGGCGTCATTGATGATATTGCCGATCAAACCAATCTGTTGGCGCTCAATGCCGCGATCGAAGCCGCCCGAGCCGGTGAGCAGGGACGCGGCTTTGCGGTTGTTGCCGACGAAGTACGCAAGCTCGCCGAACGCACTACCAAGGCGACTAAGGAAATCACCGAAATGATTCGGGGTATCCAGTCCGACACCGTCGGAGCTGTCGGCTCAATGCAGAAAGGTATCACGGAAGTCGAATCAGGCCGTCAACTGGCCGATCAAGCCGGTGAGAGTCTCAATGCCATTCTCAATCACGCCCAGCGAGTACAGGAAATGGTCGGACAAATGGCGTCGGCCTCTGAACAACAATCGGCAGCTTCCAATCAGATTTCCATCAACATCGAGTCAATCGCCAATGTTACCAAGGAAAACGCCAGCGGTGTTGAACAAGCTGCTGCCGCTGCCGAGGAGTTGAGTCGTCAAGCTGAAGGCTTAAGTGCCATGGTCGGGCGATTTAAACTCTCTGGCGGCAACACGACCGCGCTGGCTTTGGCCAAAAACGATCATCTGAACTACATGGAGAACCTGCGCCGAACCATTGAAGGAAAGGTCGCCAGTTCTTCCTGGAGGGGTGTTGATGACCATTCCTGCCGTTTCGGCAAGTGGTACTATTCTGCCGACGCTGCCGAATATGCCGGACTCGCGGAGTTCCGCGCGATTGCCGACCCGCACAAGCGCGTGCACCACTTTGGCAATCTCGCCGTCAAGGCCTTGCAAGCCGGTGACAAGGCTGGAGTGAAGGATGCGTTTGGACGCGCCCTGGCTGCTTCCCGCGAAATAGTCGAAGCGGTCGAGAAGCTGCTCGCTATCGCACATTCCCGAGTTTCGAGTTAAGATTAACAGACCTCGTATGGAGCAGGCGGCTTCGCCTGCTCCATTTTTTTGTAACAACTCTCCGCTACATTGCGTACTTTGGCTTAATGATCACCGTACAGAATGTAAGCAAGCGCTTCGGTCAAATCATAGCGGTCGATGGTGTTTCATTTGATGTTCGCACCGGCGAAATCTTCGGCTTGCTCGGTCCGAACGGTGCAGGAAAGTCGACAGCCATCAATATGATGGTCGGCGCACTGGTGCCGGATTCCGGCGGAATTGATCTGGAAGGGTTCGGCAGCCCGCAGCAACCCTCCGCACGCCTGCAAATTGGGGCGGCGCCACAAGCCCTGGCAATCTATGAAGAACTCACAGCGGAAGAGAACCTCGGGTTTTTCGGGCGGATGTACGGCCTGCACGGTTCGAAGTTGAAGACTCGCGTTGACTGGTCATTGGAACTGGCCGGACTTAATGACCGCCGTAAAGACCTCGTGTCGAAATTCTCCGGTGGAATGAAGCGCCGCCTCAACATCGTCTGCGGGCTGGTACATGATCCGCAAGTCGTCTTTCTCGACGAGCCAACCGTAGGCGTTGACCCGCAATCGCGCAACGCCATCTTTGAACAAATCGAAATGCTCAAAGGACTGGGCCGCACCGTGGTCTATACTACGCACTATATGGAGGAAGCCCAGCGCCTCTGTGATCGAGTCGCCATCATCGACCACGGCAAAATCCTCGATATCGACACCGTCAGCCGGCTGCTCGCTCGCCACGGCGGCAAAGCCGTCGTCATTGCGGAATTGGAGTCAATTCCAGCGCAGACCATCAATTTGCCGGGAATCCGCGACGGTTTGACACTTCGTTTTGAATCAGACCAGCCGTTTGCCGATGTACTGGCACTGCAAGCGCAAGGTGTTGCGTTTTCGGAACTGCATATTGAGCGACCCGACCTGGAGAGCGTATTCTTGAATCTCACCGGCCGGAGGCTGCGCGACTAATGAGGGCGGTTCTCAATCTGGCGATGAAAGACCTGCGCTTGTTGGTGCGCGACAAGATGGGACTCTTCTGGGTCGTCGTGTTTCCGCTGTTAATGGCGTTATTCTTCGGTTCGATTTTCAGCTCCAGCGGCGGCGGTGCGCGTTCGCTGAAGATCGCTGCGGTGCAGGACAATGTCAGCCCGCTGGGCAAGTTATTCTTTAAAGAACTCTCGAAGACCGAGGTCTTGAAAATTCACCCGCTCGGGCGCGACAGTGCCCGCTTGCTCGTTTCGCGCGGAGCACTCGTTGCTTATGTCGAATTCACCGGCAGCGGCGAAAGTGTCTTCGCCTTGTTTGGCGAAGACAAAGCGACAATCGAAGTTGGCATCGACCCTGCCCGTCGGGCTGAAGCGGGTTTCCTCAACGGGTTGATCAGCCAGGCATACTATAAGCTCATGCAGTCTGCGATGACGGATTCCCGGGGCTTGAGGCGAAGCATCGGACAGCAGCGCGCGAATCTTGATACCGCCACTGGAGTCGACCGAGCGACCAAGGGTATTTTGGGAGATCTCTATTCGACGCTTGACACTTTTCTCGTCACCCTCAACACACTTGACTCGGCGACCGGAGACAGCAGTAGTGCCGCAGCTTCGCCATTTGGCCAGGTTCAGATCGAATTCAAGGACGTTGCTGAACAGAGTATCAGACCTCGCTCAAGTTTCGAGATAACGTTTCCGCAGGGGTTGCAGTGGGCGCTGATCGGATGTGCCGCTTCCTTCGCGCTTTCAATTGTTGTTGAGCGCACTCGGGGCACATTCATGCGCCTTCGTCTTGCACCGATATCGCGCTTCCAAATTCTTGCCGGTAAAGGACTGGCCTGCTTCATCGCTAATTCGATCACCTGTCTGATGTTGCTGCTGATCGGCGTACTGATTTTTAAGGTCAACGTCGCCTCACCGATCGGTCTGCTGGCGGCGGTCCTGTGTGCGTCATTCTGCTTTGTCGGTCTGATGATGATGATGAGCGTACTCGGAAAGACTGAAGCATCCGTTTCGGGCACAGGCTGGGGACTCTTCATGATCTTCTCCATGACCGGAGGCGGAATGGTGCCGCTGATGATGATGCCCTCCTGGATGGTATCCGTCAGTCACTTCAGTCCAGTCAAGTGGAGCGTGCTTGCGGCCGAAGGCGCCATCTGGCGCGGTTTTGGTTTTGCCGAGTTACTGCAACCGCTCGGCATCCTGCTTGCAATCGGGGCGATCGGCTTCACGATTGGTGTGATGATTCTGAAGCGGACGGACGGTTGATCGAATTCTCCACACAGCCTAACTGACTGTCCGCAACCTTCGCGACACTAATATCCCGATCAAGGACACACCAATTGCCAAGTAACCGACGAACTGATAATTTACCAGTGCGCCCGACGCGTCCTTAGTGACGATCACACCCGCAATTGAGGCCGCTATTCCGGCGGTAATCTGTTGTACCGACGAATTGATGCTCATAAAACTTCCGCGACTCTGCGGGGTCACTGTCGAGGTAATCATCGTCGTCGCCGGCACCCAGCGCCCGCTGGAAGTCACAAAGAAAATGGTCGTAACCATAAGAGCCAGCGGCAAGGCCGTCTTTGGCAAGTTTGTCAGTGTAAACACCGGTATCAGCGTCAACAGCGCAAACATCATAAACACGCGCGGTTTGCCGATTCGATCCGCCAGCCTGCCGATCATTGGCGAAGTGAAAATCGTCACGGCCCCGCCCAGCAGGTAGATGTACGTCAAGTCAGACTCGCTGAATCCGACGTTAGCCACCATATAAGGGCTCAAAAACGGAATGATGGAGAAGTGGCCCAAGACCAGCATGATGGTGAACCACAGTGCCGACAACTGATTGCTGTTTCGTGCCAAATTGGTTAGTACCTTGATTGGACTGGGGTGAGGCACGTCGCGTACCATGTGCGAACGCAAGTGCGGGACTGCAATGGAGATCAAGCATAATACCGCCGAGCTGAGAATCCCCAGGAAAACAAACGGCGCATGCCACGAATACTGATTCGCAATGAACAGCCCGAACGGTACACCGACTACTGAAGCAACCGAGAACGCGCCCATCACAATTCCGATAGCTGTAGCCCGCCGAAATTCCGGGATGACATCGCCAACGATTGACAAAATCAAAGCTGACAATATTCCGCCGAATGCGCCGGTGACGATTCGTGCTGACAAGAGCAGCTGGTAGTTCGGGGCGAGCGCACAAGCAAAAGTGCCGACGACAAATCCAACGTAGGCGATGGCAAGTGCTTTTTTACGGTCGAAGCGATCCAACACAAATGCGCCAATGAAGCTCGACACGCCGGCGCTAAACGTATAGGTGGATACCAGTGCCGAAAACTGCTGCGGGGAAATATCGAACAGCCGCATCAACTGCGGGCCAAGTGGCATCATTATCATGAAGTCGACGATGTGCGTGAAGTTGATCGCCGCCAGTGTAAACAGAAGGAGTCGCTCGCGTTTCATACTTTAGGATGAAACGAACGAGTCGGGGCAAAGGTTCCGGCAATCAATTGGACATCGGTAAAGCAATATCCAGTGCGACCTTCCAATGACCGTCGAAATCGCGTCGCCATACGCGCAGGTAGCTCAACTTCACACCAGTTGTTGGCGAGTTCTTCCGGTTCCATTGCCGGGTAATGCCGTAGGTGTATCCGAAGTCATCGCCTTGGGAAACGCTGCTAAATGTCGTCTGCGAGGATATCAACAGGCTTGAGTCACGATACATCGATACCGCACTCGCCTTGCCGATAAAGGGATAATCACCATCGCGATAAACCCGCACTTCGTCGCCGAAATATCTCTCAAATCCCGCCAGCGCCCCTTCTGTTGATGAGGTTGCGGTGTACAATGACTCTGCCTGGACTAGCGTCTCTTCGGAAGACGGAATCGCTAATCCAGACTTCTTTGAAGCTGCTGTCGAGCTTGCATTGCCGATCGTTACCTCAGTGATTCTTACTTCCGGTTTGTCGTGACTATTGCCCAGATCAGCCATCACCTTGTATTTGCCGTCAGCCTGCCGCTTCCAGATTGAGACGAAGTGACCGTGGTAAACCGGTACCGTGTCGGAGTTTTCAGTCCGGAATTCATATGGTCCGGTCGAGAGTCCCATATCTCCGGTGGATGAGGCAATAACATAAATCGGCCACCATTTCAACTGCGCCGAACTTGGCGGTCTGCTGGAGTACCAGAGTTTACCGTTGACAGGCTCGGGACGAAAGACCACCGCCTCATCGTGAAGATACTCCAGAAATGCAATGGCCATGGTTGTGTCAGATGCTTTTTTTGCAAACGCCAACTCGGTCTCGGCAATCTGCTTCGCAGCTTCCTGGGGTGTCATTGCCCAAGTTGTCATAATAAGACTCTCTCCCATAACAAATATCATCAGCGCGAACACGAAGTTCTTCATCGCGAGTTCCTTTCTGAATGATCAAGCTTCCGACGCCGCAAGGCGCCCTGGTATTACGAACTACCCGGGTATTTGTTGAACAGCCACACACAGGCTGCGGTTGGAAATAATATTCAATAAATCTATGTTGGGATACAAGCGGAGAAACGCGACTTAAGATCAAAACTATCGTGCAACTTGCCGCTGAAATGCCCGTCTTTATGAGAGTGGGCCGCATACCGGCTTGTTGAGTGGAGGAGTGAAATTGGAAAATCATGTTCGTTTGCTGGGGATTCTCTTCATCATCTGGGGAATCCTGTCCATCGTGTTTGGAGTGATCATCTTTGGCTTGTTCCTCGGCGGCGGTTTGCTTACCGGTAATGAGGAAGCCCTAGCCGTATTGTCAATCATCGGCATAGCAGTCGGCGCGTTCTGCTTCCTGACCGGAATCCCCGAGATTATCGGGGGCTGGGGTCTGCTGCGCAGAACGCAATGGGGGCGGGTCGTCGTTTTGATTATGGCGGTTTTCAACGTGATCAATCCGCCGCTGGGTACGGCACTTGGCGTCTACGCCTTCTGGGTGCTCTTCAATCCGGAAAGCAAGGCGATACTCACCTAGGCGCCGTCACAATAGCTTCTAAACAAAAGGCGAAGTCCGTCGTCTGAAAATGTGATTGACGGATTCGCGCCAGTCTCACAAGATTGAACTAAGTAAATCCATATTAACTATAAACCGAAGCAGGAGAGCCGTCCATGTCACGTGTCGTACATTTCGAAATCCACGTTGATGACCCCAATCGCGCGAGCAAGTTCTATACCGATGTCTTTGGCTGGAAATTCAATAAGTGGGAAGGTCCGATGGACTATTGGCTGATTTCGACCGGCGATACCAGCTGTCCCGGAATTGATGGCGGCATGATGAAGCGCCGCGACCCGATGGGCAATGTGTACAATACCATCGGTATCGAATCGATAGACAAATCAATCGAGCAAATCACCAAAGCTGGCGGTACGATTGTCGTCCCCAAAATGCCGATACCCGGCGTCGGCTGGCTAGCTTATTTCAAGGATACCGAAGGCAATATCTTCGGCGTTATGCAGCCTGATCCCAGCGCTTCGATGTAATTGATTACGACATTTACGCGGTCTTGCTTCTTTCCCTCTTCATCTCGGAGAGGGAAGAATACCGAGCGCGTGGTAAGGCGCCTCGTTTACTCCGACATCGGATACGAACCGAGAATCTTCAAGAACGTCGTGATCTCCCGCAGATGGGCAATCGCATTCTTGGCGGCTTCATCATCGATGTGGCCGATGAAGTCGAGATAGAAGTAGTATTCCCACGCCTTTTTCCGCAGTGGCCGCGACTCGATCTTGGTCAAGTCCAGGTCGCGCAGCGCAAACACCGACAGCGCCTTGAACAGGACGCCGGGGATATTTTTCAGCGCAAAGACAATCGAGGTTTTGCTGCGACCGGATCGCTCTGCCGGATTCTTGGCTAAGACCAAAAACCGCGTATAGTTGTCCGGCTCATCCTGAATCGCCGACGCCACAATTTCCATCTCGTACAACTCGGCGGCATATGAACCTGCAATTGCACTGGCAGTGAGCATCTTCTTTTCCTTAATAAGTCGCACCGATCCGGCGGTATCATACTCGACTATCGCTTGCGCCCGATCATGCTTTCTGAGGAAATCCTTGCATTGATCAAGCGCCACGGGATGCGAGTGGATCGAGGTCAGCTCCTCGATCTTAACTCCCGGATTGACAATCAAGTGATGCACAATCCGCTGGTTTTGCTCGCCAACAATCTTCAGATTGTGTCGCAGCAATAGATCGAAGTTCTGGTGGATACTTCCCACCAATGAGTTCTCGACTGGTATGACGCCATGCGTTGCCAGGCCAGTTTCGACGGCAGCGAACACTTCGGGAAAAGTCTGCGTCGGCGCCGGTGTGATTTCAACACCGAAAAACTTGCGGGCCGCCTCTTCAGAGAACGAACCCCGGTCGCCTTGGAAGGCAATGATAGACACAATCATACGTTACTTGTCGGCAGCAGATTCGATTGATTAACTTCGTTCTGGTTTGGTACGGTTTAAGTCAACAATTTCCCAACTAAAATCCATTGACCCAAGGGCGAAATAAGTATTTATATACGACAAGATAGTGCTTGTTTTTTCCCACGGAGGACTTCAGTGGCTGATAATCTTACCCATAAAATCTTGAAAGAACACCTCGTTGATGGTGAACTCAAGGTCGGTACGGAAATCGGAATTCGCATCGATCAAACCCTCACGCAGGACGCCACCGGCACGATGGCCTACCTGCAATTTGAAGCGTTGGGACTCGATCGCGTCAAGACGCAAATCTCGGTCTCGTATGTCGATCACAATATGCTCCAGGCCGGTTTCGAGAACGCCGATGACCACCGCTATCTACAGTCGGTCGCAGCGAACTACGGGATCTTTTTCTCTAAACCCGGCAACGGCATCTGTCATCAGGTTCACCTCGAACGCTTCGGGAAGCCGGGCTTGACCCTGCTCGGCTCCGATTCGCACACTCCTACCAACGGCGCACTTGCCATGATCGCCATGGGAGCCGGTGGCCTGGATGTCGCGGTAGCGATGGGCGGCGGCGCATTCTATCTGCCGTGTCCGCGCGTTGTTGGTGTTCATCTTACCGGCAAACTCCAACCGTGGGTTTCGGGCAAAGACGTCATCCTTGAAGTGCTTCGTATCCTTACCGTGAAGGGCGGTGTTGGTAACGTCATCGAATATCACGGCGAAGGTGTCAAGTCACTGACCCTCACCCAGCGTTCTACCATCACCAACATGGGCGCCGAACTGGGAGCAACCTGTTCGATTTTCCCGTCCGACGAGAACACCAGAGAGTATCTCGCCGCACAAGGCCGGGAAAAGGATTGGAAGCCGCTCGCAGCCGATCCGGGCGCGACCTATGACAAGGTAATCGAAATCGATCTCAACAAACTCGAGCCGCTGATTGCCCAACCGCATTCGCCGGACAACGTGGTTCCCGTCCGTCAGGTCGCGGGCACCAAGGTCCAGCAGGTTTGCATCGGTTCCTGCACGAACTCCTCGCTTTACGATCTGGAAATCACCGCCGCTATCCTTGACGGCAAGCAGGTCTATCCGGAACTCGACCTTACAGTAACCCCCGGCTCCAAGCAGGTTTACACAATGGTCGCTACCTCCGGCGCGCTCGCCAAGGTTATCCAATCCGGCGCGCGTATTCTCGAATCCGCCTGCGGTCCCTGCATCGGCATGGGTCAGGCACCGGCATCCGGAGCAAAGTCGGTTCGTTCATTTAATCGCAACTTCGAAGGCCGCTCCGGCACCAAGGATTCCTACGTCTACCTCGCTTCGCCGGAAACCTGCGCTGCCACCGCGCTCAAGGGCGTCATTACCGATCCGCGCGACCTCGGCCCCCAGCCCAAGCTGAATCTGCCGCCGAAGTTCTATATCGACGACCGCGGCGTTTTGGCTCCAGCCAAGAACGGCGACCGTCCGGAAATCCTGCGCGGACCCAATATCAAAGCGCTGCCGTTGCGCACGGCAATCACCGACAAGATTGGCGGCAAGGCTCTGCTCAAGCTCGGCGACAACATCACGACCGACCACATCATGCCGGCCGGCGCCAAGGTTCTCCCGCTGCGCTCAAATATTCCGGCGATCTCGGAGTTTGTATTCTTCCAGGTAGACAAGGAATTCGCCAAGCGCGCCAAGGAGGCCGGTACCTTCACAATTATCGGCGGCGAAAACTATGGTCAGGGTTCATCGCGTGAACACGCCGCACTGGCTCCGATGTATCTCGGTATGCAGTTCGTGATCGCCAAGAGCTTTGCACGCATTCATAAGACCAATCTCGTCAATTTCGGTATCCTGCCGATGACCTTTGTCAATCCGGCCGACTATGACAAGATCAAGCAGGAGGACGTTCTTGAGATCACCGATGTCCGCAAGGCTCTCAAAGCCGGCAATCGCTTGACCGTCAAGAATGTCACGCAAGGCTACTCTTTCGAAGCCCAGTTTGATTTGTCTCCGCGCCAGATCGATATCCTTCTCGCCGGTGGCCAGTTGAACTACACCAAGGCGGCCGCGAAGTAGGTTCAAATTTCCTGTCATTCCCGCGAAAGCGGCTGCCGAAGGCGTCCAGTTCAGTAGGGCAGGTCTCCAAGAGACCTGCCTTTCAATTTCCCCAATCTCTGTGTGTTCGACTTCAGTCGAACACCTGTTAACGCCGGCCTCTCCGCACCCGGAAGTTCCTTTATAACTTGACATCCTTGTACACATTCCTCAGATTGTGACAAAGGAGAAACTAAATGCATCAGTCACAAGATTTCAAAATTCGGACGTTGGGACCTCCGATCTGGACATTGAGGCCGGCACCACTATGGTTCGCGATTGTCTTCATTGTGATGGCAGTCACAATTTTGGTTGCATCGGTTCTGGTATACTTAAAAGGCGGGGAACTTGGAGGCCGAGCTGTCTGGCGTATTACCGCTGCAATTCTTATTCTCTGGACCGTCAATCGCATGGCGCGTACGCGACTGAAAGTCTATCGTGAAGGACTGGTGATTGTGCGAGTGCAGCACTTGGGAACAGAAGAAGTGTTTGTTCCATATGAGTCTATTCAAGGATTGCAGGCAGAATTTTTAAAACTGCTCTACTTCAGATTAGCAATCGCGAAGTCAGACGGTGATGTGGAGATTTTTGGTCCCTGCCTTGGCAGGGGCAAGCTATTCGAGTTTATTTCTCTCACTAACAAGCTTATGGGAGGAATACCATTGGATGAAAAGACAATAACCTGGTTCCGCAAGTACGAGCGAAAAGTAGGGGAGAAACAGAATCTGAGAGAAGTAAGTACGAAATAGTTCCACTGGGCAGTTTAGTAGGGCAGGTCTCCCAGAGACCTGCCTTTTTTTGACACCAATGGATAGCTTAGAAATCAAAATGCCCGCCAGTCATCATCGCCTGGCGGGCTTCTTCGATTTTCATCCTCGGCTGATTTCAACCGTCGATGCTGTGGCGTAACTACTCCCTCTCCGCCGCAACATCCGGCAACTGCTTCTCAGCCAGCTTCGGCAGCGGCACAATCATCGGCACCTTGCTCTTGTAAGCCGCATACCGCTCGCCGTGATAATGGACGAGATCGCGCTCTTCGAATTGCAGTGCCAGAAGGATGTACGCCGTCGTCGCAATCGCGAACAGAAGACGCCCCTGGCTCATCGTCGGCGCCGCCCAGAATGCAACGATGAATCCCAGCATGATGGGATGTCGCACTACGCGATAGAACGCCGTGACCTTGAACGGCAGAAAGGTGTACGGCTCACCGCGCCAGTTTAACCATATTTGACGCAGTCCGAAAAGATCAAAGTGATTAATGATAAACGTCGAAATGAGCACAATCCCCCAGCCCAGCCAGAAGAGAGCTTGCAGGATCATCGTCACCGCCTCATTCTGAACCTGCCACACGATCTCCGGCAGGGGACGCCACTGCCAATACATCAACAGCAATAACAAACTGGCAAGGAGCACGAATGTGCTGCGCTCGGCGGCTGCCGGGATGATCTTGGTCCAGATGCGCTTAAACCATGGCCGCGCCATAATGCTGTGTTGAACTGCGAATAGCCCAAGCAGCAGCGCATTGATGAGAATCGCTGTCACCGTTGACGTGGGCTCACCCGAGTCAATGGTCTTCGGAACGACAATGCCGCCGACAAAACCGATGGCGTAAAGGAACGCAAAGAAGAAGACCAGGTAGGCAATCACGCCGTAAGCGAAAATGGCTACTCTACCCAACATACGAAATCTCCTTTCGAAGGATCTCTCCCATTCAGGGACAAACGGGGTTATCTTGGCCAAAAGATTGTGAACTGCAAGTTGTTGATTAGATAGGTCTATGATATCCTTTATACGGTTGAGGTCAAGCTAAATATCCCGGTACTTTTGCGTGTTCCGACTTACTCATCACCAACAACAAAGGCAGATCCCTCGCGAAACCTGCCTTCTCTTCGTGGCCGTCAGTCGTCCACGCCTGACGGCCAATTGATTAACGGGAACGGCTACATCATCTCATCGGCCGACGGACCATACATTGACGGATGGGGGATATCATTCAGCCGCAAATAGACCCCCAGTTGAGCGCGATGGTGAATCAAATGGCTGATAATGAACCCGCGCAACACACCCGCTTTGGGCTGCGCAAAGATCTTCTGCCCATTTGCCAGCAATGTCCAGGTTTCGGCGAAGACGGCATCGCTGGTTTTGGCTATTGCGGCGTGCGCAGCGGCGACATTCGCATCAAAGTTCTTCAGTATCTCAACAGTGTTTTTGGGTGCCTCTTGCTTGAGTGGTACGCCATTAGGCGCAAAATCGAGTGAATCTTGCTCCAACGTCGATTTGGTCCAGGCCGGAATATTCGAAAGGTGTCCGGCCAATGCACCCATCGTGTACGACTTAGCATGGGGTTTCCAGTCGAATAAGGCGTCCGGGACCCGCTCCAGAGTCTTGCGCGTCGTCGCCATTTCGTGGTCAAATTCCGGTAAGATTGCAGCGCTGATTGACATGAAATCCTCCTAATCGTCAATTTGTCATGTTCGACCTATTTATACTAAGATCGTGATGGTATGTTGCACTTGTCAATCGCATCTCGGAGCCTGCCGTCTTGGCGCGTCCGGCAGTTTTTGTTGACTGTTTTGTGGTGGGGCCACTACTTCAATTCCATGAGCGCTACCCCTTCGCCGGACAGACTTCCTCTAGCTGAAACAGCACTAGACTCAGAGGTCCAATGTGGGTTCTCCTTCGATCACTACGGCTATATCGTGAGACAACTTCAACTCAACGGTTACGAGTTCCTCTACTTTACCGATAAGCCAGTGACCGAGCGCTTCATTTACCTGCGCCATGATGTCGATCGATCACTCGATAAAGCACTCGCCATGGCGAATTGGGAAAAGGAGTTAGGAGTGAAATCGACTTACTTCGTGCGCTTGCACAGCCGCTATTACAATTGCTTTTCTTTCCCCGGTCTCAAAGCGCTCCGGGAGATCATGGCGGCCGGGCACGAAATAGGACTTCACACGGAATTCTACGATCTTGCCAAGGTTTTCGGCGATGACAGCATGGAGGTTTTTGCCCGCGAGAGACGTATCCTCGAGGATATTCTCGAACAGCCGGTGCGCGTCTTCTCACCGCACAGAACGACCGGCTCGACCAATACCGACGAGATCCATCGTCATCTCAATGTCCTGCGAACCAGCCACGATATGCTTTGCACCTTTGATGAACGCTTTCAGCGCGACATCAAATACATTTCCGATTCCAGCGGCATCTGGCGTGAGGGTTGCCCCTGCAACTACCTGGATGCTTTTCCGCGCCTGCAAATACTGATCCATCCCATCTGGTGGTATCGCGATCACATCGAACTTGAGGATCCAATCCTTTAAATGGAGTCTCAACATGATTGACTGGCAGCAACTGAACAATCACCTCAACCGGCTTCTCGATCTCGAAGGCAACTGCGAACATTCGATCGATCGAATCTCGGCGGCAAGTCGGCCGGCAGACAATTCGCTGATCTTTGCTTCAGATCCCAATAGCGACACATTGAGCACCTTGGCGGCCGTGAGCGGCTGTGTGGCGATTCTGCCCGCTAAACTGCGCGAACAGTCGGCAGCCATCGCCAAGAGAAATGGGATCATACTTTCAGACAATCCGCGCTATCGTTTCGCTGAAATTCTGGATGCCGTTGTAACGACAACGGACCTGCGCGGGCGGCTTGTTTATGACGAGGTTCGTCACGCCTATATCGGCTCAAATGTCATGATCGACTCAAGTGCGACCGTCGAATCAGGTGCTTCCATAGGGTCTAATTCGCGACTTGAAGCCGGAGCCTACGTGATGACCGGAGCCCGCCTTGGACCGAATGTCACAGTCGGGCGAAACAGCGTCATTAAGGAGAACTGCGTCGTCGGCGGGTGGGGCTATGGATATGCTTTGTCGCCGGGCAAACGCCCGCTGCGTTTGCCACATCTTGGTGGTGTTGTCATAGGAGATCATTGCGAAGTCGGATCATTTACCACTGTTTGCTCCGGCACAATTGAGCCGACTATCATCAAGGATTACGCCAAAATCGATGATCACGTTCATATCGCCCACAACGTCATTATCGAAGAAGACGCCATGGTAGTCGCCTGCGCTGAAGTTTCAGGTAGTGTTAGAGTTGGCAAGCGGAGTTGGCTTGGTCCGAACTGCGCAATAATTGATCGCATCTCTATCGGAGACGATTGTGTTGTGGGAATGGGTGCAGTAGTCTTGAAGTCACTTCCTGATGGTAGCGTAGTCGCTGGGAATCCGGCACGACCGACTGCTGATCTCAAGCATCATTCCGAGCTTCTGAAACGTCTCGAAGCTCATCTTGATGGCCACGCTCGATAGATGATCAGCTCTCGATTTCGACCCGCCTTAATTTTCCGCTCTTTGCCCCTTGCAGTGTTAAAGACCTCCGCCTGATTGCGTAATAGTGAGTGGAGTCAATCGACACTTACAGACTGTCGGGTATTGTAAGAAATCACGACAACGCCAGACGAATAAAGGAGAGACAACAATGGCTGACAAAGTTGATGCCGCAACTGCGACAATGATCAAGAATCTAGAAGAGAAGACCGGCAAGACTCTTGCTGAATGGGTCAAAATTGCCAAAGCATTGGGCGATGTCAAACACGGTCAGATCGTCAAGGAACTGAAAGAAAAGCATGAGCTTGGCCACGGTTACGCCAATCTCGTCGCCCATTCTGCCGCCGGACTGGTCGGGGAAAACGCTGTCGAAAAGGATGATCTGGTGGCTGCCCAATATTCGGGCGAGAAGGCGGGATTGCGTCCATTATATGACCAACTGGTGAAAGCTGTATCGGCATTTGGCAGCGATGTCGAAATCTCACCGAAGAAAACTTATGTCTCGCTTCGCCGCTCAAAGCAATTCGGTTTGATACAACCCACCACAAAATCGCGAATTGACATCGGCATCAACCTTAAAGGCGTAGAACCGGGCGGCAAGCTGGAAGCCTCTGGCTCATTCAACAGTATGGTCAGCCACCGTGTCCGCATTGAAACAGCGGGCGATGTTACCAAGGAACTGATCGGCTGGTTGAAGAAGGCTTACGACGCGGCCTAGTGCGAAGGCTCTTTCTTGGGATACTTCCAGGATAAGATCACCGAAATCGCGATAATTCCGACGATAATTCCCAAGGACCACAAAATCGGGAACTTGCCGTCATAGGCATTGTTGAGCCAGACCATTTTGAGGCCGACAAAGATCAACACCAAAGCTAATCCGAACTTGAGCAGGTGGAATCGGTTGACAATATTCGCCAGCAGGAAATAGAGAGCACGCAGACCTAGAATCGCGAAGACGTTGGATGTGAAGACGATCAATGGCTCCTTAGTGATGGCGAAAATTGCCGGCACCGAGTCCACGGCGAAGATAATATCCGAGAATTCCACGAGCACCAACGCTACCATCAATGGCGTGGCGTACCAGCGCAGTTCCTTTTTGATGAAGAACTTCTCGCCTTCGACAGAAGGTGTAACTGGAAAGAATCTGCGCAACAAACGAACAAGCGGGTTCTTATCCGGTTCGATACCCTTATCAGGCGTGAACATCATCTTGATACCGGTCAGAATCAGGAACGCGCCGAAGATGTAGACCACAATGTGGTACTCAAGCAGTACCGATCCCATCGCAATGAAGATAGCTCGAAATATCAACGCCCCAATTATCCCATAAAAGAGAACGCGGTGCTGGTACGCCAAGGGGATGGCAAGGTAATTGAAGATCAGCACAAAAACGAAAATATTGTCGACGGCCAGCGACTTTTCGACAATGAATCCAGTTAAAAACTCCAATCCGACAGCGCGTGCCGCTTGTTCGGCGTCGAATCCGGAAATAGCCATGAGTCGCGGATTGTCGGCAAACGCATGAGCGGAATACTTATAAATGAAAAGATTGAAAAGCAACGCCAGCGCGACCCAGATGATGCTCCAAGTCACTGCCTCTTTGTTGGAAACTGCATGCGCCTTGCGATGAAAAACCCCGAGGTCAAGCGCAAGCAATACGAGCACAAAACCGGTAAAGGCGAGGTAAAACCACCAATACTCGGAAAAGGGAAAAAGTGTTCCCACTTAACCCGAGAATCTCTGCGAGAAATTGCTCATCGACCACAATTACGAATCAAAGTACCTCGTTTGATTGAATTCAATCCACAAAATTGTGAGTTTACTTCATATGTCTCACGACTGCATTCGAATTCCGAAAAACCGATTGACCTTGGCTTTCTACCGTGTAATATAACGAGTAAGTATTACTACTTAGAAAGTTGAGTTTGCATTCCATGAGTCAGATAAAGAAGACCCCGTTTACCGAGTGTAACGAAAAGGCCGGCGGCAAAATGGTCGAGTTTGCCGGTTATTTGATGCCGATCCAGTATCGTTCAATCAATCAGGAACATCTTAAGGTTCGTCAAAGTGTCGGTGCTTTCGACCTCTCCCATATGGGTGAGTTTTTTGTTCGCGGAGCCGGGGCATTGGAGTTTATCCAGGGCGTGACGACAAACGACGCCTCCGCGCTGAAGATGAATCAGGTACAATATTCTGCCATGTGTTATCCGCACGGTGGGATTGTTGATGATCTTCTGGTGTACCGCCTGCCGGATGAATACATGCTGGTGGTCAACGCGGCCAATCTTGACAAAGACTTTGCCTGGCTGATGGAGCACAAGCCAAAAGGTGTCGAACTAGTCAACCGTTCTGATGAGATCGGATTGCTGGCAATTCAGGGTCCCAAGGCCGAACAGGTTATTCGCAAGATCGCCAAATTCGATTGGGACAAGATCGGCTATTACGAATCTGGACGAACGGTATTCTGCGGAAAGGACACTCTCTTCAGCCGCACCGGCTATACCGGCGAGGATGGATTCGAGATCTATTGCGACCCATCCATTGCAGTCAACTTGTGGGAACAGACACTCGAAGCCGGCAAGGAATTCGAAATCGAGCCCATCGGCCTTGGCGCCCGCGATAGCCTGCGCTTGGAAATGCGTTACATGTTGTACGGCAACGACATAGACCAAACGACAAATCCAATTGAAGCTGGCCTGGGATGGATCTGCAAACCGGAAAAGGGCGAATTTGTCGGTCGCAAACCAATTGTGGATATGAAAGAAGGTAAGCCGCCGCGCCGGATGCAATCGTTGGTTCTCAAAGACAAGGCGATTCCGCGTCACGGTTATTCAATATTTGTCGGTGATAAAAACGTGGGGACAGTTACCTCCGGATGTTTTAGCCCTTCACTCGAACAGGGAATTGCGTTCGGTTACGTGGCGCGCGAATTCGGCAAGGTCGGCGAGATCGTCGATATCGATGTGCGCGGCAAACGTGTCCAGGCAGAGGTGGTCAAGGGCGGATTTTATAAGGACGGAAGTCACAAGTAAGAAAATGATCGTGAAGTTATATTTTAGTCCAGCGCCAGTGACCGACGCGAAAATCCGCGGCCGGATCGCAGTGGTGATCGATGTCCTGCGCGCATCAACCTCGATTTGCACCGCTGTCCAAAACGGTTGCCGCGAGATTGTGCCGGTCGGTTCAACCGGCGATGCCGCGGCAATGCGCGCTAATCTCGACAAGGGTAAGGTGCTTCTTTGCGGGGAACGCGAGGGGCTAAAGGTCGAAGGCTTTGATCTGGGTAATTCACCTTCTGAATACACAGAAGAAATAGTGCGGGAAAAGGTGTTGATATTCGCCTCCACCAACGGATCGCGTGCCATCTTGAAATGTGCCGCCGCGGCGCAAACTTTGGTGGGCGGCTTTGTGAATCTGTCTATGATTGCGGAGACGATTTTGAATGCACAAAAGGACGTCGCCGTCGTCTGTGCCGGTAGACAGGGGAATTTCTCGCTTGAGGACACTTTCTGCGGCGGAGCCTTGATTGATCTGCTGGTTGGCTCCGGGAAATACTCGGTCGATAATGATGCGGCGCAAGTTGCGCAGATGTTGTATAAGAATCGAGATAATTCGATTGAAGCGGTTATCGGCCGCGCGGACCACGCCCGCTACCTGAAAGAACTGGGTTTCGGAGCTGACATCGTGACCGCGGCAGCGGTCGACACTGTCAATGTCGTGCCGGTATTGGCTGGAAACAAAGTGATCGACCTGCAGAAACAGAGAATTGAGGGTACTGTTTGAAGTCCATTCTAATTGCGGTGTTCATAACCATCGCGCTTCTGTCCCCTCAATTGTCTGCCGTCGAGAAGTCATTCAACTTTACCTGTGATTTTATGGAGAAGCTGGGGGAGCAGCCCTGGGAGGTTGTCGACAGCCGTAGTTATGCTGCGCCGCTCGACTCGACTTACCAGTTCAGCATGGGCAATTTCAGCTACCGGCTCTCTGCCGTCCAGGTACGCGACACAGTCGTTAAAGTTGAATCCCAAGTCAACTGTCTCGCTTCGCCAAGCCGGAACTTCTTCAACACCGACATCCTATTCAAGGGAGCGTCGATCTTCCATGATTCGGCGCTTGTCCGCGGCAATTCAGTTTATCGTATTCGACTAACCTTTGACTCGCTCGGAACGGGAACAAATAATTGCGAATACGCATTCGGCGACAGCAGTTTCAGTCATGATCCGTCGGGCGACTTTGATTTCCACTTTGTCAGAGGTTCACTCGGCGATTATCACTGGAACGCCATTCGCGACGCTTTCGAAAAAGACTACGATGGTCTAGTCGAGCGCTTCCACATCTCTGACCGGACGAAAACGAATTTTTACATCTGTCCATGCGCGCTGCCCGATATCGGTTGGGATCAGCGCTGGGACAATGGCTATGATTACGCGCGTCACAACGTTTTCGCGCATTATGGCCACGGCGTCAATGCCTTGCAGCCCGAAGTCGTGTATATGATGCGTTTGATGCGCGTTTTCGGCTATGCTCCGGCCTTCCTTCTCGAAGGCGCAGCTTCCAGCATGGAGTATTGCGAAGTCTGGACTCGCGATGACTACAAAGACAAACGCCTGCCTGACATCACCACTTGGGGTGAAAGCGGTAAGTTCCGCGCTGTTGACCGAGACATCTCGGCCCCTGCTGCCGGGTCATTTATTAATTATGTCTTCAATACCCGCGGCCGCAGCAAAGTCTTAGAATGGTATCAGAGTGCGACTGATCTCACGCTGAAGGAGACCTTTGCACAGGTCTATGGTCAGGCAATGTCTGATGTTGTCTCCGAATGGCATGCGTATCTGGATACCTTGAAGTTGGCGTCCGGTCCGCTGAGCTACTACAGTTCCAGGGCGCAGATCTTCCTGCAGTATCCAGAGATGCTGGTCTATGCCGAAAAGGCACAGAGCGAGGGTGTCGACAGTCTTTGGTCGGCGCAAACTCTCTCCAGCTTGTACTACACATACGGCGATTTCGAACGGGCAGGAAAGGCACTTCAACCGTTGTTGCGCGACTCGACGAAGGCATATCAAGCGCGCATCTTCTACGCGAATATGTTGCTGGCCATGGGAAAAGTAGATAGTGCAAGGAGAATCTACGAGGGCTTCGAAAAAGCCGACACTTCTCTGCATACTGTTTATTACAAGCTGGGCCTGATAGCAGCCAGCAAGGGCGAGTATCCGAAGGCGCTTGAAATCATGCAGCAGGCGCGGAAAATGGCAAAGAATCCCGCCTTCGCCGTCGACTACGATCTCGTGCTCGGAGACATTCATGCCGTTTTGAAGCAACCTGATTCTTCCAACGCGTGTTACCAGCGTGCCCTCGATAACGCCAAGCTCCTGACGGGGGCTTTTTCGGACAATTCGCTGCATCACTTGCGTGTCGGTAAGGCGGCACTTCGTCTCAAGGCGCCTGATCTGGCAGAAAAGGAACTGGATCTGGCCTTATTCCTCGAAGAACGGATGTTCTATGTCGGGCAAATCCTGCTTGCCAAAGGTGAATTACTGGACCTTCAAAAGGATCGCAAGGCGGCGGTGGCTCAGTATCAACAGGTTCTGGACCTGCCCACGGGATACCTGGAGAAACAGCAGGCACGAAAATATCTTAAGACTCCTTACCAGAACTAATGTGCCGCGTCAAGCGTATACTCCTTACGAACCAGACTCGATACTAAGGCTTAAATGAACTTCATAAATCCATTCCTGCTTCTCTTCGCCGCCGCAGCTTCCATCCCGCTGCTGCTCCACTTATTCAACAAGCAACGAGTCAAGGTCATCGAGTTCTCGACAGTCAAGTACCTGATGAGCCTTCAGAAGACGCGCATGCGGCAGGTCAAGATCCGGCAAATCTTGCTTTTGATCTTGCGTACACTGGCGCTGTTGGCAATTGCCTTTGCATTTGCGCGCCCGACCACTGAAGGTGGATACCTGCCGGCGCTGGGCGGGAAGACAACGACCACTGCAGTAATGCTTCTTGATGTCTCCGGATCGTCCTCGTCGGAGACAAACTCCGGCAGTTTCTTTGAGCGGGGAATCGAGAAGGCGGAAGCGATTCTGGGTAACTTCACCGAAAAGGAAAAAGTCGTCATCATCGGATTCGCCTCAACCATTCTTTATGATTCCGGCGAACCAACATCTGACTTTGATCGTTTGAAAGAAGTTCTCAAGACAATGGTTCCCTCAAGCGCCGAAGCGCTCCCTGCGACCGGATTTACGCGTGCATTTGCTTTACTCAAGGAAGCCACCGATCCCAATCTGGAGGTTTATCTCATCAGCGACTTTCAAGGCGATGCCTGGCGCAACTTCGAATTTGGGCTCTTTGAGACCGAGCGCATGGATGTCAAACTCTTTGTCACATCGACCTCCGTCGATGAAGTGGACAATGTTGAAGCGGAAAAAGTCACATTTCCCAATCAGATTATCACCACTGGACGGGCCTTTACTCTCCACGGCGAGATTCGCAATCAGAAGACCGACACTCCGGCAGAAGTGCTGGTATCGCTTGAGGTAAACGATCATAAGGTTGCGCAGACCGACTTGTCCATTCCGCCATCCGGTTCGGGAAAGGTCGCTTTCAACTACACGCCGGTCGACGCTGGATTTCTTTACGGCAATATTGCCATCGACGATGACGATCTGCTTCCCGACAATCGTTCACATTTTGCCATGCGCATCCCTTCCGGCAGCAAGATTGCACTGATTTCTGACGATGACCAGGAAGCTTACTTCATAAGTAATGCGCTGGCGCCGTCGCAAAGTGAAAATGTCGCCAAGAGCGTCACTATCCTCGGTGCGCTGCAGGCAAGCACAATAAACCTCCGTGAATACGATGCAGCAATCGTCAATCTCAAGGGTCGCCTGCCGCAGGCTCTCGTTTCTTCGCTGATCAACTATGTCAATTCGGGCGGTGCCGCCTTGTTCCTGATGCGCCCGGACCTGGACTTCGCCGATTTCTCCGAGAGAATCACCTCGCCGCTTTTTGGACTTCAGGCTCTCGAAGCTCCACCGGTTGCGAGCACAGCCAGTGGCAAGTACCTGCTGAACAAATTCGACTTTGCGCATCCTTTGTTCTCTCCCTACCGACAGTTCACCGCCGACAAGCTTCCGCAAGCGGAATTTGTCGGGCATTTCAAGACCAAAGAGTCAGCCAAATCGACAGTGTTGGCGCGGTTCTCGGATAATTCTCCGGCGATTCTCGAAGCCTCGATCGGGAAGGGGAGGGCTTTGTTATTTACATTTAGCCTGAATGAGACTTATTCTGACATCGTTTTCAGGCCGCTGATGGTCATTATGATGAATCGTTCTATCGAGTATCTGGTATCAGAACCGCTTAATCAGCGCGAAGTACTACTTGCCGGCAATGAGATTACCCGCGAACTGGGTCCGCAGGATGCTCGCCAGTTTGTGCTGGTATCGCCGAAAGGCGACACGACCAATGTTTCGGCGGCTATTCGCGCCGGTGCAGTCGTTTTTGATTTGGGGCGACTTCAGCAGACCGGCATCTATCAGATTCTCGGCGATGGTCGTACTGTTGACGTTTTTGCGGTCAATTTTCCTCCCAACGAATCAGTACCATCTTTTTCAGATGCTGAACAGGTCGGAGCAAAGATAGCAGGAACCAAAGTGATATTACTCGATTACGAGTCCAATCCCGCCGAGTCGATTGCCTCGGCACGATTCGGCACAGAATTGTGGAAGCTTTTCCTGCTGTTTGGTTTTATCTTCCTGCTGATTGAAATGGCAGTCGCCTACAGCGCGCGCACCGGGGAGGTAAGCACTGGTTGATCTATCTACAACTGGCAGGGATTCAGAAGAAATATAACGACGACCATCTTTTAAGGGGCGTTGATCTCCAAGTCGTTAAGGGTGAAAAGTATGGTCTTGTCGGTCCAAACGGCACCGGAAAGACCACCATCATCAAGATTGCCCTCGGTCGCGTACTGCCCGACTCCGGCACAGTCATGCTCCATAGACAGATCAAAGTCGGCTACGTCTCTCAGGAAGACGAAATCGAATCAGATTATCCGTTGTTTCTGGCCATGCTCGAATCGTACTCGGAACTGCTCGCGATCAAGAGCGCCATGGAAGAAATGGAGACCGTCATTGCCCACGGCAGCGCTGCCGATTTGGAGAAGTATGGCGAACTCCAGCACCAATGGGAAGTCCGAGGCGGTTACAATCTCGACACCACGATCAAGAACACTCTCATCGGCCTCGGATTCAGCGAGGAAGATTTTCATCGGCCCATTTCGAGCTTCTCCGGCGGGGAACGAAATCGGGCCTCATTGGCGAAGGTGCTACTGCATTCTCCTGATCTGTTGCTTCTCGACGAGCCGACCAACCACCTCGATATCGAGTCGACCATCTGGCTTGAGAATTATCTACAGGCCTTCGACGGCGCATTGATTGTTGTCTCGCACGACCGAGTGTTTTTGGATCACGTCGTCAATAAAATCGTCGAATTGGAACAAGGGAAGTTAGAGCTTTATCACGGCAATTTCACGGCTTACTGCATCGAACGTGCAGAAAGGCGACGACTGCTTCTCAAGAAGTATCTGCATCAGCAGGAAGAAATCGCACGGATCGAAGATTTCATTGTCCGCAACATTGCCGGACAAAAGACGAAGCAAGCGCAGTCGCGGCGCAAGTCGTTGGCCAAAGTTGAAAGAATTCAGGCGCCAACTCACGATGCTAAGAAAGCAATCATCAAGATGGCGGCCTCGCGGCGAGCGTACCTCTCAATTCTCAAAGTTGAAGACCTGGCATTTGCCTATGGCGACCGCGTTCTGTTTTCCGATGTAGAATTCGAAATTGAGCGCGGCGACCGCGTGGCTCTGATTGGCCGCAACGGCACAGGCAAGTCAACCTTGGTGAAGGCAATCATCGGTGAACTGGATATTCGGGACGGCAGCATCGAATTAGGTAAGAATGTGGATATGGAATATTTCGACCAGGAACTGGCGATGCTCAATCCCGAAGAGACGGTACTTGATACTGTCTGGAATCTCCAACCGCAATGGGATGCATTCAAACTTCGCAGTCATCTCGCCCGCTTCTTGTTTTTCGGCGAAGACGTCTTTAAACAAGTTAAGATGCTCTCCGGCGGTGAGAAGAAGAAACTCGCATTGGCCTGGCTTCTGGCATTGCCGGCGAACTTCTTGATTCTCGATGAACCGACCAACCATCTCGATATCGGTTCCCGCGAAGTTCTCGAAGAAGCCCTCCGCGAGTTCGACGGCACAATACTCTTTATCAGCCATGACCGCTTCTTTCTCGATTCGGTGGCGACGCGCGTACTCTCTCTGGAAAATGCCAAGATCATCGACTGGCGCGGCAAATACTCGGAATACGTCGAGCGAAAGAAGTCGCAGTCAGACGGCGGCTATGCCGGAGAACGCTTGCAGAAGCGCGACTCGTACAAAGAGGAACGGCGGCTAAAGAATCTGGCGACCGCGCGCAAGCGACGCATCAAGGAGCTTGAGGAAACGATTGCCAGTCACGAAGCCGAAATTGACCGACTCAAAAGCGAACAACTTGAGGAAAAGCATGGCGCCGATTGGTTAAAACTGGGCGAATTGGCGAAAGAGCAGCAACGGGTGCAGGAGTTGCTTGATAACGCCATGTGGGAGTATTATCAATTAGTCGATGAAGAAGAAGCTGCTAATCGTTAACGGATCGCCACGTCACGGCAGCTCGACGGAAATTCTCGCCGGGCAATTCGAGTTGGGATTTCGTTCGGTGATTGCCGATGCCGAAGTAGTCAATGTGCGCCTCAATGATCTCGACATTATCCCTTGTCAGTCGTGCGGCGTCGATCCTCGCCCGCTACTGTGTATCTACAAGGATGAACTCTACCCATACCTCGAACATCTTCGCGAAGCCGACTTCGTTCTGCTTGCCTCGCCGATTCACTTTGATACCGTGTCATCGCAGATGAAATTGTTTATCGATCGCTGTAACTGCTTCCGTCCGCCGAAGTTTGAGAAGGGCAGAGCTGTCTTTGACAATACCGGCATTTTGAGCAGCAAGGGAGCCTACATTCTGGTTGGCGGGGAAAGAGAAAAGTATGATGCCGCCGAGCGTGTGATCGGCGGGTTTTTCATCTGGTGCGGAATCACCAAGTCAGGAAGGCTGACGTACTCGCACAGCGAAGACAGACTCGGTTCTGTCAGGCATGACAAAGCGAAACTCGACGAGTGTTTTGGTTTCGGTGCTGAAAGCGCAACGCTACTGACTGCGCGACTCTAACGCTTTTTCAATTCTTCTGCCCAGTTTAACACGACTACAAACTCGCCGGTTGCTTCGCCCGACTGCGGCACATTTAAGATGAACTTCTGAGCATCTTGAGTCATATCCCAGCGAAACTGTGTCGTGCCGGTGATTGCCAAACGCTGCCGGAACAGCTTCTCCGGTCGGCCAGCATCGAAGTTCGGTCCGGAGGTATTCACTTCTACGGACTTGAAGTCGAAGTTGCGATTGGTATAGATTAGCTCCTTGCCATCGGCACGCCATTTTGCATCCCACCCGTTGTCGGCCGATATTTGCCACTTACCGCCGGCAGGACTCAAGTCGCGGACAAAAACTTCCCGCTGACCGGTCTCGGTACTTGAATAGGCAAGGTAGCGGCCGTTAGGGGACAGAACGCCGGTCTGCTCGACAGCCGGAGTCTTGACCAGCGCAGCTACTTTGGTCGAGTCAGAGTACTTTACCGTCATGACATCGAAGGCCTGATCTACGACCGACATGATAATCGTCTCTCCATCCGCTCCCCAACAGGACGGTCCGCAGTTTTTCCCGCTCGCTGCATAGACTGCTCGCGGCACGCCAACACCGTTGGATTGCTGTTCAAACACTGCATAGACGCCGCCACCGTTTTGTGCATATAGTATCCTGGTTCCGTCGGGCGACCAAATTGGCCAGATTTCGTCCTCCTCCTCGAAAGTTAAACGGGAAGAGACTCCCCTGCGAAGATCGCGAATCCAAATATCCGATTTCTGGCTGCGCGCGTCGCCAATGCCGAAAGCCAAACGGCTTCCATCCGGCGAGATCGCCAAATCTTCATAGTCCGCCAAGTCGCCCTCGGTGCCCAGTTCCTTGCCGTTTCGATCGTACCAGGTCAACAGACGATTCGCTGTTCCCAACGCTCCCGTGCGATAGACGAGCTGGCCCTTATCGGAAATGCTAAAGTTGGACATTTCATTTTGCGATGAGATATTTTCCGCTATCGGAATCGCTTCGCCCACAAGTTCCATCTTGCCGAAATCGAACTTTGTCGTATAGAGCACGCCATCACGGCTGTGAATAAGTTGACCATCAGGCGTTATTTCCATACGGCTGAAGACTCGCCCGATTTCCTTATCCATTGTGCCGTCGAGCGCGGCAACATGCAATGCCTGACCACCCCTCGTTCTCGACAATGAATCGCCAAACGCCAAATAGAGGAAGTGTTCACCATCGGGCAGGAAACATGGCCACATATGATATTGTTCGCCCTTGACTCGCGCGATCGTGGTTGCGGCAGTAACTGAACCACCGCTTGCTGACACTTTTCGGATGGAGTCACTTGAGCTTCCGTCAAACACGATAACCCCGGCCGAACCCCACGAACCGTCGGCGCCGCCATTAGCATCGCAAATCAACTGCGTGGGTCCTCCTTGCGCCGCAATCTTCTTGAGTTGGTTGCCTGCGAAAAATGCGAGAAACTTGCTGTCGGGCGACCAAAATGGCCTTTGCGCATTCTCGGTACCGGGCAGCGGATTCGCCTCGAGCGCATTTAACGGCCGGACATAGATCCTCAGTATCGAAGATGAATCGCGCCCGAGAAATGCTAACATCGTCCCATCAGGAGAAAGCCGCGGCCATGTGATGACCAGCATTTTCTCCGGCACTGGAATAGCGAACTTTGTCGTGACAATCTCCGGTTTGGGCTGGGTGAAATGTACGAATGCAAGAAATGCCAGCGCCAGCGTCGCCGCCGCGGCGATAATCCAGCCGAGTTGCAGTTGTCGTTTGCGATGCGCTGCCACTGGAGCCGGTAGACCGACTTGTGAGCCGCCTTCATTAACCCACTGCAGCGTTCTTTTTAGATCGCCTGCAGATTGCCAGCGGTGGTCGGGATCCTTTGCAAGACACTGTTTAATCGCCCGCTCAAGCATTGGCGGAGTCATTGTCTGAAGCTCGCTCAAAGGCCTCGGTTCTTTGGTCAGTATTGAAGCAATCAGACTTGCCTGGCTCGTTGCCTGAAACGCCCGTTGTCCGGTTGCCATCTCATACAGCACCGCCCCAAATGCGAAGATGTCACTGCGGAAATCAACTTCCTTACCTTCGAGCTGTTCCGGCGACATGTATTGAATGGTGCCGATAATCGTCCCCTCGCCGGTCAGCGGTGTCGTACGGGTGATACCGGACATACCTTCCACAACTCCATCATGAACTTGGAGCTTCGCTAAACCGAAATCGAGCAACTTGGCGCCATTCTTAGTGATGATAATATTCTGCGGTTTTAAATCGCGGTGTACCAGCCCCTGCCTGTGCGCGTGCTCCAAAGCATCTGCGATCTCGATGCCGTAGCGCAGCAGTTCTACTTGGCTCAATGGTCCGGTCTTGAGTTTGTCGGTGAGTGTCTGCCCTTCGAGATATTCCATGACAAGATAGTCAACACCGTTTTCGCGGCCAATGTCGTGAAGCGTACAGATATGTGGGTGATTCAGGCTGGAAATAGCTTTGGCTTCGCGTTCGAAACGCGATCGCAGTGCCGCGTTGTCGGCGTAGAGCGCGGGAAGCACTTTGATGGCGACGGTCCGGTCAAGGCGCGTGTCGTGGGCTTTGAAGACTTCACCCATTCCGCCCGCTCCGGCGCGTTCGATTACTTTATATGGCCCGATTTGTTGTCCGTTTGACAGACTCATGCAATTCTCCAACTTCGATTTCGAAGGGACGGTTTTTCAGATTTCAGTTTCGGCTATTGGACTTCGCCAAAATAGGCCGTTATAATCTATATTGCAAGGGGAATCCTTTGGAATGGACTTAACTTTTGTCCCGTATTTTGAGGGCCAGTGATAGCGGAGAACGACAGTTCGCACAGAATCATTAGTAAGGTAGTTTGCTGCAGTCCCGAGTTGCCGCTTGTGTTCACGCAACGGTTCATGTTTATTTGCAGCAAAGTTCAGAAACCTTCAATCAAGGTATGATTCATGTCAGCTAACAGGTCGCTGTTGTCCGTATTGGTAATCGTTATCTACTCCAGCGTCGTCACGACACTTGTTTTTGCCGAAACGCGGCTGACCTACGAAAGTTCGCGGCCAAAGGTAACAATCGGCAAGATGGTCATGCCGGGCGTAATCGATACATCGTTCGTCTGGATTGGCAGGGACGTTGCGCGCATTGAGAAGGGGGATGGTTCAATTTTCATCTTCGACCGCAAGAGCAGCGCAGCCTATCGTCTTTTCCCCAAGTTCGAGATCTATGAATCGACTTCATTCCGTCCTTCCAGACCTGACACAATACCCGCATCCACGGAAGCGAATATGATGGCAGGACTTGCACAGTTGACGGAGACACCGAAGGCGCAGATCGAGCCGACCCTCGATACGGCAACAATCGGCGGATACTTGTGCCGGAAGTTTCTGCTAAGTGAGATCAAGACTGGAATGATAGCTGTTCAAAAGAAATCGGAAGTCTGGGCGACCACAGCGATTGACGTGGATTTCACCCTATACCGGGCGATCATGAATATCAGTGACTTGATTGCAAGCGGAGACCTTGAGATGTTAGACAATCTCGCAAAGATTGAAGGAGTGTTTGTTCGGCGGATCGGCAAGATTGAACCTTCGCCAGATCCGGACTCTCTGATGCCGGTGGTCACTGTCGGCGGCAATGACATACTCGAATTGTTCAAAGTGGAGACACTGCCTGCGCCTGACAGCCTTTTCGTAATCCCACCGGGATACACAAAGTCTGTGGAGTGACAACGTTTTAGTATCGTGATAGAATCAGCAAATTCCAGCTCGATGGTGGTTCCGAAGCCTCCCCAACATCGCCCCAAATAGTCCCTAAATCGGGCAAAAAATCGTTTTGATTTTTGCAAAATCGCGCCTATTTTACGTACTTATATTCGAATTATTGTGTTGACTCCCGGAAAGGTAGGAGACTTTGGATATTAAGGAAATACTTCAGCAGGTTGAGACTTACGATAAGGTCGGAAAGTACATTACCGACCGCGATAAACCGCTCAAGGAATATTCCGGACTAACGGCGAACGAACTCGAGAAGATCTTCGATACGATGATCAAATCGCGCCGAATTTTGATCGAAGAGAAACTGCTTACCCGCCGCGGCGAGAGCTACTTCTTTATCGGGTCCTCCGGCAAGGAACTTCTCGACGCCTGCACTGGTCATCTGCTGCGCCAGGACGACCCGCTGCTGTGCTACTATCGCAATATGACGCTTGATCTTACGCGCGGTATCGATATCCGCCAGAAGATGCTCGAATGCATCGGCGACCCGCGTTCGTCCTCGACCGGCGGAATGATTCAGCATCACCACGCCGCCCATGCCAAAGAATCGATCATCGCGCAGGGATCTTCGACCGGTGCCCACGCCCTCGAAGCGGCCGGTATCGGCGATGCCATTAAAAACCCGACCCCGATCTCGCAACAATCGCGTTATCCTGGCGGACGCTGGCAGAAAGACGCCATCGTCTATACCACGATCGGCGAAGGTTCAACTTCGGAAGCTGAGTTTGCCCGCGCGGTATTCTATTCTGTATTCGACAAGACGCGTAACATTTTCTCAATTTACAACTGCGGCTGGGCAATTTCCGTGTCGGTCGAGGAGCAATTCCCCGATGGTGACCCGACCTCGCCGTTTGAAGGCTATCAGCGTTTCGGCCTCAAGATTGACCATTACGATGGTACCGATATCAAGGAGGTCCTCAAGCATTTGAAAGAGAACATCGAATACTGCCGTTCGGGCAAGGGTCCGGTGTTGTGTAATATCAAGGTCGTGCGCGAGGAAAGTCATTCCGGTTCAGACGACCAGTCCTTCTACATGGCATTGGCCGAGCAAAAGTGGCATTACACCAATGACCCGATTCTCAAGGCAGCCAAGACGCTCATCGAAGACGGCGTTCTCAAAGCCGACGCCATCAAGAAAATGTATGAGAAGTACGATGAGGAAGTCTCGCGCATTTCCAAGGAAGTTGTCGCCGACCGTCAGCACAAGACCCGCGATTATGTCGCGAGCTTGGTGACCGACTACACTTTCGAGAAGGCGCAGAAACGCTGGAATTCGATTGTTGGCGCATACAAGGGTGACCGCAAGAAAGAGTATAAGAAGTACTTCGACATGGGCGCTCGTCCGGCTGCCGAGCCGCCGGAAGATCAGGGTCCGATGACCTTCCGTCGCGCGATGAACTATGCATTGTTTGATGCCTTCCTGCTGACGACCGACACGATTCTCTTCGGAGAAGACGTTGCCGATTTCTCCGGCAAGATGAAGTTCAACACCGAAGAGCAGAAAATCCTGAAGGGCAAGGGCGGTGTGTTCCTTGTATCACAGGGACTACAGCGCGCTTTCGGTGTGCACCGAGTGTTCAACACGCCGCTGGATGAGGCCGGTATTCTTGGCCGCGCTTCCGGGCACGCCCATCAAGGCCGCAAGGTTCTTCCGGAGATTCAGTTCATCGACTATATGTCGCCGGCTTATCAGCATTTGAAAGACCGCATTTGTTCACTGCACCAGAGATCCAAGAAGCAGGAGCATGCCGATATGGTGATCCGCTGCTCATACGGCGGATACAAGCAGGGCGCCGGATCCTTCTGGCATTCCGAAGCGAACCTTGGAACGTTCCTGAACATTCCGGGTCTGCATGTGGTGTGTCCGTCGAATGCCGAAGATGCGGTCGGTTTGTTCCGTACGGCAATCGGTTGTACCGACCCAGTGCTGTTCTGCGAATCAGTAGCACTTTACAATCGTCGCGACTGGGACGGCGTTCCGCTTGAGAAACCGTACCCGGCACTGGATTACATGATTCCGTTTGGACAGGCGAAGGTTTACAATCCGGAAAATAGCGATATCGCAATTATCTCTTACGGTATCACTTTGCCGATGTGCCTCAAGGCCGCGGAATTGCTGGCCGAGAAGGGCATCAATGCCCGAGTTATCGATCTGCGGACGCTTCGTCCGATGGACGAGGAGACGATTCGCCAGTCGGCTATCGATTGCGGCCGAGTGATGATTGTCTCCGAAGATCGTTTCCCCGGCGGAACCGGTCCGACGATTTCGGCGGTCATTTCGAGTTCGGACGCATTCGGTTATCTGGATGCGCCAATTGGCCTGATCACTCCGCTCGATGCGCGCGTGGCATACGGTCCCGATGGCGACCGCGCCTGCTTGCCGCAGATCGATCAGATAGTCGCCGAGACCGAGAAGTTGATAGCGTACTAGGCGCTGATCTTCGTTGAGATTTTACCAAGGGACACAGGAGACTGTGTCCCTTTCTTGTTTACCAACTAAAACCTCGACTTTTCTCATCTCCGAAATCGTAATATCGTAAAATACATCCACTTTGTGCTTGACATGATGGCTCCATGATTTTTATCGTACGGGGCAAACGAGAGTGCGCAATCTTGGCATTGTGAAGTAATTCAAAGGCGGATCAGTTCCTTTCTTGGACGGGGCGTCACTCGACTCTTCAGAAGAACACTACAATGGGGCACTCCTCTGCAACTGCACGGGTGTAGAAAGGGATGATTCTGCCATGACAGATTTCACGGTGGAAGTATTCGACCGGCTACAGGACGAAGCCGAGTTCTTTGACCGCGAAGCCGAGCGCACGCTGGTGGCGCAAAAAGGGCTAACGTTCACTAACAGTCTCAACTACGAACAGTACTTTGCACATCAGCGGCCATACGCTGCGGTAAAGGAGTTCTTCGGCCATATCACCGACAAACGCATTCTCGACTTTGCATGTGGCACTGGATGGACGTCAATCTACTTTGCCCGCTCCGGCGCAGAGTGCCACGGAATTGACATTTCGGAAAAGTCAATTGTCGTGGCCGGCAAGACTGCATCTCTGAATGGACTTGCGCATCGATGTGATTTTCGCGTCGCCGCCGGCGAAAGCTTACCGTATGCCGACAACACCTTCGATCTTGTTTTTGGAAACGCTGCGCTGCATCACGTCGATCTGGAAATGGCACCGGAAGAAATCTCCCGTGTGCTCAAACCCGGTGGGAGGGCAGCGTTCATCGACGATCTGCGTTACCATCCGTTATTATGGCTTTATCGCCACATGGCACGAAGGAAGCACACGCTATTTGAAGAGCCTCTTACTATGTCGGACCTTGATTGGTTCGCCGGCTCTTTCTCGGAGATAAGAGCAGAAACCTTTGATATTCTAAATCTTCTGCCCAAGAGAAAGAAGCTGGCATCCGTTCTGACTAAATGCGATGATCTGCTGTTGCAGTTGGTACCCAGCCTGCAACATTGTTGTCGCTATGTGGTGATTAAGTTGGTGAAGTGATCCGCAGAAAGGGGAATCAGGTAAATCGTAGGGGCGCAACTCCGCAAAGGTGGGAACTTCGACATGCTGCGCCCCTACATAGCCTGTACTGCTTGTAGTGACTAAAGACCGAGAAACAGTATCTCGGTTTCGATATACGATGTATTCTCGAACAATGCAGCTGTGCCGACGGCCTCGGAAGTGTATAGCCGCAAATCATTCACGCGAATAGTCCACCACAAATTGCGATAGAATCGCGTCATCGTGCCGAAGCGAAGAGTGGCATACAACGAACGATCATCCATTATTCCGTCAACGGAATTTGCTCCGGTCAAATCATCGCCTTTGCCGACATGACGCACTTTGACTCCGGCCATGGCGTGCAAAATACGTGTCAATCGGCCGCTGATATCGGCCGTGAAGGCAGCCGAGAAAATGTTGTCGGAATTGATCAGCGAAAGGTCCACTGGCACGAAATCGGTGTCTTTGCGGGTCAGTCGATTCGGAAACCCTGCGAACTCCAGTGCTGAATAGATCGCTGCGTTTGCTCCGATCAATCGGCTGCCGTCGATATAGAATTCCCAGTTGGGGATCATTGTATCGAATGACTGGGCGCGATATGACGGCACTGCTGTCGACGGATAATCCCATTTGCCTGTGCCGGTATATTGGTAGTCAAAGAGGTTGAAATAGACAGATGCACCGGCGCGCAGGTAACTGCCCGATTGGAATGTCTTACGCACGATCAATCGCGGGGCGCCGCTGTAAACGAACTCCTTCACCTCTGAAGTGTCGCGATAACCCGCTCCAATTGGCGGATCCGGTGCGGCAAACTTGGTGTGCTGATACAGGAATCGGCCGCCTACGATGACGTCGAGGTTGCTATCGGTGCGATACATCACATCGAACTGCCCTTCGAGATTCTCACCGACGTTTGCCGGAAGTGTGAATTGCGTATCAGCGGGAGATGTGCCGCTCGGCTGCAGGGCAAAAATATATGACCGGGGATAGTTGTTGAAAGCACCGGAGATTGCCGCCGTCAAACGGGGCTTGAATTTCCACGCAAACGCAGTCTTGACACTTATCCGGTTGGGCTCGGCAATCAGGAACGCATCCTTGCTGGTGCGATCTTTGTCCTCGCCGTATGTTGCCCAGAGTGAGCCAAAAGTTTTCTTCCCCAAGTGCGAGTAAACGTCAAGTCGGAAATTGTCAATGCTATAGTCAATTCCACTATAGAAACGATAGCCATATCTTCCGGCGTTCTGACCGGTTAAAGCTGTGATGTCATTCTCGTTTCTGCCCCGGCCGTAGCTGATGGCCAGATGTAGTTTGTCCAGATCGGACAAATAGGCTGCGCTGCGGCGATTGATTTCGAATGCCCAGGAGTTTGACATCCCGACAACCGAAGGCAAGATCGAGAGATTAATCTCCGGCCAAGGCCGCGATTTGCGCGGGGCAGCTCCGGCTTCGGTAACGATGTTGGGTATGAAAAACAGTATCAGTAAGCCAAGCTTTAAAAATTTGCTCATAGTGTTCCTTTCCTACTGATAGTGACGAATGATATCAAGAACTTGTCTAAAGTCTTCCGGCAATTCAACCTCAAAAGATGCCGAGTTTCCGGTCTCCGGATGAATGAACTCAATTCTCTTGGCATGAAGCATTTGCCGAGGAGTCGATTTCAATAGTTTTTGCGCCATTGGTCGATGACGTGCCTCAATTCCCGTCAGCCTGCCGTCCCGTCCTGTGTACTCTGGGTCGCCAAATACGGGGTGATTGGACTCCTTGAGGTGGGTTCGAATCTGGTGAGTTCTGCCTGTTTCCAAATGAAGTTTCACCAGGCTCAAGAACGAAAGTTCTTCCATAGTCTCGTAGTGCGTGATCGCCTCGCGTGTATTCGGGCTGCCGGAGGTCATTACGCGCCGATCTGCGCGCGAACGGCCGATGGCGATATCGATTGACCCCTTGAGCGGATTCATCTTGCCCCAAATCAGCGCCCAGTATTCTCGGGTCAAAGTGCGATTCATCAACTGGTTCGCCAGTTTACGATGAATGTTGTCGTTCTTGGCGACGACCATCAAGCCACTAGTATTCTTATCCAGTCGGTGTACCAGTCCCGGGAAGCCGCGAACATATCCGGCTGACAGCTGGCTAAAATGATGCAATAAGGCGTTTGCGAGAGTCCCGCTCTCATGACCCGGTGCCGGGTGTGTGACCATACCGGCCGGTTTATTTATCACCGCGAGAAAATCATCCTCGAAGACGATTTCAAGATCGATCTCTTCTGAGACAAAAGAAATCCTCTTTTCGTCCGGCTTATCAATGACGACTTCTTCACCTCCGGACACCAATTGTGACACACGCACCCATTTGTCGTTGATAGTGACCCGTTTTTCGCCAATCAGGCGCTTAAGATGACTTCTGGATAATCCGAGATCAGCTTGCGCAAGTGCAATATCGATACGTTCCGGTTCAGGAAGCGATGGGATTTTGACTGTGATTAATGTCACACTTTTGCTTTCGGGAATCGAAGATTAGAGCGGCAACTATCAGCACCATTCCGACGGTGACCGCCGAATCCGCAATATTGAATACCGGCCAACGATCAAGAGCGTAGCCCGGAAAATCGAAGAACAGAACTCTTGCCGGCTCGAGCTTGATGTCAGGGAAATCGACATCGATGAAATCAACTACAGCTCCAAAGCGCAGGCGGTCGGTCAGATTTCCCAGTGCTCCGCCAAGTACCAACGATAGGGCAACATCAAGAATACGGTTCTTGCCGGCGTCCTTGAACAATACGATGACGACGATGATCATTACCGCAATTGACGCAAAGGAATAGAAATAGGTGGATCCCAACTTCGTTGAAAATGCGCCGCCTTCATTGAAGATCAGCGTAAACTGCACAAGGTCACTGATAATGCTGGTCTTGGTTACCGGGCTAAGTGACTTGAGCGCCCAAATCTTAGTGATCTGGTCTGCGAGGAAAACCACAGCAGCAATCAATGAGATATTGAAGAGATAGCGATTGGCGGCGGACCAGCGAAGGTTATCTAACCAGGGCATCGATTCTACTTTTTGCGTCTCGTGGTCGTCGCGGCCTTTGCTTCTTCCTCGCGCTCTTTGCAGGAGATACAAAACCGCGCATGCGGCACTGCCAAGAGCCGGGCAGTACTGATTTGCTTGCCGCAGCCCAGACACTTGCCAAATGTCCCGTTCCCAATTCGGCGAAGGGCGTCGTTGATGTGGTAAACCAAACGTCCGGTCTTAGAGGCGAGCAGAAATGCCTTTTCGCGTTCCATCGCGTCGGTCCCTTGATCAGCCATGTGGAAGGAATGACTCGAATGATCGCCGGTGGCCTCTTTGGTGGTCGTATCAAGATTCATATCCTTAAACAGGCCCATATCGCGCATCAACTCCTCGCGGCGGGCAAGAAGGATCTTCTCAAATCTCTCTAAATCACGTTTACGCATAAGATCAATATTATAACCCAATTGGGCGCAAATTGCTAATCCAAAAAGCTATCGCTTGATAGCCAGCTTGGCAGGCTCGCCATTGACATCCCAGTCGCGTTGGAAGCCTACACTGGCTTCGCCGAAATCCACCGAGGTCGCCAGGGTCTCCTTTTTGATATAATCGAGATGTCGTTTTGCGGCAGAGACCACTTTATCGGTCGCACTGATTGCGACTGTGATGTTGTCGGTCACGTCAAAGTCTGCATCCTTGCGCATGTTCTGGATCTTGTTTACTAACTCGCGTGCGAACCCTTCGTCACGAAGTTCGTCGGTGATGGCCGTCGTCAGCGCGACCGTAAACCCGCCATCGGCGGCGACGGCGAATCCGCTTTTGCCCGTCAAGCGCACCTGGATTTCATCACTGGTGAAAGAGTATGCCTTACCATCAACGGTAAGTCTCAGTTCTTTGAGCGCCAGGAATTTCTTTATCTCTGAATCCGGCAACTTGGCCAAAGCCGCTTTCACTGGATTGATTGCGCTACCCAATTTGGGACCAAGCTCTTTCAAATTCGGCAGTATCGTATACTCGGCAACTTGAGTAGTATCCGCAATAAAAGTCACACTCTTGACGTTTATCTCTTCGGCAACCACTTGCAGCAGCGGCGCAACATTGGCTTCGCTGATATCAGCGGGCAGCTTGACTTTCATTTCCTGCAGAGGTTGACGAACCTTGATCTGCACGACATTGCGCGCCGAGCGGCCCAGGCCAACCAACTTGATTGCGGCGTCCATCCGCACTTCAAGGTCGGCATTTATTTTTGTCTCGTCGCACTTCGGGAACACCTGATGATGTACCGAATTACCATTGCCGAGTTCCCGATAGAGACGTTCGCTAAGGAACGGTATCGTCGGCGCCGACAGTAGACAAACGTCAACAAGGGCGTTATATAATTCGAGATAAGCCCGGAATTTGTCCGGAGTGTCGCCCGAGGCCCAATATCTGCGGCGACAGCGGCGGACATACCAGTTCGACAATTCACCTTGTACAAAGTCATCGATGGAGCGACAGGCGCGAGTTATATCATAGGCGTCCATCGCGGTTGTCACCGTTTTCTTGAGGCTCTCAAGTCGCGACTGCAGCCACAAATCAATTTCCGCCGGACTGCCGGCAAGTTTCTCAAGCAATTTCTTCAGGTCACCACCCGTCTCATTGGCAGCACGATCCTTGAGGTTGTCGATATTGGCGTAGATCGCGAAGAACGCGTAAGTATTTTTCAGGGTGTCGAGGAACTTACGCTGCGCTTCGGCGATACCTTCCAGATCCATCCGCGTCACTTGATGCGGCTGGTTGACTGTCAATAAGTACCAGCGCAGGGCATCGGCGCCGTAGGTATTCACGATCTCAAACGGATCAAAGGTGTTCTTCAGCGACTTCGACATCTTCTTGCCCTTCTTGTCGAGAATGAAGCCGATCACAACGACATTCTTATAAGCGGGCTTGTCGAATAGCAGCGTGCTTATCGCAAGCAGAGAATAAAACCAGCCGCGGGTTTGATCCGTTGCTTCGGAAATGAAATCGGCCGGGTAATTCTGCTCAAAGTATTCCTTGTTCTCAAAGGGATAATGGAACTGGGCATACGGCATTGCGCCGGAATCAAACCAGACGTCGATTACTTCCGGCTCGCGTATCATCTTGCCGCCGCATTCGCATTTTACATCAAGCAAATCAACATGCGGTTTATGCAGATCCAAGTCAGCCGGCGCGTTGCTCGCCATTTTGCGGAGCATCGCCACTGACTCGATCGCTTGAACTTTATCGCAATCCTGGCACACCCAGAGATTGAGTGGCGTACCCCAGTAACGCTCGCGCGATAATGCCCAATCGACGTTGTTCGACAACCATTCGCCCATGCGCCCGGTACCTATTTCCGCCGGCACCCAGTTGATTTCGCTGTTACGCGCCAGCAAGCGCTCCTTGTTCTCGGCAGTCTTGATGTACCAAGACTTGCGGGCATAATAGATCAGCGGCGAATGACAACGCCAGCAGAACGGATACGAATGCTCGTAGATTTCTTTCTTAAAGAGTATACCGCGCTTGTCCAGATCCTTGATGATGACCGGGTCTGCATCCTTGATGAACTTGCCCGCGTAATCCGTGACTTCGGGCGGGAATATGCCATCGGGCCCCACCGCTTGTATCACCGGCAGACCATACTTGAGCCCCACCGAGTAGTCATCGGCGCCAAACGCCGGCGCCATGTGCACGATTCCGGTGCCGTCTTCGAGTGTGACGAAATCCGCGAGCGTGACAAAGTAAATCTTCTCGTACTGGCCCTCGAAATAAGGGAAGAACGGCTTGTAGCTTTTGTGCTCAAGAGTCTTGCCTTTGAACTTGTCCAGTACGGTGAACTCGCCATTCAAAACTCGGCTGGCAAGGGCTTCGGCAAGTATCAGCTTTTCGTCGCCGAACTGCACCTTGACATAGTCCGCCTCGGGTGCCACGGCCAGAGCGACGTTGGAGATCAGCGTCCATGGCGTTGTGGTCCAAACGAGGAACTTCGTTCCCGGCTCGTCCTTCAACTCCGCGCGGACGAAGATTGATGGGTCCCTGACATCTTCATAGCCTTGTGCAACTTCATGCGACGACAGACCGGTGCCGCAGCGTGGACAATAAGGGAGTATCTTGTGTCCCTTGTACATCAGGCCGCGATTGAAAAACTGCGCCAGAATCCACCACACTGATTCGATGTAGTTATTCTCACAGGTGATGTAAGGTTTGTCCAAATCAAGCCAGTAACCGGTGCGTTTAGTCAGATTGTCCCAGTCAGTCTTGTACTTAAATACTGATTCGCGGCACTTCTTGTTGAACTCGGCGACACCATACTTTTCGATCTCGTTTTTGTTCTTCAGTCCGAGCTGGGTTTCGACCTCTATTTCCACCGGCAAGCCGTGAGTGTCCCAACCGGCTTTTCGCTCAACGAGGAATCCCTGCATCTGTTTATAACGGCAGACCAAATCTTTGAGAGTGCGGGTGATGACATGATGTATCCCGGGGCGGCCATTGGCTGTGGGCGGGCCCTCATAGAAAGTAAAGCGCGGCGCATCCTTGCGCAGTCGCAGTCCCTGGTGGAATGTGTCTGCCTGGTCCCAATACTCGAGGACGGCTTCCTCAAGTTTCGCTAAGGAAGCGTCGGACTTTAACTCATCAAATTTCAAACTGTCATCCTTTCAACCACTTTCGCAATCATCTCGGTCATCAATGGCTCGGTCTTGTTGGCGGCGGCCAGAATCAATTCATGGCTACACGGATGCAAATTGTCGGCGAGTCCCATGTCGGTCACGATCGACACGCCAAGAACTTTCATCCCTTGGTGGCGAGCGACAATAACCTCGGGTACTGTCGACATGCCGACAACATCCGCACCCATTGTCCGCAGCATTCGATACTCAGCTCCGGTCTCAAGATTCGGACCCGTGACTGCGACGTAGACACCACGCATGATTCGATAACCAAGGTCGAGGGCGGTTCGTTCCGCTAAATCAACGAGGTCTTTATCGTAGCAGTTGAACATATCCGGGAATCGTGGTCCAAGACGCTCGTCATTTGGTCCGATGAGCGGATTCTGTCCCTGGAAATTGATGTGATCGGTAATCAGCACCATTTCACCAACACGGAACTGCGGGTTCATTCCGCCGGCGGCATTGCAGACGATGAGTATCTTGACACCAAGCTGCTTCATGATGCGGACTGGAAACGTCACCTGTTCCATGTTGTAGCCTTCATAGAAATGAAATCTACCCTGCATGGCGACAACGCCCTTCCCGTTCAGTTTTCCGAAAATCAATCTTCCTGCGTGTCCCTCAACAGTAGAAACAGGGAAGTGCCTGATTTGTTGATAATCGATGACCGTCTCTTTCTCGATTCGTTCACCGAGGCGCCCGAGGCCGGTGCCCAGGATTATCCCGATTGGCGGTTCGGCCTTGGTCTTGCTGCGGATAAAGTCGGTAGCTTCGGATATCTTGTCCATCAGGTTCATGTGATTTTCCTATCTCGGTTCGTCAGTGCCGGCGCTGAGCATCTCCACATTGGCGGCGACCTCGGCCAAGTTCTCACTCTGGGATTTTTCTTCCAACAGTTTGCGATGAGTGTCGATAAGCGAGCGCAGCTCCGCTACGAATCGCACCTTCTGCATCTTTAAAGACGCTAACTCGAACTTCATCGTTTCGACTTCGCTTAACGCTTTCTGCTTCATTTCGACGCAGACTGCTTCCGCTTCGCGTATCTGGATCTCGGTTGAGCGATCGGCTGCCTTGCGTTTTTCTTCGGCGGTCTGCTGAGCAGTCAACAGGGTCTCCTTGATTGACTTTTCAAGGCCCTGGTACTGCTTTAGTTTCTCTTCCTGCGACAGTACTTGGCGTTGCAGGGCGTTGTTGGCGTCAATTAGGCGCTCCAGTTCTGCGGCAATCTCGTTGAGTACGTTCTCAACCTCCATCGGGTTGTAACCGCGAAGCTTCTTTTCGAACTTTACGTTCCGCAATTCCACCGGAGTCATAGCCATGTTATCGATTCCTTTCAACTACGTTTGTCACAACCTTTGCCTGCCCATAATAATCAACTGGTTATTCGTTCGCCGAAGAGTGCACGGCCGATGCGGATCATCGTCGAACCTTCAGCGACAGCGACTTCCCAGTCGTCAGTCATCCCCATCGAAATCTGGCTGAAGTCGGTGGCTTCCGGATGTCCTGCCTTGATCGAGTCGAACAACCCGCGCAACTCCACAAACGAAGAACGGATGATTGACTCGGTATCTACGAACGGCGCCACGGTCATTAGACCGTTCAGACGCACATTTTTGAGTTTCAGCACTTCGGCGGCGACACGCTCGGTCTCTTCCGGCCGCAGCCCGTACTTCTGCGGCTCACGGCTGCAGTTGACCTCGAGCAGAATCGACATGGTCTTTTCCTGGCGGGCGGCTTCCTCGTCAATGGCGCGAGCAAGCTTCAGCGAGTCGACCGATTCGATCATGTCAAACAGGCTCACCGCTGCCTTGACCTTGTTGGTCTGCAAATGGCCGATCATATGCAGCCGGAAGTCTCGAGGAGTACCTGCAAACTTGTTCTGCGCCTCTTGTACCTTGCTCTCGCCGAATAGCGACATTCCTGCAGCAACTGCCGCCTCGATATCGCTAAGCGGTCGAGTTTTGGATACTGCGACCACTGTTATTTCTGCCGAATTTCGACCGCAACGCGCCGCCACCCCTTCGAGGCGTGCCATAAATTCGCGGCAATTTCGGCTGACTGAAGTGTCGCCGGCCATAGTAATAGGCCATTATATATGGCTAATCGGTGTGATGCAACGAAAAGATTGACGCGCTCTTTCGATCAATCGAATCAACGGAATCGGGAATTCTGGGGAAAGACGAACAACCGGTTGGTTCTTACAGGTATTCCTGGACCACGGATTGGATATCGACCATCTTAAATGGTTTGTGGATAAATCCGTTGGCAAGCCCCGAGACAACCTGTCCTTCGGAAGTACCGACGTTGTATCCGGATATGACGACAACCGGAACTTCCGGATGTTTACTCTTGATTGCCGTCAGAAGCTCGGTACCCGACATGCGGGGCATTTTGAGGTCGGTTATTACCAAGGAGAACTGTTCTTGGTCGAGCAAGCGAAGCGCCGACTCGCCATCATTGGTAACCCGGCTTTTAACATCATAGACATCCAGCATCTCTGAAAGCAGAGCTGCCATATTAGGATTGTCATCAACGATTAGAATTTCGCGCTTTGCCATCTGGATTTTTTGCAATACCAATTCTTGCCCCAATATCTTTTTCGACAAAGGTCGTGAGAAAATTCAGGAGATTATCCATGCCGGCGTGGGTTTTTGCGGAAATCGAAAAAGTGTGGGCAGGCGGGAAGTTGAGGTCGATCGAGGGAATTTCCTCAAGCGATATCAGGTCAGATTTGTTAAGTATCAGAAGGCGAGGGACTTGGCCTGCACCGATTTCATCAAGCACTTCGTTAGTTTTTTCATAGTGCTCAATTGGATTCGGATGAGAAACATCGACTATGTGCAACAGAAGATCGGCGTAACGAACCTCGTCCAGCGTCGACTGAAAGGATGCTACCAATTCATGCGGAATCTTCTGAATAAACCCGACGGTATCCGATATCACTATGCGGTACTTGCTGTTGAGAGGCAGGTACCTTGTCACGGCATCAAGTGTACAGAACAACAGATTATCCGCCCAGACGCCTGCCTTCGTTAAGTGATTGAACAATGTAGACTTACCGGCATTCGTATAGCCCACCAGGGCAATTTTGTAGATATCTTGGCGGCGTTTGCGTTGCGTTGCGCGTTGCCGGTCTACCTTTTCGAGTCTTTCCTTGAGTGTGGCTATCTTGGTCTTGATGATTCGGCGGTCGACTTCAAGCTGGGTTTCTCCCGGGCCACGAGTTCCTATTCCACCGACCTGTTTACTAAAATGCGACCACATATTCGTCAGCCGCGGAAGCAAGTATTGCAGCTGCGCCAATTCCACCTGAATTTTGGCCTCACTCGTCACCGCGCGTTTGGCAAAGATATCAAGTATCAAATTGCCCCGGTCTATGACCTTAACCTCAAGCTCTTTCTCGAGATTTCGAACCTGGGCAGCCGAGAGCATATCATCGAACACGATCAAGTTGGCACCTGTCGCTTCTTTCATCGACTTCAGTTCTTCAACCTTCCCTGCACCTACGAAAGTTCTGCTGTCCGGTGCGGGTCGCTTCTGGGTGATTGTGCCAACTACCTTTGCCTCTGCCGAAAAGACCAGTTCTTTCAGCTCTGCCAGCGAATCGTTGAAAGTGCGATCGTCGATCTTGCCGAATTGCACACCGACAATGATAGCGAGTTCGCTGGCTCGCTTGACTTCGTGAAATTTCGGTTGCATCAGGATGTGTGGAAATTCTCTTCTGAGGTCAATTCGGCGAATTTGCCGCGGTCTTCCTTGCGGACATTTCCGGTCGGTATCTCTCGAATCAGGTAATGGCTCCGTTTATCTGGAGACTTGACTGCCAGCGTGTCGCCTGCCTTAACTTCGTGTGCAGCCTTGGCGGCGCGCCCGTTGAGTTCGACTGCGCCGCGATCGCAGAGTTCTTTGGCGAGAGCGCGACGCTTTATGATTCCCGACTTGTTGAGGAACTGATCGAGGCGCATTTATATCCCACGCAAATCGATATAAACGCGATCCTTCATCTCATCAACGACTTGAGCAATAACTTCGGAGGATTTCTGTCGGCGGGCATATTCTTTGAGCATATCGTAGTCGTCGGCAAGAGAAACCGACCGTTCGTCGCGTTTATCAAGCAACTTGATGATATGCAGACCTTCCTCTGACCAAACCGGGCGAGATAGCTTGCCGATCTCCAGATTGACCAAGCCGCTCTTAAATTCTTCCGGCAATTCCGCCAGTGCATACCAGCCCAACTCGCCAAAATTGGCGCGCGTCTTATCGTCGGTTGAGTGCTCTTTGACCAAAGTGCCCCAATCTTCACCGGCGTTGACTCTTGCTGTTAACGCCTCTGCTTCCGAGTAGACTCGGGTACTGTCGGCACTGGATGACTTCTCAAGTAGCAGGATATGCTTGGTATGGAAAGATTCCTCGGCCTTTCCTACCAGTTTGATAATGTGATAGCCAAACGATGTATGGACCACCGGCGAGACTTCGCCGGGATTCAACGCCAAGGCGGCTCTCTCATATTCAGGTACTAAATCACCTTTGCGAAACGTCCCGATATCGCCCCCGCCTTCAGCAGAAGGATCTTCGGAGTATTGTTCCGCCAGCAGTTCGAAACTCTCGCCCTGATCGATTCTTGCGCGCAAAGCTTCCGCTTTCAATCGAAGTGAATCAGAAATCTGCGGAGACGCGGTTAGCTTGAGCAGCAAGTGCGCGAGCTTGATCGACTGCGGATGCGGCGGCAGACTATCGCGATAGACTGAATAGAACTTCTCAACCTCACCCCGCGTTACCGAAACTTTGCTCAAGAGCTTCTGAACCAGGCGGTCTTTGATCAGTTGGTCATGTATGTCGATACGCAGCTTATTGCGCAGATCGCGCATCGTGTACCCTTCAGCCGCTAACTGCATTTCGAATTCCTGGGTCGAACGAAACCGATTACGCAGTTCTTCCATGCGTTCTTCAAGGGCTTCGTCAATCTGCTTCTCGCTGACGACAATCGAGGTGTCTTCCTTCGCTTTGATCAAGATTAGCCGGTCATTGATCATCTGGCGAAGAAGTTCTTCCTTGAAAGTCGCTTTCTGTTCGGGTGACTTCAGTTGGTCCGCAGCTTGCGATTCATACATCTCCAACTGAAACTGCAGCTCGGAAGCAAGAATGACGCGGTCGCCGACGATCGCAACGATCTTATCAAGCTGTTCCCATGCCAGAGCCGGCGCAGCAACAGCGGCCAGGCAGGATAAGATTAGAATGACTTTAACTCTTCGCAGCATACTTCGCCTTGTCAATCGACTTCTCCAGCACCTCCACAAAAATCTCGATCGAGCTCTTGTCGCGCCGCTGTTTCAACCAATCTACCGTCGCGCTGGACCGCTTGAGATCGATGATGCGCGCCTGCACCTGCGAGACAACCTGGTCAATCGGGAGAATCGTCGGCTGCTTTACATCAACTACTTTGATTACTGAATATGTGCCTTCGTCGTTGATGACAATGTCAGAAATCTTGTTAAGCGGCACCTTGGCGCCTGCTTCCCAGAGTCGCGGATAGCGAGATTTCTGGACAAATCCTAAATCGCCTTTGGTTGCCTTCATGCCGGCTCGAATCGTGTGTTGAGCAGCGAGTGTACCAAAGTCCGCTCCGCCACGCAATTCCTCAATCACCGGCGCCAGGAGTTCAGCAGTGGCCATCTGGATTTCCATAATGTGATATTCCTGCGGCACGGTGAACTCACTGATATTGGAATTGTAGTATTCAGAGATTTCGTCTTCCGTGACGTTCACTTGTTGGCCGATCACTTGACGCGTAAACTTGTCAACCATCAAGCCCTCGCGGAAGTCCGCGACTCGTTTCAGGTATTCTTCGCTTTCCTGGATGTTGCGTTTCTCGGCTTCATATTCGACGATGTTTCGCAATTCAAGCTGAAAGATCGCTTTCTTCATTGCGCGCTCGTCGTCAAATCGCGGGCGTGAAGCATCCGGAACGTCAGCCAGTTTATTGATATAACTCTCGACCGTCAACTCACCGCCTGTGTAGCTGGCGATGATCATCTGCTGCTCAAATGGCTTAAGCAAGTCAAGGTTTGGAAAGTAATTATCGGGTCGTTTCGCGTTTCCTAAGGTCGCCGGATAGTACATGTTCAGGCGCTCCATTAGCATTGCCGTAGCCTCCGGATTAATCTGGACGGCCGCCTTCTCTTCCATATTTCGCAGGAAGACATCCTCAGATTCCATCGCTCGCCGGCTGACTAGAGCCTGCTTAATGAATGGCTGCAGTTCCGCATAGGGCCGAAGCTCAACTTCACGGACCTCCAACAGCCGAATGATATGGTAACCGAATCCGCTCTTGAGTGGGCCGACCGTCTCCCCAACCGCCAATTTAAAGGCTGCTTCGCGGAACTCGCTGATTACATCGGTACCCCAGTTCAACCAGCCCAAATCTCCCCCGCGAACGGCCGAAGACTGATCGAGTGAAATCAAGCGGGCAATTGAGCCGAAGTCGGCGCCATTGTTGAGTTCGCGCACTACGCTATCAGCTTCAGCTTGCGTCGCCACAAGTATATGCACGATGTGCCGTTCTTCCTTAAGCCTGTCGTAGAAGTCACGAATTTCGCTCTCCTTAACTTCTGCCCCCGGGGCGACATCTTTGCGATAAATGGCATCGAAGAGGAAATTTGCCTTCTGCGTCGTAATCAGCTGTTCAACTTCCTGATCGTTGGCCAGACCTGCTTCATAGGCACCCTTAACCAACAACTTGTAATCGATCACCGAGTCAATCGCCGCTCGCTTGGCCTCAAATTCATCGGCGTAAGACTCGAAAGTCCATCCACCCTTGTCGAAGAAATCGTGAATAATCCCGACCGGAATCTTCTCACCGTCCACAACAGCGACTGTCGAACTATCATCGCCGCCACAGCCGACTGCCAAGAGAACCACAATCGCCAGTGCAGCGAAATTCAATACCTGTTTTTTCATGTCTATCCTCATAGTGCTTATATTACAAACCAATCAGTGGAATGATCCATCCGAAGCTTACTAACTAACGCTAAACTGACAGTGCAAGCAACAGTTTTCTGACCACTCCCAGCGGCCGTTCTTGGCCATCCGGGAACTCCGATCGGATGATAAATCCGTCCGATGAGTCAAACTCCAGGCGGTCTGGAGTCGCCATTCGCAGGCGTTCGATTTGCGCCTTTGTCGGCAGTTCGCCTTCGCCGTAGACGAGGGTCAGTCGCCCGTCGCTTAAACGAACCCGGGCAATGCGATTTCTGCGTGCCGCAATGTTCAGGGCCATCAAGTCGATCAGGTTCTGCGTTTCTTCGCCAAATTTGCCGAAGCGATCGGTCAATTCGGACGCGACCAGATCCAAATCTTGCTCTGACTTAGCGTCGGCGATTTTACGGTAGATGTCCACACGTTGCCTCGTTTCTTCGATGTAAGACTCCGGAATATACGTGTCGCTATCGACGTCGATCTTGACTTCAAAATCACTGTCGGCAACTTCACCCTTCAATTCGGCGACAGCTTCTTCAAGCAGGCGGCAATAGAGATCGAATCCGACTTCTTCAATGAAGCCGTGTTGTTGGGCGCCCAGCATATTGCCGGCGCCGCGAATCTCGAGGTCCTTCATCGCTAAATGGAACCCTGAACCGAGATCGGTGTGCTGCTCTATCGCTTTCAAACGTTTGCGTGCTGTATCAGTCAATTGTTTGACCGGCGGCACCAACAAATAGGCAAACGCTCGTTGCTGCGACCGGCCCACTCGACCGCGCAACTGATAGAGTTGCGCCAAGCCGAATCGATCGGCGCGGTTGATGATTATGGTGTTGACCGAGGGAATATCAATACCGGATTCGATGATGGCGCTTGAGAGCAGAACATCATAATCGCGTTTCAGAAATCCCAGCATGACATCCTCTAGTTCGTGCTCACCCATCTGTCCATGTGCGACACCGACCCGAATGTGCGGCAGTAACTTGACAAGGTAGCGATGCATCGATTCGATCGTCTCGACGCGATTGTGAACAAAGTAGACTTGGCCCTGGCGGCCAACTTCAAAATTAATGGCTTCATATACTATCTTAGGGTCAAATTCGGCGATCTCGGTCACAATTGACTGGCGGTCCTTGGGCGAGGTATTGATCAACGACATATCGCGCGCGCCAAGCAGCGACATCTGCAGCGTGCGCGGTATCGGTGTCGCCGTCAGCGTCAGGCAGTCCGCCATCTGGCGCAAATGTTTCAGCCGCTCTTTGTGCGCCACGCCGAATCGTTGTTCTTCATCGACGATAATCAGACCGAGATTGGGGATCTGCAGGTCCTTTTGCAGCAGCCGGTGCGTACCGATGATAATGTCCACATTGCGGGCCTGGAGTTCCTTGATCGTTTCCTTCTGCTCCTGTCGGGTGCGGAAACGCGAAAGCATTTCGATACGAACCGGAAATTGTCCAAGTCGCCTCCTAAAGGTTTCCAAGTGCTGCTGTGCCAGAATCGTTGTCGGCACGAGAACCGCAACCTGCTTTCCGCCGGCAACTGCCTTGAGCGCCGCCCGAATTGCCACCTCGGTCTTACCGAATCCAACGTCGCCGCATATCAGGCGGTCCATCGGCGCAACGTTGACCATATCTCGTTTGACTGCTTCTATCGCACTCAATTGGTCGACTGTTTCTTCAAACGGGAAGGAAGCTTCAAGCTGCCGCATCCAGTCGTCATCGGGCGGAAATGCCATTCCCGGCTTGGCTTTGCGAGCGGCATAGAGTGCAATCAGTTCTTCAGCCATGTCAGCAATGGCTTTCTTGGTGCGTGCCTTAACCTTCTCCCAATTCTTACCGCCAAGTTTGGTGAGCTGCGGTGCGCCCTCCTTGCCGACGTATTTTTGGACTCGGGCAAATTCCTCGATCGGGACGTATAGTTTATCATTGTCGGCGTAGGCAATGAGCAGACACTCGCGGCGGCGCGCATCTATCTTGATTTCCTGCAGACCCCGGTAACGGCCAATTCCATAGTCAACGTGAACAACGTAGTCGCCGATATCCAGCGCGTTGTACGAGCTAATCGCCTGGCCCTCCTTAAACTTGCGGCGTCGGTGGCGAATAACCTGGCGTTCAAATATCTGGTGATCCGTGAGTACTATTGTCTCGGTTTCGGGAATCACAAATCCTTTGAGAATCCCGCTGACCCCGAAATGCAGCCGCTCGGCATACTCCGGCAGTAACTCCAGCAAGCGCTCCTTTTGAAGTTGATTGTCGCTCAACAGGAATACCGATTTTTCCTCTTTCAACCAGTCATCGATCATACCGCGCAGGATGGAAATCTGTCCGTTGAAAGACGGGTGCTCTTTAAATCCGAAGTTTACACCATCCTGGGAGGTCCCGAGCGCTAGTTCGACGATGTGTCTCCTTGATCTGATTTGTTCCTGAATCAGTCCCGGTGTGAGATAGATATCTGCGGGTGTCGGTGCGAGCGGGAACGAAGCGCGAACATCCTGATACAAGGATTCAGCTTCGTGCGACAATCTGTCAAACCGCTCTTCAATGAGCGGCTGATCGGTCAGGTAAAAGACGGCATCAGCAGGCAGATGATCGAGCAGGCTGCTTTGCTGAATCTTAAGCAGCGGTGCCAGCCATTCCAGGCCGGGAAGATCAAAACCGCTCAGACACTTCTGGTGGAGCAGATCTGCAGTAGCTTGATCGAATGAATCGAAGATTGCTTCCAGTCTATCTTGATCGATGACTATTTCACGGCGAGGGATGATTGTAATCTTCTCCACCTTCTCGATCGACCGCTGTGACAGGACGCTGAATAAGCGTATCGAGTCAATAAAATCGCCGAAGAACTCGCAGCGAATCGGATTGGCGGAAGTAAACGGGAAGATATCAACAATGCCGCCGCGTACCGAAAAAGTGCCGACTTCTTCCGTGATCGGCATGCGTTCGTAACCCAGCCCTACGAGCTTGACAGCCAATTCGGTCAGATCGTACTCGTCTCCAACAGTCAGGTCGAAACAGCTTGCGCTTAGCTGTTCGTGTGTCAGAGTTCTCTGTCGGAGCGCATCTGGAGTTGTCACGATTATTGCAGGCTGGCCTGATGCAAGTTTCCAGATCGTTTCAAGTCTCTGCGCAGTATTCTCAAGGGGTGGCGCGATCCAGTCGTATGGATAAACCTCCCATGCCGGAAACAGTGATATTGTATCTTCTCCACACAATTCCTGCAGGTCGCCAACCAAGTTTGCGGCCAGCTTCTCAAACGGCGTTACCACAACAATCGTTGCCTTGAGCCGGGCACGAAGTTCGGAAATCAGAAAGGCGTTTGCCGAGCCGGCTAGTCCGGCGATCTGAATGTCATCCTTGTTCTTGATCAGCTCGAGCAACCGCACGAATGCTGTAGTGCCGGCAATGTTTTGGGATAGAGTGTTTGAGGCAGATTTTGAAATCGTCATTCTTTTGTCGAAGTTTTAGTACAAACGCAATTACCCCACAACCCGGTCGTTCCGGGGGTGGGTCCAAAGTGATGATCCAGTATATCCATCGGCAGATAATCGTCAAGCCATATATAGGCTTAGCGGGATCGGACGCACTTTGACGAAAAGGGGGTAAAACTTCGGGGATTTCTTTCCGATACTGATCCTAAGGGGCAAATTTCGAATGTCTGGATCCATGTGCTGGCAGAAGACCAACTCTGCAGCACAAAGAACAATTAAAAACTTCACAGGTGGCAAGCAGGTATGTCGTTCAAGACCTTTCTGTGGGCAGGAGTATTCGTCTTCATCGGACTGGCAATCATGAAGGCGTTCAAAACTGACACGTCGAATCCTGATGCCGTACTAAACAAGTACCTTAGTCATTGGGAAGCCAATAATTCGACCGGCATGTATATGCTGATTTCGCAGCATGCGAAAGAGGAACTGCGCAAGCAAAACGTCGCCAACGTGACCGATTACTATTCGTTCTTCTCCGAACAGCGCCCCGATCTTGGTGCCTTTCAGGTTGTGACACAGGAAGTGCGGGACAACAACGGTCGCTACTGGGTGCAGCTCAAGGTAGTCGACTTCGTCGGCAAGACTTTTACTGAAGATGCGACTTTCTTTGTGGTTAAGGAGATGGATGGTTGGCGGGTAGATGGCTGGCAGCGAGCCGGTACCTTCAATCTACCGTAATCCGTTCAATTATCTCTTCTGGGCATCGTATCCAATTATTTTGTAAATCAGTTTCGCCGCCAGGAAATCTGCCGCGTGATATCCCTCAATCGGGGCCAACTCCACGACATCAAATGATACCAGATTACATTTCGCTACAGCTTTGCGCAGGAGTTCCAGGGTTGGGTACCAGAGAAGCCCACCCGGCTCGGGCGTGCCGGTTGCCGGTATCAACGATGGATCAAAGCCATCGAGATCGATCGTGATATAGAGGTCGCCGGAAAGCTGGGCAACGACTTCGTCGATCCACTGCGGATTTGTGTGGATTTCACGCGCTGAGATGATTTTGACATTGGCGGATTTGATGTACTCGTGCTCTTCAATCGAATAGTTGCGAATGCCGACGCTGACGGTCTTGTTGGTCAAGTCGCGAATGCGCCGCATCACTGCGGCATGGCTAAACTTCTGATTGAGATAACCGTCGCGCAGATCGGCATGAGCATCAATCTGCAGTACTGTCAGATCAGGATACTTCTCCAAACAGGCTCGTACCGGGCCATAACTGATTGAATGTTCCCCGCCCAGCATGCAGAATATCTTATTGTCCGCGAGAAGTCTCTTTGTACGCTGATAGATGATTTCATTCTGTGCTTCGGGACCGCGCGAAGTTGTTTCGAGCGGCGTCAACGTATGAATTCCGACTCTGTAGGATTCGACTCCAAGCTCGTCATCAAAAAGCTCAACTTCACGGGAAGCTTCGATAATAGCATTCGGTCCATAGGCGGTACCGGCGCCGTATGTGACGGTGCCCTCATACGGCACGGGCAGGATAACGTAAGGAGATGTCTCGAAGCTGGAGTTCTCTTCCGGTATACCAAGGTAGTTCTGCAGGGTCATGATTCTATCTTCTCATCCTTCCATCGGGCTCAAGAAGGAAAATATGAGAAAGACTTTTGCGATTCAAGACAAAACGAAATCGTGAACTGCCGGGAAATACCAGATCTCGACTACTTGCAGAGCCGGTCGGCAAGCAAATGACAGAACAACCCGACGTCGGTGACGATTCCCAGCGCTTGTGAGGATCCCCGGTCGGCGAGCTTCGTCACGACCGACGGATTGATGTCCACGCACACTGTCTTGACCCAGGCGGGCAACATATTGCCGGTGGCGATCGAGTGCAACATCGTTGAGAGCATCAACACCATCTCAGCCCCTTGGATCTCGCGCGCGTAGGCGGCCTGTGCTTCATTCATGTCGGTTATGGTTTCCGGCAGGGGACCGTCGTCGCGAAGCGAACCAGCAAGCACGAACGGAACCTTGGCTTTGACCAATTCATACATGATGCCCGAGCGCAGGATCTTGCGGCGAACGGCGTTCTTGATGCCGCCGGCGAGATTGATCTGATTGATCGCACGCATGTGATTGCGATGGCCCTGGTCGACCGGTGTTCCGGCTGAAGTGTCAACACCCAATGAAGTCCCAAATAACGCATTTTCGATATCATGCACCGCCAACGCATTGCCGGTCAATAATCCGTCGACATATCCTCCGCGAATCATCCGGCATAGCGATTCAACCGCTCCGGTGTGAATCACAACCGGACCACCGACTATGACCAGCTTGCCTTGGCGCGCTCGAATCATTTCCGCGACTTTGTCGACGGCTAATGAGACTTTCTTTTCGGACGAGACTTCGTTCGACATGAAACTGAAATCGCCGCGTTCACGCGACTTGAATTCGGGGTGCACGCGCACGCCATTAAGCCCGCAGACCACCAGCTGACCCTTTTTGACTTCGCGCAGCTTGCGGACCGCGGCTCTTCCGTTTGTTACGATGATAACGCCGTCCATCCGCTGATTGGCAACTCTTATCCAGCGGCCATTGAGACGGATTTCGGTGCGAAAATTGGTTGTGGAATAGAAGTCGTCAGGCACAGCCTGATCTTTGAGTGCACGCTTAAGTGTCACTGCCTGTTCGGTGACGACAAAACAGCCCTTGGCATTGAGCAGGTTCAGCAGGAGATTGAGTTTCTCCTTGGAGGGAGCACTGATGCGAAGTTGTGCCATCGAAGTCTCGATGTTGGTTTTACCGATCACAAAATCGCGAATCTCGAATTTTCCGCCACCCTTGATAATCAGGTCAAAAACTTCACTGAGAATATCGGAATCGACAATATGACCTTCGATTTGAACTATCGCTTCAATGGGTGCTTTCTTCATACTAATTCACTTCCTCTCATGAAGTTATCGGCCGGTGCGGATTTGAATTTAGCTTGACAAACTCCGGTTTCGAATCTATCTTTGAGTGTGGATACTCGGGTAGCAAACTCTGGGCATGCAATATCACCCGATTCCATCTCACCGCCAGAATCGACTTAAGAGTAGCTAAACGCATAAAACAGAATGTCGCAAGGGCATTGAGTCTGCCTTTGTTGCCATAGAGAGAAATCAAACTTTATCAGGAGGTTCCACAGGATGAGGATCAAATCATTAATCTCGCTGGCCGCCATAGTATGTTTGCTGATGGTAGCCATCAGTCCATTGACTGCAAGAAACACACCATACCCGGAAAATACCAGAGACAACACCGCTCATCCATGGCAGGATGACAACCAGTGGGTCGAACCTCTGGACAATACACGGATCAGTATTCCGTTCGGACCGATCATTATCACAATCGAAATTCCCTCGGATTGGTTAAGTGTGCTGCCTACGACGACCAAAAATCAGACGTCGTCAACGGCCAAGACTGTCAAGTCCGCTCGGCCAATGAGCTTCAACAAGAAAGGTGATATTCGATGAGTCAAGCTTTCGCAAACATTGAGGTTGCGATGCTCATCGAAATGCGTCAGTCGCTTGACGAACGTCGTTATCAAGACGTCATCGACAAGACTGCCGAGTTGGCTGCTGACGGGCACTTTTCTTCGGGCAACGCAGATATAATGCGTCTCCTGTCTTTGCGGGGGATTGCATTGCTCCAATTGTCCCGGCACCAAGAGGCGCTGGGTATCGCGCAAGGTGCGCTCAGTAAGGTGAAGAGCACGAATGACAACCAGCTGATTGCCGAACTCCAATCGACAGTCTGCCGCTGTCTGGCTGAACTGGGTCGCATCAACGAAGCCGAACGTGAGTATCGTGATCTGATCGCGACCTATCGTCGCATCGATGACTCCATTGGAGTCATTCGTTCCTTAAACCGTCTCTCACGCATTCACTTTATCAAAGGTCAGTACTCGAAAGCAATCGATTTCCTACTGGAAGCGATCGACTATGCACGCGCTGCCAACGATACAAAGTGGCAAGCGATGATAACCGGTAACCTCGGTACAATTCTCAACTTGAGCGGCGAATTCCACCGCGCACTTGAGTTCTTGGCGGAGTCGCTTGAACTCAATCGCACGCAAGGAAATCTGCTCAATGCCGGCCGTGCCCTGCTTTCGCAGGCCTATGCGCAAATGCACCTGCGCAAGTTTGCCGAATCTGAATCGTTGTTGGCTGAAGCCGAACAAGTTTTCAGCTCGACCGATAATGGTGCCGATCGCATATCGTTGTTGCACTATCGCGCGCAGTTGGCCCAATTACAGGGCAATTTTGCCGCGGCAATCGAATACGCGGCCGATGCACTCAGTCTGGCGAATTCTGCGAGTGGTTCGAGTATGGAACAGGCACAGATTGGCAGACTATTGGCGGAAGCCCACTTCGGCATCGGCAACTACATTGAAGCACGGCGCCTTGCCGGAGAAGCACTTGTTGCGGCCGACAAAATCGGTGAACGGGTGGAGATTGCGGCCTGTCGGCGGATTTTGACAATGTGCTCGGTTCGCGAAGGCGACTCGCGTCTGGTTGATGCCGAGTTCAGCGCCATCATTCGCATTCTCGATGAAGTCGGCGCTCGCTATGAATTAGCGATGTCATATGAGGCATGGTCATCGGTTGCGGTCAATACGTCGCATGTACGCGAGTATCGCGCCGAAGCCCAGCGTCTCTTGAGAGCGCTGCAATTGTCACCCAATGAGGATTCAAACTCGCCGCGCCAGAATGGCAATGGTTCACCGGCCAATGCTCAATTGGTCGGAGCCGCTCCGAGCTTCATACAGGTGATCAGCCAGGTCGACGCAATCGCCGACTCGGAGATCCCCGTGCTGTTATTAGGCGAGACCGGAGTCGGTAAAGACCAGATTGCGCGCTATATTCATCATCACTCATCCCGCAGCAAGGGACCGTTTGTCGACGTCAATTGCGGCACAATCGTCCATGAATTGGCCGAGACTATTTTGTTCGGTCACGAACGCGGTTCGTTTACCAGCGCGGTCGATACTAGAGTTGGAATGGTTGAGGCTGCCTCCGGCGGAACGCTGTTCCTAAACGAAGTTGGCGAATTACCGTTAAGACTTCAGGTCAAACTACTATCAGCGCTGGAAGAGAAACAAATCTATCGCGTTGGCGCTACCGTTCCGCGCAAGGTGGATTTCCGAATCATCGCCGCGACCAATGTCGACCTGCACGAGGCGGTCAAGAAGGGTCGCTTCCGCGCCGACCTGTTCTACCGATTGGCGGTGATGACGCTCAAAGTGCCGCGCTTGGCGGAACGCAATGAGGATATTTTGAGCCTGTTCGAACACTTCATGCGCGCCGAAGGAGTGTCTCTTCACAATGTCGACAAACAGACATTGGAGTTGCTCCATGAGAGGCTAAAGGCTTCGGACTGGACAGGAAATGTCCGCGAACTAAGGAATGAAGTCTATCTTTGCTGTGTAATGGAAAAGCGCGAACCACGCGCCGTCTGCCTGCGGATGATCGCGCGGTTGACAAAACCCGCGCCTGAAGTCGCGGTGATGCCAGCAGGGTCGGAACCATTACCGCTCAATGAGGCTGTCGAGGCATTTGAGCGTTCGGCCATTAGCTCCGCTTTGACTGCGTGTGGCGGAATCAGACGTCGCACAGCAGCGTATCTCGGACTGCCAGAGGCGACTCTGCGTTCGAAAATGAAGAAATATCGCATCAGCCCTGCGTGAGACTCACCGTAGTGTGCGCGATTTTTCGCTCGTTCCTCTAATGTCATATTTAAAAATGACTTAGAGAGTTCTCTCTTGATAAAGTGCCGGTTGGTGCGTGATTACTTGCGCATCAACCGGTTTATTTTTGCGATTCACAGAGGATCGCCCTTCTTACGGAGATTGCTTGTTCTCGGTAAACTAATGAATAACAGCATCTTAATCATTCAGCTCGCTTGCTGTTTTGGACTCGTTTCAATTTGACGCAAATCGGCATGATAGTTGCTTTTAAAGGTATCAGTCGCGGTGAAGTAGCGGCTGCTCCAATCTCACATTGGTGCGTGGTACCAATCTTCAGGAGTGATGGGTTGTGGGGAATGGAATCCGCCCGGACATGCTCGGCCGGGCGGATTCTTGAAAAACTAAAGTAGCCTTTCTAGAGTCCGTTCTTGCTTCTTTCAGATCGGGTTCACTTCAAAAGAAAGCCCGGCGTCGATGGAACGACCGCCGGGTTTTTTCTTTTTGCCTCGGATTCCGGACGTCAGTCTCACTAATCTGACTGGCCTACTAAACAAAATCGCCGTCAGGCATATTCCCTGACGGCGATTGATTCTCAGCGGATCATTCAAAAACGTCCCGCTAACTTATATAACTACATCTTGAGGTTAATGCTGGCTTCAAGAGCTGCGTTAATTGTTGCCAGTGATTCTTCCAGATGTCCACGTGTGATCGTATCCGTGTTACCTCCCAGGGCCGTCCCCAGTGCGCTCTTGAGGGTGCGCAGATCGACTCGCGCCAGTGTGCGCGCATCGGCCGGGTATGGTGCGGTCCTGTCGGTGACCATATTCACTAGAATGTCCAGATGACGGCGCTGTAGGTTGCGGCGGTAGCCGTTGACATTCCTGCCATTCGTGACTTCCGCCCAAATGGCACGACGCACGTCTTGGAAGATCTCCGTCATAGAGTAAACGTCCTCACCGGATCGGTACAGCTTCTCAATGTCATTCACACGAGCCAACGTAGTGGGGCTGTAAATATAAGTCAACGGAGTGGTCTGGACATTCCGGACCTGATTCAGGAGCGGATATTCAATGCGCTGCATTTCGTACACCGACCAGTTGAAATCCGGGAAGCGTTCCGGCTGTAATTTCGCCAGCAATTGCGGGCTGAAGTTGAATGCGTCGGTCGACCAGATGTTGTCGGCAATGAACTTCAATGCCTCGCGTTGCTTGGCTGCCGGGACCGGTGTGAACGGTAGCTTACCGCCCGGATCACCGATACGGGCACGGCTATTTTCGATACCGCCAATGAAGCGTGCCATTTGCGCACCGCCGGCGGTAAAACCGCTCCAGCCATAACCGAAGACATTGCGTAATCTTTGGTAACTGTAGCCAGGTCGCTCGAATTCGCTCTCGACCTTGCTCCAGATCTCTTTGCCAAGATCAATCCGCATTTTCCAATATTCAAGCGGATCAGAACCCAAATCGAACTGTGTCGCGTACGGATCAATCGCACGCGACGAATTGCCGAAGCAGTCTTCGTCGGTGGCAAAAGCATAGAGGGGATCGCCTGCCTTCGAAGCCAGCTTCTTCAGTTCTTCGTATTCTTCTTCCTTGGTCGCAGCGTTAGTTTCCTTGTAACCGTACTCGATGATCCACTTGTCATACGTGCCCGGTTTCGTGGTGTAGAAATCCGGCTGCGGTACGCCGTCCGGCACGAGGTTCGGTGGCGCATATTCCATTACCGTGCTGACAACTCCATTTTGTGCAACAAATGCCTTATCGGTCTGCTGGGCGCGCGAGTATGCGGCGGATGCCTTGAAGTTGTGGCGAAGGCCCAGGCAGTGGCCGACTTCGTGAGCCACCAGTTCGGTGATATATTCGTTTACATACTTCTGTGTCAATTCGCTCTTGTCGCCAAGAGTCGAACGCAGCATCAACGTCGCCATACCTTCCGCTGCAAGCTCCGCCGACTTCGGACCATAGTCGCACATCTCACCAAAGTGAGCGTGCATGAATTGGTCGTCGCCGGGATTGCGCAACTGCTCGTCGAATTCCGACTTGCCATAGGCTAACGGTTCAAGGAAGCGTTCCGCATAAGTGAACATGCCGCGTACGAAGTCTGCGCTGATACGAACATCGGCGTCATAAATCTGGCCGGTAAAAGGATTGGCGCGCGACGGGCCGACGGCATATCCAGCGCCAGGCGAGACAAACCAGCGGACGGTGCTGAAGCGAACGTCGGCTGGATCCCAATCTGCCGTGTCGGGCATCTCTTTGGCGATAATCGCATTTCTGAAACCGGCGGCTTCAAACGCGCCTTGCCAGAATTCGATGCCCGCCTTGACTGCAGCACGGTACTCCGGCGGGGTCGTATTCTCGATCCAAAAGACGATCGGCTCGACCGGCTCGGAAATCGCTGCGGCCGGATCTTTCTTCTTAAGATGCCATCTGTTGATATAACGGACATAAGGCTGATCCCTGTCCAGTTCGGAATAGTCCTGGTAGAGAGTCAGGAAATATCCGGCACGTTCGTCAGCGATGCGCGGACGATAGTCTGATTCCGGAAGTGTCGACAGAGAGTAATGGTACCCGAGAATCATGCTGTAGGGTGAAGGCAGGGTTTCGGCGTCATTCGGTTGGTTGGTGCTGTAGTGCAGGTGGACGTCGATTTCCGAGTTCTGTGGAAACGACTTAACAGCACCGAAGAAGCTATTGCCCTTGTCAAATCTGAATCCGGTCTTGCCTTGCTGTCCGACGAAGTAACTGACATTACCGATATCCTGAACGAAGATTTCGGTCGGGTCGATAAGTACCGCTCCGGCGGTATCCGGGTTCGAGAGAATCTTAGTTGAGCCAAACAGCGACTTCGTCATCGAACGTTCCAAAGCTCGCGACATCGCCGCAGTCGAATCGGCCCGCACACGAAGATTTACCATCATCAACTGCAGTTGATCGCCTACCCGCTGAAACTCAAATGGGAAGGAACCGGTCTGGGCGCCGGCATCAAAGTAACTGCCATCTCCGGCAGACCGTGTCATATTGCAGAGAAAGATCTTGTCGAACTGGTCCTTCTTGACCGCCATCAAAACCTTGTTCTCTTCCTTATCAACATAGAAATCGAAAAGCCCCGGTACCTTGGTGAGACCTTTCGCGACTTCACCAAACGGTTTCAGCTTCGGTTTCTTAGCCTCTGCCGCCTCCGGTTTCTTCTTGGCGCTACTTTGTCCCGACTTGTTATGCCAATAACGGGCGTCGGCCGATTCGATTCCGATCAGCAACGAGCCTGCAAAGGCAAACAAGACGAGGAGCATCATGGAACGACGCATAATAATTCCTCCGATGGATGCGTTGTGGGTTTTATAAGACGTTTATTTTTTTCGAAGCGAAGATAGGTATTGTCGAGAATCACGTAACCACTAACTGAAAAGTTGTTTGAAATAGTCTACCGAATCAGCCGTCGATTGTCAAAGGGCAAAATGAGGGCAAAATCGAATAGACAGACTACCACGTGAAGTTATTACGGGGAATTCTGAGAAATGTTCAGAAAATTCGCTGCCTGAGGACAATGCTGAACACTCCCGTAATTGGGGCTGGCAAGGCTGCAGAATCGGGAAATCTGACCCATTAATTCAACAGGCGAAACTCCATCGACTTCATGTTGTGGTTCGGTGCCGTTTTACCTGTTGGGCCAATGACCTGCGCGTCGCCTCTTTCGTTGATTTTCGCAGCGAGGATATCGCCATCGTCGAGGGCGACCAGGAAGCTCGCTGATATGGTCAATGATCCATCCCAGAAATATGAAGATGTGGGACCAGCCCAATACTCGATCTTCAGCGGAGATATTGTCGGCTGAATGTAAACAATCGCGCATGGACGATTATGCATGGTGGTAAGCCCTGTCAACTCCACAACCATCGGTGCCAGCTTCAGTTTGTAATCGATGACGACTTTTTCGACCTTCATACAAATGGGATCGGGAAACGTAATCCGAACCGAGTCGCCGATCTTGGTGAGTTGAGATCCCACCGAGTAGCGAATTTGCTCGATCAGGCGCGCATACTTGTAGACCTCCGAGAACTCAAAGATCTCGACATAAATCAATGAGTCCGGTATCGACACACCCAAGTCAAAACAACCGGCCTTTTTGGGAATTGCTCGTGTCAATTGCCAAGTAGCCGGATAACCGTCCAATTGCCGGACGGTCTGAAGGCGATAATCTGGTTTGTCGGCAGGACTGCCATAACCTACTGAAAAGGAGTCAATTGTTACCTTGTACTCAAGTCCCTTCTCGGGGGTATTGTTGACACAGTACTGGGAGTATGCAAGTAGATCTCGCTTGTAGGTGCGGGGAGAAGAGTCTTCAGCTAGCGCGCGAGTCTCCAACCACACTTCGTATCGATGCAAGTCGCCCTTCTTGGCCCGCGAAGTAATATTGACGGTTTCATTAACTGCCTTGGGGATTGCCGACTGCCCGAACAACAGCGTCGGAACAAGTGACACCAGAACTACCAATAATCTCATCTCGAACTCTTTCTTCCTCTTGCAGGTTTTAGCCGCTGGCAACCCGGACAAATGTGAGTTCCGCGTCCAACCGCTCTTATCTTAACGATCATCTTACCGCAACGGCTGCACGGATTGCCTTCACGATTATACACACAGAGATACTGCGAGTATTCACCGGGATTGCCATTAACTCCACTATAACTGTCGAACGTCGTCCCCATTTTCTTGACTGCCGCCCGCAAGACTTTGCGAATACACTGGGCAAGATGGTCAATCTCATCCGGTTGCAGACCATTACATGGTCTTAGCGGGTGAATCCGGCTAAGATACAGCGATTCATCAGCATAAATGTTGCCGAGTCCGGCAAGCGCGGATTGATCCAACAACAGTGCCTTGATCGGGCGAATGGTCGAAGCAAGCAGCAGTTTCAGTTTATTCGCCGTGACCTCCGTCGCTTCGATACCGAGTTCCCGGAACCCGTCCTGCTGATTCTCGCGCAGAAACGCCAGGACACCAAATTTCCGTGTGTCTCGAAAGACCAACTTCTCTGCGCCCGATTCAAATGTCAAAACGAAATGATCATGTTTCTGTCGGCGCTGACCACGATTGATGAACAGAATCCGTCCGCTCATGCGGAGATGTATCAAGAGCTTCCGACCGGACGAGAGTTCAGCGATAATGTACTTGCCGCGACGGTCGAAGTTCACAAATGTCTCGCCGGCAAGTGTCTGTAGTTCGCCGTCGCGTCGCGTCAGGTGCTCGGCTATATAGGGAACGGTCTTGATCGTTAGACCTTTTGCCTGCGCATTCAGACCGCGCACGACCGTTTCAACTTCTGGAAGTTCGGGCATAGGCCGGCTTTCTGAAAATCAGAATCAGGTTATCACTTCTCGACGCGCTGTACGGTTCGAGCTTGGCGTTGCCGTAAGCAGCAACGTACTTCAATCCCTGATTGCGAGCTTGTTCCACAACTTGTTGCTTCGACCAAAACTTCAAGCGAGTTGACGAGATATGCGTTTCCGCAACAGTACCATTCTTCAGACGGTACACCGGCATATAGAAGTCCCATTCATCATCCCGCTTGAGATAGAACGGCGCGAAGAACACATCGCCCGCAAGTTTTGGCGGCAAAAAGTAGGTCGTGTTACGTATCAGCTTCCCGGGATTGACGGTTTGCAGGACAAAGTAGCCGTTCGTGGTTAGCGAACGACTGATTCCTGTCAGTGCCGCCTTCAGGTCCTTTGCGGTTATTAAGTGAGGAAGTGTATTCCCCAGCATGACAACCTGGTCAAATTGTCCTCGGTTCGTCATGGAGATTTTGGTCATATCACCGGTTGAAAACGAAACCCCAGCCAGTGCGCCATGCATCCGCGCTGCTGTCTTGATCATCTCAACTGAACTATCAACTCCTGAGTATCGTATTCCTGCTGCGGCATACCGCGGAGCGTGGCCACCATCACCACAACCGAGGTCAAGCACCGATGTCGGTTTTAGCGACCCGATTAAGAAGGCGAATAATTCTTCCTCTTTTGCGCTTCGCGTGTCCCAGTCAACTTTGAGGTGGTACATGGGAGCAAGTTGTTCGTAGAAATGATTGTTACTTGAGCTTGATTTCATCAGGATGAACTGCGAAGTATCGTCAAAGTTTCACTTGTCATGATAACGGTCACCAGTATATTGGGCAGCCCATGAATGGTCAAGACAAAATCCTTGAAGGCTTGAACGCAGAACAGTATCAGGCGGTTACGCATGTCGACGGGCCGCTGCTGGTTCTGGCCGGGGCCGGCTCCGGTAAGACGCGCGTGCTGACATCGCGTGTTGCCTATCTGGTCGCGCAGGGGCACGCTGCGCCGGAGCAGATCTTGGCTGTCACTTTCACCAATAAAGCAGCTGGTGAAATGAAAGCGCGAATTGAGAAGCTGACCGCGATTGACCAGCGCCGCATGCAGGTTTCAACCTTTCATTCATTTTCATCGCTTCTGCTCCGATTTTATGGCGATCGCTTCGGCGTGCCAAAGAACTTCACGATTTATGACGAAGACGACGCAATGAGTCTGATCAAAACAAGCATCACTGAATTAGGACTGGATATCAAGACAACCGCTCCGCCAATGGTGCGCGGGAAGATCAGCGACGCCAAATCGCAACTGGTTGATTCAGGGAAGTATCTGACAATGGCAGGGAATTTTATCACCGAACGCGTGGCGCGCGTCTATGAGTTGTACCAGAAGAAGTTGTTCGCCGCGCGAGCCGTTGATTTCGACGATCTGCTGTTCTTTGCCGTCAAAATTCTGCGTGAGGATGAGGAAACGCGGACTCGTCTGCAGAATAAATATCACTTTGTAATGATCGACGAATACCAGGATACCAATCATGCCCAATATATGCTCGCCAAACTCCTGACCGCCAGTCACAAGAATCTCTTTGCAGTTGGCGATGAAGACCAATCGATCTATGGTTGGCGCGGCGCAACCATCGACAACATTCTGAACTTCGAGAAGGACTATCCGGGTTGTCGTTTGATTCGTCTCGAACAGAACTATCGATCCACGCAGACTATCTTGAAGGCGGCTTCCGAAGTTGTTGCCAATAACCAGATGCGAAAAGGCAAGACACTATACTCGGTAGGCGACAAGGGCGACCCTGTATCACTGCTGATCGTTGAAACCGATCGTGATGAAGCCGAGAAGATTTGCGAGAATATCGAGACATTGATTGCTTCCGGAACCGTCCGACGCGAGATTGCCATCCTGTACCGCACCAACGCCCAGTCACGCGCCATTGAGGAGTCCCTCAAACGGCGGTTCATCCCGTACCGCATTGTCGGCGGCCTTCGCTTCTATCAGCGTAAAGAGATTAAAGATATGATGGCTTACCTGCGGCTGATCGAAAACCCGAAGGACGACGTCAGTTTCAGACGCATAATCAATTATCCCAGACGCGGTATCGGCGACACAACCGTCGCATCAATGGCGGAGTTGGCAAGGACCAAGAGCCTTTCACTTTACGAGCTTGCCGCCGATAAGGGCGCAAATCAAGATCTGGGCCGAACAGTCGTCGCGAAGCTGGCAAGATTTGTTGAGATGATAACCTACTTCAAAGAGATGTCCCGGACTTTGCCGTTAGAGCCGCTTCTGACTTTGGTGGCCGAGCGATCCGGCATCAATAAGGATCTGAAGGACAACGATCCCAGCGGTAATGAGGGCCGTCTTGATAATGTCGCCGAATTGGCGTCTTCCGCCGGTGACTTTGGACTCGACAGACCGGAAGCCACCTTGGCGGACTTCCTGCAGGAAATCTCTCTCTATACCGATCTCGACAATTGGGACCGCGACAGCGACACCGTAACTCTCATGACCATTCACGCAGCAAAAGGGCTGGAGTTTGAAGCAGTCTTTGTCGCCGGTCTTGAGGAGGGGCTGTTCCCGCTGGGAAGGAGCCTCGAGAATCCTGCCGATCTTGAGGAAGAACGCCGCCTGTTTTATGTCGGCATGACCCGGGCAAAGAAGCGCCTGTTCATCTCTTATGCGAACATGCGGGCGCGATTGGGTGGACGGCAGTCCATCAGATCACGATTTGTGGATGAGCTTCCCGATGAAGTTGTTGTCGCCGAGCGGCACACAATGATGAGCGCTTATGGATCGATAAACCAGGATTACGAACAATCAGTCATAACGATGCAGAATGATCAATTTGCAGCAATACGCGTCGGCAGTTCTGTGGCACATGCCAGGTGGGGAGAAGGTACGGTATTGAATCGCAGTGGGACGGGTGATTCAACTGAAGTCGAAGTTCGTTTTCATTTTGCCGGCACTAAGAAATTGTTGGCGAAGTACGCCAAATTGCGGGTGCTGACCTAGCGCAGTTTCCCCATCATCCTCGCGACCGCTTCCGACAACTGACTATCTTCACCGCGGTCGGCCTTGTTGAGATCAAGCTGAAGCGTCACGTCTGGTGATACTCCCTGATTTTCCAGGTTCTGGTCAGACAAGGTGTACCATCCGACAGTGGGAACGCTTAAAACCGAACCATCAGCCATGACCTTCTTCTCGGTACCAATCACGGCGCCATAGGTCGTCACGCCGATGACTTCTCCCAGACCCAGTTCCTTGAATCCCTGCGCGACAATTTCAGCATCGGAGCTGGTGCGTTCATCCACCAGCAGGGTAATGGGTCCGGAAAACGCCCATGGCGAATCGGAGCCACTTTGGCCGACACGCGGACGATGTTTGATATAGGGTTTGCGCGCGAGTATCGCCAAAAGGCGGTCATGCTCGGAACCGCCGGAGTTACCGCGAAGGTCAATTATCAGTGCTTCCTTGTTTTGTGACAGAGTCTTGACTGTTTCCTCAAACTGAGCCACGCTTGTCGCAGAAATCTGTTGAAGGGCCACATATCCAACGCGGTTTTGGGATTGGACATCAACCGCCTTGCGAGCCCGTCCTTCCCGACTTCGCCAGCATAGGTCGCGATACTCGTCCTGCGACAGTGGATTCAGAAACACCGATCTGGTGATGCCGCCGCGATTGATAAGATCAATCTTTACTTCTTGTCCCGATGCGCCCATCAGCGGTGCGAAGTAATTACTGGCTGTCTCCAGTTTGGTTCCGCCAATCGCCGTGATTTTGTCCAAAGGCTGGATCTGCGAGATCTTGCGTGCTGCCGGTGACTCCGGCAGGACTTCGAGCACAATCACTCCGGCAGAATTGTCTTCATAATCGGGAAGTACACCTATCATCCCTGTCTCACGAGTACCGCGATGGTTTGGCCAAATGTTCAGATGCGAAGCGTTGATCTGTCCCAGCATTTCGCGCAGTAAATCGTGGAAATCATTGACCTCGGAGTACGATTCGATGCGGGAGGAGTAGGCTTCCCTCACTGCCTCCCAATCGGTGCCATGGAGCGCATTGTCATAAAAGCGGTTCTTAATCTCACCCCAAACATCAGCAAAAATCTGCCTGTACTGCCCGCGCCGACTGACGGACCATTCGGCCCGGTAGGCAATGCGATGAGAAATACCGTCTTCAATATCGATCGAATGGAGCCGACCGGCGGCATCCGAAACTACAAACTCATTGGATTCGCCGCGAAACTGCATCCCGCGCGGTTGTAAGATCGCGTCGGTGACAAGTTGCGGGCTGATCTCATCGATTTGCTGAAGGTAGATTGCGTCATTTGTGGTGGAGAAAAGGAATGCACTTGAATTCGGCGTCAGCACGACATCCACAATATTGCCCGATTCGGTAAGCCGCCGAAACCGGCTGCCAATGGCCTCAAAGTCAATTGCCACCGGCGATGCTGTGCGCGACGAGGGTTGCGCAGACGAGCGGAAATACTCTCGGCGTTGTGATTGCGTCATCTCGGAAACCTGGCGGTCCAAATAAAAGTAGTAAATGTCGCCATCATCAATGAAGTAGATCAGTCTGCCGTCGGCGGAAAACTGTGGATTGCGATACCAACTTTGCACAGTGCTTATTGTCTCGATCTCGCCACTTTCACTGTCGCCGATAAACAACTCATTATCCCAATTACCGTCCCGTTGGGTAAACACGATGTATCGGCCATCCGGCGACCAGGCAAAATCACCGACGGGGTTTTTGTCGGCAATGGTGCGCTCGGTTAGTTTATTCAAGTCCATTACCACCAATTGCACTTCTCCGCGGACAAAGGCGAGTCGAGCCTGGGTTGGTGATACCTGCGGTGAACGTAGGGGCTGGTCTGACTTGACCGGTGTCTCGACGTTCAAATCGTGGGTCGTTTGGAGCAGAGGTCGCTGGCTGTCGCCGGAACCAAGGATTTGAATAGCAAAACTGCCGCCGCTTCGGCTGACCAGAACCAGTTTTTGAGCGTCATTTGCCCAGAAGATATCTCGCTCGGTAGCGGCCGATGCCGTTAATCGTCTTTTATCCTCATCACCCAAAGAGCGGCAAAAGACCTCACCACCGACTGTGTAAGCCAGTGAGTTGCCATCAGGTGCAATTGTGAATTCACTCAAACCTGAATCTGCGCTGAACGGCGTGATGTCGTTAATCTTCTCCGAGCTGATGGCCTGAACCAACAACTTCCGTCCTTGGAGCGAATTAAGATCATAGAGGTAGATTTCTCCCGCCAGCTCATAAGCAATCAGCGATCCATCAGCCGACAAACAGGGATGATGCACATCAAGGCGATGGTTCGTCATTTGTACCACTGTCCCACCGACCAGATTTCGTCGGAACAGATTATAAATACCGGTGGAATCTGATAAGTAGACCAACTCTGCAGAGCCCGGGACAATGCAACCATAAAGGTCATTGCCGTCGAAATATGTCAACTGCTCGATGTTTCCGGATTTCAGGTCCTTGGAGAAGATATCACAGTTGGCGCTGCCGCGATATCCCTTCCGCCACCACGGAATTGCGCCGCGCGTGAAGATTACCTTCTCGTTGTCGGCAGTCTTGGACCCAAAGAAGGATTCGATTTGGGTAAGGGGTCTTTCGCGCCCGCCGATAAATGCGATTTCCCATACCTGCTCAAAGATCTGATCGCGGCGCGAGTGAAAGAGAATACGGCGACTATCAGGTGACCAGCCGGAAACGAAATCGTCTTCCGAATGCCACGTCAGTTGAACTTCCTTCCCACCAACGGCAGGAATGATGAACACGTCGAAGTTGCCGTTGCGGTCCGATGAGAATGCAATGTTCTTTCCGTCGGGAGACCAAACGGGAAAGGATTCATAACCGACGTGCACTGTGAGTCTTGTTGCAGTCCCGCCTTGTGAAGATACAACCCAGAGGTCGCCCTCGTAACCAAAGCAGATCCTGCTTCCGTCAGGCGATGGCGCCGGATGGCGCATGCCAACTGTTTGCGCTTGAACGGGGTAAACCGCCAACAGAGAAATGAGACAGGCAAATAGTGCCCGCAATGTCATAACAATCAATTCGTGAGCTCCAAACCGAGTCATGCGCCGACCAAGCCGGCACCAATTTGACGCGCCAATGAGGCAAACGCAAAATCTTTTTTGGCCAAGCCCCTCTCAATCCTTCGGATTCCCATGAAAGAACTTGAGTTAGCTCGGAAAAGATATCGAAGTTGTACTTGTTGACTTAACCAAATGAAGCACTATTTTGCTGTCCGAGTGGGCAATCAACACCTAACGGACAAGGGATTATGCCAATTAGACTGGAAAAGAACAAATCCGTTCTCTGCGATATGGACGGCGTCATTATCTGGGACAACCACCTAATTGAGGGCGCCAAAGAATTTGTCGACTCGCTTTTGGAGCGCAAGACACCGTTTCTGTTCATCACCAATTATCCTTCGCTGACGCCGGCCGACCTGAGTCATCGTCTGAAAAATGCCGGTCTGGATGTACCGCCCGAACACTTCTATACGTCCGCAATGGCGACCGCGACCTTCCTTCAAAGTCAAGGAGCGGGAGACAAAGTGTTTGTGATCGGCGAGGGTGCATTAACACACGCGCTCTATGAACAGGGGTTCAAGATCACAGACCAAGATCCGGATTTCGTCGTACTCGGCGAAACCCGTGCCTACAACTTCGAGATGATTGAAAAGGCAATTCGTCTAATTCGCCATGGCGCGAGGTTCATTGCGACGAATCCCGACGTATCAGGTCCCTCGGGATTTCCGTCATGCGGCGCTTTAGCCGCTCCAATTGAACGGGTGACCGGCAAGAAACCCTTCTATGTTGGCAAGCCCAATCCCTATATGATGCGCGCGGCTCTTTGGAAAATCGACTCTCATTCCGAAACCACTGTCATGATCGGTGACAATATGGAGACTGATATTATTGCCGGGATCCAATCGGGGCTGGACACTATTCTCGTACTCTCCGGTGTTACACAAGTAGACGACATTGATCAGTATCCCTATCGGCCAAACTACACATATGCTAATGTTGGCGAAATTGAGGCGATATAGACATCAAAACCATTCTTGTTAGTTTTAGATACCCCCCCAATTCCTGTCGGAATTGTGCTGACGACAAGGTCAACATATACTACACAAATATTATCTTAATAAACAGCAATAAAAACAGGCTTAGGCTCCTCAAGTTTGTGATTGTTTTCACGATAATCTAAAATAAAATGGAGAAAGATGACAATTCTGTGATACTTTTTTGTTGACTCAGTTGTGACACTCGCATTTTATACTGGACGTTAAAGAAGAGGACTTTGTGATAGTTTTCACATATTCAGACATCGTGAATCCACTTTCAAAACATGGAGTAATTACTCATTAACGGGGTTGATATGAATAAAATCAACATGTACCGAACCGCGAGAGTCTTGCTTCTGGTCGTGATTGCATTGGGACTTTGTGGCTGGATGGTAAGTGGGAAGCTCGTGGCTTCCGACAACGCTACCGCCGATAATGCTGCATGCCTCGAATGCCATCAGGACCAGGCTGATAATCTTCTCGGTTCAAAACATGCCCTGACAGCGGCGATAGCCAAGGGAGTGGCTGTGACCTGTGTCGGGTGTCATGGAGACTGGGAAAAACATTTGGACGACCCTGAAGTCAACAAGCCGGCGGTGCCGAGCAAGTTGGCTTTTGCGGCACAGGCCAACTTGTGCGCCAGTTGCCACCAAGGCGAGCATCAGACCACCATGGTGACAACTGATCCACACGGACGTGCGGGGCTTGACTGCGCCACTTGTCATTCGGTTCACGGCAACATGAACGAAGGACTGGTTAAGGATGACTCGGAAGAATATTGCGCGACGTGCCACACGACGGTGATGGCGCAGTTCAGCGCTCGCTCGGCACATCCGCTTCATGAGGGCAGCATCAAGTGCCAGGATTGCCATTCGATGTCGGACCGCAAAGATATGATGCTGGCGACCGGATTCGATTGGGCGTGCCAGAATTGTCATTCTGATTATGCCGGCCCGCACGTTTTCGAACATCCGGTAACCTTCAATCATCTGGTTGACGGAGGTGGATGCATCGAATGTCACAGTCCACATGGTTCGCCGAACGAGAAACTGCTTAACCAGCCCGAAAACGGGACCTGTCTGCAGTGTCACGGTATGCCGGCCGGCCACCGCGTTGCTCATTCCGGAATGGCGACCAGAATTGACTGCGTCAACTGCCATACCGAGTTCCACGGTTCCAACGATAACCGCCTGTTTCTTGACCCGATGCTGACAACGACGTTCTACGCCAATTGTTACGCCTCCGGCTGTCATGACAACCTCAAGAAGTAAGGAGGGGAATATGAGAGCATTTAAGATTCTTGCGCAGATTGCCCTTCTCATCGCCGCACTTTGCTCATTGTCTTTGGCCGCGGGATCTGGCGATATCAAGATCGGCTATATCTATCTCGACGAGGAAGGCAACCAGGGAGTCTATCATCCGACTTTCAATCTCTATGAAGGTCCAACCGTGTCGCTGGAAGGTTTCCGCTATCGATTTGATAACGGCATGCTGATGCGCGCTGACTTGAACAACATCATTCTAAATAACCGCAATTTGAGCGCCTCGTTCGCCCAACCGGGACTCTTCGATGTCAAGGTTGGTCACGACCAGTTTCGCCGCATTTACAATTTCGACGGCACCAGCTTCACTCGTCGCCACAAAGAGCACGCATCCTTGAGCGTTCAGCCAATGAAACACCTCAAGCTGTTCGGCGGAGTGTTAATGATGGAACGCTCCGGCACCACGACCGATCTCTTTGATCCGACCCCGGTTGCGGCGACCGTAGATGTCGACTACAAGCGCAGCTACTACAATGTTGGTGCGCAGGTCAACTACGAAGGCTCGATGGTACTGGGCGAATATCGCGGCGATCAATTCACCGACAACAACGATGAAGCGCGCGACCAAAAGCGCACCGAATATCGTTTCAACGGATTGGTGAGCTTGAAGCAGTATGATTGGATCAAGGTCATCGGCGGATTCCGCCATTACGAGACCGAGTTCGACCAGAGCGGCTTCATGATCTCCAATAATCGCGGATACGGCGGCGGTACGGTGGCGTTGCCGCAGAATGTCACCTTGAAGTACGTCGGCATTCTCGATCGCACGTCATCCGATTCCGATTTCGTTGCCACCGATAATATGAGCCACGTTGGTTACGTGTCGTGGGAAAAGCCGCAAATGTATGGCGTGACTGCTGGATATCAATTCGATGTCAATGACGACTTCGAAGATGAAGTGCGCGCCAATTCGATCTATTTGAGCGCCTTTGCCCGCATTACCAAGGGTCTTGATGCCCGCGGCGAATTCGGCAATCGCAAAGAAGAGGTCGAAGACGGCGTACGCTTTGTCGGAGATGAAGACCGCGACCGTTTCCGCTTCCAGCTCAAATATCGCAATGACAAGTATGGTTCGATTGCATACAAGATGACCAGCATGGTCCGCAAGAATGACCAGCTCGACACCAAAACCGACATGTATCGTTATGCGGTGGATGCGGTATTTAACGTGAGCAAATACGGACATCTCAATGTCGGCTATGCCCACACTCAAGGCACTTACGAGAATACTGCAGAGAACTTTGAGTACCGCGACCATCTGGTCTTTGGCGATGCCACAACGAAGGAATATCGCGGGCTAACGCTCGGATGCGGCGCGCAGTATTATCGCAGTCAGCGCGATCTGGATGTCGAGCATTTCAATGTTACAGCAAAGGCGTCGTATCGCTTCCTCGAGGAATATCGCCTCGAATGCAAATACACGGCCTACAATTTTGATGATTTCCTGGTGTGGGATGAGTACTACACCGCAAATATGATCGAAGTTAGTTTAATCAGAGGATTATCGTTCTAGAGGAGGTTTAGTATGAGGATCCTGAATGCACTCTTAGTCATCGCGTTAGTAGCGATGATGGCGCTGGTCGCAGGATGCGAGCGCAAAATTGTCAACGAAGTCGCCAACAACGATCAAAGTCTCAACGGCTGTTTCTCCTGCCATGGCGAGACCAGCTTTGACGGCGCGCTGCTGCAAGCCCGCGGCGAATGGGAAAACTCGTTCCACGCGTCCGGAATCAGCATCGACTACACCAATCGTCCAGGCTCCGACTGTCAGCAGTGCCACAATCATCAAGGTTTTCTTGATTATCTTGCCACTGGTGAAGAGGACCCCGATGCCCAATCGACGGTCAGCGCAATTCACTGTTTCACCTGTCATGCTCCGCATGAAAGAGGCGATCTATCTCTGCGAGTGACCGAGCCGTACACCTTGAAAAATGGTGTAGTATTTGACCACGGTGCCGCTAATCTCTGTGTTACTTGCCACCATTCGCGTACAAACATCGCCAACGATATTGCCGGTGGCGATACACTGCGGAATATCCCCAGTTCGCGCATGGGTCCGCATCACGGCCCGCAAGGCGACATGCTGCAGGGAACGCACGGCTTCCAGTTTGCCGGTTATACCTACACCAGCACGACTCATGCAAGTGTCGTGCGCGACGGTTGCATTGGTTGCCATATGGGCAACCCTGCGCAGCACGACGGCTACAACGTCGGCGGACATAGCTTCAATATGCAGTTTGAATCACATGACGGAACCAACTACACGCTCATTGGTGTCTGCGCTCCTTGCCACTCCCGTTATGGTGAGTCCGGTGTGACCAAGTTTGACGATTGGGCACCGCGTGATGTTGATGGCGACGGGACAGTTGAAGGTATTCAGACCGAAATGGACAATCTGGCTGACTCTCTGGCAGTGCTATTGACCAAGGTAATCAATCCGAGCACCGGATTGTTCCGGACCAACGTCAAGGTGACTCGTGGTCAGCAGGGTGCCGCTTACAACTGGAAGATCTACGAAGAAGATCGTTCTCGGGGAATTCACAACCCGAAGTACTTTGAAGCCCTTCTTAAGAGCTCCATTGCGCACATGGTTGCAAACCCGATTCCGTAACTGATTCGACCGCTAAGCACGTTCAACTTGACCTCCGGTCCTGTCTGGATCGGAGGTCTTTTGTTAGTGCATCATCATTCTGGCAGTCGAGCAAATGAGATCCCAGGCAGTCTCGACATCGGATTCGGTCACCTGCGTCTGGGCGATAACCATGCGCAGAGTATAAGCGCCATTGAGTTTGGTATGGGTGATATAGATCTTGCCGGTGGCGTTGACGGTTTCGAGCAGGCGTTCATTGATCGCATTTAGTTGCTCCAAATCATCAATACCCTTCGGGTGATAGCGGAAGCAAAGTAGATTCACCGAGCGCGGCGCGAGAAGTTCGAAGTCGCCCGATGAGTCGATCCTCTGCTTCAGGTCGACAGCGAGGCGCAAATGGTGGCGTACAAGTTTCTGCAATCCTTCGACCCCATAGCTCCGAATCACGAACCAGAGTTTGAGGGCGCGAAAGCGACGGCCAAGTTGAATTCCCCAGTCGCGATAGTTCTTCACGCGGTCACCTTCGGCGGTCTTCAAGTATTCCGGGAGAATTTCAAAAGTGCGGACTAATGCCTCGGCATCCTTTACGAAATAGGCGGAGCAGTCGAAGTTGATGAACATCCACTTGTGCGGATTGAACACGAACGAATCTGCCATTTCGATGCCGTCGCTCATCCAGCGCGTTTCGGGCAAAATCAGCGCCGTACCGGCGAATGCGGCATCAACGTGAAGCCATATTTTGTGTCTTTGGCAGATTTCCGCAATCGGTCGCAACGGATCGATCGCAGTTGAACCGGTCGTGCCGATGGTGGCAATAACAGCGACAGGTTTGACGCCGGCGGTGAGGTCAGCCTTGATCGCATTTTCGAGACCTTGCGGAATCATCGCAAAATTCTGGTCGACGGCGATTTTGCGGAGACTCTTTCTGCCAAATCCGGCAATTTTCGCAGCCTTCTCGATAGACGAGTGAGTTTCCGTCGAGCAGTAAAGCGCGTATTTTGCAGTGGAATCAAATCCACGGTCATTGACGGCGAAGTTGGTGATCTTTTCTCGTGCCGTCAGGATGGCGCAGAGCGTGGCTGTCGAGGCGGTGTCTTGAATCACGCCGGTGAAACTGTCCGGCAAGCCGATCATTTGTCCGAGCCACTGCATGACGCGTTCTTCGAGCTCGGTAGCTGCCGGCGAGGTCTGCCAGCTCATGCATTGAGCGCCAAGTGTCGACGTCAGCATTTCAGCTAATAACGACGGCGGACTGGAGTTGGCGGGGAAGTAAGCGAAAAATCCGGGATGCTGCCAATGGGTCATGCCCGGGATGATTGTCTGCTCGAAATCGTCAAAGATTGTCTCGAAAGACTCACCATTTGGCGGGGGTGACTTCGGAAGTTGCGACAGTACTTCATTCGGCTTGGTCTGGGCTTTGACCGGATAGCCGCGGACATTGGCAAGATAGTCCGCCATCCAGTCAACCAGTTCGTGGGCATTTCTACGGAATTCGTCGTGATTCATAGATTGTATCGATTACCTCGCTTCTTCGTCAATTTATAATGATTTCTGTCCAAAGCGCCTAATTCTATTGAAGGAGTGACGATAAAAGACTTATAATAATCGAGAGACCAAACTTTGCAGAATTGGATTTGATGAACGATTTCGAAAAATATCTCCGCGACTACTTTCCTTTCGGGCTCCCGGTATCCGCATCCTGCGTCGATTGGCTCGGTCTGGCAAATTTGCTGAATGAATCTGCCGCCATCGCCAAGGCTGGCGAGACGCAACTTCTGCGGCAGCTTGCCGCACGCTTCAACACTCAATGTGCTGCAAATGCGCCCGCCCTCAATCCGGTGTCGCCCGGGCAACTAATAACTGCCGCAATGATTGTCGAGCTACTGCGCTATGTCGCCCTGGTTTATTGTTATCAGCAGAATCCCGGGTCGCTCGATCAAGGTCTGAAGTGGACCGCCGACACGAAGAGCGACTCTCTTGCAACACGTCCGATCAGGGCATTTGTGGACTTTTTTCCGCCCCGACAAGTCATTCTGAGTCAGGCAGATCCGGCAGTTTATCTTCAGGGGCACTCGGAAATCGCCGCTCATCGCGAGCTGACAGCAATTGAATCAATCCTCCTGATGCTGTCGATGATCAATCCGGCATTCAAGCCTTTCCGTCCATTCTTCGATGATAGCCTCCTGCGTGAAGCCGTGCCCTACCGCGAACTCGTCGATTCGCTGGCAACGTACTTTGAGTCGCAGCCCCCCGTTGACGAGGTCGGAGTCAGCCTATTTAAGACCCTTCTTGCACCGATGGAGCACTCGCCCGACTCACTTGAGGGCCAACTCGACTATATTCGGAGGCATTGGGTAAGATTGCTCCCGGCTTCATTGCTGGAGAAGATCCTGCTCATAACTGACGTACTTCGAGAAGAACGCTACGGGCGCGGTTTCAGCCAGGGTTCACTCGAAGTTCTGCGTTTTGGGAAGGCGGCGCGTCTCGACACTACCTATCCGGAGATTGAAGCATTCAGCCACGATGCCGATTGGATGTCAAATGTCGTGTTGATTGCCAAGAGCACCTATGTCTGGTTGGATCAACTTGCCAAGAAATATCAGCGGCCGATACACCACTTGAGCGATATTCCCGATGAGGAACTCGACTTACTTGCCCGCTGGGGCTTTAACGGTCTCTGGCTGATCGGGGTTTGGGAGCGTTCGCGGGCATCGCAAACCATAAAGCAGATTATGGGTAATCCCGAGGCAATGGCGTCGGCATATTCTCTTTACGATTATAATATCGCGCACGACCTTGGCGGCGACGAGGCTTACGCCAATCTCAAGGAGCGCGCCTGGAAACGGGGCATCCGGCTTTCAGCCGATATGGTGCCGAACCATATGGGGATCTACTCTCGCTGGGTGGTGGAGCATCCGCACTGGTTTATTCAGTCGCCTTATCCACCGTTTCCGGTCTATCAATTCAGCGGCACAAATCTATCCGATGACCCGCGCATCGTCCTGCAAATTGAGGACGGCTACTGGCAGCATCGCGATGCTGCGGTCGTGTTTAAGCGAATTGACAACACGAACGGCGAAGTTCGCTACATTTATCACGGCAACGATGGTACCAACATGCCGTGGAATGACACTGCACAGTTAAACTTCCTGATGCCGGAAGTCCGCGAAGCCGTAATTCAAACGATTCTCCACGTTGCCCGCAAGTTTCCGATTATTCGCTTCGATGCCGCGATGACATTGGCTAAGAAACACTATCAGCGACTTTGGTTTCCGCAGCCGGGCGATGGTGGTGCGATCCCTTCCCGTGCCGAACACGGACTCACCCGTGATGAATTTGATGCGCAGATTCCTAAAGAGTTTTGGCGCGAAGTTGTGGATCGAATCAAGGAAGAGCTGCCGGAGACGCTATTGTTAGCCGAGGCCTTCTGGCTGATGGAAGGCTATTTCGTGCGGACTTTGGGCATGCACCGCGTCTACAACAGCGCATTCATGAACATGCTTAAAATGGAGGAAAACTCCAAGTATCGACAGACCATCAAGAATGTGCTCGAATTTAGCCCGGAAGTTCTCAAGCGCTTTGTCAATTTCATGAATAATCCCGATGAACGCACCGCCATTGAACAATTCGGCAAAGGTGACAAGTACTTTGGAGTTTGCGCCATGTTGGTCACAATGCCGGGTCTGCCGATGATTGGGCATGGCCAAGTAGAGGGTTACTCAGAAAAGTACGGGATGGAGTACCGGCGCGCTTATTGGGATGAGCATGTCGACGATGAATTGGTTCGCCGCCATGAGGCCGAAATTTTCCCGCTGATGCGTAAGCGACATATCTTTTCGGGTGCAGTCAACTTCGCACTCCACGATTTTTATACTCCGCACGGCTGGGTGGATGAAAACGTTTTTGCCTACACAAACCGGTCCGGTAATGAACGCGCAGTCATCATTTACAACAATGCATTTAACACGACACAGGGTTGGATCAAGCGATCAACGGCCATCAATGTCGGATCCGGCGATGCGCCTCACTTGGAGCACCGAAGCGTCGCCGAAGCACTTGCGCTGAAAACCGGCGATGCCGACCTGTACATTTTTAAAGATTATCGCACCCAGCTGCAGTTTATCCGGTCGGGAAAGCAGATCGCTGACGAAGGCATCTATGCCCATCTAAATGGCTATCAATACGTGGCATTTCTTGATTGGCGGGAAATCTACGACAACGACGGCTCCTGGCGCCGCGTAATGCATTTGCTTAACGGAGCTGGGGTGCACGACATTGACGGGCTTTTCCGCGAATCACAACTGGAGCCGGTACTTAGCCCACTGCGGAATCTCTACAATGTCGAGTTGCTGCAGCTTCTCGACCACGATTTCGAAAGGGGCTTGCTCTTGTTGCAAAAACGCTGGCCCGATTTCATGCGTGCAGTGTTGAATTTCATCGGCGGCGATGCTCCGACCCATATGCCGGAAGTCGAAGAAGCCGGGCATGTGGTTGAGTTTGAACCGGAAGTTCCGGTTCCTCCAAGCGGATCCGAGCCTGACAAGCCACCGATGGTGCGAGCACGAGATGACCGATTTGTCGCGGCGGCTGTTGTGATCCTGCAGAAACTTGGCGATTTCGATCACGCAGGGATTGCCTCCGATTCAGCGACACTGTTATCAAGCCGTTTCGAGGATTGGCTGATTCGACAGACGATGACAAAAGCGCTGTGCGACTTTTACGAAAAACGCGGCGAACGTCACGAGGGTGAGATTATCGGGCTGTTGATTGGAGTCGCGCTAACCAGCGACAACCCGCTGGCCATCGAGGACGTCGATCTGCAGAGCATACTCGAAAACCGCTATGTACGGGAGTTCCTGCAAATCAACCAGTTTGAAGGCAAATTGTGGTTCAATCGCGAGCGCTGGCTGCGATTGGTATCGCACTGGTTTGAGGAAGTCGTGATGTCATCGGGTGAGAGCGAACAGAGCGGCGTCTATCGGGCGGCGAAGCAGTCTGCCGACCAACTCCGCGCATTAGCCGAATCCAGCCACTATCAAGTTGCATCACTGATCAGAGCTTTCGCCGTCGCCACGCGCAGTTGACCGAGCTATTGGTGCACATCCTCTCGCGCCAGCAACTCAAATTTCTCCATCGCCGCATTTGCAATCAAGCTCACAGCCTGTTCGACAGGAAGCCAATCGCTGTTGAGGATCAAGTCGTAGTATTGAGGATCGTCGATCGACTTGTGCACCAGTTTCTTGACAAAGTCGGCACGTTCGTGATCGGATTTCTCAATTTCCCGGCGAGCCTCCGCTTCGCTCATCTTCTCCTGTTCCATCAAACTGCGAATTCGCCCGGCCATCGTTCCCACTACTCGCACGTGTAGCCCGCGATTGGCTCCGATGATAAAATTCGCGGCTCTTCCGACAACCACAATGCCGCCCAGCCGGGATACGCTGAAGATGATTTCAAGCAAATGGCGGGCGTAATCGTTGAGGTCGACCAGTTTTCCGGTGATGACCGACTCGAACCACAGTTCCATCTGCGATCGCGTATGGTCATCCAGTGACTCAACGATGCGGCGCTTGTACCCGCTGGTCTCGACAATGCGGTCGATGATATCCTTGTGAAGCAGCGTGTAATTGAAGCGGTAGGCAATTCGTTCCGCAATCATGGTTCCGCGTGAACCGCGCTGGCGGGAAACGGTGATCAGTGGTTTCGGCAGGTGCAGCGATCGCGCTACTCCGTGGTGGGACTCCTCTAGACTCTTCTGCAACTCCCAACGTCGAATCTGCCGATCGATGATGGTCTCAATGGAAGTCATCATGTACCTCCTTGTTTCAAAGTCAATATAGTATTCCGCGCCGCATCGTCAACTACTGTATCGACGTTTGAAGCGGTTGATTTGAGGGATGTTCGTGCGCTTAAAATTGCCGGCGGAAAGAGTCGGGGGAAGTATCGTATTCGGCGCCCGCGAAATAGGTCGAATGATTTACTTTCCGCTTGAGGTTCAACTCATCCTTAGCGGTTATACGCGCAAAGAACGCCATCGGAGTTAGTACAAGGTAGTAAATGACTGCAATTACGATCGGGGAAATGACTAGAGAGAGGATATAAGTTACAGCCATCCAAACGACATAGGTCCAGCGACCAACGGACGGAACTGAACGGCAAAGAACGGCTAGACCAATCCCAGCGGCTGCAATCAACAGAGCGGGATACGACTTACCAGTGGCAGTGAGGACGATGGCGAAAACTGCCGCTAATACCGCCAGCGTATTGGCAAAATAACGGATTTCCCCGGCTGACGGACGCCAGTTTAGTCTTGCCAGCATAACTTAGTCAACTCCGAACTGGGCGCGATACTCGGCAGCGCCGGGAAAGGGCGGCTGTTCAGACTTCATCAGGACGATGTTCTCTAAAACCAACATATCCATATCCGTAAACATGAAACAACGATATGCTTCCGCGGGCGTATTGACAATCGGTTCGCCGCGAATGTTGAAACTGGTATTCACTATGACGCCGCATCCGGTGCGGTCTTTGAACGCCTTGATTATGTCGTAGAAGTAGCCATTACGTGCTCTGGTGACTGTCTGCAATCGCCCACTGAAGTCGACATGGGTGACTGCCGGTATCGAAGACTTCACCCACCTGAGCCGGTCTATGCCAGACAGCGATTGATCGGCGGGAGTCGGCACCTTGCGAATTGAGTGCTTAACCGCTTCCACCAACAGCATGTAGGGACTGGAAAAGTCGCCTTCGAAATAGTCGCAGACATCTTCCCGCAATACAGCCGGAGCAAATGGCCGGAATGACTCTCGGAACTTGATCTTGAGATTCAGTCGCGACTGGGTTTCGCTCGAGCGGGCATCAGCGAGAATACTCCGAGCACCTAGAGCGCGCGGACCATACTCCATCCGTCCCTGCACCAATCCGATCACAAGCTGTTTATCGAGGCCCTCGGCGATGTGCTTCGCGGCATCATCGTAGCTTAGTCGCAAGTACCTCGCACCAATGCTGTCGAGATACGTCTTGATCTCATCGACAGAATAGGCAGGACCAAGGTAGCTGCCATTTTGGTTGTCGTCACGTTTTGCCACACGTTCGTTATCGAGGAAGGCGTGCCACGTCGCAAGCGCTGCGCCCAAAGCACCGCCGGCATCTCCTGCGGCCGGCTGAATCCAGATATCGTCGAATATTCCCGCGCGGCGAATCATTCCATTCGCGACAGAATTGAGCGCTACGCCCCCGGCAAGGCAAAGATTAGTTTCGCCCGTTAAATCACGGATATGGCGCGCCAGTTTGAGCATTATGTAGTTGGTGACTTCCTGAATCGAGGCCGCGATATCCAGATGCTTCTGATCAAACAGGGCGTCCGGCTGTTTCGGCTCCATGCCGAACAGTGCGTGAAATCTCTTCGAGGTCATCCGCAGACCGCTGCAATAATTGAAATAGCTCATGTCCATCCAGAACGAGCCGTCGTCTTTCACATCAATCAGCTTCTCCAGAATCAGGTCGGCGTACTTCGGCTCGCCGTAGGGCGCCAGTCCCATTAATTTGTATTCCCCGGAGTTGACCGTGAAGCCGAGATAGTAGGTGAAAGCTGAGTAAAGCAGGCCGAGCGAATGGGGGAAACGAATCTCTTTGAGAATTTCGATTTTGTTGCCGCCGCCTTTGCCGATGGTGGTGGTGCTCCATTCGCCAACGCCGTCGATGGTCAAGATCGCCGCCGTTTCGAACGGCGACGGATAAAACGCGGAAGCCGCATGCGAGAGGTGATGCTGTGAGAAGAGGACTCGGCCTTTGAAATCGCCGCCGAGACCGCGTTTGATCTCGCGCGGGATATGTAATTTGTGATGGAGCCACAGCGGCAAAGCCTTGGCGAATGACCGAATACCGCGCGGCGCATAGGCGAGATAAGTTTCCATCAGTCGCTCGAAGGTCAGAAGCGGCTTGTCGTAGTAACAGACATAGTCGATATCGGCTGCCCTAATTTTGCCTTCGCGTAGGCAATAGGCGATCGCGCCTGCCGGGAAGCGGGCATCGTGCTTGACCCGGCTGAAGCGTTCTTCGTGGGCGGCCGCGATGATGTTGCCGTCCTTAACGAGACACGCGGCGGCGTCATGGTAGAAGGCAGAGATGCCAAGAATGTTCATCAAGTGAGTATACGATTATCCTCGACAGAAATCAAAAGGTGCTGTCACTTCTATTAAATCTTGTCCTGACGCCGGAGAAAATCAGCAAGTTTCTGCGAGTAACGTCTACAAAGTACTCAATTTTCACTTGACATGGGACGTCGGCAGTTTATATTTAATTGCCATGAAAACAGGGGATTCCAAGCGGATGAAAGTCGTCTTTGTCGGACGCAGAAACACATTTGATTGGGGAATAATCACGTGGCTTTCACAGAATTACAACCTACAGGCTGCATTCTTTACCGAAGAGGACCGCTTTACTCTTAAAGGCAAACTGCATATTCTCGCCCTTCGTGCTCGCCGATATGGAATCATCCGTTTATTCGATGAGTTGCTTTTCCGCGTTTATTACGTTGGGCGGTATTCCCGCAAGGAGGCGGCACTCATCGCGCAGAATTTTCCAATGGAGTTCCGAAAAAACGGCAATCTTAATGTCCCGACTTATGCCACCAACGATATTCATGATCCTAAGTCGATCGAGACACTTCGGAAATTATCCCCGGATTTGATCTTCTGTAACTGTACTCACATTATTTTTAAAGAGCCGCTTTACTCGATTCCCCGATTGGGGATGTTCATACTGCACGAAGGAATCACGCCGGAGTATCGCGGTTTACACACGCCGGGTTGGGCAATCTTGCGCAAAGAGTATCAATATCTCGGGTACACTCTTCTGAAAGTCTCTCCTGGAATCGACGCCGGCCCGATCCTGTGTCAGGGTACTTTCTCTTATCGGCCCGAATATGAACTTTGTCTGGGTTATATTGGTCACGCAGCACTCCTTGCCGGACTCCCGCAAATGAAGTTGGCACTGGACAAGCTCTATGCTGACAACGGGGAGTTCTGCGCCATCTCTCAACAGGGACGCAAGAGCAGAAACTATAGCTGGATTCGCATGTCGAGCTGTTTGCGGTTGATGCTGCGAAGTTCAGGAAACGGTCATTCGAGGGTTTGACAGGAATTTCAGTTGTCACCAACGATTATTGGGGAAGCAGAGGATGTTCTCGATTTCAGGAGAGCGCTTCTTCCGGCACAAAAGATAACTCTCACAAAAAAACGTCCCCGCTTTCGCAGGGACGCTTTCGCTCAAATCCATGAGCTAAGAACTTGCAGTTGTAATTACTTCTTCGGCGGGATGATCGCGTCCTTGCAAGCTTTGGCGACGCGGAATTTCACCACGGTCTTGGCCGGGATCTTGATGCTTTCGCCGGTCTGCGGATTGCGGCCCATGCGGGCTTTGCGGGCAGACTTCACCAGCTTACCGAAACCCGGAAGCGTGAATTCGCCGGCCTTCTTGGTTTCAGCAACGGCGGTGGCATGCAGGGTGTCAAAAAAACGACCGACTTCAACTTTGGTCATGCCGGTCTTGTCGGCAAGCGCTCCGATAAGCTGCGCTTTGGTCAACGGCTTGTTTGCCATTTCTTCCTCCCACGATAGGGGTTTAGTCAATATTGACAGGGTTCAAATCGACTCAATGTCGTTTCCGCCCTGTATTATCAGTGTTTGCGAGTGATTTGATAATCATTGCATCAATAAGCTGCAATATAAAACTTTTTAATTTTATATCTTTTTTTAGCGGTCAAAACGATGGTCATGCCCTTTTCGACCCTTAAAACTGCACTCGAAATGGGGTAGCCGTTCTCGCCTTTGCCGGTGGCTACATTATGCGATTCAACACTTCCCGCATGCCCGGCGAGATGAATCCCTGCCGCGTTATCGTCTGCGGCAGAATCCCCCACCAGGCATTTCCCTCAATGATTACAGGGCCATTTGCAGTTATTGCGATGTCAAAGCCAAGCGATCGCAGTTGCGGCAGGCGCAGTTGTGCAGCTCGGGCCAGATCGATCGCTTCACTAAAATAGGGCAATTGAAGACCGGCTATCTGAGCGTTCGTGTCTGGGTGCCGGTCGATGTATTCAAGTTTCGACGAGGAGTATCTGACCAGCGGACCAACAGTGCCTTTGTCATCAATCGCCGCCATCATTGCGCCTTTATCAACGTTATCGACCATCGTCTTGCCGCGGCCGAACTTGATGATGCGCCCGATGATCTCGACCTCTCCGCCATCGTTGACAAAGGTCATGACGCGAATCGTATTGGTGCAATTGGGGTTGATTGCATCAAATGCGGGATGCTGCCTCACCCGTTCTTGCAGCAGCATACATTCGCGGTGATGCGGCAGGCCGGTATTAAAGCCTTCAAGCAGTAATCGATGCAAGCCGGCAAAGTCGTACTCGCGATCGTCACCGCTGACAAATCTGTCTCCCCTTCGGGAAGTGATTACAGTGATCCCGGTGCCTTTGGCTCCGCCGGCGGGTTTGATAACGAATTCCTGCAGGTTGTCGCCGTTGATCACGCGCTGGATATCATCAATCGTGCGAAACGACTCGCGTGCAGGCGTGTAGCCGAAGTCGGGGTCGAACAGCCCGTAACTGCGCGGTGTCGGAATGCCGAATGTACCCATGAACTGTGAGAACGCGAATTTCTGCAGAATCCCGCGCGACGGGAGCGGATTGAGCGTGCTGTTGAGAATACAGGCCTGGTTGTAACTCAAGAAGCGTTCCTTGTCCAGCAGCGTCAATTTAGGATCGGAAAGGTGATTGTCGTTGAATTCATAAGGCTCAAGCTGGTTGAGCTTGAACAAGTGCCACGCTTCGGGAAACTGCTGTCCGTAGCTAACGCCATAAGTGGCGCGCGTTGGAGCTGCGTCTTTGAGTAAATCGTAGCGGAACTTGAACGGTGTGAAGATGCTCATATCTGCAGCAAGATTGACTCAGCCGTTAGATAGCGCAACGGATTTTTCGGAATGGTTCATCTTCTGGCATCTTGACACCTTGTGTGCATCACCTATACTACAGTTGCTATGCCGGCGAATCTAACACCTCCTTACAAGAAAGCGGAACAGCGCTACCGCGAAGCAACCGATGATCAAGAGCGCTTGATCTGTCTGCAGGAAATGCTCAAGGTCATTCCCAAACATAAGGGAACCGAGAAGCTGCAGGCAGAAATCAAAGCTAAGATCGCCAAGGTCAAAAAGGCTCCGGGGCAAAGGACCGGCGGCGCCTCCAAACAGAAGGCGCTGGACAACCTCCCGCGCGAGGGCGCGGCACAAATCCCGCTGGTTGGACCGCCAAATTCCGGAAAGTCGCAATTTTTAGCATCAGTCAGCAATGCCCACCCGCTCATCGCAGATTATCCGTTTACCACACGCGAGCCTGTTGCTGGAATGATGGTGTGGGAGAATGTCAAATTTCAGCTCATCGACCTGCCGCCGATCGCAATAGAGTCGTACGATGGCTGGATGACTTCGATCTTGTTCCGTGCCGATGCTGTTTTCCTGTTTGCCGACCTATCGTCAGACAACCTCATTGACGATCTTAACGGCACGCTTGCCCTTTTGAAAGAGCACCGCATCAGTCTCGCAGCGCCCCATCATGAGGTCGACGACGAAGACTATTCGCTGGACGAAGTAGTGAAGAAGACCTTTCTGCTTGCGACCAAGTGTGATCGCGATGAAGACGATATCCGGTTAGGTTTCTTGCGAGATGAGTTTGCGTCGCGATTCCCTATCTACCGGATCAATTCGCTTTCTAAAGAGGGCATCGCTCAGCTTGAAAGCGACCTCTTCAAAACGCTCAAGCTGTTACGCGTATATACCAAAACCCCGGGCCATGAACCTGACCGCAACGATCCGGTCGTTCTTCATATAGGCGCCACCGTTGAAGATGCCGCCTACAGTATCCATAAGGACTTTGCCGAGCGACTGCAATTTGCCAAGATCTGGGGTGTCGGCAAACATGACGGCCAGCGCGTTCACAAAGAATTTATCCTCACCGACGGCGACGTACTTGAATTCCACATCTGAAATCGCTTAAAATCGGCACTTGCTGCAGCTTCCAGGCCTGTTTATGTCACAGGAATGTCAAAGTTGGGTCCGATGACTGATTTTTTTTGCGCGTCACATTCGTGGATTGTATTATCGACCGAACGAAGCCATGTAAGGAGAATCAAAATGAAGCAACTTATCTTAATCATATTATCTGTCTTTGCATTTGCCGCCTTTATCGATTTCGTATCTAATGAATCGGCAACCAACGAAGTTTCAGCGTCGGTTGGAGCTGATAGCTCGTCTTGGAGCGCCAAGGAACGTCACTTGGCGAATATTCGGCAGCTAACCTTTGGCGCTGAGAACGCCGAAGCCTACTTTTCTCATGATGCCAAGCAATTGATCTTTCAGTCGTCGGCCGCACCCTATGCATGCGACCAAATCTATCTGATGAATTCTGACGGTTCCGGCCGCAAACTGGTTTCCACCGGGCAGGGTAGAACGACCTGCTCCTTCATCCAGCCGGATGGCAAGCGGATAATCTACGCCTCGACTCATGAAGCCGATACTGCCTGTCCGCCACCGCCGGACTACAGTATGGGTTATGTTTGGGCACTATATCCGGGATTTGAAGTGTATTCGGCGAATCCGGACGGCAGCGACTTGAAGAACATCAGCAACTCGCCGCGCTACGATGCGGAAGCTGTTTATTCACCCGACGGCAAGAAGATCGTGTTTACATCGTTACGTTCCGGCGATTTGGAAATCTACACAATGAATCCTGACGGTTCCGGGCTCAAACAGCTGACCAACGAGTTGGGTTACGACGGCGGACCGTTTTTCTCTTATGATGGCACCAAGATCATTTATCGCGCATCACGACCGAAAACCGCCAAAGATTCCACTGACTATACCACTCTATTAGAGAAGGATATGATTCGCCCTTCGGAACTCGAAATCTGGATAATGAACGCCGACGGTTCGAACAAGCGGCAGATCACCAATCTCGGCAAAGCCAACTTCGCGCCTTATTTGCATCCGGACGGAAAGAGACTGGTCTTCTGCACGAATCATCAGGGCAACCCGCGCGAATTCGATATTTTTATGATCAACGTCGACGGTACCGGTCTTGAACAGATCACATTCAATCCGACATTTGACGGTTTTCCGATGTGGTCGCACGACGGAAAGAGATTTGTCTTTTGTTCTAACCGCAATAACGCCAAAGAGGGTGAAACCAACGTTTTCATAGCCGACTGGATTGACTAAGTTCTGTAGCGCAAACCGGGCAAGGCCCCAACTTTGCCCGCGTAGCCGCCGCTAACTTCGCATCGAATTGCCGCAAGTAATCATTGACGCTGACTGTCAAATTGCTGTAAATAGGGGCTGAAATTGTGTCCGGTTGGCTGATTGGAGCGTATAAGACTCGTATGAAAAAGCTACTCATAATTACCCTCATCATAGTTGTTGTTGCAATAGGTGGTTACTTTCTTTTCTGGTCGGGCGGTGGCAAAGACACGGCATTGGCGGTCCAAAACAAAATCGTGATGCCGACACGCGGTGACCTTAGAGTTGCGATCAATTCAACGGGCAAAGTGGAGCCGGTCAAGACTGTCGAGGTCAAATCCAAAGCTTCCGGTGAAATCGTCCAACTGCAATTCGAAGAAGGTGACTATGTTCACCAGGGTGACTTGCTCTGTAAGATCGATCCGGAGTTAGTGAAGTTTGACTATGATAAAGCTGTTGCTGACCTGGCTGTCGCGAAAGTCTCACTGCAGACGACAGAACGCGAATTTGCCCGCCAGAAAGAGATGTTCGATAAGAAGCTTGTTTCTGAAGCTGAAATGGAAAGCAAGCAGTTGACGCTCGAGCAGGCACGGGCATCACTCGTGCGTGCCGAAGCCAGTGTCTCCAATGCCAAAAAGAGCCTCGACGATACCGTCGTGCGGGCACCAATTAACGGGTTGATCATCCAGTGCAATGTCGAGGTCGGGAATATTATTGCTTCCGGTATCTCAAACGTTTCCGGCGGCACCTCATTAATGCAGATTGCCCAAGTTGATTCCGTCTTTATCGTCGCCCAAGTCGATGAGACCGACATTGGTAAGGTTGAACTGGGTCAACCGGTAGAGGTTGAAGCCGATGCCTTCCCAGATCAAACCTTCAAGGGTGAAGTCCTCAAGATTGCGCCAATGGCGCAGGTGCAACAGAATGTGACGATTTTCGAGGTCACCACCAAGGTTGACAACGCCGAACGCAAATTGAAGTCAGGGATGAATGCAAACATCGAGATCATCACTGCATTCGCCCAGAACGCTCTGCTAATTCCTAACGGCGCAGTCAAAGATCCGAAGAAGATGGGAATGGGCGGCGAAATGATGGGTGGTCAGCGCGGCGGTCAAGGCGGACCCGGCGACCGTAATCCTGGTGGCACAAACGGCAATGCGGCACCCACTGCCGGTAATCCGGAAAAAGCGGCACGATTTGGTGAGAAATTTCAGGACAAAGAGTATCCCCCCAAGGACGTGAAGCTGGCGATGGTGATTGAGAATGGTCAAATGACTCCGCGGAGAATAATTGTCGGTGCAAGTAATCTTGATTTCACCCAAGTACTTGAGGGTCTTTCGGAAGCCGATAGTGTCGACGCAACACCATTTTCACAAATGATGAAGGACCGGGAAGAATGGCGGCAACGAATGGGCCAAATGTCTGGTATGCCCGGCATGCGGACTCCAGGCGGAGGCGGACGCCGCTAAACTTGCATTGGTCCATTGAACAGCCTGAAACTTGTGGTCGGCGGACATCACTGTCTGCCGATTTTTTTTGTTTCAACGTTGTCGGGAAATCTGGTCTTGAGAAATCACTCTTGCCAACTCCTTTGCTATGAACTCGGCTCCTTTGGCATTGTAATGAATGAAATCTTTCTTGGGATCGTCCCAGAATTCCGGGTGCTCAACAAACATTGCCGCTGCATCAACAACCGGAACATTCATCTCCTCTGCGGTAAACACACCAATCTGACAGTACAGCATGTGGTATGTCTCCATCGGGGTATCCACGCCGGGCTCAATATCTGGTATCGGCGCAGTAAGAATGATCGGCTTGATTCCGTGGTTGAGGCAGTAGTTGATCATCTGCCGCAAATTGTCGCGGTAATCATCCAGCGAAACGCGGTAAGTAGGTGATTGTCGATTATAGGTGTATTCGCGCGACTTCTCGGATCTTGAGAGAAGCAAGTACTTAGTTGCACGATACAGATAGCTTTCCGATGCAACATTCTGAATATCCAGCACCCATTGAGGCGGTGACTGCTGATTCTTGTCTTCAAGGTCAAACCCGGCTGCCCAGTGATCATTCCAGCCGTAACAGATCGTCACATAATGAGGCTTTAGAATCGGCAAGTACTCCTGCATGAATCCCCATCCCTGAAAAGAAGAGTACCCCGGTATGCCGCAATTGAAGACATAGGAGCCGCGCAAATCTTCACTTTGGTCGAGTTTTCGTTCAAGCTGTTCCGGATAGGTCTCGTTTTCATTTAATCGCCAGCCAAAAGTACATGAGTTTCCGAAGCAGGCAATGCGTAGATCATCTGCGGTAGTAATCGCACGATCACCACGCAGGCCGAGAGCGTTGGTGCGATACGATCCCTCGACAAGAAACTCCGTTCCTTCCTGAATATTGGGACGTAGACGCCAGAAGAGCTTGGCATCTTTCTTGAAATAGTCGGGATATTCAAAAACACGCACCAAAAGGAAAAACGGGTTATCTACGCGGGGATTAATGTCGAGAATTCGTAACGCGCTTTCTAGGATTGCGAAAACACTGATGATTATTATCAGACTGAAGAGTGTATACTTGAAAAATCGCGGCAAGATCAGCGCACCCCTACAGCCGGCCAATGCCGCCGGGAATCAAGGCAGTGATTACCGCAAGCACCACTCCGGCAACCAGCAAGTATTGGATTCTTCGACCTATCAACTCCTCTGACGATTCGCCTCTGAATATTTGCCTGCGTAGGATGAGAACCACGACCAGCCAGAAAACGATCAGTATCGCACTGACCGAATCACTAAGGCTATCTCCCAGCGGAACCCCACTCCACGCTTGACCATTGGTCGCGAGACCAATCTTGGTACCGAGTAGCAGCACGCCGATGAGCAGAAGCAAAAGGCCGACGAGTGCCAGTCTCCCGGCTCGCACGAGTGCACCAGGATCCTTTGGATAAGACATTGAGGAAAGCATCGAGAGAACTAATAGCAGAATTGCAGCAAACATCACCGCGATCCGGGCAATCAGGATTTTCTTTGGCGGGGTGCCTTCAAAAAGCACGCTCAAGACTACCTTGGGATTAGAAATGTTGCCTTCCGGGATGGCAGCCAAAACCGTATCCGCCATCGTGGTATCCTTGGGAACGACAAGTCGGATGTAATACTCAAACTTCTTACCAGTCCCCTGGCTCAGCAAATCGCGACGATAGACCAAGCCCTCGCCCGGTACAGTTAGCATGGGAGCGCGCCTGAACGCCGTATCTACCGGGCTGTCGGCGGGGCGTAGATAGACAAACAATGTGGAACTGTCGGGAAGCAGTCCGCCCTCAACCTTAACCTCAAGACGTGCCGGAGCCAGCTCCCCGCGAGTGACTTCTGCCGCAGTATGAGTCATGGTTAGACCTTCGTAGGCAGTGCTGTATTCCGAAGTGGGGATGTCGCGTTTTGAAAGGGATAGCGACACAAACAAGACCGCGAGGGTTATTCCGACCGCTATAATGATATCGCCGAGTTTCATGTACGTTTCTTGCCGCTTACCTTAGAATAATGAATAAATGAACGGTGCGAATGCGCTGCTTTCGGTCAATACAATGAACACCGAGAGGAGCAGAACCAGAATCAAGAACGGCAATAGCCAATAGCGTTTGCGGTGGCGCACAAAACGGAAGAATTCTGATACCAGCGAGACATTATCGTCGAGTTTTTCTTTCAAGCTCATGGCGTCAAGATAGCGATGCTCAAGCACATCGGATATAAAAATCTCCCGACTTTGACTCAAGTTGAGCCCGGTGCTACTTTCTTGAATTGCATCGCCAACCGGAGTTTAATATCATTCGTTTTAATCCTACTGAGAGTCTTTGGCGGCAATAGGGTAATGCCGGGTAAATAGTCGGGTGATTGAGAAAGGACAATATGGATACCAAACCACTGGTTGCAATCTTGATGGGGAGCGATTCAGATTTGCCGGTCATGAAAGGCGCAGCTGAAGCGCTGGACAAATTCAATATTGGTTACGAAATGCGCGTTCTGTCTGCACATCGGACGCCGGTTGAAGCTGCCCAGTTTGCCCAGGATGCCCGCAAGCGGGGTATTCGGGTCATTATCGCCGGCGCAGGAGCCGCCGCCCACCTCGCCGGTGCTATGGCTGCACAGAGTGTCTTGCCGGTAATCGGCGTACCGATTGCAACGCCGCCATTGAACGGCATGGATTCGCTTCTGGCGACTGTCCAGATGCCCAAAGGTATTCCGGTGGCGACCGTGGCGATCAGCAATGCCTTCAATGCCGGCCTCCTCGCGGTTCAAATCATTGGCGCAGGAGTACCCGATTTGAGCGAGAAGCTGCTCGACAAGATGTCAGCCTACAAGCAGGAGTTACGCGAGGTCGCCCTTGCCAAAAAGATTTAGATTGCTCAAGTAGTCGCAACGGGCGTTGCCTTAAACCCTTTCCAAATCTGAAGCCGCCGAACGGCTTGACTTCTTGTCGTTGTCAATTCGTTTTAACCCGGTAAATTCTCCGTTGGTGCCGGCAGACTAACTTCTTGCCGATATGGAACTCAGGCCAATAGTCGAGGTTTAAAAATTAGATGGACAAATACGTTATTGAAGGAGGCAAGCCGCTAAACGGACGAATCCAAACGATGCGCTCCAAGAACGCGACCTTGCCGATACTTGCCGCAGCCCTTTTGCCAAAATCCGGAACGACGACAATCAACCATGTCCCTGAACTTCGTGACATTGATATCATGCTGCGTGTTTTGCGTGAACTGGGTGCCGAAGTCACCTGGGATCGTGCGGCTAAGTCAGTCAAGATCAATGCAGCTAATCTTAACAAGGAAGAGGCTCCTTACGACTTGGTTAGTAAAATGCGCGCCTCATTTCTGGTACTCGGCTCGTTGATTTCGCGGCTAGGCCGTGCCCGCGTCTCGCTTCCCGGCGGCTGTTCCTTAGGACAGCGCCCAGTCAATCTTCATCTCAAGGGATTCTCCCAGCTTGGCGTGTCTATAACAGAAGAAGCAGGCTATGTCGTTGCCAGCGGGTCGGTTAAGGGTGGAGAGGTCTATTTTGACCGTCCATCGCATACCGGCACCGAGAATATTATGATTGGTGCGGCAATTTCTAAGGGTGTGACCCGTATTATCAATGCAGCCTGCGATCCGGAGGTCATTGACGTCGCGAACTTTCTGAATAAGATGGGAGCCGATGTCAAAGGAGCCGGAACTACGGTTATTACCATTCACGGTGTTGATTCTCTCCAACCGACAATTTACGAGCCGATGGCTGATCGACTCGAATCGGGCACTTTTCTCTGCATGGCAGCTGGAACCGGCGGCGAACTCACGGTTGAAGACGCCATTGCCGAAGATTTAGAGTTGGTGCTGCTCAAACTGCGTGAAATGGGATGTGATCTGGAGATAAGCGGCCGTACCGTGACGATCCGCTCCGACGGAAGGCTGCGCGCCACCGATTTTGTGACGTTTCCTTATCCGGGCTTCCCGACCGATTTACAGGCCTGTTTCGTTGCCTTGAGCACACAGGCTGCCGGAATTTCGCATATGCGCGAAACTGTATTTGACGACCGATTTAGTCACTGTATGGAGTTGATGCGGCTCGGTGCGAAAATAACAATTCACGGCGATGTCGCGACAATCGAGGGTGTTCCGCGATTAAACGGAGCCACGGTTATGGCGTCTGATATACGGGCGGGCGCCGGTCTGGTGACCGCTTGTCTTATCGCTGAAGGGACCAGCGAAGTCAGACGAATATATCATATAGAACGAGGATATGACGCTCTGCACGATCGACTCCGGTCGGTCGGGGCACAAATCCAGAAAGTCCCCGAATAAAATACCGGCCGGACTGAAGAAAGGTTTTAGCGACTATGACAAAACGCCTCCTGCCGCTTGTGGCGGCGATCTTACTGTTCAGCGTTCCGTTGCTGGCCCAGGAAGAATACTTTGGCAAGAACAAGGTCCAATACAAGAACTTCACTTGGAGCTATATTCAGTCGCCGAATTTTGATATCTACTTTTATGAAGACCAGTACGATGTGGCGAAATTTGCCATCACCGAACTTGAGTCGGCCTATGTGATGATTTCGGTGGAACTGGATTATCGCCTTAAAGGGCGCATCCCGGTATTCATCTACAACTCGCCAAATGAATTCCAGCAGACAAACGTCATTCCGGACATTCTGCCGGAAGGTGTCGGCGGTTTTACCGAGTCTTTCAAGAACCGAGTGGTGGTTCCTTACAATGGCTCATACGAAGACCTTCGTCACGTGCTGCATCACGAGTTGACTCACGCCGTGATCTTCGACTTGATTTACGGAAACGTATTCGGATCGCTTTTGTCGCGGCAGTATTTATTCCGGTTACCGTTGTGGTATTCCGAAGGCTACGCCGAGTACTCCTCGCGATACGGCTGGGATTATTTTGCCGATATGATCATGCGCGATGCCACGATTCACGACTATGTCGCGCCGGTTGATTATCTCGGCGGATACCTTGCATACAAGCAGGGACAGGCAGCATTGAAGTTCCTTGCCGAGACCTACGGTGAAGAGAAGATTCCTGACATTATCAACAAGGGCCGCCGCACCTTGAGCTTGTCCAAAGCGATGAAATCGTCGATCGGCTTAACGACCACCGAATTCGATGAAAAATTCCAGATGTACCTCAAGAAGGTCTATTGGCCGGAAATCGCTGTCCGCGACGAACCCGCCCGGGTCGGCAAGAAGCTTACCGATCACGAAAAAGACGGCTCATACTTCAACGAAAAACCGGTGTACTCACCCGATGGCGAAACGATCGCCTTTTATTCTGATCGCTCTGATTTTACCCAGATATATCTGATGAGTGCCGTCGACGGTAAGATTCTAAAGAATCTTGTCAAAGGTGAGCGCTCCGGCGACTTGGAATCGCTTCATTCGTTCGTGTCGGGACTCTCCTGGTCATGGGACGGCAAATTCATCGCCTTTGCCGCCAAGTCCGGAGGCAAGGACGCCTTGATGATTTACAATGTCGAGAAGCGCAAAATCGTCGATCGCATAAAGCCCGGATTCGGCGCGATCATGGGCCCTTGCTGGACACCTGACGGCAGACTCATCTTCACCGGTGTGACCGGAGGAAAGTCTGATCTGTACATCGCCGATTTGAAAGAGAAGCGTCCGCGCAAGTTGACTGACGACACTTATGACGACAAAGACGCGGTTATTACCGCTGATGGCAAGAAACTCGCCTTCGCTTCCGATCGACCGCTACATCCGCTGGAATCCAATCGCTACAAATACGGCAATTACAACATCTTCATCATGGATATCGGTTCCGGTGCAATTATCGACACGGTAACCCGTGAAGACGGCATTTGCCGCTATCCAACCTGGTCGCCGGATGGTAACAAGCTCTGTTACGTATCAAACCTTAACGGCATCGACAACCTGTACGTGAAGGACTTTACGGATGGCGGCCCGGCCTTTCCGATCACGAATGTACTCACCGGAATCAGTTCTCCTTCGTGGTCGCCCAAAGGCGATCAAATTGTGTTTCAGGCCTTTTACAAGGCCGGATACGACCTGTATCTCATGAAGGAAATCAAACCGGTAACTGAAAATGGCGCGCCATTGATGGCAACCAAGTTCATCAAGGGTGAGCTCAAGGCAGAGTATGCTGCAGCAGAAGTCAGTAAGAGTGATAGCACCGCGGCCGGTGACTCTACCGCGGCTGAAGAACTTCCACTGGAACCGGATAACACGGACTTCGTCTTCACGCCGCCTGTCCGCGACACCAAGGTTGCATTGCCTGAAGGCGATAGCACCGAAGTTCCGGAGACCCGCGAAGATGACGGACGCGACACAATCTATGCAGTCGGCGCCGACGGTGAATTCCCAGTGAAGAAATACAAGGCAAAATTCTCACCCGACTTCGTTACCGGTGGGTTGTCTTACGACACATTCTACGGAGTGCGCGGCCAATCATTCATTCTGATTACCGATTTCCTCGGAAACCACCAGTTCATTATCGGTACAGATGTCGTCAATTCAATAAATCAATCGAATGTGCAGCTCTATTACGTCAACAGCACGCATCGAACAGATTTTGGCGTCGGTCTGTTCCACAACAAGAACTACTTCGAGGACAACCGCGATCGGTTGTTTTCCGACCGAACTTATGGCTTGATGGCATCCGTTTCCCATCCGTTCAGTCTGTTCCGTCGCGTGCAACTTGACCTGTCGCATCTCTACATTGATCGTACTTATTACGATCCGCGATTCGATGCCGAGCTTGACCAGTGGGTGTATGATGACCAAAACGAAGCGGCTACCACAGCTGATGTCTCATTTGTTCATGACAACATCCTCTGGGGAATGACCGGCCCGATGAACGGCAGCCGCTGGAAACTGAATTTTGAACGGTCGGTTCCGCTTTCGAGTGATTCAAAGGACTACTGGGCAGTGGAATTTGACTACCGTAAGTATTGGCACCTCGGCGGGCAATACTCATTCGCGTTCCGTATGGCGGGCGGCTCGACTTTCGGCTCGGACAAGAAAACGTATTACCTGGGCGGTAACACGAACAACATCGGCTCGACCAGCGTTGGCGATGACGTATACTCAGTTGATGGATTCTACTTCTCGAAGATAATCACGCCATTGCGCGGATACGATTATTTCGAGTTCCAGGGATCAAAATACGGAGTCATGAACTTTGAGTTTCGTTATCCGTTTGTCGATTACCTGGCGCTGCGTTTCCCGCTGCCGCTGGTGCTGGCGCGACTATCGGGCGCGGCCTTCATCGATCTCGGCGCGGCTTGGAATCGCAACGAAGAATTCAAACTCGGATCATCGCAATACGCCGACAAGCTGCTTGGTCTCAAGACCGGCTTCGGCACCGGCGCCCGGGTGAACCTGGGAATCTTCCTACTGCGCTACGATGTAGCCTGGAACTGGGACTTCCTCGTTACCAGCAAACCGCACCACTACTTCAGCTTCGGAGCTGAATTCTAGCAGGCGCAACTATTCGACCGACAAGACCTAACAAGGACCGGCCAGACATCCGGTCCTTTTCGTTTTGATATCAGTTGATTCTTATTGAGTGGTTCAAATAAGTGAATGATGGCGTTGGCGGGTTGTACTTGCTCGCGAAACAACTTGCCACAGGACCCTTGTAGCGTTCGGCAGTGATAGCCTTGCCATCTGCGCCGATCACCGCAGCTGCCAGCATCAGCCGGTTCCCGCTTTTATCCGAAAAAGTATTGTCGGCACATTTCTCCCACAGGAACTTCAGTTCAGTTTTCTTGCCCTGATAATCCTTGCGTTCGGTGGAGTAAAGATACAATCTGGCAATTTCGCCAGGTCCCACCAACGATGATGAATCGGGATGCTTGTTGCCCGCGTCCTGATTGTCGGCGATGGCAAGCAGGCGTATATATGCCGCAGAACTTTTCTCGTTCTTCGGGTCCAATAGGGCGGACCGAAATGTGAAGTATTCCCATTGTCCCGACGTGTGCTTGCCGAGCACGGCCGAATCAAGCACCAACGCTCCATAGTCAAACTCGATCAACAGGTTGAATCCGCCAATCATATTGGTAGAGTCAGTAAGATAGAGTGAAACCTCGAAAGCCGCCCCTGGCGCCACGGCGGTATCACCCCGCAATTCGACAGAGCCAAATCCCACTCGTAGGTCGTCGCCGAATGCGATCGGACTGAATAGCAGACATTTCACAAGGAGAACATACAGCGCTCGAAACAACATACTCGTTATACGTTCAGGCCCTCCAGACAACGAGATATTCTTGCTTGTGCATGACAATTCCGAGACGTTACTTGTCGCTATGCGAAAATACTTGCCATTTATAGCAGCGTCCCTGGCATTTATTGTGTATTTCCTTACAACCTGCCGCGCGATCTGGATCGGCGACTCGGGCGAGTTTGCACTCGCTCTTCAGACTTTCGGAATTGCCCACCCGCCTGGCTATCCGCTTTTCACGATTCAGGGAACTCTGTTTGTGCAGGCGCTCTCGTTCGTCCGGCCGATTTTTGCCGGTGGAGTTTACAGCATTACGGTTGCCGCCGCCGCGGTGGGAATCGTCTTCCTGATCATGCACCGTCGCTTAGACGATTTTTCATCTTTCGGACTATCGCTTTGCTGGGCATTTGCCACGATCTTTTGGGCCGAAACCAACGGCGTCGAAATCTATACACTCAATGTCTTGCTCATTGTATTGACCTACTTGGCGCTTGAAAGTGAATCGGCCGTTAAGTGGCCATTGACCATCTATCTTTTCGGCCTTTGCCTCTGTAATCATCCATCGTCGCTGGCGCTCGCGCCGGCGATTCTCTATCGGTTTTTCACGGAGGGTGAGTTCCGCCGCGTCTCACGGTTTCCGATTTATGCCGGGCTTCTCATGGTTGCCGGAACAATGTACCTATATCTGTGGGTGCGTTCGACTCATGACCCGATATCCGATTGGGGCAACCCGGAAGGGCTAAGCGCGCTCTGGCAGCATATGTCTCTCAAGCAATACTCCGGCTGGGTTCACAATTCCTGGGATAATCTGTGGTTTGCCGGTCAACTATATGTTCGGTCGGTATTGGAATGCTGGTCATGGCCCGGATTGCTTCTGATTCTGTCTGGTATAATCCTTGGATTCAGAATCAACGTCGAGCGAACAATCAATGCATTGCTGATACTGGCCACCGCACTATTTATGGCGTCGTTTCACCAAGCGGTCAATCATGAACCATTTTTCCTGCCGCCGCTGTTTGCATCACTTCTGCTCATCAGCATCAACCTTGAAGCCATAAGGCGGGAACCAGGAGTCCGTTCCGTAATCTCTTGGGCAATTGTTGGCGCCGCCGGGGTGCTTCTTGTCCTGAATTATCAGGCCAACGACAAGTCCAACTACGACCTATATGACGACTATTCTCATCAACTGCTGGATTCGGCCGTGCCAAACAGCACTATCTTTCTTGCGGGTGATATCAATACGTTTGGTGCTACATATTTGCGCCATGCCGAGAATTATCGTCCCGACTTGACAATCTATGACCGCTCGATACGCAAGCGTGCCATGTTAGAGCGCGCATCCGAACTGACCGGCGCCGACGTTACCGACTTATTCGAATCCAGGACAGCGATCCTGAAGCGAGAGCAGGGAAGGCTGTACTTGTCAAAGAGCCACTATCAGAATGAGCCTGACTGGTGGGCAGGGTTGGACTCATTGTTCAGTTTCGGCATGCTCTATGATTCGCGCCCGCCTGACCAGCAGGCGAGAGCGGTGCCGGCGTATCCTGCATCATATGATCCCGGCGACCTGATGTCGCGGGAGTTGCTCGTTAATCTGGATCTGATTCGCGGCGAGGAATTGCTGCTGCCCAATGAAAGTGATACGACGGCGGCGCTGGCACAATTCCAATTGGCGCTCGGACGCTATGATGATGAGGATCGTGGTGTGCTGCTGAATCAGCTGGGAATTTACTTCCGAAAAGTGGGAGCTCGTGACCTGGCTCTGGAAACCTACGGCCGCGCGCTCAAGAAGCCGATTTTGTCTTCCGGCCAGCGAGATGAGATCATGTTCAATATCTCCAATATACACAAAGATCGCGGCAATATTGCTGTAGAACGCGGCGATTATGCCGGGGCAGTCAAAGACTTTGAGACAGCCTTGGAGTACGATCAGAAGAACGCGCGACTGCTCCTTAACATCGGCTTGATTTATGCTCAACAACTGAAAGACAACAACAATGCCCGTCGCTATCTAACCCGATATCTGGAACTCGAGCCGACCGATTCACGCGTTGTACAGCTGCTGGGATCCCTCCGCTGATCCGCTACCACTTCGACATCATAGCGAATGACACACCCACGCCGAGATAAACCTGAAAATACTGCGGATGAATCTTCTCGGACTGTCCACCAAGTTGTTGGGGGACCGAGAAACTTTTCAAGTAACGTACGCCGCCGTCGAGGGCGATTCCGTTGCTGAAGTTAAGATCACAGCCCAATGTGATGTCGCTGCCGAATGAGACTTCGGTATCTTCGAACAGCTCATTACGAATTTCGTTTTCACCGCTATCATCTTTTATCACCGCGTCAGTACGGATGTTATAAATCGACATCGAGAGATTGATACCGGCGTGCGGACGAATGAAGCCATTACCGTGGCCGCCGATTTGACCGCCGATAAATAATCGAAAAATATTCTGGTCGGTCTGCTGTTCGATATCATCGCCAAAGTACGGGTCATAGAAGACGATTGTCTTGTTCATGAGATTGGTGATTTCGAATCCACCAACGAAAGCAAAGATATTATGGACTTGCGGAAGCGGTGCGACAAAGTGTATTCCTCCGCCCCAGCCGGCCTTACTATAGTTTTCCGCGTCAACACCGTCAGGAACCTGACGCAGCCCGTAAATTCCAAGTTTGCCTCCGGCATAACTTGAGGGTGCGCTGAGCAGTACCGATAGGAAGAGCAGGGTGATTTTCCGATAGAGTCTGGACATGAACTTAACTCGCTTATTACTAACGTGTATTAGTTTGATTTTCCATTTATCGTATCTTTGAATACTGCGGCGATAACACAAAGAGAAACGACATCGCAGCCATCCTTGGATTCACATTACGGCGAAGTTCCTGCCTGATTGTCTCGATTCGGTCGGATAGCGCTTCGATTCTTTCGACGTTTCCGATTTGACCGCGCAAGGAAGCATACTGTTCACCAAAGTCATAATTGACCAATCGCTGCTCAGTACTTGACTCACTACTGCCGATTCTGCCGTTGCCGCAAACCAGCAGGTCCCGCAGAATATTCTGCCAGTGACGCAACAGAGCTTCGACTTTCTCCCGAGTCGCCAGCCAAGCACTTTCACCCACACGCAAGTGAATCTCCGGCTGTGTATGAGAGGTCGCCAAGCTGATCATCTCGAATGCCGCTTGGCGCATTTGCATGAAGTCGCCCTGCATAATCGTGTCGATGTCAAATAGCTGACCACGAGCAAAGCGCACCATTGCAGACAACTGATCGTCGCGGAGCGAGTAGGTTTGCTGCATGTATTGTGAAACGAATTCGTCGGTTAAGGAAGGGACATTGACTCTTTGCAGTCGTGAAATAATCGTCGACAGGAGGAAGCGCGGTTCGGGCGTGACTACTAATAAAAAGCACTTGTCGGGTGGTTCCTCGAGCAGTTTCAGCAATGAGTCCATCGTGCCGGGAAGCATACGTTCTGCTTCGTAAATGACTCCGACCTTGTAAGGAGATAATGTAGCTCGCCGGGCAAGTTGTACCTGAAACTGGCGGATCGCCTCAATCGGAATAAAATGCTTGGCGTCGGCGACAGAGGGAGCGAACGGATTCTCCTGTTTACCTTTGAAGTAAGGATAAATCCAATTCCCCCAGTCGGCTTCATTCGCCGGCAACGGAAAGAGGAACTGAATGTCCGGATGAGCGCACTGTTCGATTTGCCGGCAAGAGGCGCACTCGCCGCAGCCGTGTTCTTCCCGGGGTTGCAGACAGGTTATGCGCTTGGCCAATTCAAATGCCAAACTCCATTTGCCGACTCCGCGGGGACCGGTTAGCAAAAGCGAAGCGGGCAGACTCCCTTGGGAAAATCGGCCAGCCAACTGGATGTAAGTTTGTTCTTGCAGATTCATTATGTGATCTTCTTGTAGTCTGTTATCTACGGAGCCAGTCCGCCGGGTTCAAAGGCGTTTTACCATCACGCACTTCAAAATGAACGCGATCTCCCGCCGCTACAGCAAACGATTCTCCGCGGATAACTTGATCGCCTTCTTTTATCGAAAGTTCGCCGAGGTTGCCATATAGCGAGTAAATCGAACCACCGTGATCAACAACAACAAATCGTTCGAGCCCACGCGCCCAGCCAATATATATGACCTGACCGGTGAGCGCAGCAACGACTTTCTGACCGCGACGAGTTGCAATACTGATGCCATTGCTTTTGCTGGACAAACCTGTGCGTTTATCCTTCTTGGTCCCGAAAGTCTCCACAACTACTCCGCTTGCCGGCCAGAAGAACTTCCCCTTCATTCTTAGCGACATTTCTCGTTCACGCTCCCAAAGATAGTCGGAGGTCGAACGCGCCTGTTTCTCAATCTCGGCAAACACATCGCCAATGGTTGTGGCACTGCCTTCAATCCTGCCGATTTCCACCGAGAGCTCATGGCTTTCGCCCTTCAGTCCGGCCAGAATGCGCTCGCGCTGAAGGAGCGACTCACGTGCCCGCTGTTCTTCAACAATCTGGGCGTCGCTTAATCGCTTCAGTCTGAGCTGTCGCGATTTTAAACTCTCCAGAAGCCGCTCTTTCCCGGTAATCGAAGAACTCAATGCCGTCAGATTCAGATTGTCGCGTTCCACCAGCTTTCGGTAATTGAATCGCATCGAGGATTTGCCGATGAAATCAGCCTCGCTGAACGGCACATAGACATCGTTCAGGTCGCGAATGATGTAAAGCTTGCGGAGCCGGCGTGACAGCATCAGTTTTTCTACGGACGTCAATTCCCTCAAGCTGGCAATGGTGTCGGAAGTCGCAAGTATCGCCGTCTCGGTTTCTGCGGCTTGACTGCGCAGCTGCCGAAGCAACTTACTGGACAGCTCCAGTTCCCGGTCGACAACCTCTAGTTGTTTGTAGAGGTCCGCTTGCGAACTCAATATCCGCTCGGCCTCCTGGCGAGCGCGCTCCAATTGGCCGCGGGTCTGTTCGAGCTTTTCCGATTCTGATGGTTGCGCAAGAATGGTGTTGCTTGCCTGCATAAGCAGGGCTATGGTGATCAGTTGGCATAGTCGCGCGATCATAGCTCCGGACCCACTGCGAGAGTAGCGCTCAACATGGCGACTAACCCGCCAAAGCCCAGAATTGCAAGCATGTTGGTATTGGTGACGAAGGAAATTGCTATCGACCACCCGGTTGCCAGTGCGAAACATCCGTACAACGCCAGCAACGAAAGAGCTGCACCGGCGACACCCAGTGCCGTCTTTCGAATAATGAACGGGAGGGCCATCACGCGCCATCCGGCGCCTAGGCGGCGAAGGATAGTGTAATACTCGCCGCGCCCCAGTATGACCCGCTTCATGAACCAGAACATAAGTATCAGCGCGCACCCAGTAGTGATGATTCGCACAGCGGTCAATATCTTGTCGGCCGAGGCAAAAGTCTTCTCGTGAGCTTCCAGCCAATCAACACCGTAGTTGACATCTTCAATGAACGGAAACTTCTTCGTACTCAAATTGACATTCTCGAAGTGCGCCAGGGTCGAATACTGCGGGGTAAAGGCAACTTCAACCACCGATGGAAATGGATTCGGCGCATCGTCGGGCAACAAAGTAGCTCCCAGCGCCAACTGCATGTCTCTGAAGACTTCACTGCGGTCACGATAGTTGAACGTGCTGAAACCTTCCAGTTTCTTCACTTGCTCGATCAACAACTGCACTTGATCCGGCGTCGCTTGTTCGCGCAGGTAAATCTCAAACTTGAGTCGAGAACGGAGCGACTGCTCATAGTCGTGCAAATTCTGCTCGACCAGCAATGTCAATCCAAACGGCAGGATGATCAGACTAAGCAGCAGCAGCGCCGTAATGACGGATACGCCTTTGCTTCCGGTGTCAAGGGATGGCATGGACCTCGCTTTCGAACGAAATCTCCGTTGACGCTGTCGGTAGTGAAAATGCACTGTCGATTATTACCAGGACGGCGCCACCATGGGAGGCGTACTTTCTTAAGATCGGCATCACTACTTGCCGGTCGAAGTCATCACTCCGCAACTCGGCCACGATGAGTCTGGGCGACTTGATCAGTACCTGCGCCAGGCAAGCAAGACGTAATTGAGACGGTGTGAGAGAACTCATTTGCTCATGTGACTGCAATAACAGCTCATTTTCTGTCAGGGCTTTTCGCACTCGGCTGCCGATCTGACTCTCTTTCATTCCCGAAATGCGCAGCGGGAGGGTCAGGAAATCGCCAAGCGTTGTTCCTTCCAGTACGAAATCATGTTGTGGAAGTAGGCCGGTCTGCTGCAGCAGTTGGCGTCTGCGTCGTGATGTCATTTTCTGGAGCGGATAACCCAGAAGTGTACCCGTTCCCGAAGCGAGTTTCTTTTCACCCGTAATCAGCGGAATCAGATCAGCCGAATCGAAATCCGGCGCCGCCGCCAAAATCTGGAATTCGCCGGATCGCAGTGTCAAAGAAAGCCCGGGCGCATCCGTTTCGAATCGTGTTCTGCGACAGGAAACATTCGCTAAATTCAACACCGTGTCAGTTGCCATCGTTATCGAATTTGCATGATTACAGCCGATTCGACAATCAGTTTTTGCTTGACTCTTAGGGCGCTAATTCGATTAGTAAAAACAGGCTAGTGGGACTGGAGTGACAAATGAAGAGAGTAGCTGGAACTATCCTGGCGCTGGTAATCATGGCACTTACCGGCTGTTCGTCCGGTGGCGACGATCCATTGCAGTTTGAATCCTACACAATTGTTACGGGAGAAGAAGTCACCGGTATTGACTTCGTCAGCAATTCGGATGGCTGCGCAATTACGGCATCTGGCAAGATCTATCGCACCGATGACGGCGGAAAGTCCTTCCGTCTGGTTGGTGACGGCAGTGGCAGGCGACTGGCCGATATCTATTTCCTTGACGATGAAATCGGGTTCGTCTGTGGTGCGCAGGGCACGCTGTTACGTACCGGCGACGGCGGTGTCAGTTGGTCCGTTCTTGACGTCGACTCAAGTTGGGACTTGGCAAGCCTCGGATTTCCCAAAGACGAATTCGGGATTGTTGTCGGGAACTTCAATTCGGGAGAGTCGCTGGGAATGGGCGTTATTGGCACCACCTCCGACGAGGGTGTAACGTGGAACTTCGATAAGACTGATCACCGCGGATTGTATTTTGTCGATGTCGTTCCCACCGATCACAGTTGGATTCTGGGTAAAGAGTCTCTGGTGTACACTACCGACGGCGGAGAAACCTGGGACAAAATCGTCAGCCGAATCACCGGCGCCAATGCGTTGCTGTTCATTGATGTTCAGCACGGCTGGGAGATTGGCGACAACGGGTTGTTGCGATACTCGACCGATGGTGGCTGGTCATGGCAGAACAAACTTAAGATGACCGATGAACCGCTCACCTGTCTGGCGGTGCCGGAACCTGACCGCGTCTATATCGCCGGAAACAACTTCCTGGCCGTTTCCAGCAATCATGGGAGAAACTGGGTGATGGACTCGGTCAGCCACAAATTCCGCTTCGTCGATATCGATGCCGTTGGGCATGACGTCTTTGCGGCGGGTAGTGGTGGTCAGTTGATAAGACTTAAGTATTGACGAGGTCTCACTTCAATCAAGTGATGCCTATCAATTCAACTTCAAAGATCAAGGTCGCATCCGGCGGTATCACGTTCCCAGCCCCTTGACTGCCGTAACCTAGCTTGGAAGGAATTATCAGCTTCCGTGTTCCGCCGACCTTCATTGTAGCGACACCCTCATCCCAGCCCTTGATGACGCGGCCCTTGCCGATCATGAACTCGAATGTCCTGCCGCGATCCTTGGAACTGTCGAATTTTTCCCCGTCTTCCAGCCAGCCGGTGTAATGAACTTCAACCAGCTGCCCTGTCTTGGGCGAAGCGCCGGTACCCTCTTTGATTTCGACATATTTCAGCCCGCTGGGCAGTGTTATTGCACCTTCACTGTTCATTATCTTCTTCTTCCTTCCAAACATATATAGAAATCGTGTGTCAAGTCCTGCAAAAAGGAACCCGGCAGGCTTACTTTCGCACCAGCCGGGTCAGTGATATCTTCTCGGACCTCTGGATACGTCTTAACTACTTCACACCCAGAAGTTCGATTTCAAAGACGAGCGTAGCCTTCGGAGGGATTCCTGCCGGATGACCTTTATCTCCATAGGCGAGATCGGGTGGAACAATTAGTTTGCATATCCCGCCGATCTTCATCATCGGAACACCCTCGTTCAAACCCTTAATAATGTTCGGCGAACCGATTGCAAAATCCAACGGCACATTGCGGTCACGCGAGCTGTCGAATTTCTGGCCGTTGAGTAGCGTGCCAACATAGTGCACCGAAACCGACTGGCCGACCTTAGGGCTGCCTCCAGTGCCGGGCTTGATATCAATATACTTCAGTCCGCTGGTGGTGACAACCGTATCGCCCACCATATGAAGAGTCGGCTTTCCCTTCGGAGCAACCTGATTCGGTTCTGCCTTGAGAATCTTCGGTTCGATTGTGTCTTTAGTGTCCGATTTTTCTTCAGCCAATGCCGCTGCAGATAGCGTCAACGCGAATACTGCCGCAATTGCCGAAATCCTCTTGAGTGAAAATCTCATGAACTCTCCTTCATAACTCGGAACGATTAGTGTCATTATCGCCGAGAGTTTATACAATTGCCCAACGGAAATCAATCCAAGAATGGGGGGCTATTTTCGGACAATTACGGTGTCCTGAGAATAGCAGAATTACTTATCGCGCTCTGCAATTTGACAATTTCGCTGTCCGTTGGGTCCTCTCTCATTGCAGCCGTAATGTAGCGCTGTGCAGTCGCGATTTCTCCAATTTCAAATGCGGACCTTGCTGCCCAGAAATTGAACTTCTCCATCGTCATCCCCGAATTCAAAACCGCTTCGAAATATGACAAAGCGCGACGGAAATCCCGGCGATCATAGTAGATGCGAGCCAGAACCGACTTTGTCTGAATTGCATCGGGCGCCAATTCCTCGGCTCGGTGCAAAACCGCCAGTGCCTGGTCAAATTGTCCGCTCTTCACATAGAGACTTCCCAGTAACTGAAACGCCGTCGCATTGTCATCGGCAATCTTAATTGACTCCCGTAACTGCTCGACTGCTTCCGGGTATCTCTCTTGTGAAGCCAGCGCGCCGCCAAGTAGTGCCCGATACATCGAGCGGTTCTGACGGCTCGATATTTCAAATGGTGGATTGAACACAGCCACCAAGATTACCAGCAACGACCCGTAAAGCGCCACACTGCGCCAGTTCTTCGACTTCAGCCACCTGACAAGTTCATGCCCGGCGTAAACCGCCACCACAATCATCACGGGAAGTAGAGGCTGGCGGAAGCGCGAACTGACGAAGAACAGGGAAATTGTAGCAATCTGTGAAAAGACAAACAACAGTAATAGCGGACGCTTTTGTCGCTGTCGCACCAAGAGCACCGATCCGATCAGGAAAAGCGGGGCAATTATACCGAAAGGGAAATTGATTCCCTTCTGCCAGATCGAAAGTGCATACAATTGCGAATACTCTCGGGGCATAATGGGGTTTGAGTTGTTGAAAAGCTCTTCTCCGCAAAAAAGCAGGTATGACTTTTTGAGGAGCAATCCGATCGCCTCGCCCGGCTTCTCGACAACAAAGCGTTTGCCTTGATCGAACCAATAATCAGAAATCTCGGCGGAAGTCAACTTATGGTGCGTTCTTGATTCGGCAATAAACTTGGAGGCCGACCAAATGTGGTCCTCGTAGCGATTCAAGGGAGTCTGGCCGAACGGGAACGAGACGGTCTGACCGTCTGAATACTGGTTATTGCCGATATAAAAATTCGCCCCGCCTTGTGACGAGATCAAAACGACTTCAGGTTCTATTATATAGTTGCGAATTGTGATCGGCAGAATAACTACAGCCATAGGCAATACGACCCACGCCATTCTGCGTGCCAATGCTCGCCAGCCCGGCCCTTTGTCCAACAACCAAAGCCACAATGGAAGAGCAATCAAAAATGAGAGAATCGTCGGCCGAGTTAGAGCGGCATGCGCTAGTGCGAAGCCGGCAATTATGAGATCAATGTTGGAGCGGCTTCGTTCGAATCGGCTTAAGCAGTAAATTGCCGCCGTGAAGGTAAAGACCTCCAGCGCAGTCGGCATCAGAGAGAGTTCAAAGAAGTAAAGGGTTGGATAGGTGGCGGCACACAATCCCGCTATTCTTGCGATCCTGCGGTCGAAGTGGATTTCCGCAATTAAATAGGTAAGTAATGCCGTGCCGATTCCGAGAACGCAATGAAGTACCTGGATCGCCACTCCGCCAATCCCAAACAGCTTATAAGTAATCCCCAAAACATAGGGGAACAAGGGCGCCCGAAAAAACACCTCACTGCCCCAGAAATTTGTCGAGGCGATTTCAACGGCTAACAGATGATAAACTTTTGAATCGAGAAACAGCAGGCCCCGAAAAGGATCATCGATGGACTGAAATGCAAAGACAATCCGCACGCAAGCGGCTAAAGCAGCAATCCCGAACAGCCACCATTTATCGATCCCCTCGGATCCGATTGGCGGCACCGGTTTCTTGGTATTCTTAGGGCTTTTCACGCGTCGATCCAGTGTTGTTTCTTCCCGATGATAATTCGACTGATCTTGCCGCGGCTTTAGTAAGCAGTCAATATCACAACGCGAATCCAGTCAATTATGTTGAATCCAACCCCGGTATCGCTCTTGCCAAGTATAAGCGATCGCGATTTTTCAGGGGGAAGAATGTCGACGTCTTCTTAGAATTTTACCAGCAGATTCTCGGCACAGAAACCGGGACCAAGAGCAGAAATAAGACCATACTTGCCGGTGCCCCGATCGAATCTCCGCAGA
>CAZQBX010000002.1:0-170770 GCA_964592145.1 uncultured Ignavibacteria bacterium
CGGCTATCGATTGCTGATCTGTGACTGAATCTCTTGAATTAGCGAAGGGTATCGCGATTTCTGCTGTGAGCAAGGGGAAAGTTACGAATTGCACGGCAAGTTTTTGGCTGGGACACAGGGATTCGAACCCCGAAAAACTGATCCAGAGTCAGTTGTGATACCATTTCACCATGTCCCAGTGAAATTCTAATCGAATATATCATCCCGCGAAATGAGTGTCAACAGGATTAATATCGGCCAAAAAGTGGATTAAGTTGCGCGTAACGAATCAACAATTTTGAGCCGCGAAGCACGAACCGCCGGTAAAAATCCGCCGAGGAAACCCATGACGACAGCGAAGATAATCGCCGACACAATCGTCTGACCATCGAGACGGAAATTGAACGCCAGTTCCGAAAACGTGTTGAAGTTAACCGTCGAGACTTCAACAAAACGCAGGAAACTTGCGCCGGCAAGTCCGATAACTCCTCCGGCAACCGAGATGACAAAAGACTCGAATAGGAATGTCCGAAGAATTGCCAGCCGGCTGAAGCCAAGTGAGCGCAACGTTCCGATTTCTTTGGTACGATTGGCGACCGCGGCATACATGGTGATCATCGCGCCGACGATAGCACCGAAGCTGAAGATTATGCAAATTGCGACGCCGACGATCATGATGAACTGGGTGGTTGCCGTCGACTGTGCGGCATAGTATTCTTTCTCCGGTTTAGCCTCAAGCTGCAGTCTAAGATCGCCTTCAATCCGCGAAGTGACCGCGGCGAGACTTGATGGGTCGTTCAGTTTCATCGTCAGCGAAGAATAAACCGGTCGGCGGAAGGCATCCATCATTTGTTCGATGTCGCCCCAGATTTCCGAGTCGAACGCCGAGCCAGCAGCATCGAAGACACCCACCACAGTCCAATCGCGCGATCCGAATCGAACCTGTTCGCCGACTTTGCAGCCCTTAAAGCGGTTGGAGATTGATTTGCCGGCAATGATCTCGGCAGTCCCAGGCTGGTACATGCGACCTTCAAGCATCTTGATATCGGGCCGCATCTCCATTGACTTTTCCGTAACTCCGCGGACGGTCACGTTGGAGCTGCCGTCGTCGTCACGTTTCACAAGGCTGATCAAAACGTATAGTTCGTTAGTGAAGAGCGGCTTGTTATCCGCCCCCAACTTGATCTCGGGAAAGGTCGAGACGATGTCCGCTTGTTCCCGCATAATGATCGAGGTGACTTCCGACTGTGATGCCTTGCGGATGATGACAACATTGTCGTCACTTCCGGTCGCCACCAGCGTCGCAACCAGTCCGTGTGCCAACATGAGTACGGCAGTGAACACGAATACAACCAAGCCAACGCCGAAGATGGTCAGCGTCGAAGTGACCTTGTGCTTGGTGACGTTTCTGAATGTATAGCTTGCAGGAATCATAATTCTACCTCTTTAATCCACAACTCGGAGGCCGTCGACGATACGCATCCGCATCGCTTTGATAACCGGGAATGCCGAGGCAATTAGTCCGATGACGATTGCCAGCGCCACGACGAGAATCCAGGTCAATGGCTGGATCTTGAAGACCGGGAACCAGGCGCTCAGTCCGGCTTTGAGTACGTTGACTACGGCTGCCAATAGCGCCAGACCGAGCAGGCCGCCCGTAAGCGAAATGACGACAGCTTCTCCGGTGATCATTCCCCAGAGATGATATCCCTGGAATCCCATTGATTTCATAAATGCGTATTCCGACGTCCGTTCGCGCGCGGTCATCGCCATTGTATTGACCAAGACCATCAGAATAACACCGATGATCAGCCACGACATAACGGTCAGGAGGACAAGAATTGCGCCGGACATTGCGACAAAGCTCATCTGAAACGCCTTTTCGGTTTCAGTCAGCGTTTCGGCAGACGAATTCTTGAAGCGTGCATCGACGGCGGCGGAGACTTCGGCGGCCTTTGAGGGGTCGGCAAGCTGCAGACCGTACCATCCGATTTCGCCGGCGCGACCGGGCATTTGCTGCTTCATGGTTTCATCGATATAGTCCCAGCGCATAAACCAGGTCGATTCATCAATTGTCTGATCTTTGCCTTTGTAGATGCCGACGACGTCAAAGTCCCAGTTACCAGGATAGATTGTGCCGATAAGCGTGACGCGGTCGCCGACTTTCCAGCCGAAGCGGTCAGCCAATTTTTGGCCGACAATGACTGCCTTGATATTGGAGTTGAACGCATCCATCGCTTCGGGCGAAATGATGAACTCGGGAAAGATCTTGAAGTAGTTGCCTTTTTCGACGGCAAACTGGGCGAAGAAATTGCTGGCATCAACGTAAGTGCCACCGAACCAATTGGCATAGGTGACAGCCTTGATGCCGTCAATCTTCTCGATTTGCTCCTTGTACGAGAGCGGCAGAGTGAAGGTGATTGAAATGGAAGAGCGGGTGATCAAGCGATCAGGCGCCGCAGCTTCAACTCCAGCATACCACGCATCGACAACTGTGCGGATCAGGCCAAACGCCATGACGGCGACGGCAAGTCCGACGACAGTAAGAATTGTGCGCAGCTTGTGTCGGAACGAATTGCGATAGATTAGATTCATCAACATATTCGCACCTATGCCAATTCGCCTTTGTCGAGATTACGAATAGCATGTGCTTTCTCGGCGGCACGCGGATCGTGGGTAACCATGATGATGGTCTTGTTGAATTCCTTGTTCAGGCGCGAAAGCAGAGTCATGATCTCTTCAGCCGAGACTTTGTCCAAGTCCCCGGTCGGTTCGTCGGCAAGGAGCAGAGTTGGATCGGTGACGATAGCGCGAGCGATAGCTACGCGTTGCTCTTGTCCACCGGAAAGCTGGCGCGGATAGTGATCCATACGATCACCAAGCCCGACGATGGTCAGTGCCGTTTCGACACGTTTGCGCCGGTCAGATTTTGAGAGCTTGTAGAGCAGAAGCGGCAGTTCGACGTTTTCGAATGCAGTGAGTACCGGGAGCAGGTTGTAGAACTGGAAGACCAGTCCGATATGCTGTGAGCGCCATTTGGCGAGCTGGCCCTCACTCATGCGAGCGATGTTTTCGCCCGCCACGACCAAATCGCCGCCACTGGGCTGGTCGATCCCTGAGATCAGATTTAATAAGGTAGTTTTACCAGAACCGGACGGTCCCATCAATGCAAGGAACTCGCCTTCGGGTATGTCAAAACTAATATTGCGCAGCACTGGAATTTCCAGCGAGTCGCGGTAATATGACTTAGATACACCGCGAACTTGTACTAAACTTTGTGCCATGATTGTCCTTTTATGCCAGCTACAGTGATATTTCGATTTTGTCGCCGGATTTCATGCCGCCAGCCGGCGATAGCACTACCTGATCGCCAACAGCAAGACCGGATGATATTTCTGTAAATGTACCGAGTTCACGTCCAACCTGTACAGCAACCTCTTGAACATTGTCCCCGATCAGTTTGTAGACGACTTTTCGTCCCTCGCGATTTGTGATGGCCGACTTGGGAATGGCAATCACCGCCGGCTGCGGAGTTTCGGCAACGCCCGATTTCTCCGGTAGGAAATTGACCCGGGCAGACATTTCCGGCAGCACCTTTTCATCGATTTGAGTGAAGGCAATCTTAGTCATTACTGTCGCTCGCGAGCGATCCGCAGTTGGAACGATCTTCTTGACCACCGCGGGATACTTCACGTTCGGATAAGCGTCGAGAATAATTTCACAGGGCGCACCAACCTTCACCTTGTAAATATTAGACTCTGAGACGTCGGCCTCGACCTCGAGTGAACTCATGTCAGCCAACGTTACGACGGCGCCGCGGGATGATCCTGCGGAAGAAAATGGCGCTACCATTTCCCCGACATCAGCGTCTTTGGAAAGCACTGTACCGTCGAAGGGAGCGCGGATGATTGTATTCTCGACTGTGACTTCGGCATAACGCACTCCAGCCAGAGCAACGTTTACTGACGCGACGGCGCGGTCGTAGTTTGCTTTGGTGGCATCGACAATATCTTGTGTGGTGGAACCACTCTTGATCAGCTCGTTGACGCGGTTAAGTTTGATTGCGGCATCAGCAGAATCGGCGCGCGCCATTTCGAGATTGGCCAAGGCTCGTGCCTGATCGGCTTTGACGTCGGCGTTGTCGAGAATTGCCAGAATTTGATTTTCCCGGACAATGTCGCCTTCTTCAACATTGAGCACCTCAAGTCGACCTGTCGCCTTGGATGCGACGGCTGCTTTGACCTGTGCCACGACATAGCCGGTAGCGACCAGTTCAGCCGATGCTTCGCTTCCCGTCAACATTTGGGCAGTCGCGATCTTGACTTTGGTCGCAGGGGTTACCTGTTTGATGGTAAGCTGGTACCCAAGGTACAATACGACTGGCAGCAACAACCAAAGTAGATGCAGCCACTTGCGGCCACGGCCCGGTGCACCGGATTTGTTGGATTTGTCAATTTTCAATGTCGAAAGATCGACATTCCCTGTCTTGAATTCACTCATGATGTGCCCATAGTTTATTTAAAGTTTCCCTGCCGTCAATCGCTTTCTTAAATACGAGTTGCGGTCACGATGTCCTAATATAAACTGCAATTGGCAACATAAGGTTGCGTCGTCCAAGGAGAATGTGAAAGTTTTCCCAATTAATGTCTAACATGAAGAAGTGATTGTGTTGCAGCGAGTAAACTGCACTGCAATGGTGCCACACCACTCGGATTTGGAGCTTTTTTGCTTGCTAAATCGTTGAATTTGGCTATCTTAGCCCTTGAGCTAGTACCACAATCAACGTCTTCACCGACTTGAGGACTTCTTTGCACCGATGATGGGAGTTTCCATGTTCAAAGCGCTAAAGCTTAGCCTGCTGGGTTTTCTATTGTTTGCCTCTGGCTTACAAGCCGCCGAACTACATCAGTATTACTTTCGATTCGAGATACAGGACCGCAAGGAGATTTCCACTCTCACGAAACTGATTTCGTTGGACGAGTGCAGTCCCTTCGACGGCAAAGTCGTATATGCCTACGCGAACGACAAACAATTCGATCACTTCAAAACGTTGGGTTATGCGTACGAATTGCTTCCGAACCCTGGTGATGTCGGCGAAGTGGCGATGAGCGACAACTTCCGCGATGCAATGGCGTGGGATGTTTACCCGACCTATACCGCCTACGTCCAGATGATGAATGACTTTGTGACCAATTATCCGACGCTTTGTCAGTTGGTACCGATTGGCACGACACTACAAGGTCGCTCACTTCTGGCTGTGAAAATCTCCGACAACGTGACTTCAGAAGAATATGAGCCGGAGGTGTTTTATACATCTTCGATGCACGGTGATGAGACCACCGGATATGTTTTGATGCTGCGCCTGATCGACTCTCTATTGGTAGGTTATAATGCCGGCAATGCGCGCATTCAGAATATGGTAAACAACATGGAAATCTACATCAATCCCCTTGCCAATCCCGATGGCACGTATCGCGCCGGTAACACGACCGTTTCGGGAGCGTGGCGCGGCAACGCAAACGGAATCGATCTTAACCGCAATTTCCCGGACCCCAAGGGTGGGCCGCATCCAGACGGTGAAGCCTATCAGGTTGAAACAACGGCAATGATGAATTTTGCAGCTGCACGCAGTTTTGTCATCTCGGCGAATTTCCACGGCGGTACGGAAGTTGTAAATTATCCATGGGATACCTGGGTACGACGCCACGCAGATGATTCCTGGTGGCAGACAATCTCGCATCAATATGCGGACACTTGCCAGGTTGCTGCTGCGCCTAACGCCTATATCAATGGCTACAATGACGGGATCACCAACGGTTATGACTGGTATGAAGTTGAAGGCGGGCGCCAAGACTTCATGAATTACTGGTACGGGTGCCGCGAAGTAACCATAGAAATCTCGAACACCAAATTGCTTCCTGCCGCTCAATTGCCGACTCTCTGGAATTACAATCGCCTTTCCCTTCTGAAGTATTTGGAACAGGCTCTCTTCGGAATCAAAGGCGTCGTAACTGATGCGCAGACGACCTTACCGCTCGGCGCATTGGTAACTGTCGTCGGGCACGACCTTGATTCCAGTGAAGTGCGTTGCGATCCCACCCATGGAAACTACCATCGAATGATTGCTTCGGGAGTCTGGACTTTGCGTTTCAGCGCGCCGGGATACGTCTCGCAGACGGTCTCCGGTATCATCACCTCCCTGAACGGTTCGGTTGTGGTCGATGTGCAACTTCAGCCGGTTCCGCAGATTCCTGTAGTGTACTACGTCGATGACAATGCACCGGCGGCGATTAGCGCCGGCGACAATGTCGCGATGCGCATCACCTTGAGGAACGACGGCGGCGGCGACGCAATCAATACACAGGGTGTTCTAAGTACTACTGATTCCTATGTTACGATAACACAGAATACGTCAACGTACCCGACAATCCCGGAAATGGGCGGAACGGCGCAATCTAATTCCAATTATGTTTTCGATGTGTCCGCTGTTTGTCCCCAGAACCACGTCGTCAACTTCCGCGTCGATGTGACAGCTGACGGCGGATATGTCGATTCGACGACCTTCTCATTGACGGTTGGTCAATTGGTTGATGACTTCGAAAGCGGCGATTTTTCGGCGTTCAGCTGGACCATGGGCGGCAATCTGCCGTGGACGATCGTTTCAACGGGACAATACGAGGGCAGTTATGCCGCGGCCAGCGGGGCGATCGGTCACAGCCAATCATCGACAATGTCGGTGACTCAACAGGTTACATCTGCCGCGAACATTTCCTTCTTCTATAAGGTCTCTTCGGAGTTCAACTGGGATTGGCTGCGATTCTATATCGATGGAGTGCAACAGGGCGCGTGGTCGGGTAATCAGGGCTGGGCGCAGGCGAGCTATGCAGTCACTCCCGGCACCCGGACATTCATGTGGAAATATGAAAAAGATGGTTCACAAGTAGCCGGCAGTGACAAGGCGTGGATTGACGTAGTGATCTTCCCGCCGCAATCGAATCCCCTGGTCATTACCACAACTGCATTGCCCAATGGTCAGGTTGGCGTCCCCTATTCCCAACAACTGACCAGTGAGGGCGGAACCGGTACAAAGACCTGGATTGACCTCGGAGATAATCTGTCTGGCACGGGATTATCGCTCTCGACGGGCGGGCTTGTAGCCGGTACACCTTCGGCCGCCGGTATGTTGAACTTCACAGCACGAGTTCAAGACCAGGCGTTGGCAGTCAACGACAAGGCCTTCTCGATTCGTGTCATACAATGCGGAGATGCGGACGGCAGTAACAACTTGAGTATTTCGGATGCGGTCTATTTGATCTCTTATATTTTCTCGGGTGGTCCTTCACCAGAGACGACGGTTCACGGTGACGCCGACTGCAGCGGAACAATTACCATTTCCGACGCGGTCTATATGATAGCTTACATATTTTCCGGTGGACCGGCGCCATGCTCCGCCTGTAAGTAACGATAGATTACATTTGATTCCAGAAGGTCTCCGCTTACCGGGGACCTTTTTTTTGACATCAGGCGAGGATATCATTCAGCCGAAACGGCAACAAAAAGCCCAGTCTCGTTGAGAGTCGAAAGACACCCAACGAAACCGGGCATTCAAGCAGATTCTAAATCGACTTACTTGCTCTGAAGTTTGAACTTCAATGTCGCTTTAACTGTAATCTCCCGTTCGCCGTGACCCGATAATCTCGACTCCAACGAAGCAGCAAGCACTGCTTGCTCAAACCCCCAGCCTGGAGTCGTGCAGTTCACCACGCGAGCGTCTTTCATCTTACCCTTCTTGTCGAAGGTAATGTTGACCTCGACGACCGCTTCTTTGTTCACCAGGCGAGCCTGGCGCGGATACACCGGCTCGATATAGAGCTGGTAACGCGAAGCGTCTTCAACAGTTTTTGTGGTGTCGGAAATCAGTCGGCGAGTTGGATCGGCCTTTTTGATTGGTCGATCATTGGCCGGCGGCGAGATGCGGTTCTCGATGTCAAGGATCGGTTTCGTCTTGCCGCCTGTAATGCCGGTGGCATAGAGATCATCCTTGGCATTGGGACCCGCTGAAGCCGGCACAGCCAGCATCGCAACGGCCACAATTGCCGCGACCACCCAGAAGGCTATCGCGCCCGTTCTTTTCGCTGTCATAGCCTTTCCTCCTCTCACTACAGTCAAACAACGTCCGTTGTTTAAAGTTTCGACCCGTCTCAAATAAAATTGAGACGTTCCGCCGTGGCGGAAAAAGACCGTGTCATCGAAACCAGTAATTCTGAACTGTTGTTTGGCTGTTGTCTACACTATCAAGATACACCCAGTTGAATATACGTCAAGTGTAAATTCGATGTTGCCGGGAGATTAATGGGTATCAGGCTGGTTGGCTGCGTTGAGACTTGCGTCGGCCAATTCTACCTTGAGATATAGCATGGGCAGGTCAATCGACCTGCCCATTGTGTCGAAGGAGTCGTTCGGCAGCGAAAGCGAGTCTATTTCTCGGTCTGCGACCCTTTTTTCAGAGAGTGGCCCGTCCTCAAACCAAAAATGAAGAGCACGATTGTTAGAATTCCCAAAGCAAATATGGTGTCTCCGGGTGCGCGAAGCCATTTGAGCACCTCCACTGCCGGAGAATAGAGCAACTCGGCGGAACGAGCGTACCAGTAACCGGTCTCGACGGAGGCCCAAGTCTGGATGAATCCAATTGGCAGCAAGCTCAAGAGCACCATTGCCAATAGACCGATATTTATCGCCCAGAAGCCGTATTTTATGACGTTGTCCTTCCAATCGCTGCGGACATAGAGCACTCGCAAGCAGAACAACATCAGGCCAATTCCGAGCATTCCGTATACGCCAAACAATGCGGTGTGCCCGTGAACCGGTGTCGTATTGAGTCCCTGCATATAGTACAGAGCGATTGGCGGATTGATCATGAAACCGAACAGTCCTGCGCCGACCATATTCCAGAAAGCCACAGCAACAAAGAAGTAGATTGGCCAGCGATATCGCATGACCCATGGTGTCGCTCGCGCCAAGCGAATGTTGTCCCAAGCTTCAAAACCGATTATAGTCAGCGGCACGACTTCGAGGGCACTGAACACCGCTCCCAACGCCATGACAACAGTGGGCGTTCCTGCGAAGTAAAGGTGATGCAGCGTTCCAATAATACCGCCGGTCAGAAATATCGTGGTGGCGAATATCACCGACGAATTTGCTGTCTTCAGGCGAATCAGTTGGAGTCGGGCAAAAAGGAAGGCGATAACGACAGTGGCAAAGACTTCAAAGAAACCTTCAACCCAGAGATGAATCACCCACCAGCGCCAATATTCAGCCATTGACAGATGTGTCCCTTTACCCCACATCAGCCCGGCGGCGTAGAAGGCGCCGATCGCAACTGATGCAATCAAGAACATTGTCATCAGCGGCTTCTGATCGCCGCCTTTGCGCATCGCAATGAGGATGCACCGCCCAACCAGCCAGACCCAGAGGAAAAGCCCGATCAATAGCGCAATCTGCCAGATTCGGCCAAGGTCAACGTATTCGTAACCTTGATGTCCAAAGTAGAACCAGCTGTCGCCTGTCAGTTTGCCCATTACGCCGAGCCATTCCCCAGTCATCGATCCGGCAACCACAACGATCAAGGCGCCGAAGAGGATGTTGACTCCAAGACGTTGGAATTTGGGTTCTAATCCTGCGACGGCAGGCCCAATATAGAGTCCCGCAGCCAGCCAGGCCGTTGCAATCCAGAAGATACCCAGTTGCGTATGCCAAGTCCTGGTGATGACGTACGGTAGCCAATTGGCAATCGGTATGCCATAGAAGCCGTCGCCCTCCACTCCGTAGTGGGCAGATATGATGCCCATAATCATCTGCACCAGGAAAAGCGCCGCTACGACCCAGAAGTACTTGACGACGGCCAGTTGTGAAGGTGTCGGTTTGAATGAGAAGAGCGGATCCTGTTCCGGCAACTTCTCGGCGATTGGTTCCTTTTTCTGCGAGGCATGATACCAGACCATCATACCGATACCTGCCAATAGCATGATGATGCTGAAGCCTGTCCAAATGATTGCGTCACTGGTCGGCACATTGTCAACCAGCGGTTCGTGCGGCCAATTACTGGTGTACGACATGACATCGTCAGGCCGGTTGGTCGAAGCCGCCCACGATGTCCAGAAGAAGAAAGACGACATCTGCTTCAGCCTCGCCGGATCAGTAACCGTACCGGCGGGAATGGCATACTTAGTGTGTCCATTCGCAAACACATCGCTGTAGTATGCGAGGTTTGCCTCGAAGGCACGTTGCCTGACTGGATCGATTACAATCGTGTTTGTGTTCTTGTCGTAAGTATTAGTCCGCATCAACTTTTTGAGCCGAGCCTGGAGCGAAGCCTGGCGCTCGACATCAAGTTGCTCATAGCTGACACCAAAGTCGGTAACCGACCACTCGCCGAGAATGAAAACGGCTTCGCGATGCAGCCAGTCGGCAGTCCAATCGGGCGCGACATAGCTGCCGTGACCCCAGATTGAGCCTATTTCCATTCCCCCCATGGCCTGCCAGACATTCTGGCCCTCGGTAATGACACCACGGTCGATCAAGACTGCGCCCTCGGTAGTCTTCACTTGATCAGGAATTGGGGGTTTCTCCTGATAGATCTTGAATCCGGCCCATCCGAGGACTGCAAACGAAAGGCAGACTACCGCAGTGAAGGCCATCCATAGTTTTCTCATATCACTTCTCCACCCGTTAGTACTGCTTAAAGTGCATTGATTTCATTGCTGGGTTGACTTTTTTTGGCGTGGCTGCACCCGCACGAGACTTGCCCATGAAGAGCATCTGCCTTGACACCGAATTTGTCTGCTAATGACTTGGCAAGGTTGAGGTACTTTTGATGGGTCCCTTCTCCCATGTGATGTGATTCGACATGATCGAAATCGGTATTGATCTTGTCATACTCATCTTCAGAAAACAGACTATCCGCGAGTGGAAAGAGAATCTGATCTTCTTTGAGGATGTGAGCACGCAGGAGTTGCACATAGTTGGCGGCGTTAAGCAGAAATATTTGCAGCGCCACCTTGTCGCCTGACGCGGCCGCAGGAATGTTGGCTGACATTTGTGAGACATAATCGCGGCCAAGTTGGTGCTCGTGAAGCATCACTCCAACAGGACCGCTCTCCCGGGATGCACCCTTGATTTCGAGTGCCGCGAACAAGTGGTTTTCTTCCTTACCGTGGTGACAGCCATCGGCGAAAGTGCGGATGAAGTCGACGAATTGTTCAGCCGTTTCACGTTCCAGTGAACGACTGGCGCGACTGCGATCGATCATCTGTTCGAGACTATCAAGAACGATCTCGATGACTCGATGCTCGCTGCTAAGTATTTGTGTTGGTCTCATGATTCCCTCCTTGGGGATTGGATTTCAAAAAAATGAATCTCTTTTCATAATCAGCAGTAATCACATCTACATATCCGATTCTTGGCAAAAAGGAAATGATCATAGTGTTACCTTTTTCGATACAAGGTCGGCGATCGACGTCTCATGGAGAAAACCGAGATACCCCTCTCTGATTGTCTTCCAGCGACTGTGAACTGCACAAGGGTCGCTTTCAGAGCAGCTTCCGGAGCGCATGAAACAATTTCCCCAACGGCTTACTTTGTCAATTGGCTCGACGACATCGAACAGCGAGATGTCTTCAGCACTTCTTGCCAGCCGAAATCCCCCGTTGAATCCTTTTTGCGAGATCAACATTCCATTACCAGCCATGGACTTAAGTAGCTTTCCCAGATAGTTTTTTGGTGCTCCGATCTCGTCGGCGATATCTGCGGCGCCGGCAAACTCTCCGGGCTTCAGAGTTGCCAGTTTCGTCATTGCTGCCAGTGCGTGTATTCCAGTCTTCGATATCATAAAATCCTAATCGCATGTCAATATGCGATTATATTATCGACTCGTCAAGTGGATTTTTTAGTTTTTTTTGATGGTGCTCTCGAGCTGCAAAATCGATTGTTCCCGCCCGGTGCCTTGGGGGCCGATGACAGTGATTTGACGAACTGCCGACCGACGCGTAAATAGTGATGAAACCTCGATTTGGGCAGGCACAAATGGCAGTCAGCAACAGTTATTTGGAATATGTCTTGGAAAGGCTGGGGACGGTCGGAGCTGTTACCGCGCGCAAGATGTTTGGCGGTGTCGGTCTGTATTTCGACATAACTTTTTTTGCCTTAATAGACAACGACACTCTATATTTCAAGGTCGACCGGACTAACCGTCCCGACTATGATGCGGAGCAAATGGAGCCGTTTCGGCCTTTTGGCGAGGATTCATATTCTATGAAATACTATTCGGTGCCAGTGCGAGTTGTCGAAGACAATCAGCTTCTGCGCGAATGGACAATGAAAGCTGTTGCTGTTGCCAGAAAGAAAGCGAGGAAGAGCAAGTAATGCCAAATGCGATGCTCACCGAGAAAGACCGAAGGCAAATGATTGACAAGATCAGGGCGCTGCCTTCCCTCGTTCGAGAAGCAGTTAAGGGGCTGAATGATGAACAACTGAATACACCGTATGGACCCGGAAAATGGACAGTACTGCAAGTCGTGCATCACTTAGCCGACTCGCACATGAATGCCTTTGTCCGAATGAAACTGGTGTTGACGGAGGATCACCCGACTGTCAAGGCTTACGAGCAGGATGAATGGGCGCGCACGCGTGAGGCGAGTCAATATCCGATTCAGGCGTCATTAAACATTATATCCGGCCTCCACGAGCGATGGTGTGGACTGCTTGATTCGCTGCCCGAGTCAGCCTGGCGGCGGACGGCGTTTCATCCGGAACACGGCGAGATGATTCTGGAGGACTTCCTGAAAATCTATGCCGGTCACGGAGAAAACCATGTCGGCCAGATCACCGGTCTTCGCAAAGCCAGGGGCTGGTAATTTCAAAAGCAGAATGATTGATAAGAACACAACAACGGTAAAGGCCGATGGAATAACTTCCATCGGCCTTTCGATTGTTGAGAAAAGTCAGAAGCTACATTTTCTTGTCAGCTTCGATTTCGAGGACAATCTCGACATCATCACTCACGACCAAGCCGCCCGCATCGAGGCTCCGGCTCCAAGACACGCCCCAATCTTGGCGATTGATCTTTCCGGAAGCAGAGAAGCCGGCTTTGGCGCCTTCCTTCATGGCAACAGTGCCGCGGAACTCACCGGTTAACGTCACCGGTTTGGTAACGCCGCGCATAGTCAGGTCGCCGGTCATTTGAAACTTGTTGTCACCCAGACCGGTGATCTTCGTCGACTTAAACTTCATTTCAGGGAGGGAGTCGGCAGCAAAAAAGTCGGGGCTTTTCAAGTGACCGTCACGACGCTCGTTGGCTGTGTCGATGCTCTTGGGGTCAATAGTCACATCCACGGAGGCGGCACTGAAATCCTTGCCGTCAAAATTGATGGTACCGCTGAAGGTATTGAACTGGCCCTTAACCTTGCTGATTACCATGTGAGTGACGTTGAAGCCAACGCTCGAGTGGGTTCTGTCGATTTCCCAGGTTTGGGCAAATAGCGACGTTGAGGTTAGCATGGCGGCGATGACGATTGTTGCTGTACGATTCATTCTTTCTCCTTGCAATGTTATCATTCTGGTTAAAGATTCAGTGTCTCGTGTCTTAATTGGACTAAATTAATCACGTATTCTAGTCTCTAAGGATTGATAACAATCGTTCACAAGTAGAAGTTCCCGATCGAGATTTGTTCAGTTTTGCAGATTTGCCGCGAACTTGTGTTTCCTGATACTGTTCTGTTTGGTACAATGTCCTATTCAATTCTCGCAAGGCATAGGATCTGAATAACAATTTGTTTCGCACGCTGAACTCGTGGCTTAGAGCTAATCCGTGGGCCGAACTCAAGATTGCCACGTTGCTGATTCTGGCGGTCTCGTTGTTAACTCGTCTAACTTTGGCTGTTCTGTACTGGTCACAGATCGGCTCAAGAGGATGGCTTAGTCCGCTGTCCTTAATAGTAGGATCTCTGTTTGACATCTTCATCGCATTTTGCACAACCGCGCCGTTCGCAGTGTTTCTCGCATTTTCTCCCAAGCGACTTCTGCAATGGGCACCGGTACGATTGCTTCTGGTGTTCGGATTCTTCCTTTTCACATATGGTGCGATCTATTTGGGTGTGGTCGAGGTCTTCTTCTTCGACGAATTCAATTCGCGGTTCAATTATGTAGCCGTCGATTACCTTCTCTATCCGCACGAAGTATTCATAAACATTTGGGATTCCTATCCGGTACTGGAAATTCTGATCGCAGTTTTTGTCGTCACGTCTACGATCACTTATTGGGCAACGCCCCGTTTGCGCGCGGCGTGGGCCGGGCCAAAATCAGTGTTTACCAGACTCAAGATGATCGCTGTCTATACTGTGGTAATTGCGGTAGGATACCTGGGACTCAATATCAACTTATCAAGAATCTCTTCCAATCGCGTCCTTAACGAGATCACGGCGAATGGTGTCTATTCATTCTTCTATTCGGCTTTCACCAATCAACTCGATTGTGACATTTACTATTCCCGTGTTTCTGATCGCGAGGCAATTCAGCGTCTGCGGTCACAATTGAACGCTCCGAACGCAACCTTCAGCGAGCCAATTGACAGCCTCAATATTACGCGCGAAATCGTCGATCCCGACATTCCACACAAGTTCAACATTGTGCTTGTGCTGGAGGAGAGCCTCGGCTCGCTGTTCGTCGGCAGCCTGCATCCGGAGGGACCGGCCTGTACACCGAAGTTCGACTCTCTGGCAGAGAATGGCCTTTTCTTCACGAATATCTACGCTACCGGCAACCGCACGGTGCGCGGAGTCGAAGCGAGCCTCTTGAGCTTTCCCCCGATTCCGGGGCAGTCGATCGTCAAGAGACCACTAAACGAGAATCTATTCAGTCTCCCTTCGATCCTGAAGGCGCACGGATATCAAACAGTGTTTCTGTACGGCGGTCGATCATACTTTGACAATTTCCAGCAATTCGCATCAAGCAACAACTTCGACCGGATCATCGACCAGACTGATTTCAAGAACGTGACGTTTGAGACCGTTTGGGGCGTGTGTGACGGCGACCTGTTTGACAACAGCTTGCTGACTTTTGACTCGCTTCACGCTGTAGGCAAGCCGTTCTTCGCAACGATGATCACGGTCTCCAATCACAAACCTTATCTTTACCCGGAGGGCAAGATCCCCTTTGATCCCAAAAAACAGGAACGACTACATGCTGTGCGCTATGCCGATTTTGCGATCGGCGATTTCGTCCAGAAAGCTCGCAGCCACGATTTCTTTGACAGCACAATCTTCGTGTTTCTCGGGGATCACGGCGCACGGGTTTACGGGTGGCAGCAGATTCCGATGGACTCTTATGAAATTCCCATATTGTTCTATTGCCCGGCATTGATTCCTGCCGGACAGAGGGTGGAAACTCTGGGATCCCAGATGGATCTGGCGCCGACTTTGCTTGATGTCTTGAACTTCAGCTATACGAGCAAATTCTTCGGTCGCTCACTGCTTGAGTCGCATAAGGGCTATGACTTTGCATTGCTGTCGCATAACCGTGATGTGGCATTACTGCGAAACAATCGGCTCGCAGTCCTGGGAATCAAGATGGAAAACGGGCTCTGGGATCGCGATTCGATCGACGGAAAATTCACAGCCCTGCCTATAGAGTCTGACTCGACGCTCTTATTGGATGCAATCTCATATTATCAGACTGCTTACCGGCTTTACTCTCATAAGCTTTTGACCCCTTAGAAATTCAGGGCAGAATTTACCTGCCCTGAATCAATCTGTATTGACTGCGGCTATCCCTTGTAAGTAGGACCGGCGGACTTGATTTCGTCGGGTACGCCTTCAGTATACTTGGCGAAGTTCTTGTGAAACATCAGCGCCAAGTCTTGTGCCTGCTTGTCGAATGCCGCCTTGTCTTTCCACGTGTTGCGCGGATTGAGAATCTCGGTCGGAACATTGGGGCAGGTTTGCGGGACATTGATGCCAAAAACCGGGTCCATCGTCATTGGGGCTTTATCAAGTTCACCCGAGAGGACGGCATGGATAATTGCTCGCGTATGCGGCAGGCTGATGCGCTTGCCGACGCCAAATCCACCGCCACTCCAACCGGTATTTACCAGCCAGCAAGAGACTTTGTGTTTCGCAATTTTCTCGCGCAGAAGCGAACTGTAAACCGACGGCGGCAACGCCATAAATGGGGCGCCGAAGCAAGTGCTGAAAGTAGCTTTCGGTTCGTTGCCCATCCCCATTTCGGTACCAGCGACTTTGGCAGTGTATCCGGAGATGAACTGATAGCTCGCTTGTTCCGGCGTCAGTCTTGCAACCGGCGGCAATACACCAAAGGCGTCGCAGGTCAGCATGATGATGGTCTTGGGATGTCCGCCAACGCCGGATGACACAGAGTTACTGATGTGGCTTAATGGATAGGCGGCGCGGGTATTCTCGGTTAGTGAGACGTCGTCCAGATTGACCTTGCGGGTATCGATATCGAACCCGACGTTTTCGAGAATCGTAGCGAACCGCCGAGTCGCCGCATAGATTTCCGGCTCGTTCTCAGCTGACAAGCGCACAACCTTGGCGTAACAACCACCCTCGAAATTGAAGATTCCGGTGTCGGACCAGCCGTGCTCGTCATCACCGATCAACATCCGTTCCGGATCAGCCGACAGCGTTGTCTTGCCGGTACCGGAGAGACCGAAGAAGAGCGCTGAGTCTCCTGCTTTGCCGATGTTGGCCGAGCAGTGCATCGGCATGACTCCGTGATGCGGGAGCAGATAATTGAGAATCGTGAATACTGATTTCTTGATTTCGCCGGCATAGGCTGTCCCGCCGATGAGCACCAGCTTGCGCTCAAAATTCAGAATGACAAAGGCTTCACTGCGGGTGCCGTCAAATTCCGGGATAGCGCGAAAGCGCGGCACCGCCAGAATCGTAAACTCCGGCACATGCGCATCGCGTTCGCCCGGATCGTGAATCTGGCGGAACATGTTGCGGGCAAACACCGAAGTCCAGGCGTCCTCCGTGATGACGCGAATCGGGACGCGAAATTTCATGTCGGCGCCGGCGTGGCAATCCTGGATGAAGATATCCTTGCCCTGCAGGTAGGCTTGCAAACGATGGAACAGTGTGTGGAAGCGTTCCGGTTCAAAGCTCTTGTTCACCTCGCCCCACCAAACTTTGTCGGCAGAGATCGAGTCCTTGACGATGAACTTGTCATTGGGGGAACGGCCGGTATGTTGACCGGTGCGAACTACCAGTGCGCCGTGATGCGCGATATAGCCTTCGTGGCGATGGACAACTTCTTCATATAGTTGTGGAGTTGTCGCGTTCCAATAGACGTTGCCGAGATTATTCAGTCCCAGCTCTTCCAGAGTTTTGCTGCTGCCGTGTGAAGTAACTTTCATCGGTAGTTTCCTTATTCGCCTACGAATTTCGAGAACATTTGTGCTTCGCCCGGGCGGATCACCGCCGTGAGCCGGCAGAAATTAAGCGTTTCGGCGGCTTCGGCGCAACTGAAATCGTGGAGAAGGTGGGTTGATGAAGGGGTGGCCGGAAGTGGCCGCAGGTCGGTTCTCGCTAGTGTTTTTCGCGAGCCAAACGAGATTGACGTCCCTATGCAAAATGAGTACTTTTTGACCGGACACACAGGAGGAGTAACGATGAACTACGATCGAGTTTTCGCGATGAAATTCGCAGGGGTCTATCCGATGTATGTTCAGAAAGCTGAACGCAAGAATCGCACGAAAGAGGAAGTTGATCAGATCATCTGCTGGCTGACGGGATACGACTTAAAGGGACTACAACACCAAATCAAACAGGGAAACGACTTCACGACGTTCTTTGCGCAAGCCCCTGCCATGAATCCAAATACTTCTCTTATCAAGGGTGTCGTCTGCGGTGTTCGCGTCGAAGATGTCAAAGATCCGCTGATGCAAAAAATCCGCTACTTGGACAAGCTCATTGACGAACTCGCCAAAGGAAAGGCGATGGAGAAGATTCTTCGGAAGTAACTCGTGTTGTCAAACAAGGCTACATTCTCAAAGAATGGGGGCAGATGAGAACGTCTGCCGATCACGGTACAAAAGAGGTCGGACTCGGATTGAGTCCGACCTTTGATGACTTAGTAATTGAAAGAGACTGGCGGCGGTGGTCCTCCATAGAAGATATAGGATACGAGATAGTATGCGTCCGAAATTGTCACCGTTCCTGTCCCATCCGCATCACCACAAAGAACATTAGGAACTGGCGCAGGACCACCAGAGAAAATGTAACTAACAATATAAGGGATATCAGCAATGTTTATCGAACCAGTGTTATTCGCGTCCCCGCGGACGACAGCCAGCATCGCTCGCGCGGCGTTCAGACGACCCCAGCCAAATTCATAGTCATAACCCAGCGGGTCTGAAATGTTTATGGTGTCTTCAGAAGAATGACGAATAACCTCATACAGTGCTTCTGCAGAGCATGTGTCGCAAATTAGGTCCGGTCTGCGCGAGAGGACCAACGCAGCCACTGCTGCCGCTTGCGGAGCTGCGGCGGATGTGCCGCCAAAATGGCAGAAGTAGTCTTCAGCAATTTCGCAATTGAAATATAGGGATCCATACCCAATCGGGCCACTCACATCCAATGTTGTTATGTCCACTCCTGGCGCAAGAACGTCAAGTCCTGGTCCTCGGCCGGAGAAACTGGCAATGCTATCATGTGGGTTGCTCGCGCCAATGGCCATGACTTCTGGGAGCCAAGCGGGATATTCTATAGAAACACCATTATTGCCAGCAGAAACGAACACTCCGATTCCGGAAGCATATGCGTCACGTATTGCCAAGTTAACATCCGGCATCCAGTCAAAGTACTGCATACTAAGCCCAATCACACTGGCGTCGTGATTTATTGCCCATCTCCAAGCGGCTTCGATACTCTTTAGGTTGTATCCGAAGTTATCATCCGTGTCCTTGATTGGCATGAATCGGAACCTCGAAGCGATTCCCGCGACTCCGAGATAGTTGTTAGTAACCGCAGACATGATACCAAGACACGCTGTGCCGTGCCAGTAGTTATACCAAGCTTCATTTCCGTTAGTAGGCAGTCTTGGATCAAAATCAGGGACAAGCGGATCGCGCAAAAGTGTACCCGCCGCATCGTACGGCTGATAAATCTTCGCTTGGTTGAGATCATTGTGATCGAGATCAAAGGCTTCATCAATAAATGCGATGACATGACTTGTATCACCAGCCGCAAAGTCCCATGCCAAATGCATATCCAAGTCGCGGTAGGTTACTCCGTAGAAATAGACGCCGTGGAAAAGGTGCCATTGAAGCGACTCAGCGAAATACTGATCGTTAGGAAAGAATGAGAGTTTCGCAACCTCATATAGGTTCGGCGTGCTAAAGACACAAGCCCCCGTTTCGTATAAAGCCGACGCGACCTCAAAAACGTCGGGCGGAGAACTGGAAGTCAATTTCAAAGTATATCCCGAACTAAGTTCACTCGGAAACTCGGTTATAACCAAACCGAATGAATTGAATAGCGACTGCGCAGAATCAGCGTTGACGTCCGGTTTGGTCTTGACCAGAAGTTGATCGTAGGCGTAGACAATACTGCTATCCCACTGCAGGGTTGCAAATGCGAATTCAACGTTGGGATCCGCACGAATTTCGAGAAGAACCGAATCGATATCGTATTCCGGCAAAACAACAAACGCGTAAAACTCCTGCGGTTTTGGCATTGCGGTCGCGGAATCCCGCAGTGCATCATGCTCCAAAGCCAACAGCTCTGGCATGGATTTGTCAGCTGACTCGTTGAGCTTAACCACAATCATGGAATCACAAGCAGTGTAAATCTGTCTTGTACCATCCAGATTATAACCGTGGTAATTCTTGGCGGCGGTAGAAGTTACTAACACCACTACCAGAATCAGTGAAACAAAAGTCCCTTTCATTAAGCCCTCCCAATACTTACGGCTTACTCCCGATTGCAATCTCGTATGGATAGAGCCTGAAATCGGGGAAATAGATTTTCTCAATTTTGTTGGTTAACGTGCTGATACGTAAAACGGTCCCTCCTTGCTCACGACCATCTCCAGTGGTTACAATCACTCCGGACCCGTCAGGCGTGAACTCCAATGCTCTCGCTATTAAGGGAACAAGAGGATATTCAGGCAAATAGCCGACAAGAGAAATGGAATAGTGGAATCCGCCATTTGCGGCATCGAAGACGAGAATCGCTGAAGAGACGAAAGCACTATTAGTAAACCATGGGTCCGTTACCCAAACTTCTCTGCCATCTGGGGACACTCGGAGATACCCGAATTGGCCCATGAGCGGGAAACTGTGCAATAGTCTTTCGTGCGCCAGATCATACGCCAAGAAGACTGCGGAACTAGGGCCGTAAGCGATAAAATACGCAGTCTTGCCATCTGAATGAACGGCGACACTTTTAAGGTAGTATACTGAACTGCCTCCTTCTCTTATCACCCATTCGCGGACAACCTTGAGTGAGTCTTCAGAAATCGCCAATAAGGTATCTGCCCCTCGAAACCGATAGAGCCAACGCTGTGAGGGTGAATAGCAATCGCGAGCATCTCGATGCGGAATTATCGACTGCATCACGGTATCAAAGTCCGGGAATGTATACAGGGTAAGAGTATCGGGACGCGATCCCAATACCATGGAATCATGATGTACCAGTTCAAACCCGCCAAATGTGGCGGTGGTTGACACCAGCGAAAGGTCCCGCGTGTCGTGAACACGGAATATGCCATCCGAAATCGACGTGAGAAGGTATCTCCCGTCCGCCGTCACCCTTACATTGACTCCTGCCGCATCTGGAAACATCAAGCTGTCCACGACCGAGTCCGATTCGATGTCGATTACAAAAACAGCGACGCGGCCCGTATTCAAAGTCACATAGGCACGACCATCATAACGAGTCGGAGGTTGTTGTGGACAAACCGGACAATCATCCCCACCACATCCAAACACCCCCAGCACCGCAAACGTGCAAATGCAGATAATCCGGAAAAGCGTTTTCACATAGAGTTCCTCCTTTGTGGAATTACGTTTCTGAATTGAATTTGTGCAGACCGGCAGAACAAAGTTAGACATAATCATCCATTATTGGAATTGTTCAGTTGGCTCTGTGATTTAGCCATATCTCTTCCTAGCCTTCGGGTCTGCTCGGCGGCCCTTTGGAACATTCTATTTATGTGTGTAATTCAAATTAGTGTTTCACCAAAATCGTGTCAAGCAAAATCGCATCCCGCCAGTTCGTAGTCCGTAGGTCAAGCCCTCTTGGGGCTTGACAAAAGTGTAATTGTCAAGCGCCGAGAGTGCTTGACCTACCGAATCGACATCCTTAACTCCCCTCTAGAGAGGGGTGGCTCGAACGCCCGAAGAATGAGGGCGGGCGAGACGGGGTGTGTCTTGAAAACCACGAAATCCTGTAGTCACCCTGTAGAGAATAATCTCCCGAAGGAATAATATAGGCTGCTGTCGCCCCGAAAACGGGATGTGCTCCTTCGAGTTTTAGGTTGAAGACACGACCGGCTACGTTCGCAAAGGCCTTTGCGGTAACACAATTCCGAACCCACGTAGCTGCAGTGACTCCCGCTCGAATCCAAAGTCGGCTCCACCGATTTTGGCGGACCACCGTTACGGCCGCGCGCCAGCGTGGTGCATCACAAGATGCACTATGATCGCGATCAGCCCGCTTTTTTGAAAACGAACGGAGTGAGAAATGAACCAGAAGTTACACAACAACTAAATGAAGCCGGCCGCTCCTTGCTGCCACCCTTTCTCGCCCTCTAAAAGAAAAGGCAGCCCACATGCGAGCTGCCTTCTCATACACTATAATCAATTCTATCTACGCCATCGGATAACTGATGTTCAGCTCCTTGGCGGCGCCGACTTCATCGAGCCGCGATACCGGTGTGGTATGCGGAGCGTTTTTGACGATATCGGGATTCGTTTCGATTTCCTCGGCGATCTTGAGCATCACGTCGGCCAGATAGTCGAGCGACTCGATACTCTCGGTTTCGGTCGGTTCGATCATCAGGGCTTCACTCACGATCAATGGGAAGTAGGTCGTCGGCGCGTGCACGCCATAGTCAAGCATCCGCTTGGCGATGTCGGTTACCTTGATACCCAGCTTCTTCTGATAATCGCCGGACAACACGAACTCGTGCTGGCAGACGTGATCGAAAGCAACTTTGTACTTCGGGCGAAGACGCTTGAGCAAGTAGTTCGCGTTGATGATTGCGGTCTCGGAAATGTGGCGCAATCCTTCGCCACCGTTCATCAAGATATAAGTGTACGCCCGCACCATAGAACCGAAGTTGCCATAGAATGAATGCATCCGGCCAATTGTCAGCGGACGGTCATAGTCGAAGAAATACTGTTTCTCGTCGCGCGTCACCACCGGAATCGGCAGATAAGGCGACAAGAAATCTTTCACGCCGACTGCGCCGCCGCCCGGTCCACCGCCACCGTGCGGAGTGCTGAAAGTTTTGTGCAGGTTGATATGAAGCATATCAAATCCCATGTCACCGGGACGAACGATGCCCATCAAGGCATTCAGATTTGCGCCATCCATGTAGACGAGCGCGCCTTTGGCGTGCGCCAATTCGGCAATGCGGAGAATCTCGCGTTCGAACAAGCCGACGGTATTGGGATTGGTGAGCATGATCATCGCGACTTCGTTGTCGAGAGCAGCTTCCAAAACTTGCGGATCAAGTATCCCCTGCTCGCTCGACTTGAGTTCGTGCGGCTGCCAACCGGACATCATGACTGATGCCGGATTGGTGCCGTGCGCTGAATCGGGAAGCAAAACTTTATTCCGCTGTTCACCCTTGTGCTTGAAGTAAGCCTTCGCCAACTGGATTCCGCAGAATTCGCCCTGTGCACCGGAGGTCGGCTGCAGGCTGACTTCGTGCATACCGGAGACTTCCGCCAGCATGCGGGCAAGATTGTACATCAACTCCAACGCGCCCTGTGCTGTGCGCGCCGGCTGGAAAGGATGAAGCTGCGCCCATCCGGGATGGGAGACGGCTTTTTCATTGACCTTAGGGTTGTACTTCATAGTACAGCTTCCCAAGGGATAGATCGCCTTGTCGATGTGATGGTTCAGCGTTGACAAGCGGATGTAGTGTCGCACAACCTGATTCTCGGCTACTTCCGGAAGAGCAGCGTCCTTGGCACGCATATTCGCTTTGCCCAGAGTCGTTTCCAGCGGCAGTTCGGGGACATCGCACTTCGGCAACGTGTACCCTTTCTGGCCGGGCCGGGAGTTTTCAAAGATGGTTGCGCCATCGTTATAGTTCATAAATCCTACTTCTTTGTTTTCATTGCGGTGAATTGTTTTTCAATCCACTCTTTCTCTTCAGTATCAGGATACTTCTTTAAGAAGGCTTTGTATTCTTTCTTTGCGTTTTTGAAGTCGTCGGCTTTCTGGTAGCTGTAGGCAATCATCAATTCGGCATCGATGCTGACTTCCTCATTAGGATAGGCAGCCGCAGTTTTCCTCCAGAGTTCAATAGCCGCGGCATAGTCCTTCATCTTGTATTTCATATGGGCAAGGTTGTAAGATGATTCAGCTGACTTGCCCTTCTCGTTGCCGGGATCCATCGCCATTACTTTGTTGAAATAACTGGCGGCCTGGTCATAATCTCCGCGCCAGCGGTACTTCTGTCCGACATCGTAAAAGATTCCCGCGTCCGGTTGAGCTTCAGCTTGCCGCAGAAGGTCATCCAGTGTGCCGATACCGGCCAGTGCATTAGTGACTCCGGCCACAAACTCTTCCGGAGGAAAGTAGCCGACAAGGCGGTCAATTTCCTGACCTTGACGATTCAAGATGAGAGTCGTCGGATAGCTTCGCACACCATAGCGATTTGCTGTTATCGTGTCGACCTCGGCGTTAATGACTGCTGGTGCAAAATTCTTCAGAAACTTCTGAACGTAGGCATCAGGCAGAGTCGAGTCCGCCATTACCTTGCACCAACTTCACCACTCGGTATAGAATTTAATCAGAACTGTCCGGTTCTGATCATGGGACGTCTGCATGAGCGAATCGAAATCGGTCTGGAAGACTACATCGCCGATTGTCTTCGTTGCCGATAACGGCGCGCAGAGAAACAGCGTCAGCAGGAGCATACCCAGGATTTTCATAAGTTACCTTTCGTCGTCATCGTCAAAAAAGTCCTCGTCCAACTCCTCTTCTTCGTCTTCGTCCTCGTCGAAATCGGCGATCCCCTCGCCTTCCAGCGATTCGAGCAGATCCTTGGCGCGATCGTAATCTTCCGCACTAACGTAGATTTCTGCCGAGCCGGGAGCGTCGTTGGCCCGACGCGAGAGGGCACCTCGTGCGGGATCAGTGAGACTGGGCGGCTTGGTGACGAAGAAAATCTCCTCCTCTTCGAGGGCGCCAATGAGGAACTGTGCTTGGAGGTAGTTGTCGGTTTTCAGCAGCAAGATAGAATCGGAGTCGTCCATTTCCTGCTGTTCTTCGTTAGTGATCGGTTCGGAACTGCTCTTACGGCCTTTGGAAGCCTTGGTCGAGCGCTCTTCATCATCCTGTTTGCCTCGTGATTTTGCCATACAAAACCTTCTGTTGATGGAGAGTACTACAAATGGATTACAGTTATCAGACGATATCCTCTTCAATATCGCCGATGATCGATTCGGCAATTTCCTTGGCCGCATCGATGTCATCCTCACTTACGTAGAATTCGCCGTCGATGTTTTGACCGCGGTAAAGCGATTTCACGCTGCCGGCAACACTGCCGCGGCCAATTACCGGGCGAAAATCAAAAGTAATACCGGCGTCGCGCAAAGCGTCGGTTAGTTCGTCGGTTATTTCCGGGCTCGGAGAGCGATAGAGCAGTATCTGTTCGCTTTCGTCGCCGTCAAGTTCTTCATCAAGCTCTTCGTCTTCAGTCATTTCGACGAGATGTTCACCGCACTCGGGGCAGACCGAGACATGGCCTTTATACTCCGTCTCACAATTGGGGCAGAACGGCATCTTTAACCATCACCTCTTTTAACGCATGTTGGTAGTTATCCATCTCCGACTTCGTGCGGGTTTCGGTGGCGCAAACGATGAGAAGGTCCTCTTCCCAAAGGAATCGCGAGGTCGGCACGCCTGCAAAGACCTTCTTAGTCAAGAGGCGATCGAACACATTTCGTGCCGGTTCCGGCAACCGCAGCGGGAACTCCATAAAGAACGGGCGATCGAACGCGATAGAGACGCCGTCAACAGCGCAAAGTGCGGTCTTCAAGTAGTGTGCCTTGTTCACGCACAGGCGCGCAACTTCCTTTAGTCCTTCCTTGCCCATCGTCGCCATGTAAATGGTACCGGCGAGGGCGCAGAGTGCCTGATTGGTGCAGATATTGGAGGTCGCTTTGTCGCGGCGAATATGTTGCTCGCGGGTCTGCAAGGTCAGGCAGTAGCCTCGCTTGCCGTTGCGATCTTTCGTCATCGCAGCCAGCCGGCCCGGCATCTGCCGCAGGAATTGTTTCTTGGTTGCGAAGTAACCGAAGTAAGGTCCGCCGAACATCAGGTTGTTGCCCAGCGCCTGGCCTTCTCCGACCGCAATGTCGGCGTCGTATTCGGATGGCGCTTTGAGGTAAGCCAGCGATATCGGCGATGTCACGGCAATTAGAAGCGCACCGGCATCTTTGACGATCTGCGGAAGGTTGTCGGTCGGCTCAATGTAGCCATAGAAATTAGGATTCTGGAACACGAAGCAGGCGGCATCCTTGATTTTGCCGCGCAGGTCATCGAGGTCGACGTTGCCCTTGTCGTGATTTACTTTAACGATTTCAATGTCATTGCCGCCCAGATAGATCTTGACGCAATCGAGATAATGCGGATGAACGAGAGACGAGACGACAATTCTGCGGCGTTTGGTCGCGCTAAGGGCAAGCAGGACTGCCTCGGCGGTCGCCGAGCCGCCATCGTACATGGACGCGTTTGCAGCTTCCATTCCCGTCAGGCGACAAATCAGGGATTGAAATTCATAAATTACCTGCAGAGTTCCCTGGGCGACTTCGGCCTGATAGGGTGTGTAGGCAGTTTTGAATTCCGAACGATCGACCAGATGCCCGACGATTGACGGCACATAATGATCATATGCGCCGCAACCCATGAAATTGGCATACTCGGGGCCAATGTGATTTTTGGCGGCGAGAGAATCCAGTATTTTCAGTGTTTCAAATTCTGACAGGGCTCGGGGGAGGTTGAGTCTCTCGGTGAGCCGGACTGATTCCGGAACTCCTTTGAGCAACTCTTCGAACCGACTTACTCCGATGGACTTCAGTAGTTGCTGTCGTTCATTATCGGAGTGGGGAACATAAGTCATATTAATCCTCTAACAGCTTCTTGTATGTAGCGGCGTCAAGCAACGCATTGATTTCACCAGCCGGAAAATTCTCGATCTTAATCATCCAACCGGCGCCGTACGGATCCTTGTTGATGATCGACGAATCCGCTTCGAGGTTTGTATTTACTTCTTTTACACTTCCGGAAACCGGTGCGAACATCTCACTAACGGCTTTTACCGCTTCAATGGTACCAAACGCTTGCATTTGCTTCAGCGTTTGTCCAACTTTGGGCAATTCGACAAAAACGATATCGCCAAGTTCTCCTTGGGCGAAATCGGTGATTCCGACGGTTGCGACGCTACCCTCGACCTTGATCCACTCATGTTCTTTTGTATACTTCAGGCCTTCCGGGACTACCATGGCTCCTCCAGACTAAACAACTTTGTCTTTATTTTGCGCCCCTTCTTTGGAGCGTTTAAAATAGTCTTCTACGAAACTAGTGTCAAACATTCCCGACTGAAATACCGGGTCGGCAATGATTTTTTTCTGAAACTCGATAGTTGTGAATATGCCTTCGACCACGAATTCGTCCAATGCCCGCAACATCTTGCGCAAGCCGTCCTGGCGATTCTTGTCCTTGACGATCAACTTGGCAATCATTGAGTCATAGTGCGGCGGTACGACATACTTGGCATAAGCATGGGTGTCGACCCTGACGCCGTGACCGCCTGGTACGTGGAATGACGTAATTTGACCCGGCGAAGGTGCAAAATTCTTATCGGGGTTTTCGGCGTTTATACGGCATTCAATCGCATAACCGGAAAAGACGACTTGCTCCTGCGTAAATGAAAGCTTATCACCGCCGGCGATGCGTAGTTGCTCGACGATAATGTCGATATCGGTTACTTCCTCAGTTACCGGGTGTTCAACTTGCACGCGGGTATTCATTTCCATGAAGTAGAAGTTGCCCGATCCGTCGACGAGAAATTCGATGGTTCCCGCGTTCTGATAACCGGCAAATTTGGCACCAGCGACAGCGGCAGCGCCCATTTTCTTGCGCAATTCCGGGGTCATAACCGGTGAAGGCGATTCTTCGATCAGCTTTTGGTGACGCCTTTGAACTGTGCAGTCGCGCTCTCCGAGATGAATGACATTGCCGTGATTGTCGGCGAGAATCTGGAACTCGACATGTCTGGGGCGGTCGACAAATCGTTCGAGGTAAATCTCCGGGTTGCTGAATGCCGCCTGCGCTTCCATTTGGGCGGTTCGAAATGCCGATTCCAATTCGGAAGCCTGCTTGACAATGCGCATGCCGCGACCACCGCCGCCGGCGGCAGCTTTGAGAATTACCGGGTAGCCGATTTCGGCAATTACTTTCAGGGCTTCGTCGATGTCGGCTATACCGCCGTCACTTCCGGGAACTACCGGGACACCGGCTTTGATCATCGTCTGCTTAGCCTGGACTTTGTCGCCAAGCAGGCGAATCACCTCTGGTGATGGTCCGATGAAAGTGATTCCACACTCTTTGCAGATTTGGGCAAACGCGGCATTTTCCGAAAGGAACCCGTATCCGGGGTGGATCGCCACCGCACCGGTGATTTCAGCGGCAGCAATGATTCGTTTTGGGTCAAGGTAACTTTCAGCCGACTTAGCCGGACCGATGCAAACCGCTTCGTCAGCGAAACGAACGTGCAGGGAGTCGATGTCGGCTTCCGAGTAAACGGCGACTGTAGGCACACCTAATTCACGGCAGGCACGGATGATACGAAGGGCGATTTCGCCGCGATTGGCAATGAGGATCTTCTTGAACAATACCTTCTCCTGACCAATAGTCGAAGCGCTAAACGGCGTCTTACGCGGGATAGAGTACGAGATTCTGAAAAACTAAGCAAGGTGATTTAATGGCTTTGTAAAGCATCTTGGTACGCAAAAAAGGCGCATGAATAGCGACCTTGCGACTTGATTTTGTGGGATTTTCTGGCTTATTACACCCATGCTCGAAAAACCGAAAGAATCGACAAAATCTTCATTCAGCTTATCCCTCCAGAGCACTCTTGGCCGGCCCTGGCAAGTTATGGTCTTCGCGCTTGTAGTGCAGACAATGGCTGTCGCGACCGCCTCGGCGGAACAGATACTCTGGTACTGGTCTGGAGCTGTCACAGAGTCGAGTTTCAGGGTCTCCGCCAGAGCACTTGCCGAAGGTTCAGTTGTGCGACTGGTAGTTAGTCCGACTATCGCCTTCGATTCACTTGTCTTCTCCCAACCTGATACGGTATTTGGCGATACCAACAATCGGGTTGTACAGCTTTCGATTGAGAATCTGACATCGGGCCGGGACTATTATTACGGATTTGAGGTTAATGGTTTCAGGGATACAACGGCTATTGGTCGATCGAGGACATTCGCCTCAGGAGCGCATTCATTTACTCTGGCGCTCGGTTCTTGTGCGCAGACCGGTTCGACCAACCCGGTATTCGACACGATTACGGCGCTGAATCCGGCTTTATTCTTGCACATGGGCGACATGCATTATCAAAATATCGCAGTCAATAATATTGACCTTTATCGAAATGCATTTGAGAGTGTCCTGGCTTCGCAACCGCAGTCTGGCCTCTATCGAAATATACCGCTAGCCTATGTTTGGGATGATCATGACTATGGTCCCAATAATTCTGATTCGACGTCCGCCAGCCGGTTGGCGGCAAGGCGCGCATATCAGGAGTATATTCCTCACTACCCACTGGCATTCGGTGAAGGCAACGTACCGATTAATTTCGCCTTCACAATCGGCCGTGTCCGATTTATCGTCTGCGATATGCGGTCAGCAAGGAGTCCCGCGTTTTCGCAAGACAATGCCGCCAAGACCATGCTCGGTCGCTCGCAGAAGGATTGGTTCAAGCGACAACTGCTGATCGCCAATGGTCGATATCCGCTCATTGTTTGGGTAAATTCGCTGCCGTGGATCGGCACAACCGGCGATGACGGTTGGTATCTCTACACCAACGAACGGCGGGAGATTGCGAATTTCATCAAGGACAATAACATCCGCGGCCTGTGCATGCTATCGGGTGATGCCCACATGCTTGCCATCGATGATGGAACAAACAGCGATTATGCGATTTCGGGCGGCGCCGCCTTCCCGGTGTTTCATGCTGCAGCACTTGATCAATCGCCAAGTGTGAAGGGTGGCCCATATAGCCATGGCGCCTTTCCCGGTCGGGGCCAATTTGGCATAATGTCGGTTATCGACGGGGGAGATTCAAGTATTACCGTAGAATGGAGCGGTCGCGACCAGAATAATTCTCAAGTCGTTGCCTATTCGTTCAATATAGCTGCCAGAAATATCACTTGCGGAGACTCGGATGAAAACGGCGTGATCGAGATTTCCGACGCGGTGCTGTTGATTGATTACGTCTTTAGCGGAGGCGCAGCACCGTTGACTTTGAGCGGAGGCGACGCCGACGGAAATCTCTTCATTACAGTCTCAGATGCCGTTTTTCTGCTTCGCTATTTATTCCATGGCGGCCTTCAGCCTACCTGCCCATAGTCATCTTTGAGCTTGTTTTCAAAATGGTGCAGAAGTAAAGGAGTTGGCTAGTTCACCCGATAATTACAAGAAGCGGTGTGACCTCGGCTGCCTTTAAGCAGCCTGGTGGGGCTCGCATCCAGAAACACAAGAATCTTAACCCAGTTCAATAGTCGAAAGCGCTGTTGATGGTGTCCGCTTGGAATAAGGTAGAGACAGCGATTTCTTATCCGACGAAAGGCCTGAAGATGTCATCTCAAAATGCGCTCATTGTTGGACAACAGGATATTGCAGATGATCTCAAATTCGGTTTCGGCAAGCCGGCTAATAGTTGGAATCTCACCTTTGTTGCCAACGGCAGCGAGGCGTTGGCAGCCCTGGCCGATTCTAAGTACGATATTCTCATCACAGAACTCTCGCTTCCGGATATGGAAGCCGACGCCTTATTGGCTGAGACGCGGGAGTTTCACCCCGAGGTGGTTCGCTTCGTACTGACTGCTGATGATCATCGGGAGCGAATGTTAAGGGCAGTTTCGCAATCGCATCAGTTCCTGACCAAACCGCTGAAGATGCAGGCCCTGCAGATGCAGATCAACAATTCACTGACATTGCGGACAGTGTTGACCGATGACAAATTACACGCGCGCATTTCGCAAATTCGTTCCCTTCCGACACTACCGAGTATTTACAACCAACTGGTCGCAGAAATGCAGTCGGAAACGGCGTCAATGCAGAAGGTGGCCGGCTTGATCAAGCAGGACGTCAGCATCACGGCAAAGTTGCTGCAGATGACAAATTCGGCTTTCTTCGGCCTTTCGACCCGCGTCGAGAATCCATTGCAAGCCGCAAACTTATTGGGGATGGACACGGTAAGGAGTCTTGTTCTGACGGCGGGTGTATTCAGCCAGTTTGATGATCCGGGTCTTCCAGGATTCTCGATTGAGATGATCTACAACCATAGTCTCGCGGTCGGTACCGGCGCCCGCCATTTCGCCAATGCGTTTGGCCTTGGGCGGAAACAGGCCGAAGACGCACTGATGGCGGGAATGCTGCACGATATCGGCAAGCTGGTCATGATGGCCAATTTCCGCGAAGAGCTGGCGAAATCATTATCCATTGCCCAACAAGAAAAGCTCCCGATACACGCGGCCGAGAAACGAGTGCTGGGTGTAAGTCACTGTGAAATCGGAGCACACCTGCTTTCGCTGTGGGGACTTTCCGATCTAATTCTCGAAGCAGTTACACTGCACGACACACCGTCGGAAAGCCCGCATCCCATGTTGAACATCCTCACGACAGTACACATCGCCAATGCCATCGATCATGATCAAAGCGTTCCTGACCGTGATCCCAAATTCACACATGCTGATCTTGACTACCTGAACAAGCTCGGCTTAGCGGGACAACTGCCCTACCTGCGATCGCTCGCTACTGCCGGCAAATAGCCGCCACGCTGAATTCGAACGAAATGAGGGGATAACCTCGAAAAGTTGGTGCGTTAACAAGCTATTAGCGTTAAATTAGGTCAACAATTGAGTAGTTTGATCTGAGACTTTCGGGCGATCAGTTAAGATTACACACCCGGTGTGAAAAATCGGAGGATGCCGTTTGTGAATACCCTGTTAAAGAGATTTGGTCGCGCTGTCGGCAAGGTACTTCCCAACGGACTCTTCCTCTACGCCAAGAAAGTCTATTATGCCCGCGAAATGCGCGCGCTTTCGGAAACTGATGAGCTCGATTTTGCGGTGCTGAAGTACTTGGTCAAACCTGCAGATATTGTGGCGGACGTGGGAGCCAATATCGGCGATTACACTAAGATCCTTTCTGACCTGGTTGGCAAAGAGGGAAAGGTCTTCAGCTTCGAACCCGTACCCACCACATATGAAATTCTGACATCGAATATTCAGCGCCTCAAGTTGAGCAATGTCCGCAGCTTCAACCATGCGATTTCAAGTCAGGAAGGGCGCCTGACAATGGAGATACCGATTCATCCGGAAGGCAAAGAGACGCATTACCTGGCACGGATCGTTGAAGGTGAAAGTGACGGTAACGCCCTTCGGGTTGAAATCGAAGCCCGTCGGCTTGACTCGATGCTGGAGGCAGTCCTTGAATCGGTAACGTTCGTCAAGTGTGACGTTGAGGGTCACGAGCTGTCGGCGATACAGAGCGCCGAACAGCTTATCGCAAAGTCCAATCCATCGTGGCTGATTGAATTTTCCTCGGATCCGGACTCACCGGACAGCGACGCTGCCAAAGTCACGCGCATCTTTCGTGATTCAGGCTATCTGCCCTTTTGGTATGATGGTGAATCGTTGCGAATGCGCAAGTCAGGCGACAGCAGCGTGAATTATTTCTTCCTGACCGAAAAGCATATTCTCGACCTCAAAGACAAGATACGTTTGGTGACAGCTTAGTATCCATCAGGCTTTCCCCGGCCCTCGTCTATTCCTCCAAAAAAAGTGCATCTACTGCTTGCTTCCAGATAGCTCTCGCAGTATCTTAAAATCCGCAACGTCGACAAGACGACCCACGAAGGGCGGAGACTTAAATAAATGAAAAGGCGCCATCTTCATTTCGTAATTGCTTCCCTGTCGCTACTTTTAACAATCGCTTTAATGCTTCTGGCTGTCACTTATCGAAACGGCAAATCAAGTGACACTTTCGGCATCGAGTTTAAGGACGACCCAGACACTTCCCAATGCAACATCAGTGTGCAGATTGCCCGGGATCTGCGTGATAGTGACATCTTGTTCATCGCTGATCAAAGAGAGTTCGCCGACTTGAGTCGCCAGACCGTGGCGGACTTTCTGGATCATTGGTCCAGCGCCCAGCCAGGCGACTTCGAAGAGAGACTTCGCGGTCTGGAGAAGATTGCGCTGGTCTTGGAGATCGATTCCACCGAGTTGCAGCGAGCAAGCGAGTATATGGAGACATGGGACTATAAGGACATTGCAGTCACTTCGCATTTTCAAGACACGAATTTCACAACCGCTGATCTGGAGTTCTACTGGCGGATCGGAAACGTTCACCATCGCCTCAATGCCGCCAAGGTCCGCGACGAGTGGTGGAAGAGAGTGGAACTTGAGATTGTCGCAATGCCGACAGTTTCCGGAAAAAGTGCAGAAGTCGACTCCATCAACTCGAACCGACTCGCTCAACAGCTCTGGAGTTATCGAGAATCGCACTCAGATGGTAAGATCATCGGGTTCTTCGATGCGCCGCTTCTGTATCGATCGCTGCCGACGTACTACGGCAGACCGCTGTTTTCGACGTCGATAGTGCGCGAACTTGAGGAACAGCGGGGTCAAGAAGTTGGCTTGACTACAATCTCACAGGCAGATCGCAATGAGTGGCCGTTTGCGTTTTTGCGGGGAGTTCCCGACTGCGACTTTATTCTCCAACAGACTTCCCTTGAGCAAACGGCAATCAAAAACGAGTTGCCGCCGGAACTGCGATTTGACCGGTTGGTGCTGCGCAATCGTCCGCCGGATTTGCATTTGCCGATTTCGTCAGTTCCAAGTTTGCATGTGGCGAAGATAGTTGTAGCGTCAATGCCTAATCTTATTGACTCCACCGGTCTTGTCGTGTGGCCGGCGATGTTGACGTATCTTGGTGCCGTCTCGGGAGCGACGCCGCTGCGAGTCAATGTACATGATAAGGCGGCAATTCGAGAGGCGACTGTCCAATGGCAGAAGTGGATAGATACGACGCATACCAATATTGTCGAAGAAATTTCATCGCTGCGGATTTGGACCCGGTTGATTGACAAGATTGCCGGAGCTTCGAATCTGGTCGCACGACACTATGACGAGACCTTGATGTCGATACTGCCGGGTGCGCCGGAGTTTGATGCACGCTTCGAGACACCGACCAAAGCCGAACGCGCTGCGCAACTGCGCGGATATGTGACACGCAATCGCGACAAGATCGTGGTGCGGATGTTGATCAATGTTCTCTGGGTAGGAGATCAGAGCGAGAAGTCTGCTGCATTGTCGGCTTTGTCACGTGAGACAGGGGTTCGGTTCAATACTGCAGCAGAGTGGTCGCAATGGTACCGGGATGGTAGGCCGGACGATTGGTAGGGAGCAGCAAAGATGTCGAAACCGCAGGGATTTGGCCTACTGATCGTCAGGGACACATGGCACACGGGTCTGGTCCGCCGAAGAAGATGTAGTTGATCAAATAGACGACATCGGAAATCGTGACCGAGCCGCTGCAATCAGCATCGGCGGATTCCAGTGGATTTGGCGCAGTTCCGCCGCTAAAAATGTAATTAATCAGAAAAACCACGTCGCTGATGTTCACCTGGGCATTTTTGTCGGCATCGCCACACAGAAAAGGCAGAACCGTGATTGTTCCGCTGACAAAAACCGGAAGAATGGCATTGTTGTCCATTCCAGTGAGCATTGACTCGGCATTGCCGGGAGGCTCATAATTTACCATGCGGAATTTCGTTGTCCCCGGAGCAATAGGGTTGAAACGAATGGAGAAAATAGGTCCAGAGCCTGGACTTATCAATATGTCAACCGTTGTCATCCAACTGCTAAATGCGAATTCACGGTCGTCAGGATTATAGCCGTAACCGTCATGGAGCTGACCTGCAAGGAGGGGATTGATTCTTGGCCTAGCCATGTCATGTTGCGATGTAGAAGGGGGCTCAAGCATACTCGTATCTATCATTTCCCACGCCAGGCTGAAGCTGCCAATTGCTTCGTCGTTGAAAAGGTTGAAATCGATGAATTGTGGAATACCGACGTATAGAGTATCGGACACGAAAGATACAGTGTCGCGCACGCCTGGATCATAGTAGAATGACGGATTATAGGTACCGCAGGAGCAGGGAGGAGGCCCGTTATGTACTCGGTAGGCGATAAGATGGTTGATGTCTCTAATGTCCAATTGGCGGTCGCAGTTTATATCCAATGATTGGTACGATCCATCGACCAACCAGTAGTGTCCAACTAAGCTCTTGTAGGCACGAAGCTGATCAGTGACAGTAAACCAACCGTCGCCATCTGCATCACCGATCATATAATCGCAGGCGACGTGAATCTCACCTGATTGAAATTGAGGCACAAAGCTGTTCGCCGAAACATCGGTCACAACCAGGCCCGAAGCACCCGAAGTATCCAACACAACGGTCCCGCCAAATCGAGGTCGAAACCACAATTTGCAAATCTGGCCGCTGCCGACAGGGAGGCTCGATCCAGAATTCACCTCGAATTGAATGAGTACCTTTTCGGTGACGAAGGAATCAGTCTCGACGATGACAGCCTGCCGGAAGTCAAGAATTGCCGGATCTTCAAGACGACCTCCGGTGAACGAAACGGAGTCAAATGTTGCCCAACCAGAAGAGCAGTCAATCAGCAGCGGAATCTCGATAACAGTTAGTTCTTCATCGTTGAAGAGGTAAATGGGGATTGGGATGGACTGATAAGGCAATCCCCAGCTTGCACAGCTGCATGAGTCGCTTCCGATCGAGAGTGTGTCTGCAACTCCGGGGTCTTGCGCAAACAAACAACGAATCGATACAATCGTAATGACGACGATCAGTGCAGTGAGGGTTTTCAAGGACTCCATCTTCTTGCTCCCGAAACTGCCGTGGCCGGCAGCTTGACATTTGGCGAAGATTATTTGTAGTACAATATAGAGCAACGATGTCGAAGCCGCCAGCGGTTTCGACCTACGAGCTGATTGCTATAGACACATGGCACACGGGTCTGGTCCGCCGAAGAAGATGTAGTTGATCAAATAGACGACATCGGAAATCGTGACCGAGCCGCTGCAATCAGCATCGGCGGATTCCAGTGGATTTGGCGCAGTTCCGCCGCTAAAAATGTAATTAATCAGAAAAACCACGTCGCTGATGTTCACCTGGGCATTTTTGTCGGCATCGCCACACAGAAAAGGCAGAACCGTGATTGTTCCGCTGACAAAAACCGGAAGAATGGCATTGTTGTCCAATCCAGTGAGCATTGATTCGGCATTGCCGGGAGGCTCATAATTGACCATGCGGAATTTCGTTGTCCCCGGAGCGAGAGGTTCGAATCGAATGGAAAATACATGCCCGGAGCCTGGACTTATTAATGTGTCAATCTCCCACCTCCAACTGCTCAAGCCGAATTGATTCGGATATGAGCCGTAACCTTCATAGTCGTTAAGCTCTGTTACATAAAGGGGATTGATTCTTGGCCCAGCCATATCATCGGCGAATCTCCAGGGTGTTCGAAGAATTGTAGTGTTCTCGACATTCCAGTTAAAGCTGAAGCTGCGAATCGCCTCGTCGTTGAAGAGGTTAAATTCGATGAACTCTGGAATGCCTACGTACATGGTATCGGACGCAAATGATACTGTGTCGCGCACGCCCGGATCAAAATAGTATGCCGGGTTATAGGTACCACAGGAGCATGGGGGGTGACCATCATAGACTGAGTAGCTGATTAGGTAATTGATGTCCCTAAGGTCCAGATGACGATCGCAATTGATATCAAATGATTGGTAATATCCGGCGGAGACCCAAAAGTGTCCTACCAAGCACTTGTGGATGCGAAGCCAGTCGTTGGAATTTGCATGCCCGGAACCATCTGCGTCTCCAACAACATAATCGCAGGCGATTTGAATCTCACCTGATTGAAATTGCGGCACAAAGCTGGTTGCCGAAACATCAGTCAGAATCAGGCCCGAAGCACCCGAAGTATCCAATACAACGGTCCCGCCAAAGCGCACTCGAAACCACAACTTGCAGATCTGGCCGCTGCCAACGGCGAGGTTCAAACCGGAACTCACCCCGAATTGAATGCTTACCTTTTCGGTGACGAAGGAGTCAGTCTCGACGATGACAGCCTGCCGGAAGTCAAGAATTGCCGGATCGTCAAGACGACCGCCGGTAAAAGAAACCGAGTCAAAGGTCGCCCAACCAGAAGAGCAATCAATCAGCAGCGGAATCTCGATTGAAGTGAGTTCCTCATCGTTTGCCAGGAATACTGGAATTGGTATCGACTGTGAAGGTACTCCAAAGTTGGCACAGGCGCATGAGTCGCTCCCAATTGAAAGCGTGTCCGCAACTCCGGGATCTTGCGCGAACAAACAGCGAATCGATACAATTGTAATGACGACGATCAGTACAGTGAGGTTTCTTAAGGATTCCATCTTCTTGCTCCCGAAACTGCCGCGGCCGGCAGCTTGACATTTGGCGAAGATTATCTGTAGTACAATATAGAGTCTGATCGCCAGATTGGCAAGCCCAAAGGGCAGGAAGATGTCAAGCCCCAAGAGGGCTTGACCTACTAAACTAAGTAAAAACGGTCCGAACCTTGCGGCTCGGACCGTCGAAGTAACAAGCTGTTGGGGAAGGCTCTTAGTGTTGCCCTGCTGAAAACGCCGTCCAGGCGGTATCAGATGAACCGGTAATACCCTTGATGCGCAGATCGAAGTCGTCGGGGTTACTGGCGTTGCGCATGGCATCTTCGTAAGTGATGTGACCGGCGCGATACAGTTTCATGATCGACTGGTCGAAGGACTGCATGCCGTACTGCACGTTGCCGCCTTCGATGAATTCGATGATCGATGAGGTCTTCATCGGATCAATGATGGCGTCGCGAATGGCGCCGGTCGAAACGGCGACCTCGACTGCTGGAACTCGGCCCGGCATATCGGCGCGCGGCAAAAGACGCTGGCAGACGATCGCCTTGAGTGTGCCGGCAAGGAGCAGACGAATCTGCTGATGCTGGTGCGGCGGGAAGAACGAAATCACGCGCGTGATAGTTTCGACCACGTTCATCGTATGCAGGGTTGTCAGTACCAGATGCCCGGTGTCGGCGGCGGCGAGGGCGATGCCCATCGTTTCGGCATCGCGAATTTCGCCGATGAGAATGACATCGGGATCCTGACGGAACGCGTGGCGCAAAGCGGCGGCGAAGTTTTCCGAATCGGCGCCGATCTCGCGCTGGCAAATGATTGATTTCTTGTCTTTGTAGATATATTCGATCGGGTCTTCGATGGTGACGATGTTCTCGGCGCGATTCGAATTGAGATGCTCGATGATCGCGGCGAGCGTGGTCGACTTACCGGAACCGGTGGTGCCGGTGACAATCACGAGACCGCGGCGGGCATCGCACAGATCGGTGATGACCTCGGGCAGATTCAGATCTTCAAATGAAGGAACCAGCGTATTGACCGCACGAATGGCGATACCGGGAGTGCCGCGCTGGCGATAAAGGTTGATACGGAAACGGCCGAGCTTGGTGACCGAAAGAGCCAAGTCCATTTCGTTGCGTGCGGCAAAGCGTTTCTGTTGCTCGGGGGAGAGAATCTGCGAGACGATCTCAGTCATCGCTTCTTTGGAAATCGGTTCGGTATTAATTGCAACCAGTTTGCCGTGCACGCGGAGTGTAGGTTTGATACCAACACGCAGGTGCAAGTCGGATGCAACGAGGTGCTGCATCTCTACCAGCATGTCACGCAGGTTCATCGGTCTCTCCTTGACGGTTGTTCCGGAAACCAGACCGATGAGTCAGTAGATCAGGATTTAGGTCGGTTCGACGATGAACAGCGCCTGACCAAATTCCACCGGCTGGGAGTTTTCCACCATGCGTTTGACGACTACGCCGTCAAATTCCGCTTCGATCTCATTCATCAGCTTCATCGCTTCGATGATGCAGATCGTCTGGCCCTTGGTGATGCGCGTGCCGATGTCAACGAACGGCGGCGCACCCGGTTCGGGCGAGGTGTAAAACGTTCCAACCATCGGAGACTTGATCTCCTTACCCTTGGCGACCGCAGGTTGCGGTGCGACAGGTTGTGGTTGCGGCATTACCTGCATTGGCTGCGGAGCAGGAGCAGGGGCAGCCACCTCAATCGTCGGCAAAGTAGAAGTCACCTGTGATTTAGCAACAGTGATGTGACCATGCGAACCGCCGTTGGAACCGTTGCTCACTTCGGGGCTGCGCTTGATGATCATCACATTGCTGAACCAGTTTTTGACTGTCAGCGACTCAATGTCCGACGATTCCACCAACTTCACCAGTTTCCGGATAGTTTCTTCGTTCATTACTTTCTATGACCGGGCTGAATCAACCCTACTCCTGATTATCGAATGTTTTTCCAAAAACTATAGTTCCAGCAACGACTTATCGGCTTTATTCATGACCCGACAGCCATTTCTGGTGATAACAACATCATCTTCAATGCGGACGCCGCCCCAGCCGTCAATATACACACCCGGCTCGACCGTAACAACCATGTTGGGCTGTAACACTGTGTCGGACAAGGGGCTAAGGCGTGGTTCTTCGTGAATCAACAATCCGATTCCGTGGCCCAAACCGTGTCCAAAATTCTTGCCATAGCCAGCTTTGGCGATGATATCGCGAACGTGCTTATCTACAGCAGAGCCCTTTAAACCCGCTTTGGCCTTGCGAGTTCCAGCAACTTGTGCCTTCAATACAAGATTATAGATTTTCTTTTGCTGGGCGGAGGCTTTGCCGACCACCACCGTTCTGGTGATGTCGGAATGATACCCGGCGTAAATTGCGCCGAAATCCAAGGTTACAAAATCCCCCTTCTTGATGATTTTGTACGAGGCGCGTCCATGTGGCAACGCCGAGCGATAACCCGAGGCAATGATCGTCTCAAATGACGGATCTTCCGAGCCGAGCATTTTCATTTGATACTCCAACTCGGCCGCGACCTCAGATTCGCGAATGCCCGGTTTGATGATCTGCAGAATACGCGCGAAAGCGACATCCGCAATGTCTACCGCCTTTTGAATGTTTTTGACTTCATCACTGTCTTTTACCGAAGCGAGAGTTTCGACAATGAAGGTTGTCGGTGCGAACAGCGCAGCCGGCAAGAGCGCCTTGAGCATATTGAGGTTCTTGACCGCCATATAAGCTTCAAGGTATCCCACACGGAGATTCTTCGCATTGAGCGGCTTGATCTTTGGCAATTCGGTATAGAGGTCGCGCTGGGCGATCATGATCTTCGCGCCCTTGACTTCTTTGCTGACCTGGGCTTTGTAACGGAAGTCGGTAATGAAATGCGCCTCGTTGGCGAAAACGACCAATACCCCATTGGAACCGGTATACCCGCATAAATAGCGCACTTGCGACAGCTCGGTTACCAACAGGCAGTCGAGGTTGAGTCCTTTGATGATTCCTTGCAGCTTCTTAATTCTAACTTGCATGTCGTCCTTATCCACAAAGTTTGAGTTTGTCGTACAGGTGTTGATCGCCTGGCGATTCCTTGAGCAGGCGCCGGTAAATCAACTTCGCTTTTTCAAAATAACCCTGCATCCGAAACAAGTCCGCTGCAGTTTCAGTGACCAGGAAATCGTGTTCCAGTTCGGGTGTCTCGACTTCGAAGAAACCGATTTCTTTCATCCGCGCAGCAATGGTTTCGGAATCGGATTCCAGCGTCGCTGCCTGGAGATAGTACTTCCGGGCCTCGGGGAGGTTGCCTTCGGTCTTCAGTACATCGCCCAGTTTGAGTAAGGTCAGCGGATTGTCAGGCTCTCGCCTCAGCGCTTCGAAATAGGTGAAAGTCGCAGCGACAGGATTGCCGCGCAGGCAGTATAAGTCGCCCAACACCTGGAAGCCTGACGAGTATTCCGGAAATGCAGTTATTCCCGCCTGAAGCAGTTCCTGGGCTTCTTCGAGTTTCTCTGCTGCGATCAATTGCTCGGCCCGACGGGCGAAATCGTAACCCGGGGATGTTGTTTTCCCCGAATCAGCATCTTCCCCGGTAATGCGATTATTCGTCTGCTGGGCAGAATAATCCATGACCCTCCCACGTAGTGTCGAAAAACGATAGGTGTGGGGGGGCTAAAGGTCAAGAAAAAACTGAAGGTCGAGCCGGGTTAACGGGATGTGAGCGTTAGACCGGCGACGGATCAAATCAGATTATTTAAGTGACAGTTCTGGTTTTGCCTGAAGGTGCCGATAAATCCAGAGGCGGGGATGGCGGAACTATCCTTGACAATTCTCGGTTTCGCTGTATATGTAATGGTTAGATTGGATCTCACCAAAGCATCAGCTGTTGTTCGAATTCCCTTTTGTACGAGGTAATTGCGCTTGGCAGGAGTCCTTCACAAGTTATATCTGAAGAGCCCTGGACCGGTTCAAGATCTGGCGGTTTCATTGTATGGAGCGAAATTGTACTTTCGCGAGTACGGAAGCGAGTTCAGGAAGCTACTGGGCGAATTTGAGGCACATGCCCAATATTCGGCAACGGAGCTTGAAGCCTACCAATCGGAGAGAATCCAAAAACTAATTCAGCATTGTTATGAACACGTGCCATATTATCGGCGGGTCATGGAGGAGCGAAAGCTCGTTCCGAATGACTTCCGAAAGGCAGCCGATCTGGAGAAACTTCCGATTCTCACGCGACAGACAATGGCTGAGAATAGCGAAGACTTGATTGCACGGAATTACAAGAAGTCACAGTTAATTGTTGGTTATACCTCCGGCACCACGGCGAATCCCATTCGGATCGTTTGGGATAAACGGGTCTGTTTAATCAAGACAGTTGTCGACTGGAGGCAGAAGCGTCAAGGGGGGATTGAACCTTTTGATCGTATCGCCTATTTCATCGGTCGCCAAATTGTCCCAGCGACGGTTAAGCGTCCGCCGTATTGGCGTCATAACTGGGTCTTGAATCACCTCTTCTTCTCGGCATTTCATCTCGCGCACAAAAATATGGATTGTTATCTGGAAAAGTTGGCCAAGTTCAATCCGCGGGCGCTCGAGGGTTTTCCGTCGACGTTGTCGTTTCTTGCGACTTATCTCAATCGTAGTGGTCGGACTTTTCCGGTCAAGGCAGTGTTTACTTCTGCGGAGCCGTTGTTGCCGAGTCAACGCGAAGCGATTGAGAAAGCGTTTTGCTGCAAGGTATTCGATTTTCTTGGGATGTCAGAGCGCGTGATCTTCGCCACCGAGTGCGCGCGGCACGAAGGCAAGCATCTCGACACAGATTTTGGTTATACCGAGATCATCGGAGACGAGGATGCCCCGCACAGCAAGGGTTTTGGTCGGATCGTGGCAACCGGTCTGCATAATTATGCCCAACCATTGATCCGCTATAAGACGAGCGATGTCTCTTCAATGTATGAGGAGCCGTGTTCCTGCTGCCGGCCGTTCCCGCGGATCCATGATGTCACCACGCGTGACGAAGACATCGTGACCACGCCGGATGGACGGTATCTTTCGCCCTCGGCGCTGGGTACGGCGACCAAGGATCTGGTTTCTGTTGAGCACCTACAGATTGTTCAGGAAGACTTGCACAATGTAGTTCTTCGTCTGGTCCCACGTCCTGATTTTCGCCCGGAGGAATTGATTTCGGTGCGTAAATCGCTTCAGAACATCCTTGGAGACCAGGTAAAAATACGAATCGAGACAGTCGACAACATTTCGCGCACTTCATCGGGCAAATTCCGCTGGGTGATTTCCAACGTTCCATTGAAGTTTTAAAGCAAAACCTCAAAAAACAAAATAGGGACACAGCAAGCTGTGTCCCCGTAATAGGCCATCGCGCTTCGCGGTTATTTCACGCCGTAAAGCGGTTTGAACTTCTTCTCGAGATATCCCATCAACGGTTTGTGGTCGAGCTTCTTACCAGTAACCACTTTGACTAGTTCCTCAGCATGGTACCGCTGACCCTGGCTGTGGATGTTCTTGCGCAGCCAATCGAGCAGCGCCGAATACTTGCCGGCGGCAAACTGCTCATCGAGGTCGGGGATGTCCTTCTTAGCTTTGGCAAAGAACTGCGCAGCGTAGAGATTGCCTAATGCATAGGTCGGGAAATATCCGAACAGGCCGGCTGCCCAATGGATATCCTGCAAGCAACCCTGCGAATCCGATTTCGGGGTGATGCCGAAGTACTTGGTAAACTTCTCGTTCCAGACGGCCGGAAGATCCTTCGGCTTGATTGAGCCGTCAAATATCCCCTGTTCAATCTCAAAGCGGAGAAGTATATGAAGATTGTACGTCACTTCGTCGGCTTCAACACGGATGAACGATGCCTGGACGTCATTGATGGCGAAATAGAAATCTTCAAACTTCACATCGCCCAGCGCTTCATAGAAGGTCTGTTGAGCCAGGGGGAAAAAGAATTTCCAGAACGGTTTGGAACGTCCGACCATGTTTTCCCACATCCGCGACTGTGACTCGTGAATTCCGAGACTAACGGCCTCACCCATCGGCGTGCCGAAGTGTTCCCGCGGTAAGCCGAGTTCATAGAGAGCGTGGCCGGCTTCGTGCATCGTACCGAAAAGTGCCTGTCCGAGATGCTTGGGATTATAGCGGGTGGTGATGCGGCAATCGCCGGGGCCGATCCCCGAGCAAAACGGATGCGCTGTGACATCCAAACGACCTTCGCTAAACGGGAAGCCGATCGCGGCGGCTACTGTTTCACCGAAGATGCGTTGACGATCAATCGAGAATTCGCGTTCGACAATCGAGACATCCGGCTTCTTCGGAGCATTGCGGATCTTTGCCACAAAATCGACAAGCTCTTTACGAAATTCAGAGAACACTGCCGTAATCGACTTGGCGGTGGCGCCGGGCTCATAGTCATCGATCAAGGCATCGTACGCCACGTCCTTGTATCCGATCGCCTCGGCATATTGCCGTTTGAGTTCGATCATCTTCTCCAAGTGCGGGAAGAATGATTTGAAATCGTTGTCTCGGCGTGCATTTACCCAGACGCTTTGACCAGTCGTTTCGGCGTGGGCAATGGCTTGCACGAGCTTGTTCGGTACTTTGGTTCTTTTGTCATATGCCCGGCGCAGCTCGCGGACATTCACAGCTTCCGGCGCCAGCGGATCCTTCGTTACTGGACTGGCTTCTGCGGCTTTCAGTAAGTCACCAACCTTGGGCGCGGTGAACTTTTCGTGCAGAAGTCCCGCCATATAGGCAAGCTGATTCGCACGGTGCGCGGAGCCGTTGCGAGGCATGTTGACCCGCTCGTCCCAGCCCAGAAGTGCCGCCGTCGAACCGATCAATGAAACCTCGTTCATGATCTGTTTAAGTTCAGTCATGGCTTGTTTCGACATTGATGTATCTCCTCGTAAAACGCGTTAGATCTTATTGAGAATGTCTATAATATTATAACATCCTATCCCGTGCGAATCAAGCCTGTCAATGCCGGCTCTGGAACGGGAATCTGGGCAGTTCCGATACAGATTATCGAACCCGGATTGCATCGGGAAAGTCGCGATAAAGCGCCGACTTGAAGTCGGTAATCGCGGTGAATACATGCCGATGCAGGCGCTCGACTTCGCCATCGCGTGTCGCAACATGCTGGAAGGCCTGCTCCAACTGCGCCATATTCTCGGTCACAATCGTGATATTGAATTCTCCGAGTTCGGGTGGTCCCCATCCCAGTTTGCGCCGGGTGATTGTATAGCCTTTGAGTCGACCCTGGTCCTGAAGATAGCCGAGGTAGTTTTTCACGTGTTCGCAGAATTCAAGGTCTTTGTGCGATTCCTTGAGGTTGCACCAAATCTGATAGTAGTCCATAGGTTCTCCTGTGTAATACAGTGACTACGATATCAGATGCCAAAGTGTTACACCGGCCAGGGAATTTGTGTCGACATTCGCAAAGTAATGACTAATGAGAATCTTGATACCGATCGCGATCAGAATTACCCCACCGACTAATTCCGCCTTTCGGCCAAGGTAGCCTCCCAGTCGTTTTCCGCAAATCATTCCAACAATCGTGAATGCCAATGCGACCAAGCCGATTACGATGATTGGCGCAATTATGTCGACTTTGAGAAACGCGATACTCAATCCGACGGCGAAGGCATCGATGCTTGTGGCAATGGAGAGCAGCATCAAGGACCATTTGCGGGTCGGGTCTTTCAACGCTACGTTCAGTTCTTCTTTATGCGAGAATGATTCCTGAACCATTTTGACACCGATGACAAGCAGTAATCCGAAGGCAATCCAATGGTCGATGTTCACGATCAGGTACTCGACCTTGGTGCCGAGGTACCAGCCAATAAGCGGCATCAGCGCCTGAAAGAGACCGAAGTGAAATGACAGGCGGAAGTAATGGCGAAATGTCAGATTTGGTATACGGCAGCCAACTGCGATGGCGACGGCGAAGGCGTCCATCGCCAACGCTACGGCAATACCTATAACGGTGAGCAGATTCAAATCGTGGTGTCCGTGGCGTCGCGGTTGATCATTGTCATACCCAGCGATTATAGCACAGCAACCGCGAAAATAATACCGGAATTCTATGTTCAACTCATCATGGTAAGAAGGTTGATTTTCCCTTTGAAAAATGCCTGATTTTGTTATCTTCGCGGTTCAGCGGCTGCGTGAAATGCGCTGGATAGGACACGTTTTGTCCGCTGGAAACTAGTAGTCACTGATTGATAGGTTAGAGGATGAAACCGTTTTCACAATTACGACGCACCCATACCTGCGGTGAACTCCGCAAAGGACACGCCGGCTCAAGCATCACACTCAATGGCTGGGTAAAAAAGTACCGCAACCACGGCGGCATCTTGTTCGTCGATCTGCGCGACCGCTATGGCGTCACGCAAGTGGTGTTTCATCCCGACAACTTCTCCGCAGAGAAGATGGAAATTGCTTCGCACCTCCGCGGGGAGTTTGTAATCAGTGTCACTGGAAATGTCGTTAAACGCCCGGAAGGCATGATCAATCCAAATCTCGCGACCGGCGACATCGAGGTCGACGCCAAAGATTTCGAACTTTTGGCCGAGTCGGAGACTCCGCCGTTTGAGATCGAAGAGGACACCACTGCCAACGAAGACCTGAGACTGACCTATCGTTATCTTGATCTCCGGCGCCGCTTTCTCGCCGACAAGATCGAGATGCGCCACCGGTTTGCATTTGCAGTGCGGCAGTATTTGCATGAGCAGAAATTCCTTGAGATTGAGACCCCGCTGTTGATGCGCTCGACACCGGAAGGAGCACGCGATTATGTTGTGCCTTCGCGCGTACATCCCGGCAAGTTCTATGCCCTGCCACAGTCGCCGCAATTGTTCAAGCAAATTCTGATGATATCCGGCTTTGACCGCTATTTTCAACTTGCGCGGTGCCTGCGCGATGAAGATTTGCGTGCCGACCGCCAGCCGGAGCATACACAGATCGATTTGGAGATGTCCTTCGTCACACAAGACGATATCTTCGCAATGGTCGAAGGGATGATGAAATACTCTTTCAAAGAGACCCTTGGTGTTGATATCGAAACACCATTTCCACGCTATCCCTATGATCAGATCATGAGCGAGTACGGTTCCGACAAACCGGATCGGCGATTTGAAATGAAGCTGATCGATTTCTCGGACGTATTTGTTGGATCGGAATTCAAGGTATTTGCCGAGGCTTTGGCCTCGGGAGGAGTGGTCAAAGGAGTGATCGCTCCGGGACAAGCCGGGCTATCTCGCAAACAACTTGAGGAGATCGAAGACGAGGCGAAGCTCGCCGGCGCGAAAGGTCTCGCCTGGATAGCGTTTGCAGAAGAAGTCAAGTCGCCGATCAAGAAGTTCCTGACTGATGAAGTCGTGAAGAAACTTCGCGAAATCGGACACATCAAGGATGGTGACCTGCTGATGTTAGGCGCCGGCAAAAAATTACCCACCGAGGGAATACTCGGGCGGGTTCGCAGTTACTGCGGTAAGAAATTCGGAATGATAGATAAGTCGAAGTACTCATTCCTCTGGGTAACGGAGTTTCCGTTGTTTGAGTATCATTCTGATCTTGGCAGGTTTGATGCCATGCATAACATTGTCACTTCGCCGCGCGAAGCGGATATGGGTCTTCTGGAAGAAGGATTCACAACTTCAACGCCATTGAGCGATCCTAATCATCCGTGGGCAAAAGTGCGAGCGAATCAGTATGATTTGGTCTGTAACGGGTTTGAGTTGGCGTCAGGCGGTATTCGCAACCACCGCTCCGATATGCAGAAGAAGATACTCAATATCCTCGGAATGGATGATGCTCGAGCTGACCGGATGTTCGGATTCCTTCTGACGGCGCTCAAGTATGGCGCCCCGCCGCACGGAGGGATGGGACTGGGCCTTGATCGAATTGTCGGAATTATGACTGATTCCGATTCGTTGCGGGATGTCATCGCTTTCCCGAAAACGACAGCGGCGCAGTCACTTATGGATGGTTCGCCAACGGAGATCGAACCTGAGCAGCTGGCGGAACTGTCACTGGCAATTAGTATTGACAAGAAGAAGTAATCACGTACATTTTAGCGCCCTCAATTGACAAATTCGGATTGAGGAACGTATTCACGTTGGTCACGTTCGGATCGAACGTGACAACGTATTTATGGCATAATTCTCGGATGTCGAGGTACTAAGAACCGTTTGAGTGAACCACTTGAAAAGAAGATCGAGCTGAAGAGTGTCGATCCCCGCACCCTGTTTACAGGCAATAATAATCTGCTCAAAACCATTGAAGCCAGCTTTGATGTTCAAATCGTTGCCCGTGGAGATGCAATTTCAATTACCGGGCCAGAAGCCGCGCAAGCCGAAACCCTGTTTTTTGATTTGTTCGAACGGCTTCAGCGTCAGGGCGAAATTTCGGAACAATATCTGCATTACGCAATTTCCCAAATCAAAGAATCGGGTCAAGGTCCGGCGACCGAGTTAGATATTTCTACCGCTCTTTCGAGCATTGTCAAAGCGGATATCCGGCCGAAGACAATCGGTCAGCGGGAATATATCGAGGCGATTGAGAAGCATGACATTGTATTCGGGATCGGTCCAGCCGGCACTGGAAAGACCTATCTCGCTGTGGCTGAAGCGGTTGCTGGACTCAAAGGTAAACTGTACAATCGAATTATTCTCGTCCGCCCTGCAGTTGAAGCTGGCGAGTCACTGGGATTCTTGCCCGGTGATATCCGCGCCAAAGTTGATCCGTATCTTCGACCGGTTTATGATGCTTTACATGACATGCTTCCTGCCGATAAGATAAAGAAGCTGATGGAATTAGGTGTAATTGAGATTGTACCCTTAGCGTTCATGCGCGGACGTACCCTCAATACAGCGTTTGTCATCTTGGATGAGTCGCAAAACACCACCATTGCCCAGATGAAGATGTTCCTGACGCGCATTGGTGAAGGATCCAAGGCAGTCATTACCGGCGACGTCACGCAAATCGACCTCGACAGAAAGCGACTTTCAGGATTGGTTGCCATTCAGAAAATCCTCAAGGACATTCCCGAGATCAAGTTCTCCTACTTGACCGACAAGGACGTAGTGCGTCACCGCCTGGTGAAGCAGATCATTCGCGCTTTCGATCGCTACGAGACCGGACAGAAATAGTCTATGTTTAATCTCCTCCGCATAGGGATGCGGAAGGTGCGCCGGCGTATCCGCAAGGAACGAGCGACGCACGGGCAGTCAGGCGCCAGTCGTTTCTGGTTGGTGCTGATTATCGCTTTCGCCATTGTATTCACATCATTCCTGTTTCCAATGGCTCATGTATTCTCCCCGCCGTCGACGCCGCAGGTAGGCGATATCGCGACCGAGGACATTCTTGCCCCATTTGAATTTCCGGTTTACAAGAGCGAAGCTGAACTGGAGTTTGAACGGCGTGAAGTGATTGGCTCATTGCCGGCTGTGATGATTTATGATGAGGCAAAGGTTGATTCAGCTTTTCGTGCCTTAGACCGGTTGTTCTTTCTCGCAGACAGCGTCAAGCAACGAATCAAGAATATTGAAAGAGGCGCCGACCGGCTCCGGTTGTTTTATCCACGACTCAAGGAAAGCATCCTGCGCCGGATGGTTGCTGCCGACAGCCTGCAGCAAAAGAAACGGATTATCCGCAACGCTCTTGAAGATCGCTATCTCGTTGGTGTGGCGGTGGCCGACACAGCTGTACCCTCGAACTACCAGACGGCCCAGATCAATCGGAATACGCGGAACTCTTTGTATGCCGCCGACCAAATTCGCGGTTTGGCGGAGAATCGCCGGGAACTTGAGGCCGATCTTAGCCTTCATGCGGAAGAGGCTCACATTCGCGCAACCTGGCTCTACGACATTGCGGTCGAATTCCTCGTACCGAATCTGACCTATTCGCCTGAAGAAACGACGCGGAAGCGCGAAGAAGCTCTGGCCGCAATTTCGCAGGAACGAATCTGGTTCAAGGCGGGGCAGCGCATCATAGCCAAGAATGAGCCGGTGACCAAGACACATCTCGATTGGCTCAATGCGTTGGCGGAACATCGTTCGGTTACGGGAGCAAAAGCCGGATTACTTCAATACTTGCTGCCGATCATTGCCCGCTTCCTTTTTGTGTCGTTTGTGTTCTTGAGCTTTCTGTTCGCCTATTATGCGATGCGAGGCAAAGATGACTTTGTCCTGATCAGAGTCTTTCCGCTGCTGCTGGTGATATTAGTGACAGTGGTAGCCGGCTATTTGATCACTGAGCAGACCGGTCTCACCGAGTACCTCATTCCGGTTTCTGCCGGCATCATTCTCGTAGCAATTCTGTACGATTTTTCGACCGCCGTGTTGGTCACACTAACCGAGGCCGTTTTGTTCGGAATACTATACCAATTCAATTTTGAGATAAGTTTCATCATAGTCGTGTCTGGGCTGGTTTCGGCCTTTACAATGCAGAAGGTGAAGAAGCGGTCAGACTTCTATCGCGGAGCCCTTTACATTTCCATAGCGTTGGCGGCTACGGCTTACCTGCTGGAGTCGTTGAAATTTGCTGCCGGTGAGTTTGTACTTCAACAATGCGGTTATTCGCTGATCAATGCCGCCGCCTCGTCGTTTATTGCGATGGCGGTGTTGCCGCTGTTTGAATCGTTCTTTTCGTTTACGACAAACATCACCTTGCTGGAACTGTCTGATATGAATCACCCGCTCCTGAAGAGATTGGCGCTGGAATCGCCCGGTACCTACCACCACTCGCTGGTGATTGGCAGTTTATGCGAAGCGGCGGCGGAGGCGATCGGAGCCAATTCGCTGTTGGCTCGAATCGGGGCGTATTATCACGACGTCGGCAAAATGGAAATTCCCGAGTACTTCGTTGAGAATCAGATGGGGTTGCGCAGTAAACACGAAGAGCTGTCACCGACGATGTCGGCGATTGTAATTAAGTCACATATTACGCGTGGACGCGAACTGGCCGAAGAAAACGACTTGCCTGACCGAATCATTGCCTTTATCGAGGAGCATCACGGGACGTCGCTGATGTCGTTCTTCTACAATAAAGCCAAGGAACTGCGACCGGATGAAGAGGTCTCCGATGCGGAATTCCGGTACCCGGGTCCGAAACCGCAATCGCGGGAAACTGCAATCTTGATGCTCGCTGACGTCGTGGAAGCGGCTTCTCGAACTCTGGATGACCCAAAACCGGCGCGAATCCGCAACTTGATCCGGCGCCTGATAACCGACAAATTTCAATCGGGTCAGTTATCCGAATCGACACTGACTCTGAATGATTTGCAGGGAATCGAAGATGCCTTTGCGAAAGTCTTGATGGGCGCTTTCCACACCAGGGTCGATTATCCCACCCGTGAAGAAGAAAAGCCTGCTTGATGCCGCTGATTACGATACATAACAGCGTCCCGAATACTCGCGTGGCCCGCAAGAGTTTGACGCAGTTGGCGCAGATCGTGCTCAAGGGCGAACGCTGCCGCAAAAATGTGAACTTGATTTTTGTCGATGACAGTCGTATGTATGAACTCAACCGCGAGTTTCGCGGAAAGGAGAAAACAACCGACGTATTGTCATTTGCTATGGAAGACGACGACGATCCCCTATTAGGAGAGATATACATCTCGATTCCTGAAGCTCGCCGCAACGCCCGCGAGTACGGAATCACTCTCACACGTGAAATTCACAAGCTCTTCTGCCATGGATTATTGCATCTGCAGGGAATTCATCATCCCACGCCGCAGAAGCGGGCGATCATGGCCGCCAAGGAAGACAAGTATCTGGCGTTACTTGATACCGGAGGTCGGCGATGATTTATATTGCCGCCTTCTTCGCCATCTTGATTCTGTACTACTTGTCTTATGTGTTTGCTGTCGCAGCCGGCGGGCTGTACTTATCCGACAACGACGAAAAACGGTTCCTCGAGTCACTTCCTGAAAAGAAAAAGCGAACGGTACAGGGTTTAATTGAAAACCTGAAACGCCTGGCGGTCACCGCCACGCTGATTCAGTCGGGTTCGTTGATTGTTTCGACAATCTTGTGGTTCTTGATTGGTTCAAGCTTCGAAGTGCCGAATCTTCAGAAGTATGCCATTGAAGTTGCGTTGATAATCATCGGCTGGTTTGTATACACAACGTTGGTAGCGGTAATCGCGCCGAACCTTAAGCAGGAACGTGAGCTTGATATCATTGCGTCGAAGGCCTGGCTGCTGCAGGGATTTGTGGCATTGGCTTCGCCGGCGGTGTCTTCCATCATCAAGTTCAAGAGCAGCCTGATTGACAAGCAGGATCTTGATGAACGTAAAGAAGAGATCGTCGAACGGGCGATTGAAGAACTGGCGGATTCAGCGGGTATCGATGAGCCGATGATGGAGTCGAATGTTCGTGATATGATTGTCAATGTGTTCGATTTAGCCGACTCGGAAGTTCGCGAAGTCATGATCCCCCGAATTGAAATCAAGTTTCTTGAAGCCGGCGCCAGTTTCGCCGAAGTTCGCGAAATCGTAGCAGAAACCGGCTATTCACGCTTACCGGTGTGTAAGAACGGAATCGATAACATTGTAGGAATTCTGCACGTGAAAGACTTGTTCAAACAGTCTCCGCTGCCCTCGGCAGACTGCGATGTCACCGGTATTGCACGGCCGGCACTGTTTGTTCCGGAAAGTAAGCAGTTATCGAAGTTGCTTGAAGAGTTCAAGGTCCAGAAGATCCATATGGCGATTGTGGTCGATGAGTATGGCGGCACCGCCGGACTTGTGACTCTTGAGGACCTGCTGGAATTGATTGTCGGCGACATACAAGACGAGCACGACGCGGAGGAAGCCGACATTGTCAAGGTTTCAGATACCGAGTATGTGGTATCTGCGAATCTTTCGATGTATGACTTGTCCGATCAACTAGACCTAAAATTGCAGGAAAGAGAATTCGAGACAGTTGGCGGCTACATCTACGATCTTGTAGGTTCGCTGCCTGATATCGGCCAAAGAGTCGCCGCCGACGGCATCGAATTCGTCGTCGAGCGTGTCAATGGCCAACGCATCGAAAAAGTCCGTGTCATCCTACCCAAGCCGGAAGAACAGCAAGTCTGAAGCAGAGATAGAAGCGGCGCACCAGACCTTTCTCTCTCCAAACTTTTGTGAGTTTTCGATTTCTATGTGGCAATAATGTGCTCGCATTCACTGAGGTAGATGAAGGACAAGCAGGCTCCAGCCGCTATTGGTATAATTGGTGGAGGATCTGCCCAGCCAATCAAGAATGGGGAGAATTACGACCGGCCGGAGGTGCTATGCCGACGTATCATTTCCTGATAGGCTGGAAGATCCCACAGCGGCTTGAATTCCTCGTTCAACTTGAAGTCATTTGTCGTGAGACCTGATTCAATTGACAGGAGATAGTCGAGTCGTTCGATTGCCTCTTCGTACCGTCCACACATCACGTAAATGTTGGCCATGACCATGACCATTGAAGGTCCTCACCAGTGGCATTTATCCACCGAGAGAAGGTCCATTGCTCGATGTCCCATTTCGACAGCACGGTCGCATTCCCCTAATACTGCGAGTACCCCTCCGAGAGGAGAAACAAGATGGGGGTCATCGGGCTGGTCATCAATGGCAATTTCAAGAAGTTGTCTCGCCGAATCGGCATGTGCGAGAGACAACGTCGAATCACCGCGTAATCGGTACACAAAGCTCGCGTTCAGATGAAAATCCTGGGGCTTTGCTGTGTTTCGAAGTTCGCGTAAATGGCGAACAAAGAGTGAATCAAGGGGTAGATCAGGGAGACGTCGAAAGAACAGCCAAGTATTCTCCGAAAACAGGCTCAATGTATCCACATGTTTAAGGGTCTGCCGCGCAAATTGCTCCATCTTGTCCAGGTCGCCATAGCGGGTCCCGTAGTAATAGATTTTTGCGGAATAATGGCCAGACCGGGATGGTTCAAGTGCAATCGCGCGATTAATTGATGCTTCCATCTCGTCATAAGAGCGGGTCAAACCGAGGCAACTGGCCAATTCGCTATGCCGGCGCGCCTCAAGTGGATCAAGCTCGGCGGCACGTCGATAGTTGCTTTGAGATTCCGAGAACCTTCCTTGGCGCATTTGAACGAACGCGATGCCGGCTAAGAGCTCGGGATCATTGGGGAGTTCCGATTTGGCGATCTCAAATTCTGCCATCGCCTTATCGTAGTCAGTTTCAATTACGTTGTAGTAGGTCCCGAGTGCGCGGTGACCTTGAGGGAGCTTTGCATTTAGCTGCAACGCTTTTTCGGCTGCCTGACGCGCCAACGCTTTCTTCTCCGGCGAGCTCAATTCATAGCCAAGCCAGCTATAGGCAATTGATCTTTCCGCGTGAGCAAGAGCAAACTCGGGGTCCAGCATCACAGCGCTGTCAAAGTAAGCTGCGTAGGTTAACCTTGCTTTAAAACCCTGGTCAGTTTGTCGGTAGCCGCTGATTCCTTTCAGATAGAATTCATATGCCTGCTCATTGCTCGTCGGTTTATCAGCGAGTTTTTCACGCTCTGGTTCAAGAAGCGTTAATCCAAGTTGGTCGACTATCTGTGAGGCGATTTCTGCCTGCACTGCGAAAACTTCCATCACCGCTCGCTCGTAGTTGTCAGCCCACATGTGACGATCGTCTGACACTCGAATAAGTTGTGGCGTTATCCTGACCTTCGTCTGCCCCGCTGACTTTGCCCAGCGTACTGTTCCCTCAAGGACGTAATTGACTCCAAGCTCGCTGCCAATTTCACTCAAGCTTTTCCCAGATTTCTTGTATTGCATGGCACTCGTGCGTGATATGACACCGAGACCCTTGATACCGGCAAGGCGGGAGGTGATTTCTTCAGTCATGCCGTCGGCGAAATATTCGTCATCAGGATTTCCCAGATTTTCGAAAGGCAGGACCGCAATCATCGGCATGGCATTGGCAGTCTCGGATTGAGTCGATTCAGACCACGGGAGAAAGTAGATGACAAGAACTGCCGCAATGACGACTATCGCCGCCCCGACATACACTTTCAAGTGTGATTTGACCGGTTTGGACCGGGGCTGATTTCCGGTTTGCTGCGAGTCATAGACGAGCCGTTTGAGGTCGGCAATGATATCCTCTGCTGTCTGGTACCTCATCCCCCGGTCTTTCTCCAGCAGCTTGTCGATGATTTGCTGAAGCCTCTGCGGGATGCCCGATTTATAACGACTTAACGGCTCCGGCACATCCTGCATTATTGCCCGCAACGTTGCGCCTTCGCTGTCGCGCCGGAAGGGCGTGCGTCCAGCGAGCAGTTCATACAGAACGACTCCAAAGGAAAAGAGATCTGATCGTTGGTCGATGTCGCGTCCGGACACCTGTTCCGGCGACATATATGATACCGTCCCGAGAGTAGAGCCGGTTTTCGTTAGCTTGTCGTCTCCCGCAACAGCCGCGAGACCAAAATCGAGAAGTCGTGCCCGCCCCTTGGTATCAACAATGATGTTGGTGGCTTTGATATCCCGGTGAACCACGCCGGCGCGGTGTGCTTCGCCGATTCCCTGGCAGACTTGGACGGCGTAATCCACAACTGTGTCGATCGGCAACGGTCTTTCGTTGGCGAAGTGTTGAAGTAAGTGCCCCTCGACATGTTCCATCGCAAAGAATGGCCGGCCGTTGAACTCGCTGACATCATAGATCGTGACAATGTTCGGGTGATTCAGTTTCGCGACCGCTTGTGCTTCGCGCAGAAACCTGGTCTTGATTTCTTCGTTTGATGCAAGATGCGAAGGCAGGAATTTCAAGGCGACTTTCCGCTTGAGTCTGGTGTCCTCCGCCAGAAAGACTTCACCCATTCCTCCGGCACCGATCTTTTCGATGATCCGGTAGTGTGAGATCATCGTGCCGCCTGTTAGCGTCACGTGAGTTCTTGTCTTATCGTCTGAATCGTCTTTTGACACAGTTGACTAATTCCCGGTTCCGGTGGTGAATTGTGAGCCCAAGTCCTAAAGTCGACAAAGAAGATACACTGTTTCAACAATTAGGGCAACAAGTTACGGTGCCGGTGATGCTGCGTAGAACCTCAAAGGAAATTCGACGAATCTTCCAGAATTTGGAGGAATGCGCGGTTAGAATCAGTTTGTTGGTCAACTAAATGGTTTGAAAAAACGGCGGGAGTTTCCTCCCGCCGCCGTATCTAACTGCCTGTCCGATGGGGACTCGAAACCGAATTTAGTCTTCGCCCTGGGCCTTTGTAAACCCATCTTTGCCATCGAAGATCTGCAGTTTCTCGATATGGCCCCAGCGGAACTTGCCGCTCATCTTTTGCATGATAGCGGCGAGAATCTCGTCGGTCATATCCTTGTCTGCGTCGCGCATCAGTATGCGACACGTAAAAGCATCAACGGTGTCAGTGATCGTGCCCATCGATGGGTACAACTTGGTACCGCGGCTGGAGACCATTTTGAGTTTGAGCGGAGTGCCCTCAAGAACGGCTTCCATACCTTTGCCAAGTTCGTCCACCGTCGAGGCCCACTCCACAAAGAGATCGAGCCCGACGACCTTGCGGGTCTTGGCGGCGACAAAGTCCGGCCGGGCGGAGATATCCGGCATCTTGATCGGCTTGTGGTCGCGGACATGCACCTTCGAAGGCTTCTTGCCGTAGTTGGCAATAATGGCATCGGTATAGCCGGTAGTTGAGGCGGCTTTCTCATCGCCGACCACGTCACGCGGCATAACTTTGCCTTCTTCAAGAGTGAACAATACGGCGTTCTCGATTGTGGCCGCTTCCTTGAACATCCCTAAGTAGCGAAGCATCATTACCGCCGAGAATACGACCGCGGTCGGATTGATGACGTTTTTGCCGGCATACTTGGGGGCTGAACCGTGGACGGCTTCGAAGATGGCAATATCCGTGCCCAGGTTGGCTGAAGGCGCAAATCCCAGACCGCCTATCAGAGCCGAACTCAAGTCGCTGATGATATCGCCATTCATATTGGTCGTGATGATAACATCGAACTGCTCCGGCTTCTTGACGAGCTGGTGAGCGCAGTTGTCAATGATGATGTGGTATGATTCGATGTCCGGATATTCCGGGGCAATTGCTTCGAAGGCGCGCTTGAGGGTGCCTTCGGTGAATTTCATGATATTGGCTTTTGTTGCGCAATGGACAGTCTTGCGTCCTTCGGCGCGGGCGACTTCGAATCCAAGTCGTACGATCTTCTCGCAACCTTTACGCGAAATCAGTTTGAGACACTGGGCAACACCCGGCGTCTGCATATGTTCAATGCCGGCATAGAGATCCTCGACGTTTTCGCGAACGACGATCAGGTCGACCCCGCGTCCGGTGTACGGCGTCTTGACGCCGGGAATTTCGCGGGCCGGACGAATGTTACCGTAGGTTTCAAATAGCTTGCGCAACGTGACATTCGCGCTCTTCTCGCCATAACCTACCGGAGTACCAAGGGGCCCTTTCAGTACCAGACGAGTCTTCTTGATTGACTCGATCGTTTCGGGAGTTACGCCGGAAGGGATTCCCTGCTTGAAAACACTTTCGCCGGCTGCACGCTCTTCCCAGGCAAGCGGCGCGCCGGTGGCTTCGATCATCTTTTTTGCCGAGTTGACACACTCGGGGCCGATGCCGTCGCCGGGTATTAGAGTAACGAGGACTTTACCATCAGGTGTTTTGAACGGTGACATGTTAAACCAACCTTATCATTAGTGTCGAAGTCTCTGACTTCAATTGTTTCAGACGGTCGCTAACACTAAGCGCCGCAGGAACGAGGCAATTTACAAGAAAATTGCCGACGCCAAAAGGAAATCTTGTCGGTCGGGATTAAAATAATTGAGGATTTGTTCGATGATTGGGGCGCTACAGGGCAAGCATCTCGTTGATGATTTTGCGGTCTATCGCCGGAAGGGGGTAGCGGTCGAGTCTGGAATATGCTACCCAGTTGCCGTTCGAGGACTTAGGGAACCTGGAGCAATTCAGCCTTACAACAATCGGCCTCAACCTATCAATGTACTTGGTGTAGGTATGGACTCTCGGTCGTAGTTGCGCTGTAAACTCAATTTGTTGGATTTCCAATTCAGGCAAGAGCTGGGAGATGATACGAGCTTCTGGAAGTCTTGGTCTCGTCACTCTTGGTAGCGACCACATTCCCGCGAACAAGCCGGTTTCGTTCTTTTGAAGCAGCAGACTATCGCGGCAGCGAATCACTAAGACACAGGAGGTTTTGTCGACAGAGACTCTTGGCTTCGGTTCCGGGATTTCGGATTGGATGCCGAGTGAACGCGCCGAGCACCGATTCTTAACAGGGCATTCATCGCACAAAGGATTCCGGACCCGACAAATGGTTTGACCCAACTCCATCATCGCCTCGTTGAATGCACCCGGATTTTTGGATGAAATCGCACAGTCAAGGAACTCCCGGATTTGCCGTGTGGACTTTGAGTCTTCGACCTTCATGGCAAGGAGCCTTCGAACAACCCGCCGGACATTCGCATCCAGAACCGGATACGGCTTTCGGAATGCAATACTAAGAATTGCCGAGGCGGTGTAGTCGCCGATTCCGGGCAAACGGATGAGACTTTCATAGCTATCTGGCAGATTCGCTCCGCCGTAGGTCACCAATAGTCGTGCTGACTTGTGGAGATTCCGAGCACGCGAGTAATAGCCGAGTCCTTCCCATTGGCGAAGGACCTCCTTTTCCGATGATGATGCAAGTGACTGGATGTCGGGGAAGCGCTTCATCCACGCCCTGTAATGCGGGATCACGGCTTGCACGACTGTCTGCTGAAGCATAACCTCTGCAATCCAGACAGAGTACGGTGTGGGATTGATTCTCCACGGGTCGTCGCGCTTGTTGTGTTCAAACCAGTTGAGCAGCGCAGTGCGGAAATTCCGGGGCTCGTTGTTCTGAACATTGTTGCGCGACATATTGGAGATTCTACTCACGGTTAGTTCGATATGTTTGTGCTTGACGCTTGGCGATAACTGGCGTACACTTGCCATGCTTCCGACAGACTGCAAGAGATAGACCATTCGCGTTTGCCGGAACATAACGAAATGGGAGAGCTTCTGGAAGTCTGGACATATACATTAGTTAGCGTGGCTGTGGTGAGTCTGATCTCTCTTGTTGGAGTTTTTACGATGTCGCTCTCCCGCGACCGACTTCAGCGGATAACTCTCTATCTGGTGGCATTCGCAGTCGGTGGTTTGTTCGGCAATGCGTTTATCCACTTGTTGCCGGAGGCGTTCCATCACAGTGAATCCTCGATTACGACATCACTTTTGATTGTCGTCGGCATCCTGATCTTCTTCGTATTGGAAAAGTTTCTGCGCTGGCGGCATTGCCACGTAACCTCGCACCAACACACCCATCCGATGGCGACGCTGAACATCGTGAGTGACGCATTGCACAATCTGATTGACGGTGTGTTGATTGGTTCGACCTTTCTGGTAAGTATTCCGCTGGGAGTGACAACCTCGGTAGCGATCGTTCTGCACGAGATACCGCAGGAAATCGGCGATTTCGGCATATTGGTACACAGCGGGATGACAGTAAGGCGGGCTCTGATATTTAACTTCTTGTCGGCTTCGGTTGCCATGATCGGAGCAATTGTGGTATTGACATTTGGACCGAGCATCGGTCATTTGACCGAAGCGATGATTCCGGTGACGGCGGGGGGGTTCCTGTACATTGCAGGTTCTGATTTGATTCCGGAACTACAGCACGACGTCAAGCTATCGAACTCGGTGGGACAATTTGTCTGTATTATTCTCGGAGTCGCCACCATGGCACTGTTGGTGAGCTTCAGCTCCCACGCGCATTGATCGCGAACAATTTCTCTTGCCGATGCCTAAGCGACAGTTGTAGAATACCTTGTGTGGATTCTAACGCGTTACGTCCTCAGGGAGCATCTCGGTCCCTTCCTATTTGCCTTCTTCATCATCACCTTCGTTCTGATTATTGACTTCATCCCGCGCATGCTGGAGTTAATCATCGGTAAGGACCTTTCGGCGTGGACCGTCGTCAAGTTTCTGGTTTTGAACCTCGCCTGGATGTTGGCATTGGCGGTCCCGATGGCGGTATTAGTCGGGACGCTGATGGCGTTTGGCCGCATGACCGGCGACAAGGAGATACTGGCAATTAAGTCGCTGGGGATAGATCTGTTTCGCTTGATGATTCCGGTCATCATTGCGGCAGCGTTGATTGGCGGCGGTCTGATCTGGTTTAACAATGATGTCCTGCCGGAAGCAAATCATATGGCTTCAAACCTGCGCAGCGATATTGGCCGTCTGCGGCCGGCTCTGCAGATACAGCCGGGGGTTTTCGTTGACGATATACCCGGCTACATCGTTCTGGTAGATGAAATTGACCACAAGACGTCGAAGATCAAGAGTGCCGTGATCTATGACCGCACCAACCAGGATCTTAATCGGACAATTACCGCTGATAGTGGAACCGTTGAGTTTTCACCGCGTGATGAGATGATTACCTTTCATCTTATGAGCGGTCAAGTGCACGAACAAGATCGGGACAATGCCCGCGACTATCGAATCTCCGCCTTCCGATCACAGACATTCAAAGTCGGAAACTTGGAGACGCGCTTAAAGGAGACTCAACAAGACTATCGTGGCGACCGGGAGATGTCGGCACCGCAGATGCTGGAAAAGGTCCGTGCGTGGGAGAAAGAGATAGACGAGTATCGAAACGCTGTAGTTCTGGACACCGACTCATCATTGTTCGACATATTAGCAGCGCCAGAGAAAGTCGTGGAAGGCGGAAATCGCGGGGAGCGCGAGTGGCTGGCATACGCGGTGGGACAATCTTACAATAAGATCGTCCAGCTGACCAGATTATTCAAGACCAGACGAACGCAGATTGCGACCAATATCAAGTTGATTTCCAAGTATTCGGTGGAAATCCACAAGAAGTATTCTTTGCCAGCCGCGTGTCTTGCCTTTATTCTCATTGGAGCGCCATTGGGCGTTGTCAGCCGCGGCGGGGGCATGGCGTTGTCGGTCGGCATCTCGATTGGATTGTTCACTGTTTACTGGGCATTTCTAATCGGCGGCGAACAGCTGGCAGATCGCTTGATTATTCCGGCCTGGGTGGCAATGTGGGCGGCGAACATTCTGATGGTAGGTTTCGGATTGATTTTGATTTATTGGGTCCGAAGCGAGAAGAGCTTCTTGTCGGCTCTGCGAACCATCTTCTGGCGGAGTAACCGGAGTTGAGCATTCTTGCCCGCTACCTGCTTAAGCGTTTCTTCTTGACGTTCTTCGTCTCGATTGCGTGCTTCATTCTAATTTTCGATCTCGTCAATCTTGTCGAGAACATCGGTAAGTATGTTGAGTCGGGAGCCAAAGCTTCGGATGTCGCACTCTACTATCTGTACTTCACTCCGTTCATCGTTGTGTTAACTTGTCCGATAGCGACATTGCTGGCCGCGATATTCTCAATCGGGTTGCTCGCAAAGACGAATGAACTGACCGCGATGAAAGCTGCCGGCATTTCGATTTACCGGATCGCCGTTGTGTTGATGACGGGCGGCTTTGTGATTGCCGGAGGACTGTGGGTATTCGGTGAAATGGTGCTGCCGGAAGCCAATCATCAGAAGAACATTATCAAGACAGAAAGAATTGAACGACGGAAATCTGAAAGCGCGGGAGTTTATCGCAATCAGTTATTCCAGGGATTGGACGGCCGCATCTTCCAATTCGGCAACTACGTCTCCAAATCGGCGACCGGAGAGGATGTATTGATTCAGACTTTTGAGGGTCGGGCACTGAGGCAAATCATCACAGCCAAGAAACTTGAGTGGCAAGATTCGATCTGGGTCGGTACCGGGGTTAGCCTCAAGGAAATAGGCGACCTGGACACAGCGAGCCAACCGATACTGTCAGTCACTCACGATTCGCTGGTCTTCTCGAATTTTCGCGAGCAGCCGGGGTTCTTTGAAGATTGGTTCACCCGGCAAGACGCTTACTCCATGGACTATTTCAAACTGAAACGGTTCATCGCCGTGAGTCGTGCACTGGGCAAGGACGTTACACCACAGACAGTCGATTTGTACAATAAGACCTCATTCCCATTGATCAACGTCATCATCATTCTCATCGGTGTGGCGTTGGCGTCTAATCCCCGCCGTGCAGGATTAGGAATCAGCTTCGGGTTGTCGATGGGTATTTCGTTTGTGTTCTTCACGATGGTCAAGGTGGCAATTGAGATGGGACATAATGGTATCATTACACCGGTAATTGCAGCCTGGGGAACCAATGCCATTTTCTTTGTCCTCGGGTTGATTCTTCTGCTTCGCGTACCAAAGTAGCTTCTTTCGAGTACCTTTATTCACGGCATTGCATACTCTGCGGGGGAAAGTGCAACGACGCGCACAGTATGCATTTTCGTTTCGTAGCCACGTTTTTCCGCGCCTGCGCGTAACTCCATAATCAACAAGAGAATCCTTGGCTCCCCGTCGAGCTTTCTGCCGGAGGCGTGCTCGGCACAGCTATTGCGTAAGAGTATTTCCGCGAACGATAGAGAGGGAAGGAGATACACTACAATGGTAGCAGCAGACATGAAGAGAGGATTCGCCGCCAATCGCTTTGAAAAGAGCGTTGAACCGCGAGTGAAGAAAGATGACGGGGGTTACTTCATCTATACGCTTAGCGAAAACGTGAAGGTCTATTTCGAGGATTATTACGGATTCCTTGAGCAGGTCGAATCGCGCGCGTTGAACGACCTGAAAGATGTCAAAATGAAACTGTCCGAGGTTCAACCTCACCAGAACGAACTTAACGCCTATCTTTATGCCCGCAAGAAGGTGATTGAGGTCTTGCTGCAGACAGTTTACAACTTCTACAGCGAAGGCAACAACTTTGGCGTCGTAATGACTCCGTGGTGCTTCGGAACCGTTGTGCTGGAGAAGGTTGAGGCGTATCGCGATAAGTTGAGCAAGGGTAACGCGAACGACGAAGATCTGCCGGAATATACTTATGATGTAGTGCGCTATCTTGACGAGATCTACCGCAAAACGCTGCTGGATCTGTTCGATTTCCCGGAAAAGGCGTTTTCGATGCGCTGGCAGTATTCCGAGCTGTTGAAAAGATACTCAAAAGCCCTCACCAATATTACTACCTCGCTGCAGTCAGTCATGATGTTAGTCAAGAGCTACGGCAGCTGACAAATCCTCCTCTTTAGTGTAGCCTGTTGGCCCCTCCCTTTCTGTGAACCGGTCCTGCATAAAGCAGGGCCGGTTTTTTAGTTTCAAGTAAGCCTAAGCCTTTGTCGATACTGTTCTTGATGCTCTCGCAATCGGAACATTTGCTGAAAAAGCGACAGGAGGCTGGACAACCGGCCTTTATCCCGATTCATGTCGAGTCGCTGCGAATCGACAAGGTGTTGGGATTTGATATTTACATCTATGTCGGGCGGGAGCTGGTGCTTTATCGCTCCCAAACGCTCCCCTTCACCAACGAGAACCTCGAGCGTCTCCGGGAAAACAATGTTCAGCAGATCTATATCGCTCATGATTCGAAGGCGGCTTATCAACGATATATTGAAGAAAACTTGTCGGATATTCTCACCGATCCGAAAATCGAAGAGGTCAAGAAAGCCGAAATTCTTTACGACACTTCGAAGGCGTTGATCAAGGACGTACTCGCCAATCCAACTTATTCAGAGAACATCAAGCGAAGCCAGGATTTGGTGGAGAACACGATCGACTACATTCTCAAGGGACGCGAGGCATTCTTGAGTCTGATGAAGATCACTTCATTCAACTACTACACTTATACGCACTCGGTGAATGTCGCCACTTTCTCGTTGGCGCTGGCGCGTCAGCTTGGTATCAATGACCGCGACCAACTTATGGTACTTGGCACCGGAGCTCTGTTGCATGATGTCGGCAAGAGCAAGGTGCCCGAGCGGATACTGACGAAGCGCACTTCGCTTAATCGCTCGGAATTTGAAATCATGAAGAAGCACCCCGGCTGGGGCGGAGAAATTCTGCGGGAAACCGACATGATCCACGAGGAATCGTATTATCCGGTACTACATCATCACGAGCGCATGGACGGATCAGGTTACCCGCACGGCCTGGTGGAAGCGGATATGCATCCCTACAGCCGAATAGTGGCAATCGCCGATGTATTTGATGCACTGACGACGGAACGAGTGTACCAATCGGCGATAGAGACGTTTTCAGCTTTGAAGTTGATGCATGGAATGAAAAATAACTTTGACCCGCAGTTGCTCCGCGAGTTCACAGTATTAATGGGACCGAACAGTCCCGGCGTGCGCTATTAATCTAACGCACTTACTATTTCGCAGTATTCACTCAATCGAAGATCGGTTGTTCCGCTAAAGCTCTTTGCCGCGCTTGAGGCGATATTCGGCCACAAGGCTGTGCATGACCGGAACCGTCAGAACTGTAATGAGCGCAATGGTCATGCCGCCAAACGACGGGATTGCCATGGGGATCATGACGTCAGATCCTTTGCCGGATGAAGTGAGAACAGGAATCAACGCTAATAGCGTGGTGGCGACAGTCATCAGCGCGGGACGAATTCGAATAGAGCCGGCTTGTATGATAGCTTCTTTGATTTCCACGGCGGTTGCCGGTTTCTTCTCGGTAAAGACTTGCTTGATGTACGTTGAAATCAATACACCATCGTCAGTCGCTACTCCGAACAGCGCCAGAAAGCCAACCCAGACGGCAACGGAGAGATTGTACATCTTAATATTGTAAAGCTCGCGGACATTTTCGCCAAAAAGGGAGAAGTTAAGAAACCAGTCCTGTCCGTAAAACCACATCATCAAGAACCCACCTGACCAAGCCACGAAGATGCCGGTGAAGACCAACATTGTTACCGGCACATCGCGGAACTGGAAGTAGATCAGCATAAAGATGATAAAGAGCGCAAGCGGGATGACGATTCTCAGCGTCTTCTCAGAGCGGATTTGATTTTCATAACTGCCGGCAAAACTGTAACTCACACCGGCCGGTATGACAAACTCGCCGGACGCGATTTTTTCTTTCAGGAACTGATCGGCTTCCTCGACCACATCAACTTCGGCGCGACCCGGTTTCTTGTCAAAGATAACGTAGCCGGTAAGGAAAGTATCCTCGGATCGGATCATCATTGGTCCGCGAACGTAGTTGATTCGCGCCAGTTCGATCAGCGGAATTTGCTTGCCGTCCGAAGTTGGGACCAGGACGCGTGCTATATCTTCGATGGAATTGCGCAACTCCCGCTGATAACGCACGCGGACCGGATATCGTTCACGGCCTTCGACAGTAGTGGTTATCGGCATGCCGCCGAGCGCGACTTCGATCACATCCTGTACATCGCGAATAGATAATCCATAGCGCGCAATGGCTTCGCGATCGATCTCAATCTCGAGATACGGATTGCCAACGATACGGTCAGCAACAACTGTTGCCGGTTCGACCGAGCCGACCTCCTTGAGCAGTCTTTCAACTTCCAGGCCCACGGCATCGACTGTTTCGAGATTCGGTCCTTTGATCTTCACGCCCATCGGCGCCCGCATTCCCGATTGCAGCATGACGATTCGCGCCGCAATCGGCTGCAGCTTTGGCGCCGAAGTCACGCCAACAACCTTCCCGGCCTTGACGAGTTCTTCCCAAATATCATTGGCCGATCGAATATGATCCCGCCATTGCCTGAACGGTTTGCCGTCCTCATCTGGAATCAGTCTGCCATTCTGATCGCGGACGAATGCGTTTGAGTCATCATCGAATCGGAACTTCAGGCGATTGCCGTCAGTATCGCTGATGTATTCGGATTTGTAGCTGATCACCGTCTCAATCATGGAGGTAGGCGCCGGGTCGAGTGACGACTCGACACGACCGAGCTTGCCGACGACAGATTCAATTTCGGGAACACTTTCGAAAGCTTTATCTTGAAGTTGGAGTATGCTTAAAGCCTCATCGATAGAAGCATGCGGCATCGTGGTCGGCATGTAGAGGAACGAGCCTTCATCGAGATCCGGCATGAATTCTTTGCCTGTACCGGGGAAAGCATGATTAAGCGCCACATACGGCGATGACGAGCGGATGAAGTTCGGCAGAAAACCAAAAATCGAATCAAAACCGAGCCACACCACGAAACCGATCGATACCAATCCCACCGGCATTGAGAGAAACAACAATCGGTTATTCAGGCACCAGCGCAACACCGGCTGATAGACATGGATGAATAATTGAAATAGTGCCAGGATACCGCCGATGACAAACACGACGAAAATGAAATTCAGCAATTCGCCCCTGCCAACACCCAATGGCATCCAGTGTTTAGTGAGAATTGAAGCGACAAATAAGGCGAGCGCGTAGTTGATGTAGCGCGGCATATTCCGCTGAAGTGAATCGGAAAGCATCGGCTTGGCAATCATATAAGCAGCAATTGCCAAGAGCATGAGACCGGCCAGCCACAATGACCAGACAGCAATCAGGATGACGCCGGCGATGCCGAGGCCGACGGGTATTAGTCGTGAACTGCGTTTTTCCTTGCCTGGATTACTGAACATCATGTGTGCCAGAGCCGGGACGATCGTCAGTGCAACAATGACTGACGCAACCAGGGCAAAGGTTTTGGTATATGCCAGCGGCTTAAACATCTTGCCTTCGGCAGCTATCATGGTAAACACCGGCAAGAACGAAACTACTGTGGTGGCGATGGTAGTGAGTACCGCCGAGCCGACTTCCGAGGTGGCTGTAAAGATAATATCGCGGCGTGAGGTACCGGGCGGCGCTTTATCAAAGTGTCGCAGGATGTTCTCACAGATGACAATGCCCATATCCACAATGTCGCCGATGGCGATCGCAATTCCGGCGAGGGCCATGACATTGGCGTCGACGCCGAACATCTTCATCCCGATAAACGAGCCAAAGACTGCGACCGGGAGGAGCCCCGATATCAGCAATGAGCTGCGCAAGTGCATTACCATGACGAGGACGACGATGATCGTGACGATAATCTCATCGACAATTGCGGAGTTAAGTGTTCCGAGTGTCTCATAGATGAGGCCAGTACGATCATAGAACGGAACGATGGTAACCTTCGAGACAGTGCCGTCGGCCAAGGTCTTCTGCGGCAGTCCGGCCGAGAGTTCAGCGATCTTGAGTTTGACATTCTTAATCGTCGCCAGCGGGTTCTGCCCGAATCGCGCCACAACCACGCCCCCGACGACTTCGGCACCGCCTTTGTCAAGCGCCCCACGCCGCATCGCCGGACCGAGCGTAACGGTGGCGACATCTTTGAGCCGGACAGGCAGGTTGTTAGTTTGCTTGATTACCGAATTCTCGAGATCGGTGACGCTCTTTAGGAAACCAACGCCACGAATGGTGTATTCGACATTGTTGATCTCAATGGTGCCGGCACCGACATCAATGTTGGATTTGCGGACAGCCTCAAAGACGTCCTCAAGCATCACGTCGAAGGCGCGTAATGCGCTGGGGTTGACATCTACCTGATACTCTTTGACGAACCCGCCAATTGAAGCAACTTCGGCAACGCCTTCTGCAGATTGCAGAGAATAGCGAACTGTCCAATCTTGAATCGACCTAAGCTCCTGCAAGTCCCAGCCGCCGGTCGCGTTGCCGGACGGGTCGCGTCCTTCCAGCGTATACCAGAAGACTTGTCCCAGCGCGGTCGCATCCGGACCGAGGGCGGGCTTTACACCTGGCGGGAGAACTTCCGCCGGAAGCGCATTCAGCTTCTCGAGAATTCGTGTCCGCGACCAGTAGAACTCGACGTCATCGGTGAAGATTATGTAGATCGTGGAGAACCCGAGGTAGGAGTAGCTACGAATCGTCTTAACGCCGGGAAGCCCTAACAGCGCCGAGGTCAGTGGATAAGTAATCTGATTTTCGATATCCTGCGCCGAACGGCCGTCCCATTCGGTGAAGACGATTTGTTGATTTTCGCCGATATCGGGAATCGCGTCGACGCCGACCGGGTCGCGAGGAAGAAAGTCAATGTCCCAGTCAAACGGCGCAACCATCGTGCCCCAAACGAGTACCGCCAGGGTCATCAGCAAGACGACCAGTTTGTTGTCGAGACAGAACGCGATGATGCGGTCGATCATTGACATTCTTGATGGATCAGGGATTTGATATCGGTTACTCATCGATTAATTCACTGCCTCGAGCGTCTCTTTGATCTCGCCACAACGCAACATCATTGCGCCATAGAACGAATTGTAAACCGTGTCGACCGTTTGCAGCCAATAGGCGCCTTTGTTATCGCGCGCCATCGGACAGAACGTCAGGTAGTAATTCATGCCACTGCCGTGACCGAATGCACTCTCAAGCTCAATAATTGCTTTGGAGAGATGGAAGAAGGCGTCGCGCGCTCCTTCTAAGTCCGTGGCAACGGCGGCCTTCTCGGAATTCTTCTGCATCTGCTGTGCCAATTCCATCCAGCGACTATGTGCGGAGCCGGAGAAAAGGGACATATCCACGTTACCAATAGTTTTGGCAAGTTGGGCGGCTGATTGTTGAGAGGCTATGACATCGTCCGCCGCCAACGCCATTTGGAACTTGAAATAATCATTGTAGAGCGGAGTCAAGGCATCCCGAGCGGTCTCGGAAACCGCAAGTGTCTCGTTCGTTGATGAGGATCCTTTTGTTGCGGAACTGTGCTCATGCGATGCCGGTGCGGCGCCGCCTTCGGGTGACATCATGCTTGGCTTCGCCTGAATCTGCAGTTCGCTGTCGATCTTGAAGGCACCGTTAGTGACGACCATGTCGCCCTCGACCAGTCCGTCAAGCACGACATAGTGATCGTCGATCCGGGAACCGAGCGTTATCTCGCGACCTTCAAACAAGGGACCGTCTTCGCTGGGAAGCTGCAGATAAACTACTGCCCGTTTGCCGGTGAAAAGGACAGCGGAGGCCGGCACGAGGAGTGAATTATCGGCTCCGCCGGCGCGTGTATCGACCGCAGACTTTGCCGTAGCCGTGACAAACATGTCGGGCTTTAGCCGCCCGCGGGCATTATCGACAACTGTACGCACTTGAACAGTGCGAGTCATCGGGTCGACTGTCGGGTTGATGAAACTAACCTTAGCAGCAAACTCCTCGCCTGGGATCGACTGTGAGTTAAACTTGATTTCATCGCCGATCTTGATGAGCGCCAGATCCGATTCGTAAGCTTCGAACACCGCCCATAGCTTCGAGAGGTCAGCAATTCGGAATAAGTCCATTCCGGTTTCGACGTACTGCCCTTCGACTACCATCTTCTCAACAACAGTCCCGCCATCGGGAGCGACCACCGAGATATGATCAGCGACGTCAGTCTGCGATTCAATACTTGCGATTTGTTCATCACTGAAACCAAGGAGTCGCAGTTTCTCAATGGCGGCGCGAACAGTTGCCTCGGAAGTGCTCTTCAGGATTTCGCTGTTTGATTCAGCCACACTCTGGAGTGACACCCTGGCTGCGATGAGCTCCTTCTGTGCGGACAGGAGTTCAGGCGAATAGAGTTCAAGCATTTTTTCGCCGCGCCTGACGGGCTGACCTGTTGTGTTGATGTATAGCCGGTCGATACGTCCACCGATCCGGGCGGTTATACGGGAGAGTTTTGTCTCATCGGCTGACAGTTTGCCGTAGAGTCGCAATTCGCTTTGTGCGGCACCTCGCGTAACCGGCGAAGTCGAGATTTGTGCAAGTTGTTTGGATGACTCGGACATCCGCAGTTGACGCGGACCGAGGTCTTCCGCGCCATCGGTCGTAAGTGGAATCAGATCCATGAAGCAAATCGGACACTTGCCTTCTTTGGGTAGCTTGATCTGCGGATGCATCGAGCAAGTCCAGACCTGTGGCCCATTCGACGTTTCGCCTGACGCGCCAATTTCTGGCGAAGTTGATTTTCCGCCGGAAAGGAGTGCACCGAGGGTGAAGGCGACAATCGTCACGGCGGCGATCGCTATCCAGAATGCCGGTTGTCTCATCAGACCATTGCGATTGTTGAATTCATTCATGACTCTCGGGCTCCTTGTGATTTACTTAGTCGTTTCGCGCTGCAGGCGGTATCGTGCTGTACCGCCCGTAGCGCAAGACTAACGATTATCCGTGGTTGTGACCTTCGTGGCCGGTTGGTTCCTTCTTCTCCTCTTTCGGAGCCGGCTTCTGCTCGTCGAGTTTCTTTAAGTACTTCTGTGCATCCTTCGGAAACATGCTCTTGCACTTATTGCAGCAGAAGTAAACACGACGGCCTTCAAAATCACTGAAGACGGTTTTGTCTTCGAGTGTTTCACCCGAGACCGGGCAAGCAGTCTGAATATTCTGGAACAGCACACCTTCGGCTGCGGCTTTCCTGAAGTACTTATCCGGTTCGGCTTTCAACTTGGCGATGCACATCGGGCAACAGTGGTAGACACGTTGCCCCTGAATGTCGGTATAAACAGTCGAATCGATCTTGCCGCCCATTACCGGACAGTGGGTTTGATTCTTCAACTCCTTGGGAGCGTCTTTCTTTGCATCGCTCTTGGATTCCTGGCCGAATGCCGCCATCGCGGCGACAACAGTCAGCGCGATGATTGCGAACATGATTTTGCGTAACTTCATTTTGTTCCTCCGTAGATTATTTATTGGTTGTTGGACTGCTTAGTAACGTTCCAGTGATCATTTCCAATTGTGCCAGACGGGCAGCGGCGTCTACCTTGGCGCGTTCTGCAGTGAGTTCGAAATCGAACAATTGTCGCTGGGCGTCGAGCAACATCAGGAAGTCAGTCTGTCCCGACTGGTAGGATGTGAACGAGACGTTGAGCGATTCTTTCGCCTTAGGGATGAGTCCGTTGCGATATAGACGAAGTTTTCGCAGAGCGTCGGCATACTCGAAATTCGTCATCGCAATCATTGAGGCGACGTCATTACGCTCTTCCTGATACATGTACTCGCTCATTCTGACTCGCGAACGCGCGGCATCGCGCATGGCACGGTTCTTGCCGAACCATATTGGCAAGGAAACCTGGACCGTCAACATGTACTCGTTCATGGTCTCCTTCTCAAGCGTCATATTATCAAGAAGTGTCGAGCGCTCGTATTCAATACCAAACATCAATTCCGGCCAGGTCATCTTCTTGACCACCGAAACTTCCGCCCGCTGTGACTCGATTTGTTTAGATATGGATGCCAGATTAGGACTCGCGACTTCCGCAACTGCAACGAGTGAGTCGGTGGAGAGTGACAATTCCGGAACTGAAAAATCACTTGGCCATGGCAGGCTGGTTCCAGACGGCAGATTGAGCAGGGCCAATAAACGGGACTGGGCCGGCCGAAGCATCTGCTCCATGCTCCGTATCATCTCCTCCATTTGTCCCAACTCGATTTGTGCCTTGATGAGATCGGGATGCATTGCCACTCCGGCTTGATAACGGGTTCGAATGACATTTTCGAACTGGCGCATCAACTCGAAGCTCTCTTGCGTCAGGGCAAGCTGTCGTGCGGAGAGGTAGTAGTCATAGTAGGCGGACTTGACTTGATAGATGGTGCGGAGTTTTTCAGCGAGATAGGACTGATAGTCTGCATCCGAAGTTAAAGCCGCTGCGTTCTTCTTTGCACCCAAGGTGCCAAACCAAGGGAATGGCTGCATGAGTGCAAATTTCTGGCGGTCAGGCCCTACCGGATCGGAAAACTTCGTGTAACCATAAGAGTAACTCAAAAGGGGATTGTCGAGCGCGCCGGCAGAACCCTTCATTGCAGTAGACTCTTGCCACTTCTCGAAGGCTGACTTGATCCCGCTACGATTACTGAGTGCCAGATCAATGTAGGTCTGCAATGTGGCATTGGAGTCAATCGCGGTTAAATAGGAGCCAGAGGAAGAGCTGCCGACTGTCAATGGCTGTCCATTCAGCAGTGCCGGTCTCGCAATAAATGCCAACAGAACTATGGCGATTAGTTTCTTCACAGGCTTCGTTACATCAAGTATCATGCCATCGCTCGTAACTTATTGTTTATCATTGTATTATACAGAATAGTACGCGCTGTGATTGTTTCAAGATGGAGAATATTCTACATTGTTGTAGAATATTCTCCAATCGAGAGTGTTAGAGATCGTACAATGAGGGTGGCTGTTTTGGCCGTTGTCCATATGCAACTTGACCTTGGGAGTGTTGTTGCACAAGGCATTCGCCAGTGGCATCGGGATTGCTGTATAGATTGATGAACCTGGAAAGGAAGCGATTGATCAGTATTGACGACAAGCGGTATAAGATTGCCACGATTGCCGCGATAACGCTGTTAACAACAGCAATTCACTACGGCTTCGTGCTTGAACCGATCTTTGGTGACGCACACTGGATTCACGCTGTTCACAGCCGATTCTGCTACATCCCAATTGTAATTGCCGCTGCCTGGTTTGGCTTACGCGGCGGATTGTGGACCGCGACCGCGATCACAATAACGGTTTTACCGTACGTTTTTGGCTCACAATCAAGTGAGCACAATTTTGCGGGAGAGCTGGTTGAGATCGTCTTCTATTTTGCGTTGGCGCTGTTAATCGGCGCATTGGTCGACCGAGAATGGCGGGCGCGCCGGCGGCAGCAAGAGACGCAACTTCAACTCGAACGCTCACAGAAGCTCTCATTAGTCGGACAGGTGGCAGCAGGCGTTGCCCACGAACTGAAAAATCCGTTGGCTTCCATCAAAGGCGCGGTTGAGATCATCAGCGACGAAAACACCACGGAGAATGAAAGAAGTGAGTTCAGCGAGATTCTGTTTCGTGAAATCAAAAGGATGGATGGTACAGTTACGGAGTTTCTGGAATTTGCCCGTCCTAAACCGACTCGAATGGAGCGGCTTGACCTTTCGCAATTAGTGCAATCAAGTCTTCGTCAGTTGGAGGCACAGGCAGCCAAAGAGTCGATCACGATCGCGGAGGAGCTTGAGTCGGGCGAAGTAATTGAAGGGGACCGCGAAAAACTCCATCAGCTGATTCTGAACATTGTTTTGAATGGAATCCAAGCTTCAAGAGCCGGTGGCACCATAAAAGTAGCGCTTCGCGGTCATGCTCACGATGTTGAACTTACGTTCCATGACAACGGCCAAGGCATAAGCGCCGCAGATCTTGATCGGATTTTTGAGCCCTTTTATACTACGAGAGCCTCGGGCAGCGGGCTGGGGCTGGCAATCGTGAAATCGATCATCGATGCGCACGGCGGAACAATCGCCATTAAGAGTGAGGTCGATGCCGGAACGACGGTCCTGGTCCAATTACCGCGCCAAGTCGGGGTCCGGTCATGATGCGAATACTCCTTGCCGATGACGATACTGCCTTGCGCCGGGTTCTGGAGTTCAAATTAAAAAAGAACGGATTTGACGTTGCGGCGGTTGCTGACGGTGAAGAAGCGCTCGCACGTGTGAAGGCCGGCTCCTTTGATCTGTTGCTCGCCGATATTCGGATGCCGAGACTGACCGGTATTGAACTCCTCGAGAAAGTCCGGACGCTGGAACCTTCACTCAAAGTGATTCTCATGACCGCCTACGCAACTGTGCCACAGGCAGTCGAAGCTGTCAAAATGGGCGCATTTGACTACTTGACCAAACCATTTGAAGACGAGCAGTTGTTGGTGACGATTGATCAAGCGCTGAAATTCAAGCGGCTTGAAGATGAGAATCAGCGACTGAAGGCGGAACTAAACTTGCGTTCCGGGCTGCACGAGATCATCGGCGATTCGGAACCCGTTCGAGAGCTGAAGGAGATAATCACGCAAGTCGCGCCAACAGATGCGACGGTGTTGATCACTGGCGAATCGGGAAGCGGAAAGGAACTTGTGGCGCGGGCAATTCATGCTTTGAGTTCGCGATTTGGAGCCCAGATGGTGGCGGTCAATTGTGCAGCATTGCCGCGCGACCTTCTGGAATCGGAGTTGTTTGGCCATGTGAAGGGTGCGTTCACCGGTGCAGCGAAGGATAAACGGGGAAAGTTCGAGATCGCCGGCGGTGGAACTTTGATGCTCGATGAAATCAGCGAGTTGGCATTTGACTTGCAGGCAAAACTCCTGCGAGTAATTCAAGAGCGAACAGTATCGCCGGTGGGAAGCGAGTCGAATCGCGAAGTGGACGTCCGCATCATTGCCGCTACTAATGTCAACCTGAAGAAACGGGTCGCCGAGGGTAAATTCCGCGAGGACCTGTTCTACCGTCTGAACGTCATCCCGATTCATGTGCCAAGCCTTCGCAAGCGATCTTCCGACATTCCGCTTCTGGTGAGCCATTTCCTCGGACGGCTTGCGCCACGGACCGAGGTCAGGCTGGACGCGGAGTTGATGGCAATTCTGATACGACACCGTTGGCCCGGCAATGTCCGCGAATTGGAGAACCTGATCGAGCGAATGGTGGTCCTGCGCCACGGCGATACATTGACGAAAGCAGATTTACCGCACGACTTCTCCATCGAGTGGGAGAAGCCGGAGGTTCAGCAGGCGGTAACGTTCCATGAAGCGGAGAAGAGCCTGATTCTGAGCGCGCTTGAAAAAAGCAACGGAAACCGCACCAAAGCCGCGGAATTGCTGGCGATTCCGCGACATGTATTGCTGTATCGACTGAAGAAGTATGGTATTGTCACCGACGATTGAGGCGGCAGTCTGAATCCACAAGAATCGCTTTGCCTCCAGGCCACAAACCTGTAATCTTGCATTAATATGAACTGGAAACGTTTTTTCGTCATACTGGGCCTCTCCGTTGTCATCCTCGTTAGTGCGGGTTTGATCGCGGTGAAGATTCTCGTTTCTCCAGACACAATAACACGGGCAATTGTGCCGAAACTTTCGGCGATGCTTGATCGCGAGGTGTCAATCGGAAAGGCGGAACTGGGTCTGTTCCCAATCGGCGTTCGTATTGCCGACGTGACGATTGCAAATAAGGGTCAGTTCGCAGACCGGCCATTGGCAAAAATCGATCACATTGATGCAAACCTCCAGTATTTGCCGTTGCTGCTGGGCAGAATCAAGGTCAAGGAAGTAGCCATCCATGGATGGGAAATGCTGCTCTTCAAGGACTCGTTGGGTTCAACCAATTACGATTTCTTTTCGGCGCGCGCCATGTTGCCGAATGAACAACAGCAATTTGAAGAACCGCTTTGCCGTAAGTTTCGTCTGGACAGCGGTCGGCTGCTGATGCGCGATGATTCAACCGGATTTCGCTTTGTGCTTGGCAATGTCCGACTAAGTTATGACTTGCTCGGGGAGCGACAGTCGGAAATTCTGGGCAAGTTGGAAGTTGATTCGCTGTTCGTGTGGGCCGGAACGGGAACCTTCCTCATACAGCCGAACGCACTGGCCACCGACTGGCGAGGATTCTACTCGCTTGGCAGAGACTCGCTGTCATTGCGGCGTTGTGAATGGCGGCTTGACAAGTTCTCCGGCCGACTGGAAGGTTCGGTCGGGAGAATAACGTCGTCGCCTTCGATAAATCTCCGGCTGCTTTCCGAACGCACCGACTTGTCGACCTGCAGAGAATCCCGCATACTGGCGGCAGTTCCCTTGCTTCGCGATCTTGACCTCGGCGGACAGATTCGTGTTGATATCGCCTATTCAGGCAGGGCCGGTGTACCGACAAGCCGCAGCCTGCGCGGCAAAGTATCGGTAACGGATTTCACAGGTGTTCTTGCGGAGAAGAGTATTGATCTGCGAATGAAGCTGCTGGAGGCAAACTTCAACGAGCAGACCTTGTCGTTATTTACCGAAAACGGTTTCATTGGTTCATCGCCGGCGTCATTTCGGCTAACCGTGGACAACTACAGCGATCCAACCTATTCCGGCGAAGTGAATCTGACTAGTGATGCAATGACTTTGGCCCGGATCCTTGGTGCGAAAGCGACATCAACTTTTGGCGGCCTGGTTGAAGCCAATCTCTCCGGATTCGTCCGACCCTCTGCTCCGGAACAAGGCCGCGTTTTTGGATCGCTGGTCGTCTCAGGGTTATCGGCAAGAGATTCATCGGCCGGTTGGTCGCTGGATACATTGAATGCAGAAATACATTGCAGCGGCAACTATGCACAAATACCGCAGTTTGACTTGAGCATCGGTGGAAATCGCCTCCAGGCGTTCGGCAACGTTACAGATTTTCCATTACTACTCTCCGAAGGCATGAAGGTTCGCAAGCGTCCCCGGCTGGAATTCAGCATTACCAGTGATTACTTCAACTTCGATACTCTGACGACCATTGGCGGAAACGACCAGGCAGCCGCAGACACTAACGCCTTCACGGCCATTGTTGACCGGTTGATTGACTTCGACGCTATAGGCCAAGTTCGGGTGAAGGCTGGTCGCGCCGCCGGGGTTGACTTCGAGACACTGGATTCTCGCCTGTCGGTGACGAATCGAATAATCTACAGCGACACATTATCAATCGGTGTTTTCGGCGGATCGGTAAGCGGTGAAGTTATCTATGATTTCAATGAACTCCTGAAACCCGACTTTGAACTGGATATTCGCGGGAAAGAAGTCTCGGTGGACCAATTTCTAAATCGCTGCACCGGATTTGGTGAGACGTTATCCGGAGAAATTGACCTGCAGCTCGTCGCGCGGGGACGCGGGCTGACCGCGATAGAATATCGGCCGACGCTGAACATCAAGGGTCGCGCGATCATTGAGGACGGCAGAATTGAGTCGTTTGACTTGAGTCGGCGCTTCGAGGGTTTCGCCGGTATTAAAGCGTTCGATAACCGGCGTGTTGATGATCTTGTCGCAAACTTTATCTATGCCGACCAGACATTGCGTTTCAACCAACTGGTATTTGACTCTGACGACATTGAGTATTCGATTGAAGGGACGGTTACTCAGGACGGATTGGCAGACCTGTTGATCAACCGGAAGCTCTCCAAGGATGACTCGCAAGTGCTCGAGTCAAGGCCGGAGTTTCGTGATCTGAGCGGCGGCAGGCAGGCAAAGTGGGCGACGTTTCGGGCTTCCGGACCTGTTGGGAATCCTTCATTTCGCATAGTGTCAGTGCGACAGAAAGATTGACTACACTTTTGTCGCCAACCAGCGTAAAATTCTGACTATGGCATTCGAGGACATCAAAGCAATCTATCGCAACGACCCGGCGGCGCGGGGAATTGAGCCAATTCTCTATTCGGGACTGCATGCAATACTATTCCACCGGGTTTCCCATCGCCTCTATCGCTGGGGACTCCGCTTCCTGGCCCGAGTTGTCTCACAGACAGCGCGGTTTCTGACGGGTATCGAGATTCATCCAGGCGCTTCGATCGGGAAAGGTCTGTTCATTGATCACGGCATGGCCTTGGTCGTCGGCGAAACCGCAGAGATCGGCAAAGACTGCGTGCTTTTCCACAATGTGACACTGGGCGGTACCGGAAAACACAAGGGCAAGCGCCATCCAACCTTGGGCGACGAGGTCTTCATAGGAACCGGCGCAGTTATTCTGGGGCCGGTGAAGATTGGCAACCGCGTGAGAATTGGCGCCAATTCATTCATTTACATGTGTGATGTGCCGGATGATGCGACAGTTGTTGGCAGTCCGGGTCGAATCGTGCGGCTGCGCGGCGAGCCGGTGGATCTGCCATTGCCGAAGACAGTTCATATCGAAGAGTGAGATCGTCTTCCTGCGTAGATACTCAAGAGCGGGAATTGGGAGCATTTCTGCAAATGATCGATTGAATGCTGGAGCTGCAACCTGCGGGGCAGGCTGCCATCAGAGTCCTTCGGTACCGTTGTCGAAGTAGTCAAAATGCGCAAGCTGATTGATTGCCGAGTTGATATTCTCGACTGATTCACCCAAAGCGACGGCAAGTTTGGCTATTTCTTCTTTCGTTTCCGGGAATGTGGTAATCAGGTCGACAACTTCGAGAAGTATCTGTGAATCATCTTCGACTGGATTTCCGACGATGAAGTTGTTCATGATGTTGGCGGCAAAGCAGGCGGCGAAGATTCCGATACGGGGATCAGCGGAGTCGACAAAGAGATCAAAACGACCTTCCGGTTTCGTCCAGCTGCTATCGACGTTTGAACCACCTGCTGTCTGACCAGAGGTGACCGGATCAACAGACATCAGGTGCTCAAGCAGATGCGGAAAGTCCGCGAGTTCTCCGATTCGTTTCATTTCTGTCGGTTTCCTACTAGAGGCATAAGACGATGCCGATTTTCGCCTTTGGTTCTGCGTGAAGCAATAGCACTTTCACCCCAATTATCGGACTTAGCAGGGCCGACTTTAGTGTTCGGGAGCTTCGATTCGCGGACCGAAGTGATCGCCGGGGTTGAAATGGCAACGATAATCCGAGCTTTATCCGATGGAAATCACGCAGGGAGTAATTGCACCGAATGACGCTTGACGATATATTGGTTATCTTCGCGCTGTTAAGTTCTGTTAATGAAGAGGAAATGGTTAGTGAGCGACCTGTTTGGAGACGATGTTCCACTGAAAAGAAAGCCCAATGCTCCCTTAGCCGAGCGAATGCGCCCGGAGCGTCTTGATGAATTTGTCGGTCAACACGATATCATGGACGAAGGCAAACCACTGCGGGCGCTGCTCGACAAAGGCAAGATTCACTCGGCAATCTTTTGGGGGCCACCCGGCTCGGGCAAAACAACGCTGGCGTACTTGATCTCCAAGACTCTGCAATTGAAGTTCATATTCTTTTCGGCGGTGACTTCGGGAATCAAAGAGATCAAAGAGGTCATGGCCGAAGCGGAGAAGACGGAAGCGCTTTACGGACAGCGAACAGTCTTGTTCGTCGATGAAATACATCGATTTAATAAAGGGCAACAGGATGCCTTCCTGCCATATGTTGAATCGGGCAAAATTGTTCTGCTGGGAGCGACGACGGAGAATCCGTCATTCGAGGTGGTAGGCGCACTCTTATCGCGTCTCAAGGTATACTTGCTTAAGCCGCTTGATTCGGAAGATCTCGACAGGATTATTTCACGCGCCCTCGCGGACAAGGATAAAGGGCTGGGTGGGAAGAATGTGAGATTGAGCGAGGATGCAAGATCCTACATCATACAGGTAAGCGGCGGTGATGCGAGGCGGGCTCTGACTTTGTTGGATTTGGCTTGCGAGGCGGATCCCGGATGGGAGACGGGCTCGGCGGACATAACATTGGAGCGAATCACTGAAGTCCAGCAGAAGAAAGTCCTGCTCTATGACAAATCGGGCGAAGAGCATTTCAATTTAATCTCGGCGCTGCATAAATCGATGCGCGATTCCGACCCTGACGCGTCTTTGTACTGGCTGGCAAGAATGCTTGCCGGCGGTGAAGATCCGTTATACATCGCAAGACGGGTTGTGCGTTTTGCCGTTGAGGATGTCGGCCTGGCGGATCCGGCGGCAACGACAGTCGCTGTGAACGCCAAAGAGATCTACCACTTTCTTGGGACACCGGAAGGCGAATTGGCGATCGCCGAAGCCGTTGTCTATTTGGCAGCAGCTCCCAAGTCGAATCGGATCTACAAAGCGTATCAGAAAGTGATGAAGACCGTGGAGGAAGAACCGGCTTATGAAGTACCATACCACATCCGCAATGCCGTGACCGGGATGATGAAGGGATTCGGTTATGGCAAAGGCTATCAGTATGCGCACGACGTTGAAAATGCCATCACCGGCCAGTCTGATCTCCCCGATCAGTTGAAGACGCGGGAGTTTTATGAGCCATCGGAATACGGGATTGAGAAGAAGATCAAGGAACGGCTCGAATACTGGGAGGAGATCAGGAAACAGGCGCGTGAACTGGGCAAGAAATAATATTTTCTGTCAGTTTAGGCGGCTTGATCACTGTCCGGTATAATCAAGAAGTAAACTACTATCAATGGACGTTATGAAGACAACTCGATTTCTCATATTATCGCTAATTGGTTTGACACTGTTTTCTTCGCAGACATTTGCCAATAAGATCCTGATCTATATGGACCGAGAGCAGACCAATCACCTCAAGGCCTACGGAGTGGCCTTTTGGACACTCAAGCAGAATCGCCCGGTCGAATGGCTGCTCAACTATCGCGGTGGTTCATTCTTAATGGACGAGTTTGAAGGCATCAAGAATTTGTGTGCGCTTCGCGGTGTTGCAGCAACCACAATCGACGCCGGCGACGAAGCGCTGATTCGTGCGACCATCGAAGAGAACAACATGGAATCAGTGCTGTTGGAGAAGGCACCTGCGGTGGCGATTTATAGCCCGCCGAACAACGAGCCCTGGGACGATGCAGTGACACTTGCGCTGCAATACGCCGAAATCGAGTACAAGACTCTTTGGGATCCCGAAGTGTTGGATGGCAAACTTGAAGAATACGACTGGCTGCATCTGCATCACGAAGATTTCACCGGCCAGTATGGACGATTCTATAATTCATTCCGCAATACACTCTGGTACCAGCAAGAGGTCGCGGCGAATGAGCAGACCGCCAGAACGCTGGGCTACCGCAAAGTCTCCGAGATGAAACGCGACGTTGCACTCGCGGTTGAAGATTTCGTTGCCCGCGGCGGTTTCATGTTCTCGATGTGCTCCGCGCCGGAGACATTCGATATCATGCTGGCCGCGCAGAACACGGATATCGTCCCGAAGGAATTCGACGGCGATGCGATCGATCCGAATTTTGCCGCCAAACTGGACTTCAGCAGATGTATGGCGTTCGAAAACTTCACATTGTCCGTCAATCCACTTGAGTACAAGCACTCCGACATCGACACCTATCCCGATCGGCAGCAATTTGCGCCGGTGCCGGATTTGGATTACTTCCAGCTGTTTGATTTTTCCGCCAAACTCGACCCGGTACCGACGATGCTGGTGCAGAATCATGTCGGCATGGTGAAAGGTTTTATGGGGCAGTCGACTGCCTTCCGTAAATCGCTGATCAAGAAATTCGTGACTATTCTGGCGGAAGTTGACGGTCAGGATGAAGCGCGCTACATTCACGGTAACTATGGCAAGGGCACATTTACGTTTTTGGGCGGTCACGACCCCGAAGATTATCAGCACATGGTGGGAGACCCGCCGACACAGTTGGAGCTTTACAAGGACTCGCCCGGCTACCGCTTGATTCTCAACAACATCCTCTTCCCGGCGGCGAAGAAGAAAGAACGCAAGACTTAAGTCGCTGTCGGTGTCAAAGATAGTGATCGTGAATAATTTCTCTTGATTTTCGTAACTGCTTTCATTAGATATCAGTACCTTCACTGATCTGAACAGGTCGGATAGACGGCTAAATACCCTTCATCGTTTAGAATGTCGTCAATGCGCTAATGCAGATTTGCCCGAGAATCTGGTAGTTCGCCTGTTGATCAAGATAGAAGAAACAAAAACATTGCAGCAACTTGGAGGAATACGTGTCCGGTGCGAGCGATATATTAATCGCCAATATTAAGGAAAAAGGTTCGGAGGTTACCGCCTTCCTGGAAAAGGAAGGAATCAACATCCGCTATACGGCATTGCGTTTGATCGACTACTTGATTGCCGGCAGAATCGCCGTCATTCGCCGGACAGTACCGGCGTTCATGGAAGATTTATCGAATAAGCTGGTGTATCGTACAGCGCCGGAATTCAAGCGTACTTTTCCGGATCCGCTGTACATCGTCGAAGGCGATCGTCCGGCTTCAACAATTTCCTCGACGACTCACGGACGTTCAGGAGTCACCTATTTGACTTTTGTGAATCGAATTCCAATTATCTTTTCGAGCACGCCCGAAGAGACTGGAAAATACATAGCACTCATGATGAAACAGGTGGAGTTTGCCTCGACGGCGGAGACAATGTCGAATGACAATGAAGAGACATCGGATGATTCGACAGTCGAAATCGATGCCGAAGTTCAGATGCAGGTGCTCTCGGCAATTCCCGGCGTGAAAGAGGATAATGCCAAGGCGCTGATTGCCAAATTCGGCTCTTTGCGTGCTATCGCTGAAGCTGACGAAGCAGAGATCGCCAAGGTCAAGGGTCTTGGCAGCAAGAAAGCCAAAGCCATAGTACAGGCATTTAATGCGTCGCTGCTGGACAGCCAACCGCGCGTTGAGCCAAAGTCCTCCAAGTCATCCATTGCCCGATAGACTATCCGACCATTTCGAATCAAGTCTCGTCCTTTCCTATTTTAAGATTGCACGTATATTGGCATCGTGACCAATAGACCGCAGATCAATAGAGTCCTCGCAACGTTGGCCGGTGTGCTGCCGTTCTGTCTTTATCTCCTCACGCTGTGTCGAGGAATTCCGGTAGGCGACGCACCGGAGCTGGCATTGGCCGCGGCAAAGCTCCAGATTGCACATCCACCCGGCTATCCACTATTGACGATCGTTGGCCGCATTTGGAGCGAGGTATTGTTCTTTATGCGCCCGATTGTCGCACTCAATTTGCTGAGCGCCGTGTTTGCGGCGGCCGCCTGCGGAGCTTTTTATTTTCTCGCGTCTCGACTTGCCGTCGTGCAGGGAGTGACCGGACACGTTTTCATGCTGGCCAGCGCAGTCTCCTTTGCTGCCAGCCGGACGCTTTGGGCGACAGCGACGAATTTTGAGGTATATTCACTGGCGGCGCTGTTCGCAGTGCTGACTCTTCTGTTCATCATTCGATTGACACAAACGGGGGATCGGCGCTACTTCCTTCTGGCGGCATATCTGCTGGGGTTGTCCTTCGGCAATCATCTTTCTACGCTTGCTTTGCTGCCCGCTCTGATCATCGCGGCAGTTAGCTTGCGGGCAATCTTGGGTTGGCGATGCCTACTGGCCGGAATTTTGCTGGCGGCGACTCCGGGAACACTATACGCGTACCTGGTGATTCGTTCGCGGTCTGATCTGGTAATGAGTTGGTACAATCCGCAGCGTTGGACCGGCTTCAAACAGCAGGTATTTGCGGAGACCTACCAGCGATTTGTTGCCACACCGAATCTTGCCGACGTTCTGCCATACCTCTATCGGCTTTGGGACTTGTTCAGCAACGAATTAGTGCTGCCGTTTACTGCGTTGGCACTGGCAGGTTTGATTTTCCAATGGCGCAGGAATCCGAGAGTCGCTTTGCTGTGCGGTTCCGTCGTTGTTACTAACTGTCTACTCAATTTCAATTACACGATTAGCGATATCACACCCTACTTTTTGCCGACAATCATTGTGCAATTGGTCTGGACATTCGAGTTACTGAATTGGATGGTCAGCAAATCTCGAGCGACCGCAGGAATTGCAGTAACGATAGCGGTCGCTATCGCAGGGATTTCGATGGTCGGCAATTACAGCAGGTCTGATCTTTCTACTCGAACAAAGTCTGAATCGTATGCGAAGGATCTATTCCGAAGTGTTCCGGAGGGAGGTATGCTCTTCTGCGGAAGCGATAACTCGATGTTTCCGTCGTTGTACCTTCGCTATGTGGAGGGTTATCGCAACGACTGCGGCGTGTACGGCCACTTGCCGACTATCAGCCACCTGCAACGGGAGTTGGGTTATCAGTTCGAAGGAGACTGGACGGATTTCTCGGATTTGCTCAAGTATGCCATCAAGTCAGGTTCGCGACCCGTCGTGATGGCACGCGAACTGATGAATTACGACAATGATTTCCCGCGTATCGTGGATGAACTGATTGTCCGAGACTTGGTATACGTTGCCGATTCAGCAATTCAATTGCCTTTGCAGGACTATCGCGCACAACTCGAAGATATTCCGGACTTGTATGATCCCAAGGAAGCGCTCATGTATGTCGTCTATCATCTGGCTGCTGCGGAATCGAATTCGGATCAAAGCAACGGCGAAGGCGAGCGCTATTACAGCCGTGCAATCAGAATTGTCAATGCGATGAAGGAACCGTCACTGTCGAGCGCACTGGCTGCCTACTTTGTGGATTGCAGCCAACTTCGCCACGCAATTTCGGTAATCGAACCTGCTTTGGCTTTGTCGACTCTGCGACTGAAAGAACGACTGCAATTACTTGGCGGGCTTGGTACCGCGAAAATGCGGCTCCAAGACACAGCAGGCGCCAGAGCCGTATTCGAGAAGATGCTGACTTTGGAGGCCGACAATACTGAAGCGCAGTTTCAAATCATGACGCTGGATGCTTCTGAAGCGCTAAACAGAGGCAATCTAGCGGCCGCAATCGCGGTCTACGAGCGGATGGCGTCCTTGGCGCCGGACCAACATCAAGTCACGCTGCAATTGGCTCGGTTATACATAAGAACTAACGACTTGCGGTCCGCCCGGTTGGCGCTACAGCGTTGTATCGAAGCCGATTATCGTCGCGACGAGGCAAGTAGTTTGCTTGGCCAATTGGATTCGACAAACAGCAAGTAGACTGCTGTTCTTGCTACGCGACGGAGAGCGCTTCGCTCGTTGTGGGGATTGCGATCAGACGATCATCTTCGATGCCAGTAAGATTTACGCCCAGTATCTGATTTTGCAGCTGTATCTCAGATTTGCAGTGGACACGCATGTAGTTTTCCGTATACCCGGTCCAAAAGCCATCTTCCTGTGTCTCAAACAGCACATTGACAGTCGTGCCGAGATGCGCAGCGTAAAATGCGCGGCGCTTACGCTCGGAGAGTTCAATCAGGTTGCGTGTACGTGTCTTCTTGACTTGATGGGGGACTTTAGGTTTGAGATTCCATGACGGCGTGCCCGGACGGTCAGAATAAGTGAAGACGTGAAAATAGAAAAAGGGCAGATCAGTCAGAACATCGCGTGTATTCTGGAACTCAATTTCACCCTCGGTGGGATACCCGACCATGATATCGGTACCCAGTCCAATGTCAGGGATCAACTTGGCGGACCACTCGATGAACTTGGCAAACGGCTTGATGGTGTGTTTGCGCGACATTGAAGAGAGAATCTTATCATCGCCACTTTGCAGCGGCACATGTAAGTAGCGACACAATTTCGCGGACGATGCCATGTAGCGTACCAACTCGGTACCGATGGTAGTCGGCTCGATTGAACTGATGCGGATGCGCGACAGTCCCTCTATCTGTTCAAGACGCTCGATGACCTTGAGCAGGCTCTTTCCGTCATTCTTGTAGGTGCCGATATTAACACCGGTCAGAACGAGCTCGCGGTGGCCGGCGGTAACCAGCGCTTCGGCTTCGCGAATAATGTCGTTGAAATTTCGGCTCCGGGCGCGGCCCCGGACTGTTGGGATAATGCAGAAAGAACAGAAGTAGTTACAGCCATCCTGGATCTTCAGGTTAGCGCGAGTGTTGAACGTGTACAGACCGCTGGTATCAATGGTGAACTCTTTCTCCGGGAGTTTTAGCGAGTGGACTACTTGTGGCGCGGAATTCTTATTGAGACCATTGAGAAATTCGCCCACACGCAATTTGTGCTCATTACCGATGATCAGGTCGACGCCCTGAATGCCACTGATCGTATCGATACTGTTTTGCGCGTAGCAACCGACGACGGCAACAAATGTCGTTGGATTGACTCGCAACGCTGCACGTACCGCCTGTCGGCATTTCGAATCGGCTTGTTCGGTAACGGTGCAAGTATTGATCACGGTGACATCCGCCGGTTCACCGAACTCGACGATATCGAACCCGCGTGCTGCCAAGCTATTGGCGATGATTGCAGTCTCGGCCTGATTAAGCCGGCAACCGAGTGTATGCAGCGATGCTTTGGGCAATGACCTGCTCCAGAAACAGTCCGTTTAGACGCCGAGTTTCCGGCGCCGTTGACAGCCCGCAGAATATAGACTTGGGCGGGGAATGTCAAGCGGGAGACAGGCTGAACTTATGTCCTGTGCGGTTTGAAGGCAAACTCTCGGATGCTCATCGACTCGGGTACCGGATATACGCCGGCGCCAGCGCAAAGTGGGCAAGGGCTCTTGTCAGACTGGCGAATCTCGATCATGCCGGATCCTCTACAAGCGTAACAGTCCTTGCCGGAAGTATCCTGTCCCTTGCCAAAGCAGTACATGCAGACGTGGGCGTGGTTCGGCGTTAGGCAGCGGTTGTCGACCCAGCCGCGCCCGAGGCATTCCGGGCAGGTTTTTGGCGGCCCTTCACCGGATCGCGGCCGATGCTTCTCGGTTGACATAGATTTTCTCTCCTGTATGCAATGCAAGCCATTGATCGATGCTCGCCAACGCCGGTTCGATAGCAGCCATTACCTTGGCGGTCATGGTCTCGCTCAGCGTAGTCACATCAGCGACCTCAACGGCAAGCACATCAATATGCTTCGGCATTTGGTATCCAAGCTGACTCCCCAACTTTAACGCCGTCGGGAGACTCATCTGGTGGCTGGAGGTGAGATTTCGCGATGGTGTCAGTGTCCCCATTGGGAAGAAGTGTAGGGTTCCAGGCGGAACGCCGCCGGTCACGATACTGTCAATGAGTAGGACTTTGCTTCTTCTGTTGAGCAAATCCAGCAGGCCGAATCCGGCAACCGGAGCGAATATTACCTCGACCCGGTCACACTCGTGCCGTCTTGTGTGCAGTATCCCGGCAATTGTCGGTCCGAACGAATCGTCTGACAGAACTTCGTTTCCAAGACAAAGAATCAAGAATGGCTTCAACATTGCCTTTTGACGACCTCGATTACTTCGCCACTCTCCGCAGAATGAACAACAATCTCCAGAGGCATCTCACCCGGAAGCGAGTGCGTCGCGCAACCAAAACATGGATCGTAAGCGCGAAAAGCCATCTCAATCCGATTGAGTACGCCGTCGGTAATGGTCGTACCCTTCTTGATCAACCCCTCGGCGGCGCGCTTGATTGACATCGTAATCGGCGCATTGTTGTTGGTCGTACCGACAATGAGATTTGCTTCGGTGACGATTCCATTCTGATCGGTCTTGTAGTGGTGCGTCAAGGTACCGCGCGGCGCTTCGACGGTGCCGACGCCCTCGCCAACGATGCCTGTCGGAGGTTCGAGGATGTGATCGGAAGTTATCTCGTCATCCTTGGCTTGCTCCAAAGTGGCTTCGCAGGCAAACATCAACTCGACTACGCGCGCCCAGTGTGTTGCCAACGTAGAGTTGACCGGTATCTTCCCAGTGCGATCTCCAGTCAACGTTTCAAAGTAGCGTTCGTACTCGGCGTGTGCGAGCGGTGTCGCCATACCATCGGCGACATTGAGTCGAGCCAGCGGCGTTGCTTTGTAAACACCAGAGTCCATTCCATCGACGAACCCCTTCCAACCGACTTTCTTCAAGTAAGGGTACTTGAGATAAGAATAGGGCTCGACGCGCTCTTCAACATACTGGAGATAGTCCTTCGGCTCGTATTTGGCATGTTCCGATCCGTCGGGTGCTGTTACACGTACTTTGCCGTCATAGAAGGTGACGTGATTGTTGTCATCAACCAGTCCCATATTGTAGGTTTGGTGCGCATAGGAATCAGAAAGAATCATTTCGAGATAAGTCTTGTTCGCAAGAACGATATCATTCAAAACCTGAATCGTGAACTTGGCGAACTCGACCATTTCTTCACCGATCTTGATGATTTCCTGTTGCTCTTCTTTGGTGACGCGTTTGCTCATTCCGCCTGGTAAGGCGGTGACCGGGTGCACTTTCTTACCGCCGATGATCTCGATCACACGCTGACCGCGGGCCCGCTGGGCAATGACCTTCTTGCCGACATCCAGACCTACCTTGGCGATTACACCGAGGATATTGCGCTCAGCTTTCGGTGCGTCGGGACCACAGACGAAGTCCGGCCCGCCCAGAGCATAAAAGTGAGTTGTGTGATCACCTGCATAAAACGCGTTGTAGACTAATTCGCGCAATTTGCGCGCCGCCGACGGAATAGTAACGCCGTATACGGCATCAGCGGCCTTTGCCGACGCCATGTGATGTGCGTCAGGGCAGACACCGCAGATTCGGGTGGTAATGCGCGCCAATTCTTCGACCGGCCGCCCCTGACAGAACTTCTCGAAACCGCGAAGTTCCGGAACCTGGAAGTAACAGTTGGCCAACTCACCATCGTCGTTGATGAACAGGTGAATCTTGCCGTGCCCCTCAAGGCGCGTGATCGGATCGATGACAATGCTCTTCATACTTGCACCCTCCGCAGTAGCGACCCGGCCATGCTGAAGCGATAGAATGTTCCCAGCGGATCGGGAATGGTGTTGATGATCTGTTCGATCTCTTCCGGATCAGTAGAATCGATCACGCTGGCCAGAGCCGAGACCATCTTGGCACCCTGGTCATTGATGTTTGACGGGAGCCCATAGCAGCCGCGACACGGCATTCCCGCTTTGACGCATTTGGCTCCACAGCCGGAACGAGTTGCCGGTCCAAGACAGACGATGCCTTGCTCCATCAGACATAGATTCGGATCAGTGACCTTGGCAAACGGGCGTGTGAAGGATTTGATCTTCTTGATATTGCGTTCGCGCGGGCACTCGTCACAACAGCTTTTGTCGGTTGCGCCGAGAACTGTCCCCTTGGGAGGCAGTGGCTTGTTGTTCTGGAGAATGTCGATTACCGCCATGACCGCGTTGACTATTTGATCGGACTGGGGCGGACAGCCGGGAATGTAGTAGTCAACCTCAACTACCTGATCGAGTGATCGAACTGTATTCCAGAACTTCGGAATGGTAATGGTCCCTTCGGAAACCTGAACTTCCGGCTGCGGTTCGACCTTGCCACCATTGGCGAGCGAAGGTGATTTGTGATAGACGTAATCGAGGATTATCTCTTTGTTGAAGAAGTTCGCCAACGCCGGAATGCACCCTTCGCCGGCACAACTGCCGAAGGCCACCAGGACCACCGATTTTTGGCGCAGCAGTTCGGCGAGTTCGTAGTTTTCACTAGTCCGAATTGCGCCGTTGAAGAGCGTTAGCGTGATTGACTTGTCTTCCATTGCGCGGACATCGTCGTACTTGGTATCCATCGCGCAGGGCCAGAAAACGACATCAAAGAAATTCGCCACATCGAGGATCTTCTCTTCGATATCGAGAATGGATATGTCGCAGCCGCCGCATGAGGAGGCCCAGTATATGGCAAGTTTAGGTTTAGACATGTTGATGCACCTCCTCGGCATTGGGGTCGAAGTTGTAGTCGTGCAATTTCAATGGTCCCAAGGCGCGAATCTGTTCCGTGAACTCGGTGATGACCTCCTGGAACCGGCCGCCTTCCGAAGCGGAAACCCATTCGAGACGCATCCGGTTGCGAGCGATGCCTAATTCCTGAAGTAACAGCTGCGTCAGGGGCATTCGACGCATGCACTTGTAGTTTCCTTCGATGTAGTGACAATCGCCGGGATGACAGCCGCAAATCAACACACCGTCGGCGCCGCGGCGGAAGGCATCGAGGATAAATGCCGGATCGACGCGGCCGGAGCACATCACGCGAATGCTGGTCACATTGGGCGGATAGTGCATGCGTGCAGTGCCGGCGAGATCGGCGCCGGTATAGCTGCACCAGTTGCAGAGAAAGCCGACAATTTTCGGTTCAAAGCTCATGACAATATCCCCTCAATCTGCGCATAGATTTGTTCATCGGTGAAGTGGCGTCCCTTGATCGCTCCTGAAGGACAAGCCGCGACACAGGTACCGCAGGCCTTGCACAGCGCGGAGTTGACGTGGCTGATCTTCTTTTCGAGATCAAAATCGATCGCGTGATATGGACACATATCATTACAGATTTTGCAGCCGGAACAAAGCTCGTCCTGGACCTCCGCGTATGTGGCGTCCATCAGGACTTCGCCCTGGCACAATAGCCTCATGACCTGTGCGGCAGCTGCCGAGCCTTGCGCCACAGAGTCGGGAATATCCTTTGCACCCTGGCAGACACCGGCGAGGAAGATTCCCTCGGTTGAAGTTGATACCGGCGCCAGCTTGGGATGGGATTCAATAAACCAGCCATCGGCCCCGACCGAGATGTTGAAACGCCGGGCAATGTCCTTGGCATCGGCCCGTGCCTCAAGGGCGGTACACAGTACGATCATGTCAACTGGAACTTCGCGGTGCTTGCCGATCATCGTGTCTTCGCAGCGAACGATAAGTGCGCCTTCGGCTTTCTGTGATTGGCTGGCCGGGACAACTTCGGCACCTTTGCCGCGGATGACATTGCCGCCTTCATCGAGAATTCTCTGGTAGAATTCCTCGTAACCTTTTCCGAATGAGCGCATGTCGATATAGAACTGATAAACATCAGCCTTGGTCTTCTCCATGATCAAGTGCGAGAACTTGAGGGCATACATGCAGCAAACGCGGCTGCAGTACTTGTGGTGATTTTCGTCGCGACTGCCGATGCAGTGGATGATTGCTATCCGGCGCGGTTCTTCCCCATTTTCCAGACAGATCTTTCCACCGGTCGGACCGGCGGCATTGTTCATCTTCTCAAACTCAATGGAGGATACGACGTTGGGATAACGGCCATAACCGTACTGCTTCATCGGCGTTGGGTCGAAATCGTCAAAGCCGGTTGCCAGGACGACCGCGCCAACTTCGACTTCCTCGAAATCTGCGCGATCACCGTAGTCGATGCAGTCCTTGGGGCATACCTTCTCGCAGATCATACACCCGCCGGTCTTGTAGTGGATGCAGTTTTCGCGTACGATATAAGGTACGTTCGGGACTGCTTGTCGAAATGGCAGTGTGATAGCGGCGTTGGGACCCAGGTTGAGTTCGCGGTGATTGATGACCCGCTCCTCAATGTCCTGCATCTTGATATGCCCGGTCGGGCAGTATTTGGCACAGGCACCGCAGAGGATGCAAGCCTCGGAGTCCAGATCGAACGGCGTCGATACATCTCGATCCTGGCCACGATTGATAAAGGTCAGCGCGTGAGCACCGACAACTTCATCGCAGATGCGAACGCAGAGTCCGCAGAGAATGCAGGTGTAGGTTCCATGTCCCCAGCGTGGTTCCTTGACCCCGAACTTCGCCGCATAGTGCTCCAGCAACGGAACCGGCGCGCAGTTGGCCATCAACATTTCCAGATTTGTGCGACGCGCATTAACTACGCGCGGCGTTTCGGTGAAGATTTCCAGACCGTCCCAGGCGGGATAATTGCAGGCCGTTACGATCTTGCTCCAACCTTTGTTGTTGCGAGCCTCCACGACACAGATTCGGCAGGCAGCATACGGACTCATGAACGGGTAGTAGCAAAGAGTCGGAATCTCGATTCCCAACGACTGTGCGGCTCCCAGAATGTATGAGCCTTCTTCAACCTCGATTGCCTGGCCATCGATCTTAATCTTAACTGTTGCCATCATTGTCTCCTAGGCCACACTCGCCGGCTGTTTTGCGGTTTCCTTGGGCTGCCAAAGTTCGCGCGCCCGCTGTTGGATCTTGTCACCTTCGCCGCGCTTGACACGCTTGATTGAGTTGTAACGACAAATCTGGTAACAGGCGCCACATTGGATGCACTTGTCCTGAATTATCATATGCAGGCGTTTGGGTTCGCCGACGATAGCGTTGGTCGGACAGGGTTTGACGCAGGCATGGCAACCTGTGCAGGTATTGTCGATGGCGTGCGCCACCAGTTCCTTGCAGACACCGGCCGGACAGCGTTTATCGCGAACGTGTGCGATGTATTCCTGGCGGAAATAACGGATTGTGGACAGCACCGGATTCGGTGCTGAACCACCGAGTTGGCATAAACTGGTGTCGATGATGACCTGCGACAGTTCCTCGAGGTGTTCGATGTCCTCCATCGTGCCGTTGCCTTCGCAGATCTTGTTGAGAATGTTCAGCATCACGACAATGCCTTCACGGCATGGCACGCATTTGCCGCACGATTCCTCCTGCAGGAACTTCAGAAAGTACCGTGCGACATCGACCATGCAGGAATCTTCATCCATTACGATCATGCCGCCTGAGCCCATCATCGAACCGGCTTTAGTGAGTTCATCGAAGTCGACCGGTAAGTCGAGCAGGCTGATCGGTTCATCCTCCTCGCGAATGTCGCCGTGCGCAACCATACTGGCGTGTACGGACGATTCGGAAGTTTCGACAATGAGAGTACCGCCTGATGGACCACCGGTTTGCACAGCTTTGAATCGTTTCTTATTAGGGACGCCGCCGCCGATGTCGTAAAGAATCTCGCGCAGGGTAATTCCCATTGGAACCTCGACCAGACCGGTGTTGTTGATCTTGCCCGTTAATGCAAATACCTTGGTGCCTTTGGAATTGGGGGTTCCGATCGAGGCGAAATATTCGGCGCCCTTCTCAATGATGACCGGGACGTTCGCCCAAGTTTCGACATTATTCAGATTTGAGGGTTTCTCCCAGAGTCCGGCTTCCACTGTGTGAATATACTTCGCCCGCGGTTCACCGACTTTCCCTTCAAGCGATGCCATTAAGGCGGTCGATTCACCGCAGACAAATGCGCCACCACCCCGGGATATTTCGATCTCGAAGTTGAACCCGGTCCCAAGAATATTCTGCCCGATCAGACCGTACTCACGCGCCTGATTCATCGCAATGGTCAGATTCTTAACCGCCAGGGGATATTCGTTGCGGACATAGACGAATCCGTCGTTACTACCGATCGCAAACGCGCCGATGACCATCCCCTCAATGACCATGTGGGGATTGCCTTCAAGCAGGGAGCGATCCATGAATGCTCCGGGGTCGCCTTCGTCGGCATTGCAGATAACGTATTTGGGTTGGCCTTTGGCATTGCGGCAGGACTCCCACTTCCGGCCGGCTGGATACCCGCCGCCGCCACGACCACGCAATCCGGATTTTTTGACTTCATCTATGATCTGCGTCGGAGCCATTTGGGTTAGCGCCTTCACCATTGCCTGGTATCCACCAAGGAGAATGTAGTCGTTGATCGAGGTCGGATCCATGTATCCGTTCCTGCCAAATATCAAACGCATCTGCTTCTTATAGAATGGTATGTCCTTTTCAAGTTTGATGACTTGCTGCGATTGTGGATCGCGATAGAGCAGTTTATTCACCAGATGGCCGCCCTTGATAGTCTGTTCCCAGATCAGCTTGGCATCCGCGGGGCGGACTTTCTGATAGAAGATGCCCTGTGGTTGGACGACAACCAACGGTCCGCGTTCGCAGAATCCGTGACAACCTGTTGTCTTGATCTCAACCTCGTTCTCCAGATGGTCATTGACGATTTCTTCTCGGAAAACCTTTGTGACGGCTTCACAACCACACGCCAGGCATCCAGTGCCGGCGCAGATGGTCAGGACCGTTTTGTTCGCATTGCGGTTGCTCTTGATCTTTTCGCGCAACTTTGTCAAGTCGCCAGGCGATTGAAGCTTTACGTCTTGCATTACTTGGCCTCCCCTGACTTATGAACTCGTCCGGCGCGAACGTCGTTGAGCATCGTTTCGGTCTTCGAGACGGTCATGTTACCAAAGTAAACTTCGTTGGCGGTCACGAGTGGTCCGAGGGCGCAGGCACCGAGACAGTTCACGGTCTCAAGGCTGATTTCGCCGTCGGGAGTGGTTTCTCCCGATTTGATCTTCAGGTCACGTTCCAGCTTGTCAACGATTACGGTCGCTTGCCGAACATGACAGGCGGTGCCGGTACAAACACAGATGTGGTTTTTACCTTTTGGCTTGAGGCTGAAGGTGCGATAGAAGGTTGCAACCCCATAAATCTGTGCAAGCGGCAATTTCATCGTTTTCGAGACAGCGCGCATCGCTGACTCCGGCAGATAACGATAGTGCTTTTGAATGTCCTGAAGGATCATGATGAGTGCCGACGCCTTGGCGCCATACTCGGCCACAATTTGATCGATCGCTTCCTGGACGTCATACTCTTCTTGCGGAGCCGCAGGTAATGTGGTCATGATTGCTTCACCTCCGCAGGCAGTAGGTCTTTTTCGGGCATTGGTTGAGCCCCTGTGAGAACCGTCAAGTCGTGCTTTGGCCCCATTCGCCATTTGTCTTGAACGTCGAGTAGGCGCCCTTCACGATAGACCCGGTCGCCCAGGATCATGCGGCGACGAGTTGGTGTCGGCACGCTGGGGCAGGCTTCGAAGCAGGCACCGCAGCTGTTGCATTTTGTGGTGTCCACATACCGGGGTTTCTTCTTAAGTTTGACCGTAAAATTCCCCAAATACCCGGTCACCCCTTCGACTTCAGTCCAAGTCATTAGGCGAATGTTCGGGTGTTTTCCGACTGCAACCATTTTCGGAGTCAGAATACAAGCGGCGCAGTCGAGCGTTGGAAACGTCTTATCAAACTGCGCCATATGACCGCCGATCGTGGTTTCCTTTTCGACGAGGATAACTTTGAAGCCGGCATCCGCAATTTGTAGGGCTGCTTCAATCCCGGCTATTCCGCCGCCGACGATGAGTACCTGCTGTTTGATCGGGACGCGGCGCATGTCGAGCGGTTCATGAAGCCTGACTCTGGCAACCGCCGCCCGCACCAGTGAGATCGCCTTGGCCGTGGCAGCTTTAGGATCGAGAGTTACCCAGCTTACCTGTTCGCGAATGTTCGCCATTTCAAAGAGGTAGCGATTGAGTTGAGCGCGTTCGCAGGCGTTACGAAATGTCGGTTCATGCATCAGCGGACTGCAGGCCGCGACCACGACGCGATTGAGTTTGAGTTCGCGGATGTCTTTCTGAATCAGTTCTTGTCCCGGTTCCGAGCACATGAACTTGTATTGCCTGGCGACAACCACGTTGGGAAGCGTGCTGGCGATCTCGGCGACCTTACCCACATCAACCATTTTGGCGATGTTGTTTCCGCAGTGGCAGACATAGACGCCGACGCGGATTTCCGAGCCGTTTTGCGACTGGTTCATACGGCCACCACTCCTTTCAACGCTATTAGCTTGCTTGGTTCGATAAGCAACTTATCGAGTCCGAGTTCCGCAGGCGAAAGTCCCAGTGCGATTCCGACCAAGTGCGTGAAGTATATGACCGGTATGTTGAAATCCGTCCTATACTGCGCGTTGACTTTGCCCTGAAAGCCCTCAAGATTCACGTGGCAGAGGGGGCAGGCAGTGGCGATGACGTCACCGCCGTTCTCCGCGGCTGCTTGCAGAAGTTCATGACAGAGTTTCAGGGCAATCTGCTCGTCGGTGGTCATTAGCATTCCACCGCAGCAGCGTACTTTGGGCGGGTAGTGTACCGACTCGGCGCCGAGGGCACGGATCAGGGTGTCCATTGTCTGGGGATCATCTTTGTCGTCGAAGTAACCGACCGGCCGAACGATCTGACAACCGTAGTATGGGGCGACTTTAAGGCCGGTGAGCGGCCGCGTGACTTTTGTCTTGAGCACTTCAATTCCAACGTCATTGACGATGATATCAAGCGGATGTCGCACGTTGACTGGTTTGGTATAGGACATCCCCGCCGCAGCGAGAGCCTCGTTGATCTTCTTGCCTTCCTTGGGATCCCAGGCAATGTGTCGATTGGTTTTGCGAAGTATCGTGTAGCAGCTACTGCAGGGTGCGCAGATTTCGAGACCCATTTCCTGCGCCAGCGCCAGATTACGCGCACTGATCGAATAGCCGACGATTTTCTTGGCGGACATGTACATTGTCGCGCCACAGCAGTTCCAGTCCTCGATTTCGCGAAGCCCAATTCCAAGCGATTTGAAGACAGCTCGCGTCGACTTGTCATATGGGCTGGCCGTATGCTCGAGACTACAACCAGGGTAGTAAGCATATTCTTGCATCACTGTTCTCCAAACTCGTTAGCTTTTTTGATGATTGCCTGGATTTGATTGACGCGCCTGATGCGTTTCGGAAGCAGCCCCATTCTGCCGCGTCGAATCATTGCAATCCCATAACCTGATGTCGTGAATAGTTTCACAATGTGTGAGCGCATAAAGTACTTGATGCCGAGGCCGAGTTCATAATTGCGTCCGTACTTATAGACGTTGTTCATAAATGTCGAGGAGAGGCTATGAACTGGGAAGTTGGCGGGATAGATCTTACGATGCATCGCGATTCGCTTCAGTGCATACATTGTGTCTGTGACCTTGATTCCGGAAGGACATCTGACGGTACAAGCATAGCATGATGCGCAAATCCAGATCGCCTTGCTGCGCAGGATGTCCTCCAAGCGGCCGGCTCTGAACATTGCGATGGTTTGGCGTGGCGTGATGTCCATAAACTGCGATACCGGGCAGGTTCCCGTGCAGGTTCCGCACTGAAGACACTTCTTGATCTTGTGTCCGTCAGGAAATGAGTCGATTTGTTCCCAAAAAGCGGCGTGCAGTTCAGCCTCTGTGGGCGAAGTGGTCTTGATTGCTTCAGTCATAAGACCTCAATAGATTGAAAGTACTCGAATTCGGAAGAGAGCACCGGATTGGGTTACTCACCGTGTCAACAAGATAGCATCGTGACACGCACCCAATTATCGATGTTGATATCTATGATGGAATTAATCAGCTTTTCAGTTAGGTGTCAAGAGAAATATTTCACAAAGTAATAGTATAATATAAAACAAAGAATAGCTTCATTGTGGTGAAATACGCCCTCCTTTGAACTGATCAAGCCCGGTCGATTGGGTGGTGTTATCGACCGATCAGATGCAGGAATTCCGCTCTGGTAGCGGGGTCTTCGTGCAGTTCACCCAACATTGCGGATGTGACCATCACAGAGTTCTGCTTCTCCACACCACGCATCATCATGCAAAGATGCTGGGCTTCTATGACAACTCCAACTCCGATAGCTCCGGTGTGGATTTGAATCGTATTAGCGATCTGACGTGTTAAGTTCTCCTGAATCTGAAGCCGGCGGCCAAAGACATCAACCACACGTGCCACTTTTGAAAGCCCAAGCACTTTTCCATCGGGAATGTATCCGACGTGACACTTGCCAAAGAATGGCAAGAGATGGTGCTCGCACATAGAATAGAGCTCGATGTTTTTCACGACCACAAGTTCCTTTGTGTCCGATTCGAAGAGTGCATCGTTGATAATCGCACCGATGTCTTCGCTGTAGCCTTTCATCAAGAACTCAAATGCTTTGGCAGCGCGAGCCGGAGTTCTTTGTAAGCCCTCACGGTTGGGATCCTCGCCAATGTGAGTTAAGAGATTGCGATAGAGTTCTTCAAGCCGCGTAGTCATTTTGTGCTCTCCTGAAAGTCGTGCGCCAATGTTCAATCGCCATCAGGCAGGTTTGACGGCTAATCCGCCCTTCGCAATATACATGTATCATTAATCAAGTGTTGGAATTATCTGCGTGGGCAGAATAATGAGATAATAAACGTGTCAGTTTTCCGGTTGGGCGATTGGTAGAGCCGGATTTGCTTCGGCGGAGATGATCATACGGAGTGGCGCCCCGGGCGATTCGGCGGAGCTGACCATGATCGTTGTTGAGCGACGCACTCGCATCCATTGCGACTGTGGTATTGTCGGAGCCAGTGTGGCCTCAAATTGATAGAGCGAGAAGTTGATGTCAAACAACGTTCTGACATTAAAACCAAACAATATATGCGGAGGCTTCTTGATGATGTGAGGCAAGTGATCCTTGTTGTCGTACTCGGAGAAGTTGAGTAATAGAGCTCGTCTAGAACTATTGTGTCCCAACAAGTCGCCAGGGATCTCGAAGCAGGCAATGAATTTAGTCTGCGAGTGCGGTAGCGCAATTGTCGAGAAAGTCGCCAATTGCTGAATCGTTTCGACGTCTTCCAGACGAGTGACCGAGCCAATGATACCGTTGACAGTGTGAATGACCTCGAGGAATTCTGGCGTGGAATTAACCATATATCGAATGGGTTTCAACACGCCGAATGGAGTGATCGCAGCCTGGCTTAAGACCTGAGTCATGCTAAACGCCTTGGCCACACGCCTAATAATTGATGCATGGTACGATTATCGACAATGATTGAGGATTCGTTAGTCGTTGTCGAGCCGGGGATTGCCCAAATTCTCGCCCCTAAGCCGCTAATAGTTAAGCGATTACGTTACTCCGCCGCCATCACAGAAATTCCCCAATATTGAGGATTCCTTGGTTTTGCGGCATTCCAGTTTCCGAACGAATGGGAGCCGTCTGACACATAGTAAAGCCGATACGTTCCAGCGTCAAGGTAGATATGAGTGTCTGCGACCCGGTTCTTTTCCGCACCGCCTGCAGCTGAGGTTTTGCGATAGGTCATTTCCCAAACGATATCCTTGGTCTGGACATTTTCGATCCAGCCGTAGTCGTACATTTCGTTATCTGACCCTTCGCCCATCGCAATGATATGAACGCGGGTAGGCTGGCTAATTGTAAACGAAGTCGACTCCTCAGCATCATCGCCAACTCGAACGATTCTGGCGAGCACATCCTTTGATTCTGTCTCCTCTTGCAGTTCAGCGATAAGGGAGCGGTCAAATGAGTTGTTTACAGCGAAAAGTGTCACACCGTAGTTTTTCTGATCATATGGTGCTCCGGCATTCCATTCACCATAGGCGTGCGAGTCATCAGTAACATAGCCGAGAACATAGTCACCCTTCGGAAGCATAACGACCTCATCAGCCAAGCGATTCTTCTTGGCGCCACCGGCTGATTCGGTATTGCGTTCCTGCATCAGCCAGAACGGCCGTGAGTCGCCAAGCCGCTCGATCCAGGCATAGTCGGCGAAATCACCTGTACCAGTGCTGTACTCGCCGAGAGCGTAGACACGTACTTCGCAATCCTGCTTGACGCGGAATGGTTTTACTTCCATGAAGTCATCGCCGGCTCTGACAATCGAAAGTAGTGCCAATTGAGACGAACTTTCGCGGTAGGTGGACACAGAGGCCAAATCGCTTTTTGATAACGCAGAAACTCGAACGCCGTAGGCTTCGGGATTGTACGGCGGCGGGCAATTCCAATCATCATAGCTGTGAGAATCATCGGTGACGTAATAGAGCAGGTAGTTGCCTTTGTCGAGTCGCAGAGTCCGTCGCGCCATTTTGTTTTTCTCTCCCCCGCCTGCCCAGCGCAGATGTTCATCGGACATTGACCACTCGCGCTTGCGCGTATCGGCATTAATGATCCAGCCGTAGTCCGCATAGGAATCGCTCCAGTCGGGGATTTCGCCAATGGCCTGGATTTCGACCTCCATTGGTTTGGCGAGCGAGAAGCCCACTGAAGTGTATTGTTCATGGTCAGGGTGGAGTATTTCAGCGATGACCCGGTCAGAAGTATATGAACAAGTGGTACTGCGGATGTCGCTGTTGTCACCGGTGATTTCGAGCCGATACTCAGCAAGCAACTCTTCCATTTCAGCGGACCAATCCGAATCTACAGTAACTTTCCAGTCGCCATTCTTCAGTTGTTTTTCCAGTTGCTCGAGATCGTTCTTGCTGCTTCCCAGCTCTTTCTTCACTTCCTCCAATGCCGCTTTGAGCTGTTCCCAATCGAGGCTGAAATTGACGTTATTCCAAGAGTTTACCGGACCCGCAAAGAAGTAGACCTGATACTGTCCCGGCTCGAGCTCCAGATTACGATCATACTCGCGAAGGCGATCATCTTTGTTTGAAGTGTCAGTGTTCTCGTCATCCATGATCCAGACCGGTTCCAAACCGTTGGCTGGAATTATCCAGGCATACGCCGCCATCTCATTTTCATTCCCAGAGGCAGCGCCGACAGCGTTGATATGAATGGAGGAAGGCTTGTTGACTTCAAATGCTTTGCAGTAAAGTTCTCCCTTGCGGAAATCTCGCACCTTAACGATCTGGACATTCTCGGCGACAGCAGTTGCGGTAATTGAAATCAGAGCCATTGCCATCGCGGCAAAACCAAAGGTGCCAACCAAGTTTTCCGGTTTAACTTTCAAAATCTCTGTCCTTCCACGACAAGTTTCAAACCAATTACGCCCAGTTTTAAATACGAATTCCGTAGGCATAAGTTTCACCCTGTCCACCGTAACGACTCCCGGGAATTTTCGACGAACTGTCTCAATATGAAGCATTTACGATCGCAGCTGGAAATGCAAGCGGCGAAAATCAAGATCTTCCACGGAGACGTTCTCGGCACGAGATGTTGCTACTCGAACGGCGAATCTCGCAGCACTTTCAATCGAGGGATTCGACATTTGTGACGTGACGAAGGCTGCGGCAAAAACATCTCCGCATCCAGTCGTATTGGTCACCTTCTTGGTTGCAGGCGACAATACCTGCCTTGAGACGATGGACGTTCCCCTCCGGTATGAAACGATGCAGCCTCGGCTTCCAAGCGTCACCAGCAGTGCTCGGGCTTTTCGGTTCATCTCTTCTACCATGAACCGTCGGCAATGGTTTTGGTCAGGTCGTTGACCCGTGAGCAACTCAAATTCCACCTCGTTCATCTGCAGGTAATCAGCGCAAAGTACTGTTTTGCGCCAATCCTTGGGTCGGCGGAGGTATCGAGTCCCGTCAACCCTGCGACCAAGTGTCCGCGAATGAAAATCGATATAGATTCGTGCCCGAGTTTGGCTTCGCAGCCAAATCAAATTGGCAGTGGAGATGTCGCTACCGGAAATGTAATTGACAAGAATGCAATCGGAGTCAACGATCTTTCGAAGCTGCTTACGGGAGACGCCACCAACCCAACCGGACAACTTTTCGGTTTTGTCAGAGCTATTGGTGTACTTCAACAAGCAATGGTTGTTTGGACCGGATACTGTCCGAATCGACTCGCATCTAGTGTTTGGCAGTTCGTTAATCTTCTCCCTGATTTGCCTGTCATGGTCATTCCCGACATTCGCAACCGGCCAAATCTCCAGTTGGCCATCACTCAACCGTGATAGCACAATCAGATTGTAGAGAATGCCCCCGTAGCCGCGCCCACGTTCACCGTCGGGGCGAACCACCGTGTCGCAGTTGATGGTACCGATGACGGCAATCTTGGAAGAACGTGACTTTGCCATTGAACAAATCTAAGTAATACTACCGAAGTGAGCAACTGGTTGCGAGATTGACTTGCCGAGAGTGAAACCATATTATGCGCAGACTATGAAAATCGGATTCGACGCCAAACGCGCGGTCTTCAACATGACCGGTCTCGGCAATTACTCGCGTACTCTCATTCGAGGTCTTGCCACACATTATCCGAACGACGAGTATTTCCTTTATTCGCCGGGCACAGTTGAAAATCCACGTCTCGATTTCTTGACGAAACTCCCTCATGTACGCATTGTCGGACCGAAAGGTCTTTATTCGGGGCCCCTAAAGAGTCTCTGGAGATCGCTGGGAATCTGCGGCGACATCAAAAGAGATCAGATCGAGCTGTTTCACGGGCTAAGCAATGAACTGCCCTTTGGACTAAGTCGCGTTCATGTTGCGAAGATGGTCACCATCCACGACCTGATTTTTAAGCGCTTCCCTCATTACTATCCGACTTTCGACCGGCGGATTTATGATTTCAAAAGTCGCTATGCCTGCCGAACGGCCGATATCATCATCGCAGTTAGTGAACAAACCAAGAGTGATATCATTGAGTATTATGGCATAGCTCCAGAGAAGGTTAAGGTCGCTTACCAGAGCTGTGATCCCAGCTTCTCGCGTGCGATTGCCGAAAGCGAAAAATCTGATGTACGATCGCGCTACAATCTTCCAACACAATTCGTGCTCTATGTCGGATCAATTGAAGAACGGAAGAACCTACTCGGTTTGGTCGAAGCAATTTCCCTACTTCGGAAGTCGCACGATCTCTTCCTGGTCGCGATCGGCCGCGGAAGTTATTATCTCGAAAAGGTCAGACAGGCTGTAAACTCATCGGGAATGAATGATCGGATCCAGATCCGAGCTGACATTGCCTTTGCAGACTTCCCGGCTATCTACCAAATGGCGCAGGCATTTGTTTACCCTTCACATTTCGAAGGATTCGGAATACCAGTTATCGAAGCTCTTTGGAGCAAGACTCCGGTCATTACCTCTCGCGGAGGTTGTTTTGCGGAAGCCGCCGGTCCGGGAAGCGTTTACGTATCACCAGACAATTCCGAAGAGATTGCGTCGGCTATCGCAAAGGTACTTGGTGATTCCAATCTGCGAGCCAGAATGATAGGCAGCGGATACTCTCACGTTCAGAAGTTCCGCGAAGAAAACACCACTGGACAGGTAATGGCGCTTTACAGAAGCATAGTCAAGAAGTGACTATTGCTTCGGTTGGAAAACGACCTTTCCGGCCGCCAAAGTGACCCTGGCAAGTTCCTGCTCCGCCGTATCCCGAAGCACGAGGACTGCTGACTTTGGGTCATATCCGCACTTCTGTAGACACTCGCTCCAGTAGTTGAAAGCTGACTCTGCAGTCGCGCGTTGCTGATCGGCGGTAAGCGAACTCCACTCTTCCGCGGAAACCGTCAGTGCCGCCGACGGGGCTTCACCATCGATACCGGCTACCCCGGAGAAGATTTTCAGCGCAGGGTCAACGCGGCTGGCATCAAACTTGAATCGTGTCCAGGGATCGACATAACGCTCTTTCGTCAACAGCGTCTCAAAAACATAGGCCGTGCGGCCGTCTGCCAGTTGCACCTTCCACCACTTATCCGCTAAGTCGACAAGTTTGACTTCCGTACCGCGTGGGAGTTGGGCAACCACATCGGCAGTCGTGGTAGGTTTACTGCGGACATTGATCAGATCTTTGATCACCCAACCAGACGACAGAGTTTCGGCTGTCGCGGCTGGAGATTCTGCCTTTGCCGGTGCAACAGCAGCTTCCTCTTGCGCCGCTGCCTGCGCCTTTGCATCCTGATTGACCGGTGGGAGAGTGGATTCGGTTTTCTTGCCGCACCCGACGATGACAAAGTTGAGCAGCAGGCTAAACAAGCCCGCGACAATCACGGTATGTGATGAATTCTGCTTAATTTGCATATGCCTTCAGTTGCCTCCTTGGTATTACAGTATTGTATAGATCAGAAATATTGTGCAGTTGGCGCCGACTGTCAAGTCCAATCACCAAGCCGGTACTTCGAAAGCATTTCAGTAGCCGCCAATGGTTGATTTCCAGCGTCGATGTGTCCAGAGCCACTGGCCGGGGTATCGGCTGATTATGTCACCAAGTTGATCCGAGAATACGGAAATGAGGCGGACGATTTCCTCCTCGCGTGGTGTGTCCCGATTCGGCTCGACAATCGCAGGAATCAGCAGATTCAAGTCATCGCCGTTTCGGATAAGGAAGACAACGACCAGCGGCGCATCGTAGTGGTAGGCGAATGATGCGATACCCCGGTGATATGACGCCGGCGTGCCCATGAAGTCGACTATGATTCCCTCGCTGCCGGCATCCTGGTCGGCCACTAACAGAATCGGCGCACCACGCTTGAGAGAGCGCGGCAGTTCCCGTGCAGCCGCATGACTGTGAATTATCGTGTTATTCTTCATTTGCGCGATGCGCAATTTGTTGATGTAGCGATCGACCAGCTTGTTGCTTTGCTCTTGGGCGACAAACCGGCACTCTGCAAACTCGATACCGATGTATTGGCCAAGTATCTCCCAGTTGCCGATGTGCCCTGTGGCAAATACGACCGGGCGATTCGCGGCAAGGATAGTTCTTATTACAGCTAACTGTGATTGAGCATGTGGCGATATCTTAATTCGTTCCAGTGCGGCTTTGGCATCGGCTACATCAAAAGCATTGCGGGCAATGTTGCGGTAAACGTCTCGAATAATTGGTTGGACTTCGGCGGGCGTTGACTCGGAAAAGACGAGGTTCAGATTGCGACGGGCAACCTTCACTCTTCGCGCGGTGAACAATCGGGCCAGGTCTGCCAGCAGCCCGGCAAGCGGTACTCGCAGTTTGTCGGGCGTTAGTTTGACCAGAAGGTGGAAAGCGCGGACAAACAGGTACTCAATAACGTGTTGAATCTTCTTCAGAGTCTTTCCATGGCTCATCGTCCGATCCGGAATAATCGAAATCGGTGCTCTGGAACTTCTCTTCTTCTTTCCACCGATCGATCGCATCTTTCTTGCGTTTGCGGATGATGATCCACCCAAAGATCACGATGAGAGCAAGAAAGACCCAGAGTCCCGTCATGTCAGAGAGTATAGCAAACAACGTATAATTGTCCGATAGGAATTTTCGATAGTCGGCCTCGAAGCGCCAAAACGAGACACCAAGTGTGCTGTGGAAGGCCTCGCTCATGTTCTGTCCCGAGGCGAAAGCATCGAGCAAGTCGAGGAACGCCAATTCCCCATAGCGCGTAAAGATGAAGTTAACGACCAGATAACTTTGCGCATATGCCAGGCTGGCTTCGCCCTGATGAAAACGATTCACGTCATCAATATCGCGTAACGGCAAGATCGACTTGGTGATTTGTGCCGAGGCAATAGTCGAGACTTGAGCAAATGCCCACTCTCCGGCAAACCAGGATGCGAATCCTTCGTCAATGAATCGCGGCAAACGTGCAGTCTGCACTCGCCGACTCAACGCAATATGCGCCAATTCGTGCTGCAACAGATCTGCCGTGTTTCCGGGATAACGATTCATCATCGGTTGACGCAGAATGATCAGATTTCTTGACGGGATCGCAGCACCGGCTCCCCACTCGGGAATCTTGCCACCGGCAAGGGAATCGAACTGCTCCTGTGTCTGGACAATGACAATGTCAATCGTGTCGCTGAAGGGTATACTGAGCAGTCTTCCCAGTCGTAAGGCGGCGACTTCCAGAACCAGTCGCATCTCTCTATCTTGTGTCTCGTTAGCCGGAGTAAACTGGAAAGTTGCCGCTTGAAGCGAAACTACGGCAGCAACCAAAACGGTAATAGTAACGACAATGAGCTTCATAGACAGAGTATACGTAATCAATCAAGCAAAGCAAAAGCCGAGTCGGTGTGACTCGGCTTGTAATTTCACAGGCGCTGAATTGATGATTTAGCGTTTCGCGCGCAATCAGTCTTTGTTGCGTCGACGAATTAAACCCAATCCTGCCAGACCTGCTCCAAACAGGAGCATGGTTGCCGGCTCCGGGACTGCCTCGACGGTGTCAGGTCGAAGTATCTTGTTGATGTACGCTCCAGAGGCGTCCTGCAGTAAACCATCTTGAGCCGGCGCCGTAGGATCGACCATCAGGAAATCTTCATTCCAGGCAACAACATCATTCCCCAGATACTTGCCATCTTTCGCATAGAAGTCTCCCCAGGTTGGCGCTCTGGAAGACATGAATGACAGAGTGACCGAGTTACCCTGACGGCTTGGGGCGTCGAATTTTATGCCGTACATCGAGCCCGGCATTTGGGGATTTGAAGGATTGGCACCGGAGTACGTTGCAATCTCCCAGCCACTGTAGCCGGTTCCATTCCAGTTGAAATTCCAGAAATTGTTTGAGGTCGCAGTTGGTGAAATCTCGATGATCATGTGACTCAATTCTCTTGCGAGATTCCCGCCATTTGCACTCGTTACGGAATAATTATAACTCCAACTTCCGTCGGATAACTGGCTAATATTCCAGCCCAGCATAAAGCCGCCGTTAGCCTGGTCCCATCGCGGCGTCGCAGTGATCCCGCTTGGAGTCGAGAGCATTCCGGAAAAAGTCTGTGCCGTCGCGGCCACCGGTAGAATCAGCATCGTTGCCGATATTAATAGTAGAAGCTTTCGCATGATTCTCCTCTTAGATAGAAATTCCAATTGAACTAAATTGTTCAAGTCAAATGCAAGCAAGATGCATGCCATTGACTATATGAAACCTGCCTTCTTTATCCCATTGATAAATAATAACTTACTTCAGGTGAAATTGACGTTTACAATGCAGTTTATCACAATAGCGAGCATTTATGTCTTGTTTTGCAAATGGTCGGCAAGTTGATGCACAACTGGGTTGATCGATTAAACTTGACCATACAAATCAGTAGGCTTAGTTTGAGCCAATTAGATATCCCGCAATGAATGGAGCTTCTTAGATGCGAAAACTACCATCAATCGTATTCACCTTCTTATGGCTTTCGAGCACAATGATTTGTGCCGCTGGGTTCGATATCGCTGTCGATGAAAGCAAGCTTAACAACGGCTTGACTGTACTGATAGCGCCCGACTCAACAGCCGCGACTGTCAGTGTATTCACATTCGTAAACGCCGGTTCTCGCGATGAGGATCGTGCCGGAGTGACCGGACTTGCCCATGTTTTCGAGCACATGATGTTCCGCGGCACCGAGAAGTACCCAGTATTTTCGGATGCCGTTTCGCCATTGGGCGCCGAGACCAATGCCTGGACGACCAATGACTATACCGCATACTTCCTGAATGCCGAATCGCGATTTCTCGACAAGATGTTGGACATTGAGTCGGACCGAATTCGTAACTTGATCTTCACTAACGAGACTTTTCGGACGGAGTTGGGACCGGTAAAAGAGGAGCGCAGGCGCGGAGTTGTGGACGACCCCGAGGGATTCTTAAGCGTCGAATTGGAGCGCCTGGCTTATACGATCCATACTTATCATCATCCGGTCATTGGGTGGGAAGAAGATCTTGAAGAGAAGATGACATCCGATGATGGCCTGCAGTTCAAGAACCGTCATTACGTACCTAACAATTGTATTCTGGTGATTTCCGGCAATGTTGTTGTTGATGAAGCGCGCAAGCTGGTTGACAAATATTACGGGAATTGGACGCCCGGTGAGGCTTACACATCTCTGGTGTTGCCCGAGCCCAAGCAGACCGAAGAACGGGTCAAGAATTTCACCTGGAAAGATGATGAGACCTCGTCTCTAATTAGGATCGCTTACCATGTCCCGTCGGCCGGGCAGGATTTTGAAAGTCTGGCTGCGATGAATCTGATCAACGAGGTGCTGTTCTCGAATTCGGGACGGCTCACCCGTTTGTTGCAGAATGATCTCACGCTGGTTGAGTCAATTGGCGGCGACAATGAAATGCGAAAGGACCCGGGACTGGAGGTAATATCCGCGCGCTTGCGAGAAGGTGTATCGCTTGCAGAAGTCCGAGACTCAATTTACAGCGAGTTGCGGAGGATAAGCACCACGGTGATCTCGGACGAGGAGTTGGATCGCGCTCGAAACAACCTGCGAGCGCGCATGATTTATGGACTGAACAGCCCGTCGCGGATCGCTTCATCACTCGGTGTGAATCGGGTAATCACCGGCAACTATCGAAGTTTGATGCAATTGTTTGAGCTTTATGCTTCAGTGTCCGGGGAAAAGATCCGCAGTCTGGCTTCCGACGTGTTCGTACCGACCAATCGGACAGTCGTAACACTTGTGCCCAAGAGCGGGATTTAAGGAGCAGTGATGATAAACAAGAACAAACCGACCGATGCTTCGTTCTGTCAGGGTGCCAGATTACTCAGAAGAGGATTGGTGTTAACGTCTGTGGTTCTTTGCCTGGTAGTCGGGTTCTGCATCATCGCATGCGGACCTGTTGCCGACGACCAGATCGTCGTGCTCAAGAAGCCGGGATTGCCGGTAATCTATTATCGCGTCATGATCAACGCCGGATCGGCGCTGGATCCGGTTGACAAGCCGGGATTGGCGTATTTCACGGCAAAACTGCTCGACAAGGGTACACGAAATCTCTCGAGCAACGAAATCGAACGCCGCCTCAATCAGATTGGCGCCGATATCACGATTTCAGTCGACAAGGAAGTGGTGGTCATCACTGGAAGGACACTGTCGGAAAATGCCGGCGAATTCTACAGCATCTTCCGGGAGATCTTAACCGAACCATCATTCCCTGAAGATGAGGTCCGCAAGGGTGCGGCTCGACAGATCGATGAAATCGGTCGAATCCGCGAAGATGACGCGCTGCTTTCGCAGACAGTTTTCGAGAATGCGGTGTTTGAAGGCCATCGCTATGGACACGCCGTACAAGGCACTGTGGAGGCAGTAAGGAATTTCAACCGTCGGGATGCCGTCGAATTCTATCATGCCAATTATGTTCGCGGTAATGTCCTTGCCGGAATCGGCGGGGATGTCGATGATTCACTTGTGGATCGGTTCAAAAATGATCTGGGAAATCTTCCGGCTGGAAGGGTCTTACGGTCGGATGTCGAACCGGGCCTGCCAAAGACACCCAAGGTCATTCTGGTCGAGAAGGAAAACCGCACCCAGTCGCATTTGCGCGTAGGTCATGTACTTGAAGACAATCGCACGTCTCCCCAGTTTTACCCGATGCGGTTGCTGGGTTGCTACTTGGGACAGCATCGAGAGATGTTCGGTCGCTTGTTCAAGACAGTGCGCGCCGAGCGCGGTTTAGCCTATGGCGCGTATGCATATATCGAGCATTTTCGCCCGCTGGGCTGGTCGAAGTTGATGGACAACGGAATTGTCCGCAATGACCAGTATTTTCAGATGTGGACCTACCCGAAGGAAGCGAACTTTGAGTTCTGCATCAAATTGATGCTTGATGAGATGACCAAGCTCACCACGACGCCACTGACCGCCGAAGAAATCGACCGCACCAAGGATTATGTGGCTAATAACTTCGCCTTCCTGTTGGAGGCTCCTGACCGGCAATTGGGGATGCGCCTTGATGAGAAATGGTACAAACTCCCCGAGTTTGTCGACAAGTTCAAGCATAATATTAATCGCGTGCCACGCAGCGAATTGCAGACGGTCGCACTCGACAACCTTCATCCGCAGAGCGTGCTGATAGTAGCGGTTGTCTCAAATGGGGAGCAGGCCAAGCAGGAGTTGCTATCGCTCGACACTAAATTGGAGTTGCCGTCCGGATCGGAGGAGGGCGACCTCAAGAGCATCAATGATCAGATTAAGGGGCTGGATTTGAAGCTGTTGCCGGAGGACATTGTTATCGTTAAAGCCTCCGAGCTGTTCAAGTGATTTGTCGACTCTGCGGTTCGCAGCAGGTCATCGCATTAAGGAACGTTGAGAGTCCGCACTTCGATCTTGATTATACGCTTTATGAATGTGGCGACTGTCGGTCGGCATTTTTTGACATTGACCAACACAAGGTTGATCTCGAGAAGCTGTACGCCGACGTTGCAACTACCAAAGCGGATATCTATGAACGTCCGTTCAAGCCGAGCCGCTACTGGCAACACGAAACGGCGTTGATCCGGCGCTGTACGAAAATCCCAATACATTCTGTGCTTGATGTCGGCTGCCGAACCGGTGATTTCCTTAAGCATTGGCCGGCGGACATTCAGCGGGTCGGAGTGGAATTGTCCGCCCGATCAGCGGAAGTGGCGCGGTCACGTGGATTGGTGATTCACCAGGGTTACCTTGAGAAGACTGAATTTGATCAATCATTTGATGTGGTAACCTGTTACGCCGTCATTGAGCATCTGGCAAATCCGACCGCTTTCATAGCGCGACTTGCAAGACTTGTCAATCCCGGCGGAGTCCTGGCTATAATGATACCGACGCGAGAATGTCTGAAGCGGCGACTTGTTGACGCTCTCGGCAAGCGTTGGCATATGTACTGCCCACCGCAACACTTGAATTTCATCAGTCGTGTATTAATGGACCAGAGTCTTCTCGGTCGTAATTTTGGACTTGAAAGACGGCGGTACACTTCCGGCGGTATGTTCAATCCTTTGGGTGCAATTCCGATCGTGAATAAGGTCGGGGCAAAACTGATGGAAATCAACGATCGGCACAGTCCAGTGAATATCCTGCCGATCTTCGACCACATGTACAGCTATTACAGATTTATGCAGTAGACTAAGCGCAGATTTTGGGCGAACGAAAAAGCCGACTGCGTCCGTGTCTTCTTCTCAATTTGTGGATTTTTCTTTACCCCTTAAAATCAACGAGGGGAAGCAGTCCTCTCCTACTTCACTGATACACCCAATGGAATCAGTCAAGCGCTTCCCCTGTCGATACACAACTGAGGCGAACCTCGTGTATATTATACATCCGAAATCGAAAAACCGCAACTGTTTTTCCGAATTTTTGTTGACTGATTTGGTACTGAAAAAGGACTGATTATCCATATTAAGGGCGATTTAGCTCCCTTTCTGCGGTCGGTTTGCTTGTAATTCGACGGTTTTGTTTTATCTTCGGCAACGATGAAAGAGTCAAAGTCTTTAAGCGACATCAGGTACTGGGGCCTTATTGCCATTGGTTCTCTTGTGCTTCTGGCACTGATTCTGGCCTTCTTCAATCGCGAGATTCACAATGATGAGGCGTGGATCGGTCAACATGTGTGGACTTTGGCACATCAGGGATCAGTCGAGTCGCAACTGTTTCGCGATTGCCCGCCGCTGGACAAAGCTATCGTCATCTACCATAAGCTATTGGTGTGGAGCGGATTAGTCGTCACAAGCTTGTCTGGCTGGGGGCTGTTTCAGCTGCGAGGGATATCTTTTGCAGCCGGATTGTTGACCTTGGTACTGCTATTCCGTCACCTGCAGAGTAGTCACAATAGGAGTTTAGCTTGGCGGGTCATCGCCCTTTTGATGTTTACTCCGGTATTTTGGCTTCAGATGCTGGAGTTTCGCCCCGAGGCGTTGCTTCTCTTCTTCGGAGTCTCAAGCTTTCTGATCATCAATTCCAATCTTCAGAGCCGAAACCTACTTTGGTTTGCGGTCGCCGGCTTGTTTGCGGGCCTTGCCGGATTGACGCATGCCTTTGGATTCGTATTCGTCATTGCTGGATTCGTAGCTTTGCTGATAGAGCAGAAATGGTCACCGGCGCTTACAGTCTTGCTTTTTGGATTGATTGGTTTTTCGCCTTACCTGTCAGGATACTTCACAAGTCGTGAGCTGTTCCTCGAACAGACAATCCACAACCCGCTTATGACTACCTCTTTCAAACTTGACTGGTGGCAGCCGTTCGTGAATCTCCTGACGGAACACAAACGTATTCTGCGGAAGCCCGAAGTGATCGGGTTGACTGTCTGGTTCATCTTGGCCATACCGTTTATGGGTGGAGATTTCTGGCGCAAGAATCGCTTTAGCTTAATGTACCTTATTGTCACCGCTGTCGTGCTTGCAGTATCGCCTTTGCCGAAATTCACCCGTTACATGATTCCGCTGGTGCCTCTGATGGCAATGATTGTGGGGCAGGTGTGGTGCAACCTGACGGAACTTTCTCTTGGATGGCGTCGACATATAGCAGTTGTCTTCCGAGTCTGGGTGTCAGTATTCTTCATTTATGGTGCCTTTGCGCTCGCACAAGCAGCACTCCTGCGGAATCAGAATCAGATCGCTGTTAACGAAGAATTGGCCAGCCATATGCAAGCCGGAACTCTTGTGATGGCACCTTTCGATTTCGTCTTTATGCAGCAAGGCAAGTTTGTAATTCAGTCGTGGTGGGGTGCTGATCGCGCAGCCGGCAAAGAGAAGTCGGCATCTTTTGTTGAACGCTATGCGGATTCCCTTGGTGTGGAGTATCTGATCATAGATCCCGTCATCCTGGACGCCTGGAGATTCGATGAACGGCAATTGAATAACACATTTAGTCGGTATCAACTTCTGCAAACGTTGACTGATGCCCGGCGATATCTCCTGGGCAGAATCCATGAACAACCCAGAGAAGAGTAATCACAGAATCGTCATTGCAGTAGTGGCGCTCTGTGTGATCGCGCGAATTGCCGTTCACTGTGCAACAGGATATCAAGTCGATGATGCTCTGATCACATTTCGCTACGCGGAGAACTTGGCAGCCGGTAACGGATTCGTTTACAATATTGGCGAGCAAGTGTGCGGTACTACCACGCCGCTCTTCACCGTGCTCCTTGGACTTCTCGGGGCTATCGGAATTCCGACCTCGCTGGCGGCCTTATGCATTTCGATCGTGTGCGCTGCGGTGACGGCGTTCGTACTCATCCGTTTAGCACACGCTTGCGGCGCCGGGCAGGCCTCATCCCTGCCGGCAATCATCTATTCAGTATATCCGCGCAACCTGATCAGCGATATCTGCGGACTCGAGACAGCGCTGTTCACGATGCTTCTTGTCGTTGGCCTGATGAAGGCATTTCAGAAGGAGCACTGGCAGGCAGGTACGATTGCGGGTCTTGCCGCCTTAACCAGGCCGGAAGGTTTGGGGCTGCTCACGGTCGTGGCGATTACTGCAATAGTGGATCGGGCACCGCGACTGTGGCGAGTTCTTCTTCCGCCGCTTTTTCTTATTGGAGGATGGGTAGTGTTCGCCGCTTCCTATTTTGGTATGGTTCTGCCAAATTCGGTAGCTGCGAAATCAGCACTCTATCACGACGTCGACTCCGGACTGTTGGGGCGCTTAGGTGAGATGATGACGCTTGGTACAACACCGGGAGTTATGGCGTTTCTTATGTTGATAGCGGTAACGTTCTGGCTCGCATTCAAGCGGGATAGAAGCGTTTTGGTTGCGCTTACTGCCTTGGGATTGGTGTCCGGCCTGGCGTTTTTTTCACCTCGGATATTTTTCTGGTACGCGGCACCGGCACTGCCATTGATCTTTGTGCTAGTTGGTAGATTCTTCGGCATTCTCTGCGCCAAGTACCGACTTAGCAGTGCCGCGATTATCTGCTCGATTGCGATCATCATAATCCTCGGCGTGGTTTCATTTGGCAGGATAGCCGATCTTAAGCGCGAAATGGCTTGGTACGAGGCAAATCACATTGCAGCAGCGGAGTACCTCAATGCTCATTCTCAAACCGACGACATCGTCCTTGCCGAAGACATTGGGCACTTCGGTTACCACTATCGCGGAAAGATCATCGACCGCGACGGCTTGGTAACGCCACAGGCGATCGATTACAATCTTCGCGGTGAGTACCTGCAATTTGTCGATTCGGTCAAAGCCGATTGGATTTTCATCGCACGCGACTACCCGACCTCTCAGGAGATACTAACTTCAGCGTCGTTTCGGGATCGATACGCAGAGGAGAACTACGGAAATTCTACTGAGATGAAGTCTCATCTGCTTTTCCGACAACGGAGATGACGCTGATAATACAAAACCGGCGGTTGCTATGGGCAAGAACCGCCGGCTAAGACGATGGAGCGGGATACGCACCCGCTCCACAGGAGGTTAGGCTGTCTGCTTACTAAAGGCCGCGTCCTCTTCCGCCACAGCGCGGGCCACGTTCCTCGCAGTCCATGCGATTCATTCTCATTCCGCGTTCGATCATTGCCTTGCCATGACCACCCATTTTACCCATCATCTTCGGTCTGCTGTCCCAAATCTCACGTTGCTCGGGCGTGAGCAGTTGGCGCATGGCTACCCGATGAGCCGCCTGTTTCTTGGCGATGTCGGTTCGCAGCTTGCTGATCTCATCGATCTTGCTGTTGATCGTACCGATCGCGGCATCAGAGTCGAACAACTCATTCAATTCGATTTGCTTGACCTTCACTTGCGCACGAAGCGGGATCATTTCCTTGCGATGCGTCGAACGCATCTGATCCATCTTCTGTAGTTGCTCCTTGGTCAGGGCGAGTTCTTCCATCATCGCCTTGCCGGGTCCGCCACCGGGTCCGTCACCGTGTCCCCAACCACCAGCCCACGCGATTTCGTCATTGTCGACATCGACGTCATCGGCTTCTTGCGCAAACAGCGGCAGCGCCGCGGCGAGAGCCAGAGTCAGCACGGCCACAATTGTTGCGAGTTTCCATTTCATGATTTTCTCCTTTCGAAAATCCACTCACCTAAAAGTCACGGATCATTCGTCGACCGCCCATCTGTCTTCGTTCCTGCCAACGGCTGCGTTCTTCAATCATCTTCAGAAGTCGCGCCCGCTGATCAGGACGAAGCGAATCACGGTCATTCAGAAACTGGGTTACCATCTGCTTCTGGATTGCGCTCTGCAGTACGCCAATCTCACCGATTAGTTGGTAAACCCGATTGGTATCAGGGGTATCTTTCTTGAGCTCCTCCAATAAGTCGCGGCGATGGATACTCATTTTTTCTGCAAGTGGTGCGATGACGCTATCTGCTTGTTGGCGTGACCGCTCCATCATCATCCGCTCTTCTTTCGTGAGCCTCGGCATATCCGCCGGAGGCGGTCCATCTCCCCGGCCAAACGGCATGCGCATTTCACTCTGCCGCGCAGATATGCGGTAGTACACAATCGTCGAGATTGCCGCGACGTTAACAACCAGCAACAGGATGACGAGATAAACCAGTGTGCGAATCTTCATCGACTCTCCCCCTGACCTTCGCTCACTTGTTCATATACTTCGGAAATCGGCAACACCGTTTCGGTCAGTGCACCAGCATAGTATGAAGCGTATTCGTCTTCGTAGGTTGTTTGCTGACTTTCCGGTGATTGTCCAAGCAGTACTCCGGCAATTATTGCAATCGCAACGCCGAAGGTCTGAAGAGCATAGCCGAACAAGGGCCGCCGTTTGGGAAACGGGGTAGGCTGTGACTGACGGCCCTCTTCCAGCTCGTTGAGGCTGATCTGAATCTTGCGCCAAAGCGATTCCGGCGCCGTGGTCGGAACACTTGCTTCCGCCTTGAAAAGAGGTTGATAGTGCGCGATCAGATTACGGCAATCAGGACAGTCGCGCAGGTGTTCGATAACAGCTGCGGAGTCGGCCTGATTCAGTTCTCCTTCGAGAACTTCCATCAATCTGCCTTCAATGTCACTACATCTAAACAAGTGTCTCCTCCATCATTCGCATATTGGACATTACCATCCCCGACTTACTTGCGCCTGTTTTTGAAGCGCTTGAGCATGACTTTCTGTAAGTTTTGCTTCGCCCGGTGCATCAACGATTCTACGGACGATAGCGAAAGGTCCATTTCTTCCGCGATTTCTTTGTAGCTCAATCCTTCAAGTTTATGCAGCAAATAGATTTCCCGCTGGCGCTCCGGAAGTTCCTTCATCAAGTCGGCAAGTTGCTCTCCGGCTTCCCGGGACTCAAGTTTCATATCGGGACGCTCCGAATCAGGCGCCGGGAGCTGTTCGGCCAGCGAGATTTCCTCGGTGTCAATCGACATGATTTGCTTGATTCTGCTGAAAACGCCGCCGCGCTTGCGGTAGTTAATTGACTTGTTGACGGCGACCCTGTGCAGCCACGTAGAGAGCTTTGCCTCACCGCGAATGCTGTTCGCTTTCTGCCACAGCGTCAAAAAGACATCCTGGGAGATTTCTTCCGCATCGCCCGGATTGCCGAGCATTCTAAAACACACACTATAGACATGATTGGAATGTGCATCAAAGAGCGCCTTAAAGGCAGATCTATCCCCCTGGGCGACCTTGGCCAATAGCTCAAGTTCGTTTATGTCAGATTCGCGACGCACCGGTGCGTTCAACATACGAATCATTGGACAGGAGTCGGTACAAAAAACTGGCGGAAGATTGCCGGTGTTGGATTAAAGCTTCAGCGTATCGCCTGATGACATTACGGTACACTCTATTCCCTGTACCCGCACCAGTTTGGCGAACTCGTTCGGGTCTTGTTTGATCATGTCGAAGGTGTTGTAGTGCATCGGCACAACTTTTTGGGGCCGCAAGAACTCCACGGCTTTCGCCGCGTCAACCGGTCCCATGGTAAAATTGTCGCCGATCGGAAGCAGAGCGAGGTCGATAGCGTTCATCTCACCGATCAGCTTCATATCGAGGAACAGCCCGGTGTCACCGGCATGATAGATGGTTTTGCCACCGATGTTCAGCAAGATACCGGCCGGATTGCCGCCGTAATCGTCAGCTTCGCCCATTGAGGAACCGTGATGAGCAATCGTAAGTTTGAGCCAGCCAAACGGGAAGTTGGCTTTGCCGCCGATATGCAGCGGATGGATCATGCAACCTTGCTTGGCCGCGTACTGTGTGAGTTCGAAGTTTGCGATTACCATTGCGTGGTTGGCTTTGGCGATTTCTTCAGTGTCGCCCCAATGATCGCCGTGCCCGTGCGACACGATCACAAAATGAGCGTGAATGTCAGACGGCTTAACCTTTGCCAGTGGATTTCCAGATACAAACGGGTCGATGATTAAATTGTGCTGACCGTCGGTAATCTCAAAACAGGAATGCCCGTGATAGGTGATTTTGACCATACGTATACCTCGTTAAAGGAATATTACTCACAACGCACTACTCTATAAGAATCGGTCCTTTGTGTCAATCACCTAAGGTTCAGATCAAAATGCTGTAGACGACTCTTATTGCCCAGGTGTGGCGGTATTCGTGCTCACGAGTTTCGTAGTAACCGTTCCACGTAACTCCGTCATAGTCAGAGTAGTACTCCTCGGCAGTGAAGTCCATCCTGAATCGCGTCCCCGGTTGCCAACGAAAATGCGGTCTTACTGTCCATCTGTCGTATCGGTATCGACTTGAGTAGTCAGGGTCATAGGCGGATGTAGTCAAATCTTGTTGATATGTGGCACCTAACCCGATCTCGACGCCTTCGCATACTCCGAGAGCGCTTGAGTAGGACAATATCCACCGGTTATTGGATTCGCCTTTGAAGAAGTTGAAGATATTATTGTCGGAATAACGCGCCGTCCAACGATGTGCGGGCGGTATAACAGATATCGAAGCACACCAGTCTCCCGGCTGCATCAACGGCCCGAAAAGATAGTCAATGTCGTTGACCTTGTCCCAGCCAATTGACTGTCGCTGATCCGGATCCCAGCGAAACGAGTAATACGCCAATTGGAAATCGAAACCATGTGACTGGGTGTGATAGTCTGCCACTACGTTCCCAATATCATTGCCGCCAGTTGCCTCGCGATTCAGCGTAAATCGCATCTTCAAATCGAGATTGTACTTGGAATAGTAGGTGGCCTCGCTCCACGCCATAATTCGGTCAGCACGTGTGAAATATGATCTGACTTCGCGAACTGGATTATAGACTCGTTCGCGCACATCTTTCGCATCACGACGTTCGAGACGAAGACTGAACGACGAATTTACCCGGATGGTTCCGGTTGGAAGCCGATGGTTGTAGTATGCGCCGTGATCATCAAGGACTTGCTGAAGAGTAATTGGAGTGTGCTTGGATATCCACGTGTGCTCAGACGATATCGAGTAGATGTGACTGTCAGTCTCATATGTTGTCAGTACTGGAACGGCGACTTCGTTCTTGATTCCGTTGATCGTTTCGGTGTCGACTGTTCTGCTATTGTTTCGGTAAGATAGCTTGGCACTTACCCAGTGGTGATTGCTCTGAAGAAATACCGGTTCGACAAATATCTCACTGTTGCGGAGTTTAGTCTCTTGTTCTTCTGTCGATTTAGCCACAAGCGAGTCAAGGTTGTTCGGCTCATACAATTGACTATTGTGATATGCAGGATTGTTGCCATGGTTGTGTTCCAGTCCCCATGTAAGTTGAAGCTTGCGACTTACGCCATAGCTTGAAACCACTCGAGCTAACCAGGTTCGCGAATCATTTTCCTCCACTACCTTCCGAAAAAACGCGCCACCCAGATAAGTGTAGATCATCCCTTGACTCTTGCGCGAGTAGTCGCTGATGCTTGTTTGTAATCTTACATCAAGGCTCCAATTCCCCGGCTGCATGAGCATACCTGCGTCATAGTGATAGAGAGAACGTTCCGCATCATACTCTATTTCTCTGTGCAGAATTCGCAATGTCTGGTCAGAGATGAATCGCGACTGCTGGGTGAAATTGAGACTAGTACCGCCGCTCCGGAATTCGGAGTCTTCCTGCCAATCAAGATTATCGATATTCAAACGCATTCTTGGACCCAGTCCGACGACTGCGCCAAGTTTCGGACGCAGAAACTTCACCTGAAAGACGTTTGACTGGCTGGTTGGACCAATTTCAGACAACGACCCGAGATTTACGCTCACCGCGTCGCCATAGCCCGTTTTGAGACTCGTAGTCAACGCCCCGCGTTCGTCATTGTAGGCATCATGGATGGACTGTATTTGCGTTCGCCCAATGATTCGCCCATACCAGTAGTCAAACGGTATCGTCTCGGCTTTTGCCTGTGCGATGAGGCAAAGCGCGATCATGAGCCCTGTGAGAAATCTTCTCCTGCCGATCATGGCATTCTCCTTTTGGTGAGAGATGGGTCTTCACAACCCGGCATTTTCAGTCCAATCTTGTGATTTCAGTGCACGCAGACATACACTTGCACTGAGTTAAAGATCGATCTGTTATATGGATCATAATGTCTATGACATTACAAGTCAAGGAAGGATTTATTCCCAACAATTTGAAAACACGCTGTGCCTGATTATCTTGCCCTTTTCGACCGACTGCCCTGCAGACTCATTCTCACCAATTACGCGATCTTGCCACCTCCCAGGACGATGTCGTCATCGTAGAAAACGCAACTCTGACCGGGAGTCACCGCGCGTTGCTTATCATGTAGTTTAATAGCTACGTTCCCGTTTGTCAAGAGTGTGACGGTACCCGGCACCGGTTTGTGCAAATAGCGGATGCGCACCAAAGCCTCAAACGATTCGCCATTTCCGGTCGGATTATTCGCCACCCAGTTGACCTCTTTGACCTCGAAGGTCTCGACCAGAAGGTCATCCTCATCGCCGATCACGATCTCATTGTTTGCGGCATCGATCGCGGTGACGAACTTTTTCTCGGTGGTGTTGATTTGAATGCGCTTGCGCTGGCCGATCGTGTAGTGGAAATATCCTTCGTGCGTGCCGACGACCTTGCCCGCTGTGTCGCGGATCTTGCCCGGCTTGGCGAGTTCGGGATGCTTCTTCTCGACCAATCGCGAATAGTTGTTGTCGGGCACAAAACAGATTTCGCGCGATTCCTCGCGTTCGGCATTGATCAATCCATACTCGCGGCCAAGATCGCGCACCTGCGTCTTGTGCAGATCACCCAGCGGAAAAATTGTCCGCGCCAGCGATTCCTGTTTGAGTCCCCAGAGGAAGTAGGATTGGTCGCGTGTCGGGTCGATGCCTTTGAGAATCTGGTAGCGGCCGCTGGATTCGTCGCGCTGGATGCGTGCATAGTGGCCGGTTGCGAGATAGTCGCAGCCGAGCTGCTTGACTTTGTTTTCGAGCAGTTCCCACTTGATTTTGTAGTTGCAGACGACACAGGGATTCGGCGTACGGCCCTGAACATATTCCGATACGAAGTCATTGATCACGGTGTCGTGGAAATCCTTGTGCATGTTAAGGACATAGTGGGGAATGCCATATTTGAAGCAGACACTGCGGGCATCGTCGAACATCTCCAGCGAGCAACAGCGGCGAGAGACTTGTTTGTCTTCGCCACCGACTTCGGCGAAGTCCCACAATTTCATCGTGAGGCCAATAACATTGTAGCCCTGAAGTTTTAGCATCACTGCGGCGACGGAGCTGTCGATTCCGCCCGACATGGCGACTGCAACAAGTGTCTTCGAATTGTCGGTCATAATCTTTGCCCCCGTCTACTTTGCCACATACTGCGGTGACATTCTACGCAAGCGTTCCACAATCTGAGGCAAGGTCTCAAGGAGATAGTCAATCTCTTCGGAGGTATTGTCTTTGCCAAGAGAGAACCTGATTGCGGAAGATGCTTCCTGCGGCGGAACGCCCATCGCCACGAGCACATGCGATGGCTCAGTGGCACCGGACGTGCATGCCGACCCCGATGACACGGCAATACCCGCCATATCGAGTGAGAGAATGATCGCCTCGCCATCGGCACCCGGAAAGGTGAAAAACATCGTCCCGCGATTGCCGTGCTTCGGGTCGCCGTGAAGACGCGAATCAGGAATCCTCTCGAGAATTCCACTGGTCAGCCGGCCGGAAAGTCCGGCAACGTGCTTTGTGACCGCATCAAGTTCCGCAATGCTCAATTCCAGCGCTGCCGCCATACCGACCGCTCCTGCGACATTCTCAGTACCGCCGCGTTTGCCGCGCTCGTGGGAGCCGCCGTGCGTGTGCGGCAGAAATCGAGTGCCGACTTTCGCGTACAGAAATCCCACGCCCTTCGGGCCATAGAATTTATGTGCCGTACCGGAAGCCAGGTTTACACCCAGCTCATGCAGGTCGACCGGCATCTTGCCAACCGCCTGTACAGCATCGGTGTGGAAATACACATTTCTTTCGCGAGCGGCATTTGCCAGCGATACGATATCCTGCAGAGTTCCGGTTTCGTTGTTGGCCATGATGATCGAGACAAGAGTTGTGTCGGGGCGAATTGCAGAGAGCAGTTGATCAATGCTGACGTATCCCTGTGAGTCAACATCGAGATAGGTGACCACGCAGTCGTGCTTCTCCAGGTACTTACACGGCTCAAGCACTGCCTGATGTTCGGTCTTGGTGGTGACGACGTGGCGGCCTTTATGGGCGAGCGCCTCGGCAACTCCTTTAATCGCGATGTTGTTGGATTCGGTTGCACCCGACGTAAAATACAGCTCATCAGGTCGGCAGCCGAGTAGTGTTGCCAGCTTCTCACGCGACTGCTCCAAACCGGCTCGGGCTGACTGGCCGATCGAATGCACCGAAGAGGCATTGCCGTAAGTTTCGCGAAGATACGGCAGCATGGCGTCGAGAACACGAGGATCAAGAGGCGTCGTGCTGTTATGATCGAAGTAGATTTGTTTCACCGTCATGCGCCTGCACTTGTTCAATCAGGCCGGTTTCAATGTTCTTGAGGTCCTGCAGGGAGGTTTTGTGCAGTTTGCTGTTTACGTCGTTTTCCAGATCTGACCAGAAGCGGCGAGACGCGCAGATATCTCTTTTCTCGCATTCTTCCTCATGGTCCGGGTGGTGGCACTGGCTGAATTTGACCGGTCCATCGAGAATCCCGATGATCTCTCCAACCGAGATCGTATCTGCCGGCCGAGAAAGCAAGTATCCACCCTGGGCGCCACGCTTGGCGCGTACGATACCTGCACGTTTGAGCTTATTGAAGATCTGTTCCAGATACGGGAGGGAAATATCTTCCAGTTTGGAGATATGCGCAGTCGAAAGTGGACCATTGGCTTTTACAATCGCCAGAAGCGCTCTTACTCCGTATCTTCCACGTGTCGAAATGGCCAAATCAGTCTCCAGTCTATCTTAAATCAGAATAACAATCCTTAGCGAGTCTGTCAAGATTGCCCTGACAGGTAATACGCTTGAATATCGATGAATTGTGGTACCAGAAAACAGAAGCGGCCTGTCGGGGGCAGGCCGCTTCTTACCGAATCGGGCATTCGGCTTCGTGTGGGAGAGTGGGAGTTTAGGATGTCAATTCGGTTCGGGAGGGTCGACGGTTTGCTCGTGGTCCGAAGGCCATCCGCCGACCCATTCCAAGGGTTCACTTCTTGTCCAGTAGCGAACGCCTTTCAATCATTTCCAGAAGGCTTTGCGCCCGGCAATTGAATTTGTCGACCGGAACGGAAAGCTGCATATTTAGATAGAATTCATGTGCTTTTGAGACAGCTTCAAGCGCCAACTGCCGGGCATACTCAATTTCATTGTTCATGAACTTCTTGTACGCCAATTGGTAAAGCGAGTTGTGTTGTTCGAGCGAGTTCATCATAAGTTCAGTTTCCATCATATCCTTCGCTCAAATGGTCGACATCAGATTGGTGCGGTTCAAAAAAAGTGCAAAATAAACAATCATGGAATAAACCCAGCTCAAGCCGACTGCTTCTAGACGGACTGCAGGCAAAGGTGAAAGGACTGCAACAACAAGCGCACACACGAGTGAATTGGATTCACCCTCAAGTTCACGACAGTCGCAATTTGATTGGCAGTTGCTGGAAGTTGAAACTTGTATCGTCAGAATGATAGAAGTTTAAGGTAACCTCGTAGATTGACACTCGTTATATTAGGTGTGGGAGATTTCGATCTATGCAGTTGCTAAATGTTCGTCAGGTTCTGATTACAGTCGTTGTCGGGCTAATCCTCCACAGTCCCCTTGCTGCGTTTTACTTCGAATCATCCGACGAAATCTATTTAAGCGGCGACTTCCAGGAAGACTTGCTGTTAGCCGGCGGGACGGTCAATTTTGACGGCAGTCTGTTGGGCGATCTGATTGCAGCATCAAGAACGCTCTCCTTTGATGGAATGATCGACGGCAATCTAAACGCCGTCGGGCAACGCATTACGGTTAACGGCGAGATCTGCCGTTCATTGCGAACATTTGCACAGTCGGTCAATATCAGCTCACTCGTTGAAGGCGATGTGACTGCATTTGCAAGCGAAGTCACCCTCGGCGCCGATGCTGAAATCGGACGAGACATCGCCATTTTCGGCACTGAAGTCTTTCTCAATGGTCAGGTTGGCTCGGATGCTTATGTTTATGCCAACATTGTCACGATTACCGGACGCATCGAAGGCGATCTCAAGGTCAAAGCGAACAAAATCTCCATTGCGCCCGGCGCCTACGTAGGCGGGGACTTCAACTATGAATCCAAGGAGAAAGCGAAAATCTCAGCCGAATCGCAGGTGCTTGGTGAGACGCGCTGGAAGAAGCGAACGGGTGATGGAGAATCGAGTACGCTGAGCGGCCTGGTACCGCCGCCCGGGAGTCTAATCTGGTCGGGAGTGTTTCTGGTCGGATCGATCATTGTGGGGGTTCTCTTGATTGTGATTCGTCGTTCGGCGGTTTACTCCGTCCTCGATGAGATTCGGACTAACGGACCGATTTCGGGATTGCTCGGATTGGCGATCATCTTGTTGATGCCGGTTGCGATTGTGCTGACGGGCGTCACGATGTTTGGCCTGCCGGCGGCTATTGCCGGGTTGACACTCTATACACTGATTTTCTTCATTGCAAAAGTTCTTACGGCAATTGCGATTGGGATGTTCCTTATTGGTCTGATGCGCAAGGGCAAAAAGGTGTCTTTGGGCTGGTCGCTGGTTCTGGGGCTATTTGTGCTGGCAATTCTCTTCAAGATACCGATTCTGGGTTGGCTGGTGTATTTGGCTGCATGGTCATTAGGAGCCGGCGCAATCGTGTTGAGAGTCTTCCGGAGAAAACCGGTAGTTGCCTCGGAAGCAATCGCGACGAACTGATTTCTCTCGTTTCAGAACTTAAACTCCAGCTCAATCCTGCGATTTTGCTCGCGTCCGCTACGCGTTCGATTACTCGCAACGAAATTGGTTTCTCCCCTGCCTACTGCGAGCACGCGACTCTCGGCCACACCGGCCGCCACCAAGTAGTTCTTAACCGCGTTGGCGCGATTCTGCGAAAGCCGGAGATTGCCATCATTAGGACCGACATCATCGGTGTAGCCATAGACCATCACCGAGACTTGAGGGAAACTCTTCAGCATTACGACAACCGTATCGAGAAGTGCGGCTCTTCCCGCAGCAATTCTGACTTCACCGGATTCGAACAGCGTTTGGAAGACACACTTGACGAATATCTTCGCAAGATCAGGGCAACCGCTTTTATCTACCGGCATCGTTTCCGGGGTATCGGGGCACTGATCCTGTGCATTCTCGACACCATCATTGTCCAAGTCTGCCGGACAACCACTGCTGTCGACCGCAGTATTGCTTGCCGAATTGGGGCAAGAATCACGGAAATCCGGAACGCCGTCGGTATCCGAATCGGGGGCACATCCCGTTGAATCGACGAATTGAACATCCACACTGTCTGTTTGCGGACAGCGGTCTCTGCCATCATAGATGCCGTCCTTGTCTGAATCAAGCGGACAGCCATCACCATCGACAATGACACCGGCTGGTGTCTCAGTGCATTTGTCGAACGTATCCACAACACCGTCAGAATCCTGATCTTGTGCCACATTGGCTGCGACGTTCTGGGTTGCCGTAGTGGTGCTCTCCTGAGGAGGTGTCTCCAATCGGATCTTGCCGGTATCGACTACCGCGTTGGAATCATCTTCATAGACCTTGCGGCTGACTCGACCACGTGGCCGCTCGTCCGTTTCGGCTTCCTTGAGCAAGTTCTGCCGATTGCGGCCAAAGTGAATCGAGACGCCCGCGCCAAACTGAAGGATTCCGCGTGAGCGCGAGTTCTTTACCCACTGAGCGAAGTCTGCGCCAAGACCGGTGAGGTAAGTGAATTCCGCACCAATTGAAAATGCAACGCGATCGGAAAACAGTTGTTCAAGACCAAACCCAGCCGTGACACCCAATTCTGTCGCCTTGTAATCGCGTTGATTGCCGTCGCCACCTTCAACCACTATCAGTTCATTTTCTGGAAACGACTTGATGTTCCAGAGCAGCATTTCGAAACGCGTCAGGAAATAGGGTGATGTGTGGTCACGTTGGCCAAGGTAGAATTTTGGACCAAGAGCCACGCTCGTGAAGTACCAGCGGCGATTCGCGCGATCTCGATTGACGTTGAAGATCGAGGTACTTACCGAGTCGTTGTAGACTTTGCCGGATCGAACGGAAGCGACGAGCGCCGCCCGTTGCGAGATCATGAATTGCACATCCCCGCCGAAGTATGGACTGAAGAGCCAGATCTGTGCTGAATCGTTGAGCGCCGGCTGGATGCCGTACAAATCGAGTTGAATTGAAAAAGGCCGGTTCTTTATGCTCGCCTTCAGGTCAGAAAGCGTGCAACTGGAGATGATCAGCACAAGCATCAATGACAGGCCGTACTTTTGCATGACCAGTAGATATGAAAGTTGTTAGAAGTTGATCAATACAATTTTTCGATGACGACACCGGTGTAATAGTGGGTGAGAATCTCGTCGTAGTAAAATCCAGCTCGCGCCCGTCCAATCGCACCGCATTGACACATTCCGACTCCATGACCATAGCCGCGGCCGTGAATGGCCACCGTCGACACACGATTCGCGGTATCGCGTTTCAATTCGAGATCAAAATCCGACGAGCGGAGAATTCCCGGCAATCCGGGACGGGCAAAAGCCCAGCGAATGATATCCTTTCCGAGGGCAGTCGTTCCGGCTTCAGTATAGACTCCCAGAGAAGTAATTCGTCCGCCGGTTGAGCGCGATTCGACTTGGATATCTTTCAGCTGGCTTCCGAGGCGTGAGTGGGTTCTGCCGGTTGACTTGAGATAGGTTCGAATATTCGAAAGCAGCGTCGCTGCCGGGAATTCTTCGTCCCAAGTATAGTACTTGGACCAATTGCAGAAGGTGTCATCTTCTACACTTTGCAGGTATGACTTCGGGTCTTTTTCCCACACATCTTCAATGTTATCGGTATGGCCGCCGCATGTTGAATGATAAAACGCGTCGATCAACTTACCGCCGGCCTTCATTACTTCTCCCCTGGTCTGCTTGAGGGCGATATCGCAGAGTCGTTGCTCGCCTTCGACTCCTGTATAAACCTGGTCGAGTATCTCATTGACGAGATCATACTCCTTGTCCGGATATTTGTCGCGCGTAACCAGGGCATAGGTTCTGGCTGCCACGGCCTGGGCTTTAACGGCCTCGAGTTCTTCCGGCTTGCGTCTGCCAATCTCCGGTGCCAGAACGCCGCGAAGGTAGTCTTCGACGTGAAGAACATTAACGACGTACATTGTATCGTGCCCATCCGGATAGAAGTCGAAAATGCCGCGGAACTTGCGTTTATCGAGCCACAGCCAGCTTTTCTTCTCCGCGACTACGGTGACTCGTCGTAACTTTGATTCAAGTCGATTGCCTTTTAGATCAAACAGCGCCAGTAGCGGACCATCCGGTTTGACCACAACGTTGACGGCCGAAAAGTAAGCCGACTTCTCATCATTGACACCCCAGGTACGCACCACGCAATCGCCCTTGGCGCCAACTTCGACTTTGTCTTTCGTGTGTAAAACGCGAACGCGAATGATCGGCTGCTTGAGTTTGTCATAACCCTCTTGACGGACGGCGTAGTTCATTCTTGCGCACGAAGAGACGAGCAGGATCGCGAAGATCTGAATCAGAAGAGTCTTAAATCTCATGGCAACGAAATCTTTCCCAAGATGGCGGCTCTGGATGCACCTGTGACTTGCGGCATATTGCCGCTCAACGAACTCAACGACAAGTTGGCAAGATACGCAAATGCTTCGGCTTCGACAAAGTCAACATCGACACCAAACTTTGCCGCACTCGTGACTTTTGAAAGAGAAAAGTGAGTCTGAAGACGCTGCATCAAGTATGAATTGTGCGCACCGCCTCCGCATACAATCACGGAATCGGGAATGGCGTTCCCAAGCAACTGGTCCGCTGCGTGTTTTATCGTGATAGATGTAAGCTCACCGAGCGTCGCCAAGAGATCTTCCGTGCTCATCTTGTTCATGCTGTTCGCAATGCCCTCATCTTCAAGCAATTGCAGGATCTCTCCCCGGTCATGCGATACCGGCAGCTTACGCTGCAGGACTTCGGCCCGAAGAAACTTCGAAAGAAGAACTTCGTCTATCGCGCCCGACGCCGCGAGCTTACCGTCGTCGTCAAAATGTCGATCCGTCTTACTCCTCATCACCGTATCAAGCAGGCAGTTACCCGGTCCGGTATCGGTCGCCAGGCATTCGTCATCGTACTTGAGCAACGTGATATTGGCGATGCCTCCGATATTCACAACTACGTTGAACTTGCCTTCGTGCGAAAACAGGGAGCGATGATAAATCGGCGTCAATGGCGCGCCTGATCCGCCAAGTGCAATGTCGCCGCTGCGAAAGTCCGAGACGGTGACAGCGCCTATTCTCTTCGCAATTACCTCCGCCTCACCGATCTGTAATGTTCCCGTGACAGATCGATCCAGAAATCTCAACGGTTTTGATAAGTGAGCCACGGTTTGGCCGTGACTTCCAACAAGATCAACGCCGCGTTTGGTTATCTCGTGATGTCGGCAGAACAGTTCAATGGCGTCGGCATAGAAATGGCCAAGGTAACTCGAAAGCGCAAGAAGGTCGGCAAGATCCGCATTTCTCCTTTGAGCGATACCCAAGATCTTCTCCCGAAGATTGGTTGGATACGGAATCGACTCGCCGGCCAGGTTCTTCAGGGAATGATTGCTGACATTCACTTCACAATAAGCTACATCTAGACCGTCTGCGGAAGTTCCCGACATCAAGCCTAATGTCAGGCGAGATTTCTTCTGAAGTACTTCTTCTAAGGATACAGATCTCATGCACTGAAGTATTGGGGGTTATTATTTCGAAACGCAACGACTCGTTGGTGACTCTCACTGACACGTAAGCGCAAATTGGCGTCAAGCTCCGCCAATGCTTCCAAACCGTCGAGTAAGCTGTCGATTGAATCCTGCAGATTCGCGTATATCAAGAGATCACACCCCGCCAGAATTGCGCACCTTCCCGCTTCGATTTGATCAGTGCCTTCGAGCGCGCCGAGCATCTGTAAATCATCACTGATTACCAGTCCCGCAAAACCGACAAAGGACCGCAATTCGACCTGCAAGACCTTGCTGGAGAAAGTCACGATGTTATCCTGGTCAAGTGCCGGTGCCCGCAGATGGGTAGGCATAACCATGTCAACACCTGCGGCGACAGCCGCTGCAAACGGCAGATAATCATGTTCCCGGAATCTATCTAACGACTGATTTGAATGCGAAACCTGAAAATGCGGATCGCCGGTAGCGGAGCCAAGACCGGGAAAGTGTTTCGCGCAAGACATGACATTGTTGGCATGAAGTACTTCTACTTGCCGACGGGCGCAAGCTGAAACGGCCTGTGTGTCGCTTGAGTAGGCTCTCGAGTGGAGAACATGACCGGAATCTCCGGGGTCGAGATCGCAGACCGGCACCAGATTGAGATTGACTCCATGATGACGGAGCGCTCGTGCTGTAACTTCGGTGGCATTGGCCAGGCCATCGAGATCGTTGCGCTCGCCGAAATGCCGCGGCGATGGAAATACCGGAAAATCACTGCTCAATCGGACAACGCGGCCGCCTTCCTGATCTACTGCGGTGAATGTCATCCCTTGCGTGCACGATCTCACTGAATCGGTGAGTTTCATGAGTTTCGCTGAAGTGTGGTAGTTTCGAGCGAAGAGGATTATTCCGCCCAGTGCGCTTTGTTCTAATAAGGACCGCAGGTTCGCCGGAAGCACTGCCTCATCGAAACCGCAGATGATCAGGGAACCGATTTGCCGGCGAAGTTGGCTCATCAGACAGTGACTACTGCGTTCTTGCCGCTACCTTTGGCGAGATACATCGCGCGATCGACCAACTGCACGAGTTCGTCTTCGCTGTGGCCATTATCGGGATAGGTGGTGATGCCGACTGAAACGGTGGCGCTTAGTTTTGGATGTTTGATGCCGTCGCCGAAGGTTGATCGCTCGATTTCGCTGCGTATTCTCTCGGCGATAACTTCCGCATCGTCATGTTCGGTCTGCGGAAGAATGATAATAAACTCCTCACCGCCATATCGAGCCAGCGTGTCGGTATCGCGGATATTCGTGGCGATGACGCGCACGATGCCTTTGAGGAGCACGTTGCCGGATTCGTGCCCGTAGGTGTCATTGATGCGTTTGAACCAGTCAATATCCACCATGATCAGCGACAGCGGCTGGCGATAGCGCGTAGCGCGCTTGACTTCGTCGGCGAGCCGATCCGCAAAATAGCGATAGTTATAGACGTTGGTCAAATCGTCGATGACAACCATCTTCTCCAGTTCGTTGTGCAGGCGACTGTTCTCGTACGCCAATGCTGCGGAAGCTGCGAGTATTGAGGCAACTTTCTGGTCGGTATCGCTGAAACGATTCAGACGTGTAGATTCGGCCTGCAGAATGCCAATCACCCTTCCATGAGAGATCATCGGTACAATCAGTGCACTCCTGGCGTTACTGATTGTCGGAATATAATTGTCGTTATGATCGAGATCAATCAGTCTTTTCGGTTCAGCCGTGCGAACAACTTCGCCAACAATGCCGTCCAGTGCGATGACTTCGCGCAAGTTTGCGGTTTTGCGCTCGCCGTCTTCAAGGCGTCCGCGTTCGTAAAGATAACTCAAGTCGGGCGAGCAGAGTTGAATTGAACACATCTCAAATCCCAATATCGAATCGACAATGTGAAACACGTCGCGAGTGATCTCCTGATCGTCATGGATTTCGCCGAGGACTCGCGAAGTTTCGTAGATCTTCTCGACGCGCGCCTGGGAACGCTCGAGTTCGGTGGTGCTTTCATTCAACGAGTCGAGCAATTTAAGGAGCTTGGATTCTGACTGTTTCATGTGCCGGGAGACAAATCCTACCGCATAGGCGAAGAACCAGGCAAAACCCACACGCAAACCCAATTCCACCGGCGACACAAGTGTCAGTAGTTCCGGATTGCTGATCATGTAAAGTGTCGTCACAGCGAACGAGATCCCGACACAAAAATTCAGATTGAAGTAGTAGGCCGAGAACATGATGTTCAGATAGTACAACAGAAAGAAGCTGGAGGTGGCGCCACCGGTAAACTTGATCAGATACGTCACAAAGATGACGTCGAATATCAGCGAGTAAGTGAAGACTTCAGAAATCAATTTCGGTTTGAATTTCCAGATCAGCGAGAAGATCGCCAGGTGAAGCGCAAAGATGACCATGGCGAATGAAATCTCGCGCTGGACATCGCTGGCCGTGGCCGTGGAGAGCATCCAGGCAATCACTGCAGCCGCAGTAATTGCGCGAGACGCGATGTAGATGTTCTCCAAGCGTGGAAAGATTGTTCTTATAGACTGATTCAATGCGCCTTCACCCGATAGAGAATATATCTATTCTATTATCGGTAAAGGGCGGCACTCCCTTAGCGAAGAAACCTCTTCTTATACATACAGTTACGTCAAGCAGAGCTTAAGGGTCGTAAACGTCTGATTTGCTTCGAATTTGGGGATTATTCACCTTCTCGGTCGGCGGCTTTGTCCTTCGGCGTCATTTTGATCGGTACTGTCAGAATCTCGGCATGAATATCCGGCGCCTGCTCAATCTCGTACCTTAGCCGCAGGGCAGTCTGATTGTGGAGAATGTTCTGCCACCAGCGATGCGGCACATACTCGACCATCACCACGATTATTGACTTGTCCTGATTTTTCTGCTGGAACACTCGCAGATATTCCATCACTGTTGCATTGATGTCGCGGTAGTCGTCCCGAATTACATCAAACGGTACATCGGGAAATGCCCACATCCAGTGCTCACGAATCTCCGCTTCTGCCTTGTCGTCTAAAGCCACGTGCACGGCTCGCAGTCCGGCAGGATTGAGTGACTTGGCAAATTGTACCGCGTGAATCACACCACGATTCACGCTTGAAACCAAAACCACCATTGTCTTGGCGGTGAAGACCTTTCTCGGTGCTACTCGTTCGGGAGCCAACAGATGACCGACGGTAGTGTAATGCGTCTTGATCGATTTCATCATGAAAACGAGAAGTGCTATCGCCGGAATCAATGCCCATGCCCCGTGTGTAAACTTCGAGAACAGAATGACGACCAGCACCAGCGCAGTCGCCAATAAGCCCAATCCGTTAATCAGAATCTTAGTACCATGCCCTTTGCCCAGCTTGCGCCAGTGCACGATCATCCCGGCCTGAGACAACGTGAATCCGACAAACACACCGACCGCATAAAGCGGAATCAGCGCGTGAACATCGCCACCGAATACAATCACCAAAATTGCGGAAACGATGCCCAGCGCGACAATACCGTTGGCGAAAACGAGACGCGCGCCCAAGTTCATAAATTGACGAGGGAAGTAACTGTGCTTGGCCAGTTGTGAGGCGACGCGTGGAAAGTCCGCAAAAGGTGTATTCGCGGCCAGGAACAATACCATGAAAGTCGCCCATTGGATCAGGTAGTAGAGCGGTGAAGTCCCGACTAGGTTGCGTGTCACTTGCGACACCACGGTTTCAGTCTCAACCGGCCGGACATGGCCCCAATGTGCCAATGCCGTTACGCCGATGAAGATGGCGCCCAAGATAAGTGCCAAGAACAGTAAGACTCTAGCTGCGTTTTTTGATTCTGGGGGGCGAAATGCCTGAACTCCATTAGAAATTGCTTCAATTCCGGTCAACGCCGTGCATCCTCCAGAGAACGCCCGCAATATCAGCACCAACCCCAGAGCACCCATGGCTTGTTGCGGGACCTCGGGGTACGTAACGATCGGATATGTTCCTGAAACATATCTATACAGACCATAGCCTATGAGTATTGCGAACAATGTCATGAACAAGTAGGTAGGTATCGAAAACAGTCTTCCTGATTCGCGAACGCCCCGGAGATTCACCCACGTCAATATCACAATCACAACAACACCAACGAGCACCCGGTGAGCAAAGAGTGACGGAAAAGCCGACGTCAGCGCGGCAACGCCGGCGGTAGTCGAAACTGCCGCTGTGAGTACATAATCGATCAGCAGTGAAGACCCGCCAATCAGCGCCGGCAGTTCACCAAGATTCTCACGTGCAACGTTGAAGACACCGCCGCCATGCGGGTACTCACGTACTACCTGGCGATACGAAATCGCAACAAGCAAGATCAACAGCACAATTGCTATCGCTATTGGCGCCGCTACGTCAAGATTCATCACCGCCACGCCAGCAAGTACCAGAAGAATTTCTTCAGTAGCGTATGCCGTCGATGACAAAGCATCGGCGCCGAAGATCGCCATTGCCTGCAGTTTGCTCAATCGCTCGTGGTGTGCTGCCGTTGTAGCGAGCTTCTTGCCCAAGAAAACTTCTCTTAGCGAAACAGCCATACAAATGCTCGTCTCTTTCGATCTGTACCGATTATGTCTGTTCTACGAAAAGAGGGGACAGGTGTCCCCTCGCGATAACTCAAACTGAAACTGATTTCAATTAGTCGGTGATGCCAAGCACCTTCAGCACAAATGCGTACTCAAATGCGATTTCCCGGAATTGCTGGTACCTGCCGGAAGCACCACCATGACCTGAATCGAGATCAATCTTGAACAGAAGCAAATTCTTGTCTGTTTTGGCGGAACGCAATTTGGCGCACCATTTTGCCGGTTCCCAATAAGCCACACGCGGATCATTCAAACTCGTCGTGATCAGGATGTGCGGATAATCCTTTGCCTCGACGTTGTCATAGGGCGAATACGATTTCATGTAAGGGTAGTATTCGGCATCGGCCGGGTTGCCCCACTCTTCCCATTCGGTGACTGTCAATGGAATCGTCGGGTCAAGCATCGTGTTGATCAGATCAACAAATGGCACATCGCCGATCGTTGCCTTCCAAAGGTCGGGCCTCATGTTCGTGATCGCACCGATTAAAAGTCCGCCGGCGGAAGCGCCATTGGCGATGACCTTGTCCTTTGCGCAGTATTTCTCTGCGATTAAATGTTCGGCACAGGCGATGAAATCGGTGAAGGTGTTCTTCTTTTTAAGCAACTTGCCGTCGAGATACCATTGCCGTCCCATCTCGCCGCCACCGCGAGTTTGTGCGATGGCAAACACGATACCGCGATCGAGCAGACTGATACGATTCGAAGAAAACCACGGATCGAGCGGATCGCCGTAGGCGCCGTAACCATAGAGATAGAGTGGATTCGTGCCATCTTTATTGAATTTGTCTTTTCGATAGACAACCGCTACCGGAACTTGGACTCCATCCGGTGCTGTCGCCAAGACACGTTCGGAGTGATAGTTGGCCGGGTCGAATCCGCCAAGAACATCTGTCGTCTTGAGCAATTCGCGCGTCCGCTTGTCCATATCATAGTCATAAACGGTCTTGGGCGTCGTCATCGATTGGTAGCTGAAGCGCAGGAGATTCGTGTTGTACTCCGGATTGGCGGCACCCGCCACCGAATACGTCTGCTCCGGAAACTCGACGTTATGCGCTGAATTGTCCTTCAGGTTGACAATCTTCATTTCCTGCAAACCATTCTGTCGCTGTTGAACGACCAGATGATTTGCGAAGGCATAGATAGCGTCGATCTTGATGTTGTTATTGTACGGCAGAAAGTCCTTCCAGTTGCTGCGAGAAGGATTAGCAGCCGGCGCTTCGACCACCTTGAAGTTGACGGCGTTGTCATTGGTCAGAATGAAGAACTTGTCTCCGTGCGGATAGACATAGTATTCCAGTTCGGGACTGCGAGGTTCAACGACCTTGAACTCGGCAAGCGGCGTCGCTGCGTTGATAAACCAGGCTTCGGCTGAAGTCTTGCTACCAAGGCTAATGAGTATCCACTGCTTGTCGCGCGTGCGGGTAACATCGAGAAAGAAGTGCTCATCGAGTTCTTCAAACACCAGCGCGTCGGCAGAGGATTCTGTTCCAAGTTGATGCCGATAAACGCGGTAAGGCCGATAGGTTTCGTCAATGACGTCATAGAAGAAAGTTAAGTTGTCGCTGGCCCAGGCAATACTGGTGCCGACATTTGGGACACGATCAGGAAGCAGTTCCCCGGTCACCAGATTTTTGACATGCAGTTCGTAAACTTCTGAACCCGTGGTATCAACTGTGTATGCCAGCAGCTCGTGGTTGGGGCTGACGGAGAATCCGCCGACATCGAAGTAGCCGATTCCTTCTGCAAGCAAGTTCTGGTCGAGAAGAATTTCTTCGGCTGCATCAAGCGAGCCTTTTTTGCGGCAGTAGATCGGATAGTCCTTGCCCTGTTCAGTGCGCGAGTAGTAATAGTAATCGTCGATTCGCTCCGGCACACTCAAGTCGGTTTCCTTGATGCGACCAACTAATTCGTTGTAGAGCTTTTCCTGCAGTGCCTCGGTGTCTTTCATCATCGCCGCTGTGTATTCATTCTCGGCATCGAGATAGTCCATCACGTCGGGATCGGATTTGTCGCGCAGCCAGAAGTAGTCGTCGATGCGAACATCACCGAGAGTAGTGTCTGCCTTGGGGATTTTGGTCGCCATTGGAGGCTGCGGTGTTTCCTGTGCGGTCAGTGTCGCGGCCAGGGCGATGATAAACGCGATGGCTAGGAGATATGAAAAAGTCGATTTGTTTAAACGATACGATAACATTGTATTCCTCCGCGAATTTGCGGTTAAGATGCTCATTGGGGGAAAAATGTATAGTTTTGTTGAGTAGGGTGGTTAGGGATATTTTTGTTTGGCATTGGGGGGCTAATAACCACCCAAGACGTCCCGCAGCTGCTCTGCGTCCACAACAACCCACCGGTCCCCAACCTTGTCTAAGGATACGAGAAGACTCGAGCCACCAATAGGATGGACAGTTCGATAATGAAACATTATGGCATGTTGTCGGTCAGGCGAGAAACCGACTCGAGATAGCCGAATTCGTCCATCTGTCAGCGGAAGCAAAGAATACATCTCTTCGGGAGAATGAAACTCATTTAGGTCCACGAGGCGGACTATCAGAGAATCGCGAAATCGAGTTGCATCAAGTTGATATTCCTTCTGGTTACGCATGTACAAGTCCCTCATGATTGGCGTCATTTTCTGGAGGACTTCTGACTCATCGCCATACCACCAAAGGTGCATGCCGTCGCGGTCGACTGTCCGAGACATGACAGTGAGGTAATATTTCACCTCGCCATAGATTGATAACATGAGTTTATGTGCCGCCCTTGCCTTGGTTGTGTCAAGAGCAAAGCGGAATTCGCGCGGCCTCTCCGGTCTCTTTCGTATCGGAGGCGGTCCGGTCTTGCCCAAGCTATCGGTGAAGATTGGAGATGGATCGGGTGGTGCGTAGGTTCGTTGGTATTTAAAGTACTTTAATGCCGCCGACATCACGCGATATTCTTCATCCTCAATCCCGGGATCAACGGGAGTTTTTTTCTCGCACGATAGACTGCATAGTGACATGACTGTGAGTGCCAGTACGACAATGATATAAGAGTAGATTGTCCTGTGCATCGCCCGCCTCCGCTGAATTGATCTCAACAGTAATGTATATGCACTGCTCGACTTTAGCAATAGAGCAGCATCGGACCATCAATTAAAAAGCGGCAGACGTTGCCATCTGCCGCTCATAATTTCATAAACTTACGAAACTACTATTATGCAAATCTCATCTGCTCAAGCCGCTTGACGCGCTCTTCCATCGGCGGATGCGTCGAGAACAGACTCGTAATCCCGCCGCGGCCAAAGAGCGGATTCACGATGAACATATGCGCCGTCGCCGGGGAGGCGTCCATCGGAATCTTCTGCGCCGCCGAATGCAGCTTGCGCAGGGCATTCGCCAGATCGTTGGGATTGCCGTGGAACTTGGCGCCGCCGGCATCAGCTAAGTATTCGCGCGAGCGCGAAATTGCCATCTGAATCATCATCGCCGCAATCGGTGCGATAATCGCCATCGCGATGACGGCTATCGGCGAACCGCCGCGTTCGTTGTCGCTGCGTCCGCCGCCGAAAATCGCTGCGAATTGCGCCATTTGCGCGAGCATCGAAATCGCACCGGCAAAAACTGCCGCGATGGTGCCGATTAAGATGTCGCGATGCTTGATATGCGCCAGTTCGTGGCCCAGGACACCGCGCAGTTCCGGTTCGGTCAGGATGCGCATGATGCCTTGTGTGACCGCTACTGCTGCATGTTGCGGATCGCGTCCAGTCGCGAAAGCGTTCGGCGTATCGTTCGGAATGATGTACACCTTGGGCATCGGTAGTTGCGCCCGCTGGGACAGCTCGCGCACCATATTGTAAAGGCGCGGCTGCTGGGCTTCGGTGACTTCCTGCGCCTTGTACATCTTCAGGACGATCTTGTCCGAGAACCAGTAGCTGAAAAAGTTCATTCCCAGCGCGAAGACGAAGGCAATGACCATTCCGCCTTGCCCGCCGAGCGCATAACCAATCCCGACCGCCAAGACCATCAACAGCGCCATCAGGAAGGTCGTTTTCATTGTGTTCATTATTTCAAAACCTCCATCACTTTCACTTTCTGCGACGCTTCTACCAGCGTCATATCGCTACATTATACGCAACTTGCCGGTGCTTTCACCAGCGTTATCCGATCGATACATTAAACGGGATTGGGGGAGTTGCGGTTCCAGAAATCGGAAAAGTGAGCCAAGTTGTCGGCTAGACTTGTGATGAGCTTTGTGCCGTAGAAGTCAAAGGGGCGCATTGCCATGCATCTTCGACTCCACGCCACAACGTGAGACATACTGGTACAATACGGGTGTGTCTGCTTCACACCAAATCCACCGCAGTGCAGCCCTAGTGTCCGTCATTCCCGCGAAAGCGGGAATCCAGGTTCATCGAATTTCGTCATAAAACCCCTCGCAACGCGGGTTGATTTCGTGGAAAAACACAAGTTCCTGCAATCGAATTTATATCCTCTCCAGCTACTCCCTGAAAACGGCGACATGCTTCAATTCTTTGCCGTCTTTGACACTCTATACATGCCGCTACAGGAGTCCTTTTGTGACTTGAAGTGAATCTGAAATTGAGGGTTCAGGTTACTCTACATCGGGTATGCGCAACTTCTAACCTTTGAACAAACCTGAATTCCCGCTTTCGCGGGAATGACGGATGTTGATTGCTTCAATTTGAATCCAACGATTGCTGCGGGGAGATTGACTTATTGAGAACTTGGAAATACGGCATCCATGGTTTTGCAGCCACCGACTATTCGTAATCCGATTCGAGATAGTCCATGGTCATCTGCTGGCGGTGGATGCGTTCCGACAGGCGCTTGGAAAGCGCTTCGGCGGCGTTCTCGCCATAGACTTTGAGCATGTGATTCATCGCGATCACTTCGGAGATTACGGTGATGTTCTTGCCGGGAGAGATCGGAATTGTCACGACCGGGATTTCCACTCCGAGCACCGTCGTGTAGCGCTCTTCCAATCCAAGGCGTTCATACTGCGAGCCGCCCTCCCAGACCGTGAGGCGAACTTCGACTTCGACGCGTTTCTGCAAGCGGATGGCGCGAATACCGAACAGCTTCTCGATGTCGATGACGCCGATGCCGCGGACTTCCATATGATGTCCGAGCAGTTCGTTGCTCTGCCCGATGATTGTCGATTGCGCTTTGCGGGTAATCTTGACCATATCGTCGGCGACCAAGCGATGTCCGCGCTCGACAAGATCGAGTGCGCATTCCGACTTGCCGATTCCCGACTTGCCGGTATAGAGCAAACCGACGCCGTACACATCGACGAGTGTGCCGTGTTTCGTAATTGAAGGTGCGAAGACGTTGTCGAGAATTGTCGAGAGGCGCGTGATGAAATCGGTTGTCGACATGCGCGTTGACAGAAGCGGCACTTTGGCGCGGTCGGCAACTTCCATCATTTCCTTTGTGGGAGCGATTCCCTTCGTGACCACCAGTACCGGCACTGGAAATGAAGTGAGTTTCTCAATCGATTCGGTGCGCTGTTTTGGCGTGAGTGAGGCCAAATACGTCAGTTCGGTTTCACCGAATACCTGCACACGCTTGTAGGCAAATCTGTCGGTATAGCCTGCCAACGCCAGACCGGGACGGAAGATTTCGTTGGTTTGAATTGCGCGGTCGACGCCTTCGGCACCGGCAAGTAGCGTCATGTCGAGAATTTCCCGACGTTCCTTCATTAATTTTTCAACGGTAAGTGCGGCCATAATTGCTTTCCTCGGAAGTCAATCTAAGCGGTTGAACGGGAAAAGCAATAAATAGCAGAAAAGAAAAAACGGCGGCGGGAATCGCTTCCTGCCGCCGTTGATTTTGGATAAGAAGTCAGAATTAGCGCTTAGTACTCGACTTCGTCAACTTTAGTTGAAAGAGTGACCTTGGCTTTCTTTTCGGAGAGCACCTTCTGGTCGCGCTCTTTAAGTTTGCCTTTGTGCTTCTTCAGTTGCGCAGCCATCTTGTCGGTCACCATTTCGATAGTTGCGAACATATCTTCAGTCGAAGCCTTCGACACTAATTTCGATTTTGAGACCGTCATGGTCAATTCGCCCTCGCAGCGAAACGCGTCCTGCGACAGCACGAGGTTGGCGGAAATAATGTTGTCGAAAAACTTGTCCAGTTTCTCGATTTCACTAATGGCCCGCGTCTTGATTTTGTCCTCCACTTCATAACGCCGTCCGGTGACTTTAATTTTCATAAACGGCTCCTTTCCCACTGAAGGATAACATCCTTCGAAAAAGTTTATTCAGGTCCACTGTGATAGTGGTGAAATGTTTCGATAAAACGGATCGTGCGTGTTTGCAGGCGCATCACCACCGAATGAGTGTTCGAGCCTTCGCGGCTGAAGCGTACTCCATCGAGCAGTTCGCCGTCGGTGACGCCGGTCGCACAGAACATCAGCTCGTGCCCCATCGCCAGTTCGTCGGACTTGTAAGTCTTGTCCAGATCTTTGACACCCATTCGCGTTGCGCGCTCGCGTTCTTCGTTATTCTGGAAGCGCAGTTTGCCCTGTATCTCTCCACCGAGGCAACGTAATGCCGCCGCGGCTAAAACACCCTCGGGGGCGCCGCCGATGCCCATCAATACATCTACGCCGGTATCGGGGCGGGCGGTGGCAATTGCTGCCGAAACATCCCCATCTGATATAAGCCTGATACGGGCTCCAAGTTTCCGAATTCGTGCAATTAAATCATTATGTCGAGGGCGGTCGAGGACGGCAATGGTCAACTCTTCCATCTTCATCTTCTTGGCTTCGCGAATCTGCTGGAGGTTGGTTTCAAATGGCTGGTTGAGGTCAATGGCTTCGCGCGCCTGATAGCCGACGGCGATCTTCTCCATATAGGTATCCGGAGCGTGCAGAAAGCACCCGCTCGGCCCCAGGGCCACTACCGACATGGCGTTGGGACGGCCATACGCGCAGGAGTCGGTGCATTCCAGCGGGTCAAGAGCAATGTCCATTGCCTTGCCGGTGCCTTTGCCGACCTTTTCGCCGATATAAAGCATTGGGGCTTCGTCGCGTTCCCCTTCACCGATGACCACCGTGCCGTTGAAATCGAGAGCATTGAAGCGTTCGCGCATCGACTCGACAGCGGCCCGGTCGGCCGAATCCTTGTCACCGCGTCCCATCCACTGGGCACAGGAAAGCGCCGCCGCCTCAGTCACCCGCACCATCTCCAATGCCATATTTCTATCCATGGGTCAGCGCTGTATATACGATGTTAAAAGGGTTACTAAAAGAAAAGAAAGTTGATTCTGCCGGACCATGTGCTCTTCTATCAAAAAATGCCAATCGGGTCCAAAAACGCCAAGAGGCGTAGTCTGTGTTTAGGTAGCCCGACGGCGGAAACGCGCCGGCAGGATTTTCAATTCTTCGCGGTATTTGGTGACCGTGCGCCGGGCGATTTTGATGTCCTTTTCGGTCAGCATCTGGAATATCTCCTGATCGGACAACGGCTTGGACGCGTCTTCCTTGGCGATGATTTCCTCGATGAGCTGTTTGACCGAACGCTTTGCGACCTCTTCCCCGTCCTGCATCTTAACGCCTGAATTGAAGAAGTACTTTATCTCAAAGACACCGTGTGGCGTCTGGACATACTTGTCGGACGAGACACGTGAAATCGTCGCCACATTCATCTCGACGATGGTGGCGATGTCTTCCATCGTCAGCGGTCGAAGGTGCTCGACACCGCGCTCGAACCACTCAATCTGCTCGGTGACGATGGCGTGCATGACCCGAATCATCGTGTTGCGACGCTGATTGATGGCGTTCAACAGCCAGCGAGCCTGTTCGAGTTTTTCGCGCACATAGACTTTCGTCTCTTTGGGCGTGTTGTTGCCGCGTTTCAGCAGTTCTTTGTATCCGGCATTGACGCGCAATTGCGGGATATTGCGATCATTGTGCGAAATGATCCACTCTTCGCCGACTTTGTCGACGATCAAGTCGGGGACAACAGCAGCGGCCGCGCGAGAGAATCGGCCATAGGCCGGTCGCGGAGAAAGGCCCTTGATGACCTCCATAGCCTCCTGTACCCGCTCTAACGAGACACCCATCGATTTTGAAAGCTGTTGAAAACTCTTCTTATCAAGTGATTCGAGATGCTCTTCGACAATCCGATAGACCAGATTGTTGTCGATATGCCGGTCGCGAAGCTGAAGCAACAATGATTCCTTGAGATCACGCGCCCCTACGCCGGGCGGGTCGAAGCGCTGGATTTTGATCAGTATCCGCTCAACGCGATCCGGATCGACCTTGAGCTGCTCGCCTAATTCTTCAATTGAGCAGGACAAGTAGCCGGCTTCGTCAATATTGCCAATGATGAATTCGCCAATTTCAATGTCATCGCCGGAGAGCTTAAGATACGTCAGTTGTTCGAGCAGGTGCTCATAGAGAGACTTTTCGCCGGCAACACTGAATTCCGGCATCTCTTCACCGTCGCCGGTCTTGAACTCTTTATAGTTGTAATCTTCGTTGTCGCGGAGGTACTCATCCCAGTCGATTTTCTCGTCGTCTTTCTTTTCTGGAGTCTCGGCAACGAGGTCGGTTGCAGCCTTATCTTGTTCAAGTTCAAGCTCTTGCGACTCGATTTCTTCCAGCAATGGATTGACGGAGAGTTCCTGGCGCAGGACTTGTTCCAGCTTGAGGATTGGCATCTGGAGCATTTTCAGCGACTGGATAAGTTGCGGAGCGAGCTTGAGCGAGAGTTTCTGTGTCAGTTCCAAACGCATATTATCTAGTTGCCCTGTATGATGTTATCACTTTCGGCTGTCCTGTATCTTTATTATCGGTCAAATTAGCGGTCAGTTTAACCGGAACTTCTCGCCCAGATAAATCTTTCGCGCCTCGGGGTCAGAAGCCAGAAACTCAGCCGTTCCGGCTTTCAATATCTTGCCGTCACACATGATGTAAGCACGATCTATTGTTTGCAGGGTTTCGCGCACATTATGGTCAGTAATCAATATCCCCAGACCCTTGTTCTTCAAGGTATCTATTATACGCTGAATATCCTCGACCGCAATTGGGTCTATTCCCGCAAATGGCTCGTCAAGCAATAAGAAACTTGGCTTCAAAACAAGTGCTCGCGCGATTTCGACACGGCGGCGCTCGCCACCGGATAACTGGTATCCTTTGGACTTGGCAAGACGCATCACATCCAGCTCTTCGAGAATCCCGGTAACTCGTTCAACGCGTTCTTTCTTACGTAACCCCAATGTTTCTGCGACCGCCATCACATTCTGCCAAACGGTCAGTTTTCGGAATATTGATGGTTCTTGCGCCAGATAGCCTATTCCCAGTCGCGCCCGCCGATACATTGCCAGACCGGTGATGGTTCTATCATCCAACAGAACTTTGCCGGACTGCGGACGAATGAACCCGATCACCATATAGAATGTCGTAGTTTTCCCAGCTCCGTTCGGTCCGAGTAACCCGACAACCTCCCCTTGGTTGACCTCGATTGAGATTTCGTCAACGACTTTACGCTTGCGATAAGTCTTGACCAGGTCCTGACAATGCAGCTTCGCCATCAGGAGTTATACTAATGTGTTGAGGAAGGAATGACCAGAATTTTGACGATGTCGGCCAGCAGGAGAAATACTAAAAACTCCGTTATTCGTGATTGGCAGAGCCGTTACCGTTACCGTTGAGTGATGTCACGATGACGCCATCCTTGATCATAATTGTCCGTTTGGTCCGCTTGGCGATGTTGGGATCGTGGGTGATCATTAGAATTGTGGTACCCGACTTCCAAAGTTCTTCGAATATGCCCATAATCTCCGCACCGGAGTGTGAATCGAGATTTCCGGTCGGTTCGTCCGCCAAGATCAACTTGGGGCTGTTTGCCAGAGCCCGAGCAATTGCCACTCGCTGCATTTCGCCCCCAGACAGCTCGGTCGGTTTATGGTCCATACGATCGCCGAGCCCAACACGCGTCAATAATCGAGTGACAGTCTCTCTGCGCTCTTTCTGCGGAGTGCCGGCAAAGATCATCGGCAATTCGACATTTTCGTAGGCAGTAGCATAAGGCAATAAGTTGAAGTTCTGAAATACAAATCCGATCTTCTTGTTCCGAACTTCAGCAAGCTGATTCCCGTTGAATTGGTCTACCCGCTCACCGTCCAGAAAGAACTCGCCTTCCGAGGGTGTATCGAGGCAGCCGACGATATTCATCAAGGTTGACTTGCCGGAACCGGAGGGGCCCACTATGCTGACGAATTCGCCGCCCTTGAGTTCAAGGTCCAATCCTTTGAGTGCCTCAACTGCCACTTTGCCGGTTGCGTAGAGTTTCCTAATGCCGTTCATCTTTATCATTGTGTGCATCCCTCGTTCTTATTCATATCTCAAAGACTCAACCGGGTTCACCGAAGCCGCCCGCCGTGCAGGGAAGAATCCTGCCACCAAGCCGATGAACGCCAGAATCGTCACTGTAACCAATCCAATAGTCATGGAAATTGTCGGTTTGCCTAACCAGGTCAGTGCTTCATTGTTCAAGTCAACTCTTTCAAAGAATCCGCAGACGCCCTGCGCCACGAGAATCCCGAACAGACCGCCGATGCCACAGATCAAAACTGCCTCAAGAATAAACTGCCCCATAATCTGGCGCTTCTTTGCACCCAAAGCCATCTTTACGCCAATCTCGACCGTGCGTTCCTTGATTGCGGCATACATGATGTTTGCGACTCCAACCCCTGCTATCGAGAGAGAGAAGAAACCCATCACGCCGAAAAAGACCTGCAGCCCCAGCATGATCTTGTCCATCATCTTTTGACCTTCGATGACATCCCAGATCGACAGAGCCGCCTTGTCCTTCGGATCGAATTTTTGCCGTTTACCAACGACTTCGTAAATTCGCGACTTAACAAACTCTGCTTGATTCACATCGCGCGGTTTAATCACCAGATTGCTGTATCGCAGATTGCCCCAAATCGCCGAATGGGTGGTCGCGGGGATTGAGACCTTGTTGTTGTCGGGACCAGAGTATGAACCCATCTGTTGCTTTTTGACCTGTACACCGATGACCGTGAAAGGCATGTTGTCGATTGTGATGACTTTGCCGATCGGGTCTTCTTCACCAAAAAGGTCCGTCGCCATCCGGTCACCCAGAAATGCAACTCTCCGGCGCTTGCTCATGTCGAGGTCGTTAATGAACCGTCCACCCGGCATCGGATAATGTGCGCGCATAGTCTCAAAGCTCGGGAAGAGGCCGTTCGTTCTACCGGAAATTGTCTTCTTGCCGTAACTAATCGATGTTCCCCAGTTGAAGTAATCAGCTCCGACCTTCTCGATTTCGGGAATCTGACGTTGGATCTCCTGCAGGTCTTCCGGATAGAATCGTATGCGGCGTCCCTTGCCGAGTCCTTCGTACGGAATCGTTGTTTGACCACCCCAAATGATGAGAATGCCTTCACCCAATCCCTTGCTGTTTTCGGCGAATTGGGCCTTAAGGCCTTCGGCGAAAGCCAAGAGCAGCACGATTGACAGTGTTCCCCACAACACGGCAATCAGCGTCAGCGTCATGCGCTTCTTATTGGCACGCAAATCGCGCCAGAATAACCGGACGAACAAAAGAGAATTAATCATGCTAGAGTTTCAATGCCTGAACCGGGTTCATGTTGGCCGCGCGACGAGCCGGGAAAAAACTCGCCATTAAACCGATGAATCCCAGGATTGCCACGACAGCAAGTTTGTCCTGCAACGAGAGAGTCGGCGTTCCCACATAGTCCTTAATATTCATCATTGGTGCGAGTGAGATAATCAACTGGGCAATACCATAGCCGATTCCACCGCCGATAGTTGTCAGGATCAGGGTCTCAAAAATGAAGCCGAACAACACGAAACCTTTCTTTGCACCCAGTGCCATCTTGATCCCGATTTCCTTGGTTCGCTCTTCAACCACGACATACATGATGTTTGCCAGACCGATGCCTCCGACCATCAACGTCATGAAGCCGACGAAACCGACGAACAGCCTCATTGCCACGAAGAACACCATGAAGCTATTGTCCTCGACTGTATCCCACATCGCTAATGCTTCGCGGTCGGTTGGGTCGAACTTGTACCTCTTGGCAAAGACCTCGTAGGTGCGATCGACAGCCTGTTTGTGTATTTCCAGAGTCTTGGCGCGGAATACGATGTTGTCGAGATAGCGATCACCATAAGTTGATTGAAAGGTCGTCGTCGGAACAAATCCTTTATCCTTGTCGCGTCCGGAATAGGATGAATCCTGCTTCTTCTTGACCATAACGCCAACGACAGTGTATGGCACATTGTCAATGAGCACGGCTTTGCCGACCGGGTCGATCCCCTCGCCGAACATTTCATCACGCAAGTCATTTCCGAGGAAGATCACTCGGCGTTTCTCGTTAACATCGATGTCGTTCAGGAACCGCCCGCCATCTTCCGGGACTATCGTCCGCATCGGTGCAAACTCTGGATCAACACCCGAGATCTGGATCAGCTTTGACTTCCGGCCATTCCGGATTGTGATATTGCCGCGCTGGAATTCTCCCGAGACGGCCTCAAGTTCAGGAATATTCTGGCGCATCATCTTGATATCATCTGGCACGAAGCCAAACCAGCGACCTTTTGGATAACCTGCATACGGCTTGCTGGTATTGCTCGCCCACATGATAACGATATTGTCGCCGAGCCCCTTCATTTGCTCCTGCTGATTGTTTTGTAATCCATAGCCGAACGCCAACAGGCAGATGACTGTCACGGTCCCCCATGACAATCCGACCAGGGTCAGAAACGTCCGCAACTTCTGCGCGCGCAAATCGTGCAGGAATTGCTTCAAGTACAATTTCAGTGAAGTCAACTGCATATTAGAAGGGATTCACGGTTCCGGATTTTTCGGCTAACATTTCACCCTCGGTAAGCCCGGTCGTTACCTGGATCGTGACTCCGTCCGAGAGACCGGTTTCAATCAGACGTTCTTTCTTTCCACCAACTGAATCAAGCACCTGGACAAATGCCGAGTCACTGCGAAAATCAACGAGTCGTTCTGGGATGACGATGATATCGCGCGCTTCTTTAATAATGATCTCGGCATTGGCGGAGTAACCGGCGCGGAGCTTGGTCAGATCAACATCCTTGAACCGCACCTCCACATCAAACACTGTCGCCGACTGCTCTTTGCGCGCCTTTGGAGAAATCTTCCACAATGTGCCGCTGACGGTGTCTTTCGGCAATGCACCAACTTTGAGCGTGACCGGCATTCCTTCGACAAGCTTGCCGACATCGATTTCATCCACCGTACCGCGGAAGATTAAATCCTTCATGTCAGCAAGAGTGATCAGTGCAGTACCGTCCTGATAGGAGGTGAGCGGCACTACCGGATCACCCTCGTTGACATTTTTCGAAAGCACCGATCCGGTGATGGGGGAGCGGATCGTACTCTCGACATTGACGTTTGCTGTCTTGATCGCGCCTTTCTCCAGCAACTGCATCCGCTCTTTGGCGAGATTCAGCTGTAACTGCGCCTGTTCGAAACTGACCTTGCGGTCGTCAAATTCCTGCTTGGAAATCAACTTCTTGTCAAACAATTCGGTGGAACGGTCAAAGGCGGATTTGGCATTGTCGAAATTAATCTGCGCCACGTCAATCGAGCGTTGTGCTTCAGTGTACTCGAGCGGCGTCGGTTGGGGAGAAATGTCGATGAGTAATTCGCCCTCTCGTACGACATCTCCGACTTCTTTGTGAAGCTTTTTGACGATCCCGGAGATTTTCGATTTAACAAGAACTTCTTTGTAGGGCTGAATTGTCCCGATTGCCATCGCCTTCTCGATGATCTCGCCTTTTTCGACCTTGACTCCATTCGAAGCCGTTTGCTTGCTCGAATCGCCGCGGTTGAACATTACCAGCACAATCACCGCCACAATTGCGACAACCAGCACCGATAGTACTACCTTTTTCATGTATTAGTCCTTATGAGTGAATCTAAAATTCTTCGCCATTGGGTTACCATTAGAGCGTACGGGATTATGGCGGTGAAGTTTCACCGGATGATGTTGGGGATTTTGGTGAATGGCGGGCAATGCTGCGTACCCGCCATATCAATGTGTCGTGCAGTCCGCTATTTAATCTCGACTTTGACGCCGATTCCACGCTCACCGAGATGTTCAATAAATCGGCGATGATCGATACCCTTTTCGGAACGCAGGGTTCCGCGCTGACTGATCGATCCTTCGGCAATCATCTGCATCACAATTGCCGCCGAATACGCAGTTGTCCGCTGCATTGCCGAATGGCCGGTTGACTTGTCCAGATAGTCCTCAATATAATATGTAGCTGTTTGGCGGCGGTTGTGCCTCATTCCGACAACTTCGACATATACCAGCACCACATCAGGCGCATTCTTAGGCAGGTGGCGGTAGAGCACATTGCGCAGAACCTGATCCGGACTTAACATGACTCCGTCGACATCGTACTTGGTCTCATCCGCCATGCCGATATCGAAGAGGAACTTGATCTTTTCGAAATGACCGACGTAGCGAATCGTTTTGTAGTCGAGTTCACTGATTTCCTTCTCGAATGTATACGGCAGGGTCGAGGCGCCGCCCGACGTGTGGTAAGCCTCCAACTCCGGGAAATTAGGCGGAAATGAGAGACGTTCTCCTTCGGTCAAGCTCTGCAGCTTTGTCAATCTCCCGTCACGCAGAACAACGGTCGGCTCACGGTATTCGTTCAGCAATCCTTCCGGCGAGAAGAACACTGCATAATTGAGCGGCGGTGTTGGATTCTGCGGTAATCCACCGACGCGTAATTTGACCGACTCGACCTTGTCAAACTGCGAAATTCCATCGGCTGCCAGAATCGAAGCCATGCCCGGTGCCAGACCGCAGTCGGGGATAATCGTCACTCCCGCTGCTGCAGCCAAGTCAGAAAGCGCAAATTGGGCATCCACAACCGAATTATTGCCACCAAGGTCGATAAAATGAGTTTTATGTCTGATTGAGCATTCGGTGAGTGCGCGATTGAGTTTATAGCTGGCAGAACCGGCCGCAACATCGGCCTCTCGGATAAATGGTTCGAAGAATGCCTTGTCAGACAGGTCGCCGCGATGCTTTTCGACTTTTTCACCGTTAATAGAGTCAAGGCGTGCTTGATCGATATCAAGGAGTATGACTTTGGCGGGGTTACAGAACTTGATCAGATCATATACCAGGGCTTTGGACATCAGTCCGGCGCCACAAACCAGAAATGTCGTCATCTATTCATCCTTCGTTGCGAATCACTTAATTCTAGATACTGAATAAACCTAAGGGAACCTCTTGTTGCAAGCGGAGTCTTATCGCATGTGTAAGGACAAAATCAATTGTCTGTCTGTGTTGGATCGGATTTGGGAGTACGCCACGAAAAGACCAAGCTCCAGAGAGGGCCGAACAAAAACCAGAAAATGGAACTTGAAAGAGCAACGCCGAACCAGAGATGTAGTTCTTCAGTACGGAGGGGATCGTTTACCAATGCGATCGCAACGGCTAAAAGAAGACACATGACAAATGCCGCGAGTAGGCAGCGTCCCCAAAGAATAAATTCGTATTTCACTCGTTTCCAACCATGCGAGGGCGGCAATGGCGACTTTGCTGCACCGGCGAATTTATGGGCAAACCAGTTATCGGCCCACCGTATGGTTATTGAGCCGAAAGCCACGGTGAATCCGATGTAAGCCGCTGCAAGCCCATGCGCAAATGTAGCGGTTGCTCCTTTGCGTAGGTCAAGCACCGTAGCCCCCAACAGAATCAGGTCAATTAACGGAACGCAGGCGAGCATTACCGTACTCACGCGACGCCACTTAAGGAGATAACGTGCCGACAACCCGCTGAACAAGGCTACCCAGAACGATATCTCGCATGCAATTATCAAACCAAGTAGGAAGTTATCGCTCAAGAGTCCTCTTTATCAGTCAACCGATGTCCAAGGATTGGGAATTGTGCTCCGTGCCAGGTTGACAATGACCAACCAAATCATGATGAAGCTTTGAATCTAAGAATATTATAGGACCCCTGGAAACGAAACAACATTTGGCCGTCAATCCCCTGGGACCGTACGAAACAGTGTCCGATCGCACGACGTGCCTTGGAATTGGCTGGAGGTTAAGGGATATTATGGTCGGCAAGAATTCGCTTGACGAACGACGAATTAATGGTAATTTAGGTGTCTCTGTGGAGGCCTGATGGCGCAATTGAAGAAGGTTAAGGCATCACGTCAAAGCGACGAGTTGCCGTTTGGAAAAAAGAACTGGATGATCCTAGGTGCGGCACTGGTGTCGATCATCTTGGGATTTATTGCCCTCGCCTCCGGTTCGATCACACTCGCGCCGATTTTGCTGGTGCTCGGTTACTGCGTCTTGATTCCCGTAGGGATCATGATCAAAGATAGACCATCCGGCAGCGAGGGATGAGGAATCAGCGCAGAGCACGCCAAGAAAATCAGTTTGCCGGGGTTGTAGTTCAGTTGGTTAGAATGCCTGCCTGTCACGCAGGAGGTCGCGAGTTCGAGTCTCGTCAACCCCGCCATAGACTTTGAGGGCCTCGGTGCAAGCCGAGGCCTTTGCGTTCTCTATGGTCACGTGTGCGCTTTTTTTCGATCTTGAGCCATACAGAATTTCTGCACTAATGATAGCCAATTCAAAAACTTTGGAATAGGCGTATTCGAATCCAGCTTCTGGACTGTAACATCTATGTTCAAATCCCGTAAACTACCTACAAGGCACTGCTGTAGGAGAATGCGCAGATTCGAGGGACTCGTGAAGATGAAGACGTTATCAGTCAAACGAAGAACGTGCGCGTCCTTGATCGGAATCATCATGCTCAGCGCCGTCATCATTATAACATCGACCATTGCGATTTCCTGTTCTGGTAATGAACCAGAGCAAGAAAGAAAGATCGTTCGGACGGAGTGGACATTCGCGAACGTCGTTGATAGCCTAGCCTTTTACCTCGAAGAATTCTACATAACGCCGGAAGTTGGGAAAATGATGGCTGACTCCCTGAAGGAAGGACTGAAGGGCGGCAAGTTTGAGAAGATTAGGGATGGGGACAGTCTGCTTATAGCTGTGAATAGTCTCTTTCAGCGAATCAGCGAAGACGCTCACCTAAAAGTAAGCTGGCTTGATCCTGAGGAGACTTCAGCAGCCAGCGATGGTGCCGTTAGTGGGCGTGACCTAGCGGAGTGGAAAGCGGACAACTTCGGGTTCAGACAGATCCAAATCCTCGATGGGAACATCGGCTATCTCGATTTACGCGAATTCAGGGATACCACTTATGCCGGCGGTACGCTCGCTGCCGTCAGTGATTTTCTGGCAAATTGTGAAGCCCTGATTATCGATCTTCGCAACTGCCGAGGTGGGCGGCCGGAGATGGTTCAGCTTCTGGCGAGTTATTTCTTCTCGAAACCAACTCTGCTCAGCAAAACACACGATCGGTATGATAATGACTCTACGGAGATGTGGTCGTTGAAAACTGTCGCCGGAACACCACTCTATGATCGGCCAGTTGTGCTATTGATAGGTCCGCGAACCGCCTCGGCAGGTGAAGGATTTACATCGGCCTTGATGCAACTTGGGAGGGCAAAAGCGGTCGGAGAGAGGACGGCGGGTGCCGGTCATATGGCTAGAATGATAGACTTTCCATCGCTGGACATTCGACTGAAATTGCCCACTGGAGCGGGAGCGGCGGGCGATGGCCCACAGATTCAGGGGGCGGGCATCCTACCAGATATTCTCGTCTCCGGTGAAGAAGCACTCATGATTGCCCATGCTGAGGCTTTGAGAGCGGCGGCAGGACAAAGCGACGATGACCTTAAGGCAAGCAGGATGAAATGGCTGGCCGAAGGGTTGATTGCGCAGAGCAAACCGATCAATCTGAGTATGGAGGCGCTAAAATCATATTTGGGACAATACCAAGGGGAACAGGACCTTATCTCCATCATGCTGGATTCCACAGGCTTGTGTGCGATTGAGAACAACTTGCCTGCTGTGCACTTAGTGCCATTCTCCGAACACGTATTCACCGCAAGGGAGTATCCCGAGGATCGAGGGACATTCGTTTTCGGACGAGACAAGACGAAAGCGGAGAAGCTGATTATTTTGAGCAGTGACGGGCAGTCAATGGAATTCAGGCGTGTCAGAAGTAGCGGCAGATAATTGCGGCCAGTTTGCGATTCACCGGGAAGAAATTCATTTGCTGCAATTGATGGTTTTCCAGCGAGTTCCGTTCACCATCGAGTAGATTAACCTCACCTCGAAATGTAATTCCACAAAAGTTTGGGGAGAGTGAGGTCGGGGCCGCCATAGACTTTGAAGGCCTCGGTGCATTCCGAGGCCTTATCAGTTTGTGAGGGGAAGCATCGGAAATTTGATCGACAGCCAGTGACTCTAATTGACACTTCTTAATCGTGCCAATATAACTCTCATACGTCTCTTTCTAATCACTCCTCTTCAGTGTCACTGGAGGCTCCTTTATCACGCGTTGCTTCTCTGTGTTTCCAATCCACCCCTTTCTCTTCGGGTTGACCGTAAGCAGTGGGATGCAGATACTTGCCACGGTCGGCAGCATCCTTGTCAATTTCGACCTGAATCCGATTTGCATTTGCCCATTTATCTTGGCGAATGCCCGTCACCTGCCATGAGACTTCCATTCCTGCCGTTCCACCCGCGATAGTGAATTGGTTGCTGGTGACCTTTTGAGCTATGTACAGATTCGGGCCAGGCGCTCCAATCGCGGTGAGCTGGTAGCGGAAATCCTTATTGAGCGCCTCAAACCAATTCGGCAGGACAACGGTGGCTTCACCGGAAGCATCGAGCGTCACATTGCCGTTATAGACATTCATCATGTCAGGCGACTCGACAAAGCTGTGCTGAAGGTACTTGTTCTCCGGATCCAACGGATGGTCGATTGTGAACGAGCCACCTGATTTGCTCAACGTGCCGTTAACAGCGACATCTCCTATGAAATAACCAGCGTAGCGCGTTCCAGTACCCGACGCACCAGCGCGAATCCCGTATGCTGTAGATCCAGAACCGCAGTAAGCCCAGGTATCTATCCCATAATTATGCCCGGCAGTCCGTGACCCTGCGCCGGCGACAAACTCCCCACCGACTGCTGAGCCGCCAGACGAGTTGCCGGTATTGACGACAGCAATTACACCGTGTCGAGTTTCGTTTCCAGCATCATTTACTGAGCCAACATCAACCAAAACTCCATTAAGTTCGAAACTACCTGAGCTTCGCAACTTCATATACTGACCATATCTCTGTTGACTTGACGAGCCAGCGAGAGTGCGCTGTATGTGAAGAAGATGCCCCCAATAGGGCAATGAATCATCTCCGATTCTCACACCGTTGTTATTCACGGTCATTGTGCTATCGGCGAAGTGAACAACGCCACCGCCAAACTGCGCATTTCCGCTGACAGTGAGATTGTTGTCGATTCTCGCCTTTGGTATCACCACTGTACTGTCCTGTGAGGTGATCTTGGCCGGCGTGCTGGTGACTGCGCCGTCGACGAACTCGAGCGAGCGCGTGGCAGCATCGAGTTTAACCCGGTTAACGCCGTCGACATCCTTCATCCAGAAATTCGGACTACCAGATAGAGGAATAGCAATGCCAGCTACCTCATCATCCGCAACCGGACTATTCACTGATATGCTGCCGATGACGATGCCGCCGGCACTGCCGTCAATGGAATTGACATGATAGGCGTACGGTGAAGCAGTAAATAGCGTACGAGGGTTCTGTACCTGCCCCTCAAATGTCACCTGCAGGAACAGGCTATCCCGCCAGTTGAAGTCGGTCGGATCCAGCGGAGTGACCGAACCCAGATTATGACTGAACAGTCCACCGGAGGTAGTAACTGATGCCGACTCGGTCCAGTAGAGATTGTTGAGTTTGTCATAGATGTGGAACTGCACGGGATGCACGCCATCGGCGACCGGATTGCCGGAGGCATCGGTGGCGCGACCCTGATAGCTGATGAGTTTCGGCGCTTCGGCTAGGGCTGTAGGTGCTAAGACCGCCATGCAGGTAATAGTGACAAGCGCGCAGAAGAACTGTGTCTGTTTCATAGCTAATCTCCCGGATATGTGAAGCAGTTGACTTGATTGGCTACTTGATGTAGTTGACGACAACGAAACTGGCAAGTAAATCGAGCGCATGGAAGAAAGACCTCTCTATAGGTAAGTCGGCTCGTTGCAATGAAATGTAACCCATTTCGTCGATAATTTCAAGCTAATTCTGGCAACGCGTGCCCAATGCAAAGACTTGAAGACGTACGAGTGTAGACTGAATGAACGATTACAGTTCAATGCACTTGATTGTTTTCCAGCGCCTTCCGTCGACTACAGCATAGTGCAATCGGATGGAAGAGCTGAAGCTCACAGAAGTTTGGGGAGAGTGAGGTCGGGGCCGCCATAGATTTTGAAGGCTTCGGTTTGTGCCGAGGCCTTTTTCGTTGTTCATGACGAATGGTCAAGAAGTTGGTTCAAAGATAGAAGTGTTTACGATCAATTCTGCGATGCTTCGTTTTGTGCCTCCAGTAATTTACGTTTGGCTTTTTCGGCATCGGCACGTGCGCGTTCTGCGTCGGCTTCGGCCTTCGCGGCGCGTAATTCGAGTTCACGCAGGTCAACACTGTACATCGTCTTGCCATTGACCTCGAAGGGAGCCGTCTTTTCAAAGTGGCCTGCATCTTCGCTCGCAACAACCGTTTCGACAGATCCATAAGACGTTGGATAGTAACGAGCGAGAACCATCCAGAAAGATATTCCTGGAACTGCTGCATTCGAAGTCAAAACTCCTGCCTCCAGATAAAACAGGTGCGTGCCAGCTGGTTTGTAAAACACGCGGGAAACATACCCGGGGAAACGCCCGTATGAAGCAGTATCCAAAGCGTAATCAGCGAAGTGCGGATATTCCGGACCGCCCCCAATTACTTCGTCTATTTGAATCCACCCATGGGATACGCTTGGGGCATGGGTATCCACGTTCCAGTTGAATTTCGCTTCTACCACGATGTAGCCGCTTGAAGGAGTCGTTATAAAGACTGAATCAATGGCCTCTCCATCTTCTGTATCAGGGAATTTGGCCAAGTAATAGGGAGCACCCATTGCGCACGCAATTCCCGGTTCATCAGCGATCTCTCGATTGTTTATGCCGGCATCAGGAAGATAAACCGAACCGTCCCCAGTGCTGCTTGGATCGATCCAACAGCCAGCGGTTCCCTTGACATCCAGACGCCCGTTCACTTCAGCGATACTGCTATTTACCTTCATCTTGCCATCTCCCAGCACTACCATTGTACCTTCTGAAGTGATCTTCGCCGGTGTGCTGGTCACGGCGCCGTGGACGAACTCGAGCGACCGAGTGGCGGCATCCAGTTTGATCCGATTATTCCCGTCAACATCCTTCATCCAAAGGTTCGGACTGCCGGACAGAGGAATAGCAATGCCGGCCACTTCGTCATCCGCCACCGGGCTATTGATCGAGACACTACCGATGATAATTCCACCGGTACTGCCGTCAACGGAGTTGACGTGGAATGCGTAGGGGCTGGCAGTGAACATGGTGCGAGGAGCCAGTAGTTGGCCGTCGAACGTGACCTGCAGGAACAGGCTATCCCGCGCGTTAAACAGGTACACGTTGAGAGGTGTCACCGAACCGAGACGGTGGGTGAAAAAGCCGGACGCGGTGGTCACCGCTGCCGTCTCATTCCAAAAGTTGTTATTGAACTTGTCGAAAATCTCAAACTTGACGGTATGGTCGCCGTCAGTGACCGGAGTGCCGGAGGCATCGGTGGCGCGGCCCTGGTAATCGATGCAGTGGGGGGAAGCAGCCATGGCGGCGCCAGCCGTCATCAGTAGGGCTAATGCCCATGATACGCAACGCGCGATTTGTTTGCATTTCATTACAGTTACTCCCGGACATATATGGATATGTGGACTTGACTTGCGATTTAGGGTCGCCTGTGATGGCGACAAAATTGGCAGTCTGTACGAGCGCATGGATGAAAGACCTTTCTAAGAATAAGTCGGCTCGTTGCAATGAAATGTAACCCATTTCGTCGATGATTTCAAGCTAATTCTGGCAACGCGTACCCAATGCAAGGACTTGAAGAGGTACGAGTGTAGACTGAATGAACGATTACAGTTCAATGCACTTGGTTGGTTTCCAGTGCCTTCCGTCAGACAAAGCGAAGTGTAACCGGATCGGGAAGCGGAACACCGCAAGAATTTGAGGAGAGTGAGGTCGGGGCCGCCATATTTCCCGAAGTCATTAGAATACCGGTCCCGATTCCATCGGGAGAATCACTCTCCGGTTGAGAAACCCGGTCCCACGACGATCCACTTCTTCAGTTGCCCTTCGAGGATTCGTTGCTTATAATTGCGAAGATCGGGCGGTTAGCTCAGTTGGTTAGAGCATCTGCTTTACACGCAGAGGGTCACTGGTTCGAATCCAGTACTGCCCAGATTTTGAAATGGGGATATGGGAATTTACGTGTACATACTACGCAGTGAAATGAACGGGCACTTTTATACCGGCATCGCAGCAGATGTTGGGGATCGACTCAGGCGGCACAATGGCGGTCGCTCCATTTCTACCAAGTCAGGACGACCTTGGCAGGTAGTCTACTCGGAGGAGTTTGCTGATCGCTCATCGGCGATTAGTCGAGAACGCCAGATCAAGTCCTGGAAGAGCCGGGAGATGATTGAGCGATTGATAGAGATGTGGCGCGGTTAAACAGAGTTTATCCTCACCAAGACTGGACTGAGGGCAGTCAGCGCGATGAATGGTTGGTTAGAGCATCCCGATTACATCGGGAGGGTCACTGGTTCGAATCCAGTTCTGCCAGATTAATACCTTGAACATCCTGTAAGCTCAAGGCACTCCCCCTCAAGGCAAACTTACAATGCGACGCCGTGCGCTACCCTTGATATAAGAAATGGGTCAACAACTGGTTGTTGTTGACCCATTCAAAAAGAGTATTCTAATCTCCGCCACAGGCGGTAGTATCTCAGCTGGTAGACAGAGCTACTACTTAAGCAGCAGCATCTTCTTGGTCTCTTGATGAGAACCTGTCGTCAATCGATAGAAGTACACTCCCGATGGCAAGACATCATTGGAATTGGAGCGACCATCCCAACTGACAGTGTAACTCCCTGCCGCGCTATTTCCATCGACCAGAATTCGAACCTCATTCCCGAGGACGTTGTAAATCGCCAACCTTACCCATCCAGCCGCTGGAAGAGCATACTGAATTGAAGTTGTGGGGTTGAATGGATTTGGCCAATTCTGTTCCAGACGGAATGTCGCCGGCAAAGCCGAAGTAGTCTTCACGCTTGCGAAGCGATACTCCGATGCACCTCTGTCAACTGCGATGCCGCTGATCAAATTAGACTCGACGGCCGAGTTTTCGGCAAGTTTGACTTTGAACAGATCCGTTGCTCCGGCACTAATCACGGATCGACCCGACGGGTCGATAATTCCAATCTTGATGTGATCACTGCTTGTCGCAGTCCAATAGAGATTAAGTCCCGATTGCGATTCAACGAGTTGAATGTCTGAAATTGAGCGAACCGAAATTGCAATTTCCAGTTCAACGGCTGCCAATTCAAACTGGGAATTTGTCGCGACTATCATCTCGTTAGAGCCATCGCTCCGCCTGAATGAAAGCGTCGGATCCGGACTGACAGACTTGCTAACCGGCGAATTGTTCTGGCAGGGCGGCGGACCGCCAAGGAAGATGAAATTCACCAGGTAAACGACGTCGCTGATATTGTAGCGGCCGTCACAGTTGACGTCTTTGGCGCGATCGATACAGTCACAGGAACCAAGTCCGCCTGAGAATATGTAGTTAATCAAACAGACAACGTCACTGATCTCGATGCTGTTCGAGCAATTCACATCCCCGATGGAATGAATGCTGAAAAGCCCGTCCGACGCATCCTGCTGGATGCTCTGACCTGTTTCATAGTGCAGGACTAACACCCGGCAATCATCTTCCCACAAAACTGGAACGGTCCAGGCCAAAGTCGTGTCAGAGCCAATCACCCGACCCACAAAGGTATCAAATGATGATCCGCCATTGGTTGACAGCAAGACCACGGTTGAGTCGATACTATCAGAATAACCGCGCCAAATGATAGTCTCGTTGTGCAAACTGATATACGTTTCTCCGCCATTGGGGACGGCAACTCTTGCATCCGGCGGATCGAATTCGAAGCAGTACGCTTCGAAGCTGGGATACAAAGTCTGTGCATTTTCATCCGTGAAAATAAACTCCCCGCCCGGCGGAATGTAAGTCGTGTCAAAGCAGACAGTCGCCCCTACGAGCAGTGCAGGAGCCTGCAGAAATACTTCACACAGTAAGCCGACACCGGGATCTGCCGGCGCAGCGTTTATTTTCGTCGCGACGATCAACAGAGTTTGATTATTGTTGTCAGCCTGGGCTTGCGTGATTTCCCAGTCGCTGACCCGGGAGTTCAACCAACTGACGGAATCAACCATGACTTCTGCACTGGACCACTGCAGCGGGACCGAAACAGCCGCGACAACGTCGCTATCATTTGCAAAAGAAATTGGGACTCGCAGATGAGAGGCATCCAGATATTCGACCGGTCCGACAATCACTCGATTTAAGGGATCAGGTTCTGGTGTAAACGGGAAAGCGCCAATGTCATTGCGACTTCCGTCCGGATCGTTGAAACCAACAGCTGGATCTCCGGCATTGATGCACGGCGAGGAAGGTTGCAGACGATAATCGCGAGCCAAAGTGTTCCGGAACAACGGATCGGCTGCTATGCCGTCTGTGCCCGGGGTGTTGGCACTACCGTTACCCCAGACGCAATTGTAAGCTGTCACAGCTCCGTTGGGAACGAAACCAGCTTCATTATTAAATGCGATGATGTTGTTTCTAAGCTCAACGTCAGTGCTACCCAAAACAACGATTCCCTTGGAATTTCCTACCACCGTGTTGTTGTAGACTCTGATAAAGGGATAAATCGCATCAATGTAGATACCACCGCCAAATTCTGCGTAGCCGACATTACCCCAGATCACGTTCCGGCTGATGATGGCATTGCCGATGCTCGGGGCGCCGATGCCCGGACCATGTGGCGCGACGTTTTCGTAAACTTCATTACCTGTGACTTCGAGGACTTCTGATGCTTGTTGAGTAATGCTAATGCCTCCACCCGTAACTTCGCCGGTGTTGTGGTGGACGCGATTACCGCGAACTTTCGCGCCGGAATAAATGCAGCGAATTCCGCCTCCGTCTCCGGGTCCATCACAGTAGCTCACATCGCAATTCTCAATGATCGGGCCGGAATTCAAGCACAGGATGCCATATGCATGAGTAGTATTGCGGACTGTGAAGCCATTAATGACCGAAGTCGTGTCTTCACCGCTGTCGAATCGAACGATCACAGCGGTCGGATTAGCCGGATGGATGAAGGTGAAATCGCGGCCGGCTTCGGATAACAGCACCACTGCTTTACCAAGAAAGTTTATGTTCTCAACATATGTACCCGAAGCCACCAGAACTGTATCGTTGTCGGTGGCCGCGTTTATACCGGCCTGGATTGTCGGCTGATCTCCCGGTACTTGAATTGTTGCGGCGCAAACTTGAAATGAAAGCGCCAATACCATTAACGATGCGAGCATGCACCTCATTTTGGTTTCCTTCCCTTTAGGCGTTAAAGCTATATCTAAACGGCATGTCGGCGAGACTGATCGGTATCATTGAAGTCCCAATCTATCAGTATAAAGTAAATATACATCTGACTCGATTTTCTGTCAAGCTCTATTACCAGTTACCTTACTCTGCGACTCTTGGGCAACATGCTGCGTGCCAAATTGATACATTACCTCTTTGCACGCCTACCCCGTTGCCTGCCGATGTCAGAATCCTCAGAAAAACAAAAAACGGCCGACAAAGTTGCCGGCCGTTTGTGACTCGATCGCAAGACGAGATTACTTCTTGTCTTCTTTTTCCTTCTGGCGCTCTTCGGCTTTCTTCTCGGCAATAACTTCCGGCTCTTTCGCCTCTTCAGTTTCGGCGCCTTCCGCGGCTTCACCGGCTTCAGGAAGCTTGGTGACAGTCGGCGGCTGTACCGATACGATCGTGCGATGCGGATCCGAAACGATTTCAATCTTCTCGAGCTTGAGATCGCCGACGTGAATCGAATCGCCGATGCCAAGTCTGCTGACGTCTACTTCGATGTGCGAAGGAATATCGGTCGGCAAGCAGGATACTTCCAGTTCACGCATGATGAACTCCTGGACGCCGCCGCCGGAGCGGACACCGTCTGCGACACCGGTCAGGTGCACCGGTACGGCAATGATGATCTTCTTGGTCAGATCAACGCGCTGGAAATCGATATGCACGACTTTGTTCGTAACCGGATGATGTTGTACATCCTTGAGCAGAACTTTAACAGCTTTGCTCTTGCCGACAGCCAGGTCGACCAGCACGTTTTCGCTCGAAGCGCTGTGCAGCATCTTGTGCAAACTGCGGCTATTGACTCCGAGCATGACCGGTTTGTCCTCCAAACCATACAAAATGCCGGGGACATTTCCCGCGGAACGCATTTTGCGCGTCACGCTCTTTCCGGCGCCGGAGCGAACTTCGGCATCCAAATGTAACTCGTTCATTGTTACTCCTCTATAGATTAATCAAATAACTTCGAGACTGATTCTTCGTGCCAGATGCGGCGAATCGCTTCGCCAAACATGTCTGCCGTCGACAATTCCTTGAACTTGGAAGGCAGATTATCGATATCACGCAGGATGGTGTCGGTGATGACCATCTCGGTAATCGGCGAATCCTGGATTCGCTCGATAGCCTTACCCGACAAAACGCCATGCGTGGCACAAACCAATATGTCAAGTGCGCCCTGCTTCTTGAGCGCTTCAGCACCGAGAACAACCGTGCCCGCAGTATCGACGATGTCATCACGGATGATGACGTTCTTATCCTTGACGTCGCCGATGATGTTCAAAACTTCGGCTTCGTTAGCTTCAATACGCCGCTTGTCGATGATTGCCAGCGGGCAGTGAAGCTCCTTGGCGAAAGCCCGCGCCATCTTGATCGAGCCGACGTCCGCTGAAACCGAAACCAAATTCTGGATTCGTTTGGCGCGGAAGTAGTCGAAGAAGATTCGGCTCGCATACAGGTGATCGTGCGGTATGTCAAAGAACCCCTGCAGCTGCGATGCATGCAGGTCCATGGTAATTACGCGGTCGGCGCCGGCGGTCGTAATCAGATTCGCAACCAGCTTAGCCGTAATCGAGACGCGCGGCTGGTCTTTGCGATCCTGCCGGGCGTAGCCGTAATACGGAATAACCGCGGTGATGCGTTTGGCTGAAGCGCGCCTGGCGGCGTCAATCATGATCAACAACTCCAGCAGGTTCTCACCCGGCGGATTTGTGGGCTGGATAATAAATAGATCCGAACCCCGGATGTTCTGATTGATCTGCACCCGCACTTCGCCGTCGGAGAAACGCCGGACATCACATTCCGTCAGCGGTACTCCCGTATATTGGGCGATTTTCTTTGCGAGGGGCAGGTTAGCCGTACCGGCAATTATCTTAAGCGCGTTCAGCATCCCATCCTCCAAAAAGAGAACCTTTATAATAAGGGTGGCCGAAGAAAAATCAAGGGGGAAATGAGAATTGACTGGCCGGACTTCACTGTAACAATTCGCCCGCGAATGGCAAAAGCACGACCGTGCCCCGCAAAGCGATGATATTTAGCGAGTTAGATTGTAGAGTGTGGGCGAATTGTTATCTAAACGCCACACCAAACTGAAGCGGAATAATGTGTACTCGTGGCTTATCGGCAAAAAGTATGGTGTAACGGGCCTCGAAAAACAGGAAGCTCTTCGCGCTAAGATGCACATTAAAACCGGCGCCCGCATTGAGTCCGAAGGCACTTTGCCCTTTGCCATCAATCACAGTCTCGACGACCTCATTATCTTGACTCTCGGACAATAGGACATCCCCGGCGATAAACCGGCCGATTGTTGCTCCTCCAGTCAGGAAAGGCGCCTCGCCCGAGCGCGCACGGGAGAATGAGTATTTTAGATTAAGCGACCCGGTCAGAACAGTGGCACTCCCTTCCTCCGCCTGGTTCTCCTTCTCGAAGGCATCAATCGATTTGAGATACTCTTCCTTATCGAGCGGTAAATTGCTGACTTGAACATTCCCGGTAATCATAACTCGGTCGCTCAAGGAGTATCCCAGACCCATTCCGAGGTGAAGCCCCGCATTGTACAACTTGGTCAGGTCTTTGTCATAGATCGGATAGGCAACGCCGCCGGTAATGAAGTACTGGAAATTCCCCGCCTGAATACTACCGGTTAAGGTGACGATACCCAATAGTACTAATAAACTAGTGGCAACTCGCATAGATTCTGATACGCTCAATATTGATCTTTGTTCAGTCTGTCAATGAAATGGTGCGATCAGCCGGTGAAAAGTCGCATTATTAACAGGACAGCTACGCCAAACAGAGCCGCACCCGGGAATGTGAAGATCCAGGCGAGCAAAATATTCAACATAATCGACCAGCGGACGTTTCCCATTCGATATGCCATGGCTGTACCGACAATTGATCCAGTTGCTACTTGGGTCGTCGAGATGGGAGCACCCACGAGAGAAGCAGCCAGAATCACGGTTCCGGAGGCCGTCTCCGCTGCGCAACCGTCGATAGGTTCATGAAGATGCGTCATTTTCCTGCCCATGGTCTTCATGATTCGCCACCCGCCGACGGAGGTTCCCAAGCCGATCATGAATGCTGAGGCAACGCGAACCCACATCGGTACGTGAAATTCGCTGATTGCGCCTGCAGAAACCAGTGCGATCGCAATCACTCCCATCGCATTCTGGGCGTCATTCATTCCGTGCGTCGTAGAAACAAAAGCTGCTGAGAGTACCTGCAACCGCTTGAAAAACTTGGCAGTCTTACGATAGTGCATCCTCCACACAATCCAACTGAAGATTGTAATCAAGATTAATCCAAAGAGAATGCCGGCTATCGGCGAGAGAACCATCGCGATCAAGATCTTGCGCATTCCGGCTTCAAGAAGAACTGAAAAATCGAAACCATTATTGAAGACCGCGACGCCAGCCAGACCTCCGATCAAAGCATGGGTGGAAGAAGAGGGCAAACCAAAATACCAGGTAAAATAGCCCCAAAGAACAGCGCCCATCACTGCCGCAAACAACAATGGCAGCGTAATGAAATTGCTGTCAACCACGCCCTTACCTATTGTGTAGGCAACGGCCGTGTGCAGCATGGCGCCGACGAAATTGAGAGTACGCGCCATTATGATAGCGTTGCGGGGAGACAAAGCGTGGGTATAGACCGTGGTGGCGATGGCATTGGCGGCATCATGGAAACCGTTGACGAAATCGTACATCAACGCAGCAGCAATTATCAAGATTAGCAGAAGCTGATCAGACATTGTCCGCGACCATGCGTTTTAGCGTATCGGTAGCATCAGTGCATGAGTCGATGGCACGCTCAAGTTCAGCATATACCTGACGTAAGATGAAAAAGACAGCTACATGGCGGGTATATTCAACATTAGCCGAAATCAGATCGAGTATCGCTTGAGGTTCGGCAGTCGTCGGCGTCTTTTGAATACGTGACTCAAGATTAGAGCGGTCGGTGCGAATCTCCTGGAAGCGGCGATGCAAACCTCCGTGATAGATCTCGTCGGCCCTGGTCTCTAACTGGTCAACCGCCCGGGAAAACGCATCGATTCGGCGCTCTTTTCTTAATGACTTAACGGCCTGTACAATGTGTTCGCAGGCTTCGCGGATGATAGCGCCCAGTTCGCGCATTTCTTTATCCGATGACGGAATCTCATAAATGACATATCGATTTGCAGCATGATTGATGAACTTGGCGATATGCACACAGTCATTGGCAAACTGCGATATATCGGATCGGGAGAATGGCGGCTGCTGGGCACGGTTCAAGGTATCCTCCACAGACTCGTTCAACTGTGAGCATCGTGTCAGGCAGTTTTCGATCTGGTAAGCCAGTTCCTGACCATTGCGCCTTTCCGGATTGAACAACTCCGTTAAGAGGAAAGCCGCTTCGGCAACGGTGTCGCTGATTCGTTCGAAGTGCGAATACACTTCTTCGTCCCGGGGCGGGAGTATACGCATCCTGCGTAAACGCCCGAACAGGCTATTGTTCGTCATGAGGGTATCTCCCCGCTGTTATGATCTACGCGGCAGGCAATATATTCAAACGGGATTCCGGATGCAAGCTTGACGAACTAAGGTAATGGAGTTTTTTGTCCTGAAGCGCTCAGGCGATGGAGCTAAGAAGACAATTGAGAAGTTGGTGTTAGTACTGCCGATGACCGTGACGAATGATGTCGCCATCGACCATATAGATGACATCTTCGGCGATATTACTGGTGTGATCAGCAATCCGTTCGAGGTTGCGCGAGATGGCCAAAACCTGTATCAGCGTGTCAACATTTTCGGGGTCCTGGCGAATTCCCATCTTGATCGAATCATACATCTGCCGGTTCATTTCGTCGATTTCATCGTCGGAGACCAACACTTCGCGGGCGAGTTTGGCATCGGCATTAACCAGGGCGTCGAGAGCCTTCTGCAGCATCTTTTGCACGCGCTCGGCCATGGTCTGAAAGTCGAACGGTGAATTGATCTTGTCGCGTTTGGAAAGCGAGACCGCACGCTCGGCAATATTTACAGCAAGATCGCCGATACGCTCCAGATCGTTATTGATCTTCAGGACTGCGATAATGAAGCGCAGATCGATGGCTACGGGTTGATGCAGTGCGAGAATCTTCAGGCAGTCTTCCTCAACATCAACTTCCATTTCGTCGATCTCGAAATCGGTGTCGATCACCCGTTGCGCAAGTTTTTCATCGCGCTCTGAAACCGCCCTGACGGCGCGCTGCACCGACTCTTCAACGTAAGCGCTGAGAGCAAGTAGTTTTCTTTTGAGTCTGTCAACTTCTCTACGTAAATGCTGCATAAACCTGACTTTTGCCTGGATCAACCAAATCGACCGGTTATGTAATCTTCGGTCTGTTTCTTGTTTGGTTTAGTGAAAATCTGCCTGGTCGGTCCAAATTCCACCAAATGACCTTCATAGAAGAAGGCTGTATAATCGGAAATTCGACCGGCCTGCTGCATATTATGCGTCACTATTACAATGGTATAGTTTTTTTTCAGTTCACCAATCAGATCTTCGATCTTGGAGGTTGAGATCGGATCAAGCGCCGAAGCCGGCTCATCCATCAGAAGAACTTCCGGACGCACCGCCAAGGCGCGGGCGATACAGAGGCGCTGTTGCTGCCCGCCGGAGAGCATATAAGCACTGACATTGAGCTTGTCTTTTACCTCTTCCCACAGAAACGCCTTTTTGAGGGTCTCTTCAACGGCTTCGGCGATCAGTCCCTTGTCCTTGATGCCGTTTACGCGCAGACCGTAAGCGACATTATCGAAGATTGATTTGGGGAAGGGATTCGATTTCTGGAACACCATACCGACACGGGTGCGCAGTTGTGAAACATCCCGGAAGCCGTTGTAAACGTCGGTATTGTCAAGTTTCACCGAGCCGTTCATCCGTGTACCTGGAATCGTTTCATTCATCCGATTGAGAGTACGAAGAAAGGTCGATTTGCCGCAGCCAGACGGTCCAATGAATGCCGTGACCTTTTTCTCTTCAATATCAATCGAGACATCGCGCAAAGCTTGAGTAGTGCCGTAGAAGAAATTCAGGCCCCGGACTTCCATTTTGACCTTGAGATTGTCGTGAATTTCAGGAGGCATTTTCTTGGCAGTCTCCTCCGACTGGATTTCGAAGTTTGAATCAGGCATTGACCCGCCTCGATCGGATGCGCGACCGGATCATGATGGCCAGGAAATTTAGCAGAAACGTCAGAACAAGCAACACCAAAACCGTGCCGTAGAGTATCGGCAGCGTTTTATCAACGTCGGGTGATTGCGTGGCCATAACAAATACGTGATATCCCAATTCCATGAACTGGTCGGTGAGTTTGTCGGGTAAGTAGGGAAGATAGTATGCCGCACCGGTGAACATGATTGGTGCAACCTCGCCGGCGCCTCGACTCACGGCCAGAATCGCACCGGTAAAAATACCCGGCAGTGCCTGCGGAAGCAGGATTCGGACAATCGTCTGCAACTTGGTAGCGCCAAGAGCATAAGAAGCGTCCTTGAGTTCGCGCGGAATGACTTTCAGGGCTTCCTCGGTCGAAATGATCACCACCGGCAGGGTCAACAAAGCAAGTGTCAGCGCAGCCCAGATGATCGCCGGTTGTCCCCAGATTGGCGTGGGTGAGTTCAGAATCAGCGAGTCGATGTTGTTGCCGATAAATCCAATGAAAAATCCCAGCCCGAACAGCCCAAAAACAATGGATGGTACTCCGGCGAGATTGTTGATGGCGATGCGGATCAGCCTGGTAATCTTGGAATCGGGGCTTGTGTATTCCTGCAGATAGATTGCGGTCATCACTCCAATCGGCACGCCGGTGATCACCATTAGTATCACCAGAAATACCGTTCCGATAATCGCCGGAAAAATCCCGCCTGCTTCAAGTCCCTGCTCGGGAGCTTTGGAGAGAAACTCCCAACTGATCGTTCCAAGCCCGCCGAAGATGATATTCCCGAGAATAACGACCAACATCAGAATAATGACCAGCGTTGCCGCCAAAGTCAATCCGCGCGGCAAGTACCCTTGCGTCTTTGGTTGGAAATGCAGGTTCTTGACGAAATCGGTGGCCTCCGGAAGCATCGGTGTGTGGCTCATCTTGACCGGCCTTGAAAGCGTGTCTTGAGTTTCGCCAACACTATCTCACCACCGAGATTCAGCACAAAAGTGAATAAGAACAGCAAAGTGCCGATCAGAAACAGCACATTGTAGTGGGCACTGCCAAAAACGACTTCAGCGAGTTCGGCGGCAATCGTTGCCGAGAGTGTGCGGATCGAATCTGTAAAACTGCCGGAAAGTATTGCTGCGTTGCCTGATGCCATCAGCACGATCATTGTTTCGCCGATTGCCCGGCCGAATCCGAGTACGATTCCGGCCGCAATTCCCGGCATCGCCGCCGGCAGAACCATCGTGAACGAAACCTGCCAGGGGTTTGCGCCAAGTGCACGCGCGGCATCTCGAAGCGATGCAGGAACGGAGTTCATCGCATCTTCCGCAATTGTGAAAATGATCGGAATTATGGCAATACCCAGGGCAATTCCGGCATTGAGGGCGTTAAGTCGATAGGTTAGTCCGAAGAGGCCCTGTAAAAGCGACGCAAGAATGATCAAGGCAAAAAAGCCCAACACCACGGATGGAATCCCGGCAAGCAGTTCAATCACCGGCTTGATTACTTCCCGCATTCGTTTTGAGGCGAACTCCGACGAATAGATTGCCGCACCGATTCCCAGCGGAGCTGCCAATAACATCGCAACCAGTGCCGCCTTCAGAGTTCCCACGAACAGCGGCATCAACGAGTACTTGGGAATATTGGAATTGGGCTGCCAAGTGTGCTTGGCTTCCTGTCCTTCTTTCCAGACCTGCGGTGTCAACATCCTGTCGAGTGTAACTTCCTCGTGGACTTCAGCGCTTGTGAAAATGGGAATCGCTTCCTTGAAGATGAACACAAATATCAGCGTGATGCCGATCAAAGCGGAGAATGCATTGATGGCGATGAATTTCTCGCCGAGCATTTCTCGCCACTTTGACTTTGGCTTGAACTGGTACTGTGCATCCATTGCGATTCTTTTTCTTTCGACAATCGATATTACTTCAACATGCTCGATTTGGCAACTTCCGGGCTGAGCGGAATATAATCCGCCGATTCAGCAACTTTCTGCCCTTCGGGCGAAAGTGCCCAGTTAATGAAGTTCTTGACCTCAACGGACGGTACCCCGCGCAAGAAGAAATAAAGTTCACGCGAGATCGGATACTCACCCTTTGATACGGCCTCGACCGTCGGATGAATAGCCTTAGTAGTATCATTTGCTTTTACGCCGGCATGCTTAACAGTAGTCGCCCAGGCTATTCCGCCGTATCCTATTCCCTTGGGATCTTTCGTAAGTGCATTTACGACCGATGCTGTACCGGGTAGAGTCTGGCAACGGTCGGCAAAGTCGTCTTCCTGGAGCACATGTTCCTTGAAGTAGGCATATGTTCCGGAGTTATTCTCGCGTCCGTAAAGGATGATCGTCGCGTCCGGCCCACCCACTTCCTTCCAGTTGGTCAGTTCACCGGTATAGATCGCCCGGAGCTGCGGAATCGACAGGTCATTGACGGGATTTTCCTTGCTAAGGAAAATTGCGATTCCGTCCAGGGAGACGGCAATTCGGGTAACGCCCAGGTTCTTTGTTTTGGCATCCTGGTATTCCTTTGGTTTCATGTCGCGGGAAGCCATACAGATGTCGGTGGTGCCGTTGAATAGTGCCGCAATCCCAGTGCCTGAACCACCGCCGGAAACCTGGATCACGCTATTCGGATTCTTCTTCATGTACTCTTCTGCCCAGCGCTGGCCAAGGCGCACCATGGTGTCCGAACCTTTCATGGTAATGTTGGCGGCAGTCGCAGAAGCCGTAAGCCAGACAGCGAGTACTATTGCTGAAAGTGCTGATTTCATTATTTCCTCCTCATATTGATCTCATCCATAGAACAATCTAATAAGGCTTCTTGTGTTAGGATTCTGTTAGGATTGCATTAATTGCTCGTAACGGAATTGTTTGAGTGATCGGGTCGTCATGCCCGGGGAAGGCTGATAGTGAAGATGCTTCCCTTGCCGACTTCACTTTGCACGCCGATACTGCCGCCGTGCGAAAGGACGATATGTTTCACGATCGCCAAACCGAGGCCGGTGCCGCCTTGAGCGCGACTGCGGGCCTTGTCGACTGTGTAGAATCGTTCAAAGAGCCTGGGCAGGTGTTCTTTGGCAATTCCATTTCCCTGATCACGGACGCTAATTAACAGCAGTTTATCGTTAATCCCCGCCGAAACAACGATCTCTGTCTCCGGCTCGCTATATTTGATTGCGTTTTCGATCAGATTCACGATAGCCTGTTCAAGCAGCGGCGCATTGATTCGCGCCTGAATGCTCTCGGGACAAACAAGCGAGATCTTTATCTGTTTGACGGCAGCTTTTAACTCACATGAAGCGATAGCGGCTTGCAGGACGTCGATCAGGCGCTCCAACTCGATGACGATTTCGCCCCGCTCGGACTCTTGCTCGATACGCGATAGTTTGAGCAAATCTTCTATGATTGCGTGAAGCCGGTTTGCCTGGCGAGCGATGATCTGCAAGAAGCGCTGCGACTCTTCCGGGCTCATCGGGGAGCCCTCAATGAGCGTTTCCACAAACCCCTTGATGGAAGTGATCGGCGTCTTGAGTTCGTGAGATACGTTAGCGACAAAGTCGCGGCGTAGGTTCTCGAGCTTTCGCATCCGGGTAATGTCATTCAGAACCAACAGCGCCCCGATGACTTCCTGATGACCGTCGCGCATCAGTGTTCCGTGCGCTTGCAGAAATCTCTCGCCCAGGATTGGGTCCGTCAGGGTAACGTCACCTTCGACCGGCTCGCCGACGACAAAGGTTTTTGCCACCAGCCGCTGCAAGTCGCTGTTGCGCATAACTTCAAGAATATTGCGGCCGGTTGCCTCCTCGGCATCAAGGCCGAGAAAACGTGCGGCTGCCCGATTTATGCTGATTAGTTTCTGGTCGGCATCCATGGCGATGACACCTTCCAGCATGTTCGATACAATCGCCTCTTGTTCAAGATTCTGTCGCTGAACGGTCTTGAACCGTTCGCTTAGTTGAACCGCCATTTTGTTCATCGCTGTAGCAAGACCGGCTATCTCCTCAAATTCGGGAACAGCAACGCGACTTTCAAGGTCGCCCTGAGCGATTCGTTCGGCACCCGACTTGATTTCCGCCAGCGGCTTGCTGATGTGCCGCGCAACCAGAATACTTATTCCGGCCGCAAACAATGCGACTACCAGCCCACCAATACCCAGCCGCCAATAGACGTCGCTCATCGCCTCATCAATGAATGAGACCGGCACAGCAATTCGTACGGCTGCCATAACTTTGCCCTGATCAAATGCGGGAACTGCCACAAAGAGCATCTCTTGATTCAGTCGACTCGTGAATCGGCGATCGACACCGACGCTTCCGGAAAGTGCAGTGACAACTTCGTTACGTCCCGCCTGACTCCCGAGACCGGCGGGATCCGCGTGCGAGTCGCCCAGAATGGCTCCACTCGGAGCGACGACAGTCAAGAAGGTAGAGGACTTTGTGCCCAGTTCCTTGCAGAGTGCATCGACACCGGAGTAGTCGCCTTCAATCAGTCGCGAGGCAATCGCTCGCTCAACAAGGGCCGCGCGTGACTGCATATCAGAAACAATTTGGTCTTCGTAGAATTCTTGCAGTGAATGGTAGGCATACCAACTTACCGCAATCAGTGAAACTGCGGTAATCAGCAGGTAGGATGGATAGATTTGCCAAAGCAGCCGCTTACGGCGCAATGCTACTCCCGAAATTTGTAACCAACGCCCCGCACAGTTTCAATGTACTGGCCTGCATCACCCAATTTCTTGCGCAGACCTACTATTTGTACGTCGACCGAACGATCGGTGACAATGGTTTCGTCGCCGCGAATCTCGTTGACGATTTGGTAGCGGGTAAATACCCATCCCGGATGGCGGGCGAGAAACTGTAGAATTTGGAACTCGGTCAAAGTCAGCTCGACGGGTTTGCCCGCGACCACAACTTCGTGGCGACCGGGATTTATCACAATATCATGCACTTTGATTGTCGTTACTGCGCGATCGGCTTCGCGCGCCTTGCGACGCAGGATATTACGGATACGGGCAATCAGAATCTTGGGGCTGAAAGGCTTGGTGATATAGTCGTCCGCCCCCACTTCGAGACCGGTAACTACATCGGACTCTTCGCTCTTGGCAGTCAGCATGATGATCGGGATATGTTGTGTCTTACCGTCATTCTTGAGCATCTTGCATACTTCCAGACCATCCAAGCCGGGAAGCATGACATCGAGAACAACCAGGCTGGGCAGGTTGTTTCTGGCTGATTTGAGACCATCTTCACCAGAGGTTACTCCGGTAACGCGATAGCCTTCTTTTCCCAAATTGTAGTTAATCAACTCAAGAATATCTTCCTCGTCCTCGATGACCAGGATGTTATCTTTCGCCATGTTTACTCCATATACCTTTCGACGCGATGGTAGTGAAATTGCGTTAGCAATGCAAAAGATATCTACGAGAGTCGATGTTAATTCTGTGTTAGGATAGCAATTTTCTTACGTTAAGAAATCAGCAAATCCGCGGCAATTGTTCGCCCGATAACATGCTGATGATTCGCTTCGCGCCGAACGGCGTGACCAGCACGACTTGTGAGGTACCTGCGGAACCGACCTTGCCAATGATCTGCGGTGAGTTCTCCGGAGAAATCGCTCTCAGAATCTCTATCGCACGAGCCGCAGATTTACCGGGCACAAAAGCGATGAATCGTCCTTCATTGGCAACATGAAGCGGATCGAATCCGAGCAGTTCACAGGCCGCTTTCACCGGTTCAGAAACTGCTATCGATCTCTCTTCGATTTCAATTCCCATTGCTGCCGACTGTGATATTTCCACCAGCGCGCTCGCGAGACCGCCGCGGGTGAGATCCCGCAGGCAGTGAATTTCGACACCGGCCGAGATTAATGCCTGTACCTCCCGATGCAGCGGCGCACAATCGCTGATGACAGTCGACTCCAACCCGAGATTCTCACGCTCTGCCATAATAGCGATGCCATGACGGCCAATATCGCCCGACAGTATAATGCTGTCACCTGCCGAAACCTTGGCAGGAGAAATCAGCTGCTGATGTTCAATAACTCCGATTCCAGCAGTATTGATGAAGAGTCCGTCACCTTTTCCTCTTTCGACGACCTTGGTGTCGCCCGTTACAATCTGGACTCCGCAGTCATCTGCTATTGTGCGAATTGACTCCATGACGCGACTTAGCGTATCAATCGGCAGTCCCTCTTCAATGATCAACGCCAGACTCAAGTAGAGCGGCCGCGCACCGGCCATCGCAAGGTCGTTAACGGTCCCACACACTGCCAGTGTGCCGATATCGCCGCCCGAAAAGAAGAGCGGGCTGACGACGAACGAGTCCGTCGTAAAAGCAAGTGTCGACTGACCAAATTGTATCACCGACGCATCGTGGCGCGAAGACAGTAGTTCGTTGTCAATCGGCGCGACAATGACGCGTTCGAGCAATTGGTGCATGAGCGTGCCGCCGCCACCGTGAGCCAATAAGATTCGATCGCTTTCACCTGACGGTAGTGCGCAGGACAAATTGAACTTTGGCTCGGTCAAGACTTTTCCTCCAGATCACGGTGGGCGCGGTAGCGATAATACGCCGCGCAGGCACCCTCACTCGACACCATCGTCGCGCCCAAAGGCGATTCCGGTGTGCAGCGGTTACCAAAGGCGGGACAATCCGTCGGTTTGCGTAAACCGCGGAGGATTGTCCCGCTAATGCATTCGCTGGTGTTGCGATTCGGCTGAAACTCAAGCATGAACTTGCGTTCCGCATCGAATCTCGCATACTTGTCGCGCAGGCGCAAGCCGCTCCTGGGAATTATGCCGATACCGCGCCAATTGCGATCGGACACTTCAAGGACTTCGCTCATGATCTCTTGTGCCGATCGGTTCCCCAATCGACTGACCGCGCGTGAGTATTGGTTCTCGACTTCGTGTCGACCTTCCTCCAACTGACGCACACACATCAGAATTCCCTGCAGCAAGTCCGTTGGTTCAAACCCAGTGATAACGATCGGTACCTGATATCTTTGTGCAATCGGAAAATACTCGTCATAGCCCATAACGGCACACACATGCCCGGCGGCGAGGAAGCCCTGCACGAGATTGCTTTGGTCGCTCAAGATTGCCGCCATTGCCGCGGGAACTGTCACCTGTGAAACCAATTCCGAGAAATTCGTTACGTTCTCTTTTGCCGCCCGGAATACCGCCATCGCGTTGGCAGGCGCCGTCGTTTCGAAGCCGACTGCAAAGAAGACTACTTCCTTGTCAGGATTTCTTCTCGCAATGTCGACTGCATCCAAGGGAGAGTAGACGATTCGCACATCGCCGCCTGCGGCCTTGACCTTGAGCAAATCGGTGTGCGATCCAGGCACTCTCAACATGTCGCCGAAGGAACAAAGAACTAGATCCGGCACCGCTGCCAGCTTGCATGCGGCGTCGATCACCTCAATCGGTGTGACACAAACCGGACAGCCGGGACCGTGGACTAAGGTAATTGCTGTCGGCAGAAGCTGGTCGATACCGTACTTGACGATGGAATGCGTCTGGCCGCCGCAGATTTCCATAATCGTCCAGGAGTGTGCTGTGATCTTCTTGATTTCTGCCGCCAACGCAAAAGCGGCATCTGCATCCCGATATTCATCGATGTACTTCATTGATTTGGCTCGTCCCGACTGTCGATTTCACCCATCTCTCGAAGGTACTCGAAAACTTTGTTCGCTTCGTCTTCGTCGACTATGCTCAATGCGAAGCCAACATGCACGACGACATAGTCGCCCAGTTTAACTTCGGGGACGTAACAGAGATTGACTTCGCGAATCACCCCGCCAAAATCGATTCGCCCGGTTCGCATTATCGGATCATCACCACTAATTGAGATGACTCTTCCTGGAATTGCCAGACACATATCAGTCCACTTTCTCCAGTCTGCGCGCGACTGCAACCAATTGACCGACAGCAATACCTCCGTCATTGGGAGGAACTTGATGGTGCCAATACGGCAGGAATCCGCATGACCGCAGCCGGGAAATCGTGCGCTCGGTCAAGTACTTGTTCTGGAAGCATCCCCCGCTTAGAAGTATGCGCCGCAATTGCATCCTGTTTGCTATTGTCACGATGATCTCTGTCAGCGTGTTGTGAAATCTGGCAGCAATAAGCGAAGTGGCGACTCCGGCCGCTCGGTCTGCGATCACTGCGGCAATCATTGGTCGCCAATCAATCTGATAACCGGCGGTACTTTGGTCCAGCCCGAACTGATAGCTGGCGGAAGGACTTTCGTGATCGACGGCAAATTCGAGCATCATCGCTGCTTCGCCTTCGAAAGTACATTTCTGCGATAGACCAAGAAGTGCGGCTACGGCATCGAATAGCCGTCCGACACTCGTGGTCTGCGGCGCATTCAGTCCCTGCTGCAACATTCTCCAAAGAACTTCTGTCTCACTTTCCGAGAACGAACTATCCGGAAGTGAGTCCCGCCATACGGAATAAGAACCACCACAGGCCTCATATAGAACACCTGCGGCTGATCGACGGGGTTCCTTGGCGACAATGTCTCCGCCCGGCAATCGAAATGGCCGCAAATATGCGACGCGGTTGAACGAAGTCTCGTTCACTGCCAGGAATTCACCACCCCAAATCGTGCGATCGCTCCCGAAACCAGTGCCATCCCAGGCAACGCCGAGCAGCGGCGCTTCGATGTTATTGTCAGCCATACAGCTCAAGACATGTGCGTAATGATGTTGCACGGCGATCTTGACTCCCGCAAATGTCGCAGCATGCTGAGTCGATGAATAATCTGGATGGGCATCGCTGGCGATGAAAGTCGGATTCACTTCATAAAGCTGGCTGAGATCGCGCAGAG
>CAZQBX010000003.1:0-25807 GCA_964592145.1 uncultured Ignavibacteria bacterium
TGGGATTCTGGGAGCTGAACGCAGCCGATCCTGCCGGGTGTCATCGCGTCGGCGGACATTACGTAACAGTTGCCGGCGTGTGCACAACGGAGACCGCGATTTGCATTTCCGACCCGTATCTCGATTTCAACGAGGGCGAGCCGCCAGCCGGTTCGGCACATCCATCCGGCGTTCACAATGACGCGCAATTCGTGTCGGGCCCGCACCAATCGATTGATCACGATAAGTACAACATTGGTGTTGTGAGCGCACTGTGTCCGGCCACGCCGTTTCGCGCGCAGCTGCGCGACTACCCGATGACTGGATCCGACATTGTCCGGTTCCAGTTGATCAATGATGGTGATATTCCATCGATGCCATATACCGGCGGACAGTTGATTACGGTACTTGAGTATGCCGTTATCATCTGCCCAGAGCAGGCTTGCGACTGCATGCCGGGAGACGCGAATAACACCAAGAGCATCAACATCTCCGATGCCGTGTGGTTGATAAACTACATCTTCGGTGGCGGACCGGCACCGGCGCCTTATCCGATTTGTTCCGGTGATGCTGACTGTAGTTGTGTCGTCACTATTTCTGATGCCGTGTACTTGATCAATTATGTGTTTGGTGGTGGAGCCGCTCCGTGTGACTGCCAGCAATGGTTGTCCAACTGCGGTGCGCCGCTTAGGAAATAGGCGGATTTCGATGAAAGGAGAACGCTTAGGAGCTAAGCCTGACGGCTAGTGGCGGCAGAAGGGGGGAACATTTGTAGGCCGTCACGAAAAAACCCGGGAGTCAATTCAAAGACTCCCGGGTTTTCATTTTGTGATTCGATTTTATGGACAACGTGGTGTCGCACCGCTGTTGAAAATGAAATTAATCAAATAAACGGCATCGGAGATATTTATAGATGCGTTTCCATCAGCGTCGCCCAGGCACGAAGGATTTGGCGCGGGGCCGCCGGAGAAAATGTAGCTGACGATGTAGACGACGTCGGAGATATTAAACGAACCGGAGTTGTTGGCATCACCACACATACAAGCCGATCCCATAATACCGTGAGGACCTGCGGCAGTCGGAGTCACACCGTGACAGACCTGGCATTTTGCCAAGGTGCCGGCATATCCCTGCAAGGCGATGTATTGTGCATTATCGCGACTCACTCTACTCGGAGTGATGGCATGCGGCTCGCCGTGGCAGGCACTGCAGAATAATCCGCCATGTCCGCGCGATTCGCGAAAGAGCTTGCCCGGTTCTTCGGCAAAATTGTCGCCGTGGCAACTCACCGAGCCGCAGGAGGGTTCATCTAGCCAAGGTTCGCGGCCACTGCTGATACTTTCGCCGACTTCGGTCACACTACCGTGGCAGTCCTGGCAAACCATTCCGTGTTGAGTGGACATGACGTCGCGAAGGCACTGGGTGTTTGGACCGGGATGGCATTTGTAACAGTCGTTGGTACGCCCACCGTGCTGTTTGTGGATTGCCTCAGACAACGGAGGCACTCCCGGCTGACCAGGTGTACCGAGTGCGTTAGACGAGTGGCAACTGGCGCAGAGAATTGGCGTATTGTTCGGATCAAAGCCGCCTGCGAGTTCGTGTTCGTCAAGTATGTCCTGTTCACTGCTATGACATCCGGAGCTCACGCAGTTGATTTCGTTCGAAACCGGGACCACCGGTGGCGCCGTGGCAAGAAGTTCCTCGGACGAATTGTAGAGCTTAAGCAATCCGAGTTGGAAGGGATCTTCGTTGACCAAATTGGCATCGGTGTACGGAGTGATCGGAATTCCGGTGACATAGAAATAATTCTCGGTAGTCAACATCGTCCCGCTAAGTCCATTCCCTGTAAGACCGATGTTGGGATCGAGATTGATACCGAATATCTGGTCTTCCCAATCCCAGAAATTGGTTTTCCCTACAGAGTAAGTGTTCCCCGGTATTTCATACGTAACGTGAGAATTGACTGTTTCTACGACAGGCAAGTGTGTCGCATCGCCAACCCGAATCACTTGGGCTCTGACATTATTGAACGGGGGTAAGACGACAAGCGCTGCGAAGTCCTGATTACTGCAGTGCATCCCCAAATCGTTCCATCCAATGATAATGTGCGATTGAGCAAACAGCAGATTTGCAGCGCACAGAACGAGGAGGGCCACAATGGCCATAAGCGATTTCATATTTTCCTTCTTTGGATTGAGTTAGTAATTTTAACATCGCATAATCGCCCCATCTGTCAATATCTATTTTGAAAAAGATGCAATAGAGGATGGTAGCTAACCACATTGTTGGTGGCATTCAAAGGTCGACGTGAGTAGTGAATTGGCGCGAGGCGTTGGTGATGCAGGTTAGATTATCTGATTAGAATCATTGGCTACCGCGGGCTTACTTGCCGGCGTGACCTTTTCCTTCATTTTTCGGAGGATCTCCATGATTCGTTGTTTGTCCTCCGGCTCGACAATTCGCAGCCAATTCACAAGCGCCAGAAATGCGAGCAGCAGCGGCAATTTTACGAGGCCAACTACCGTCAGATACAACCAGGGATAAGTCAACTGCCCGATCGTGCGCCATTCGGTGAAATATCTGAGTTCATTTTGTTCGATGACGTAATTGGCAAGATACAGCCCCGCTGCGATGACGAGCATGTTGGCAAATTTGCCCAACTCATATCTCATCGGATAGACGCGGACCGAGATATACCAGTTGATCAGTGCAAGTACGAAATATGTACCGACCGCTGCCCACGCTGCTCCGATGCCGCAATAGGTCGGAATCAACACAAAGTACAGTCCAATGCAGACCGCTGTCGTGACTCCGTGCCAGATCTTGAGGTGAGTCTGCTTGGTGTAGTAGATTCCGCCGTCCACGAAGCCGGAGAAACCCTGAAAGAGGTATCCCAAGACAATCAGCGGAACGATGGCATAGCAGGCCTGATAGTCAGGACCGACGAGAACCCAGACCAATTCACGCGCATAGATGCTCAACGCCAGTCCGGCGGCGCAGTAGGCAAGCAGCGAGTAGGTTGTAAGCCGTGCCAACTGCCTTGGTCCTTCGGGGCTGCGCAATTGTTCGACCATGCGCGGACTCCAGGCGCGCAAAATCGGGCTGAAGATGAGAACGCTCAAGACCTGCGCTATGCGATAACCGGCCGAGTAAACACCGACTGCGGATTTGCCGCAGTATTCGTTGAGGACAAAGCGGTCACCGGACGCGATGACAAATGAGTAGAGTCCCAAGAATGAAAATGACCAGGTGAATTTCAGAATCTGGCCGGTGAGCTGACGATCGAGGACGCGGGCCGATTTCCAGAAGACCCACAACCCGATCGTCAGCGCGAATACAGCCACACTGACAATCTGCGCCCACAGCACCGCGGCAACCTTGTCATCCATCATGGTGAGGAACGCGATGTTTAACAGGAGGGTCAGTGCGAATCGTGAGGTCGAGATGATGATGTATTTCTTTGGCTGTTCGGTGGCCTGATAGTATAAGAACGGGACGACGAAGCTCATGTCGAGGACATAGCGCACCGCGACAAGGATAATATAGAGACCAAGGTCGGGCGAGTTGAAGAGCAGTTGTGAAAGCGGCACTCGCAGAATGGCCATTGCGACGGCCACGACAAGGGCGATCGCTACGACCACGTACATCGAAGTCGAGGTGACGCGCTGGCGGTAATCTTCGTCGGGCTTATCGCGGAAGAAACGGATGTAGGTGATACCGTATTGCGTCAGAAGTAGAAGTGACACGATCTCGATCGTCCGATTGAGGATTTCCAGTGTGCCATACTGGTCGGTCGGCATCAAGCGGCTGTAGATCGGCAGCAAGATGAAACCGATGCCGTAGTTTAGAGCGAGCCCGGAGCCGTAGATCAGAACCTGCGAGAGGAATGAGGCGGGCTTATTCGTCGCCATCTGCCTCCGCTTCGTCTTTGGGAATCTTCCTGGCTTTCATACGTTCCAGCGCCGGAAAGACGCGGGACTTGAGTTGATACAGCAGGCGCGACTTGAATCCCGAATGAAATATCCAGAACTGTGAATGCGGGCGAAGTTTCTTGGTCCAGAAAAGTTTGTAATCGTAAATCGTTCCGGCAAAATCGTAGGTATTCATGCCGCGCTGACAAAGGCGTTCCAACACCAGCGATCTCAAGATTGTGCCGGGTGAAGATTGGCGGAATTCGGGATCATAGTCAGCCGCGACCGGGAGGACATAGCCGTTTGATTCGAAGGCGTATTCGAAAGCGGCATAACGGTCCCCTATTTTCAGCAGCCAGATGTTGATCCAGCCGTTGGCGATGGCGGCTTCGGTGATGAGATCATAAAATTTGGTGCGTTGTTCGCTGCCGCCCATGTCGACGCCTTGTTGTCCCTTCCAGCTGACCTTGCTGATCTCATAGCAGTGCTGCAGTGCGGTGCGGACATCACCGGAGGAAACGCATTCGATAAGTTCAAAAGGAGTTTCCTTCGACATGCGCGTTTTGGCACGGTTGAGATTACGGCGGAGATTTTTGCCGAACCCGCCCTGGACGGCTTCCCAACCGACCGTGAGGTCAAGAAAAGGAGAGATGCGTTCAGCCAATTCGACGAAGCGCGTGTTACGTTGGCGCAGTAAGGAGACCCAACTTCCATAGAGGGTCGTTCCCTGTTCGAAGTTTGCCAGTATTGCGAGATCCCACTGTGATGAGTGTTTGAAGACTTCTTCCCAAAGGAGGGCGAGATTGGCGTTGGAGTTTTCGAGAATCAGGAAGTCTGAGCGCGGGGTAATGCCGTTTTCGATGAAGCGGAGTGTGCGCTGGCGGACGCCTTTGATGCGCATCGGGACAATCATCAGTGGGAGCAGCGCTTCCAGCCGACCATTAGCGGTGAGGGTAACTACGAACATTTTGGCGTTAGCGCCGAAAGCCTGCCACCAGCAGTCATACCATTCGTGACGCTGCCAAACGCCGTTGGTAGAGCACTTTGCCAACAGTTGATTCCACTCCGACTGAAGGTCACGGAACTTCTGATACTCGCTGATGATGTTGATTTCGGCGGTCATTGGTTTAGTCCGGTGGTGGGGGTGTTAAACAATGCGGGCTCCGAGCGTACGCTTACCAAGCGAAATGAACAACCTGCGGCTCGTCTTGGGCCAGTTTGTTAGAATGGATAAATGTATTCCCATAAACCGGAAGTATCTGGATTCACCGTTAGTCTTCAGATTGATGCGACCGTTGGCCTTGAAGGACGATTCGTTGAGCCTGTCAATGATGCCGTAACGAACTGTGCGACCCTGCGGTTTAAACCAATCGCAGACGGCAGCGGAGCACCCGCGATAGAGGCTGTGTCCGCGCAGCTCGGCCAAGGTATACGAGTTGTAGACATAAACACCCTCTGGGTCACAATCAAGGATAGTCCCAGCGCCGTCCAGGTAGAGTCGTCCAGTGGATGCCCAGACCATTGAGCATACCATACCATCATTGCGCACCGCTATCCCACATTGGTCGCCTGCGGTGAGACGATTGATGACTGTGTTTGGGCTCACGCCTAGAGGCGTATAGAATTCGGCATCAGACATCTTCGCCAGACGGAACTGAAATGTGTCCGAAATGGGTGCCACCACATCGAGATCCTGGGCCGTCACAAGGTAAGCATGTGTATAACGAAAGAGCCATTGCGGCAGACGCCAAGACAACGAGTAGAAAATAGAATCCAGACCATCGTCTCGAATCTTGTCGCGCAATTGTTTTAGTTTGGACAAATTCACTACCGCTAATATGATGTTTGAGTTTTGTTATGCACTGTTTAAACCCGTCCCCGTATCAGTATCTATCGTCATTTGATGATCCGATACTTTTGCACAAGGCGAGAATCCGCAGGTTGTCGATTCAGGCATTGAAAATCACTGGTGATTGTCGAATGTTCAATTCCTGAACAATACAGTGTCGATCATTCGTATTTGAACTAACTCGTTTACAGTAGTGTGCCGATACATATTTGAGAGCGACTAGTCGCCCAGTATTCGACCTAAACTAATGATCAACAAAGATAACAGGTTTTCAAATTGAAACAGATACAATCATTATATAGAAGTATGTACTGCGAGCAATCGGTACTTGTCAAGCTCATCCGAAGAACTTCGCTGTGTTTCACAAACTTTACTGGATTCACAGCGTTTCTCGTAATTGTCGGCGCACTGCTTTTCTCGCCACAGGCATCGGCAACACAATCTCTACGTTCCGGTGCCACCTTTGCCGGAACTGATGGAACGTGTAAATTCGAGAAGCCGGGCGACCCGAACTGGCTTTACAACCGGTTCACTTGCATAGTTCCGTACGCTGAATGTGCCGACTATATCGCCGATTGGAGAACCAACTCACCCGGAAGTCAGTTGTTATATTACATCTCTGGAACAGATATGCCGCCGCACAAGAGCTATGGCTCAAGCTCCTATAATTCCGGGATGAAGTCAACCTGGATTCGAGATCGAATTGTTGCACTTGGGGGAATTGAAGAAGAAGCATACATGCACTTCTACAATAACACGAAGATTCGTTATTGGAATGGGTCTTCGTATGATACGCTGCTTATTCCCGGTACTAACTCAATGACGATTGCTGCCAAGGATTCGGTAAGCCGAGTGCCGAACGGGTACATCGCTTATCTGTTTATGGCGATGAACACTTATACCTATCCTGCACGTTTGTCACCAAACTTCCAGAGCCCGCGTTTGCGACAGGCTTACAAAGAGTATATCACACATATTTTCAGCCCTGCTGGTTCGAGCTACTGGCCAAATCGCACCGGTTACTGGGATGGTGTCTATTTCGATAATTACAATCATACTAATCTTCAGGGTGCTGGACTCGTCTCCGGTGGGTTAGTGGTCGAAACGGGGACATCGCCGACGAACCTGCTGACTTATGCCAGCCAAACTTACGCAGATTGGGGATGGAACAAGATGTTGGTGTTCGGCCGTGAGGTGCGCGATACACTTCAGATGGCCGAGCAATGGTCTATCGACCACAAGAAGAAACTGGTGTCATACAATTTTGGGAATTATCACAAGACAATTCTGGAGAATCCCGATTCTTCTGGATGTGATCTCGTTCATTATGAATTTGCCTGGGATCCGGTGTACTGCAACAACTCCAGTGTACATCGTCTTGAGAATCTCTATACGAGAGATTCGCTCGCGGCCAGTCGCGGTGTCACATACTTCTGGAGTTCAGTACCTCGAACAACGTACGGCTCTACGGGTTCGACCACCCTGCGACAGGCTATCTACAGCAATCTATGTTTCTATCTTGCGGCTCGTACCGACTCAACCTGGCTTTTCATTCGACCCGCTGCAGGAAATGCCTATGGGGCGTTCGTTAATCCGGGGTTTGATACGTTGGCCTGGATACCGGCGATGGAGTATGAATTGGGGTGGCCGGCGCAGCATTATCAGCTTGCGGCCAGCGGTCCGGCGGTTGATCAGACCGGCGGGTCGTATAAGGTTTGGTCGCGGCAATATCCATACGGTGTGGTCTACATCCGCCCGGTGGATGGGTTCGACGCCAAATGGGGTTCGCAGTCGACGCCGGTAACGGTTAACCTGGGCGGGAATTACCGTCAGCTTCAAACCGACGGGACCTTGGGGACGGTGGTGACGCAGATTTCCCTGCGCGGCGGCGAGGGTGCGATCATGATTCCGGCGGTCACCGGCGAATGCACGACTCCGCCGACGGTTCCGTCGCCGGCGACACCGGCGAGCGGCGCGACGGCTTCCTCGGCGATGCCTTCGTTGTGCATCAACAGCTCGACGCAGAGCGGATGCTCACAGGCGATCCGCTATCATTTCCAGGTGTCGACCACGAATGTGTTCACGACAATTACGCAGGAAAACAGCGCGGTAACGCATACGGCCGGGACTTCCTGCTGGCAGGTACCGACGGCATTGAGTCCGACCACGACCTACTACTGGCGCAGCCGCGCAGGCAACGGTACGAGCTGGTCAGCTTGGTCGGTGACGCGGAGTTTTATCACGCCGAGTGCGGTCAATACGGCCCCTTCGGTTCCGGTGGCGAATGCGCCGGCAGCGGGAGCAACGGTGACGACGCGGCAGCCGAGTCTGGTAATCAACAATTCAACTGACGCCGAGGGTGCCACCCTGACCTACCAATTCCAGGTGTCGCAGTTTTCATTATTCAACTCGATTGCATCGCAGATCACGGCGGCGACACAGGGGGCGGGAACCACGACCTGGCAGGTGGCGGTGAACTTGAATAACGCGACGACGTACTTTTGGAGGGCGCGGGCTTTTGACGGTGTCAATTATTCCGGTTGGTCGGCGACGCGGTCGTTTTATGTGAACACTTCCGCAGCCAATACGGCGCCGACAGCGCCGACGATCAGCGCCCCGACTTACGGTGCAAATGTCAACACCACCACACCGGCGCTGCGGGTCAACAATTCGACCGACGTAAACGGCAACACTCTGACCTATCAGTTTGAGTTGTATGATTCAACCTTGACCACGCAATTGGCGATTTCGCCGATGGTGGCGCAAGGCAGCGGGACAACCTCATGGACGGTGTCAATCACTTTGGTCAATAATGCACGTTACCGCTGGCGGGCGCGCGCCTATGACGGGCAGGCGTGGTCGAACTACATGACGACTGCGGAATTCCGTGTGGTGTCGGCGACGAATTCGGCGCCAACGGTCCCGGTGCTGTTGACACCGACCAACAACCAACAAGTGGTCGGCTCGCCAATCATGCTGATGACCAACAATTCCACGGATGCCAATGGTGATGCAATCTCGTACACGTTCCGCGTCTTCTCCGATTCCATATTGAGCAAGCAGGTCGAGGTTTCCAACGGACGGCCGCAGATGGTGCCGTATACTTCATACTACACTACCGGTTCGTATCTGCACAATACGCCTTACTGGTGGACGGTGCGGGCGTTTGACGGTGTGGCCTATAGCGACTGGGCGGCGGCGCGGAAGTTCATCCATATCGATGCGGCGCTGGATGTCAACTTTGCCATTTCGCTGATATCACCGGCGCACGGGTCGCGGGAGTTGTCGCCGACACCGACCTTTCGAATCGGGCTGGATGCCAATGACGATACGGTAGCTTGTCTCTTTGAGATCGCCTACGATAGCGGCTTTGAGGCAATACACGAGGCGGGAAATGCAGTCGGAATCAACAGAATGGCCGAGTGGATACCCAAACGGGCGCTGGAAAACGAATCTACTTATTATTGGCGCGCAAAAGTTGCCGATGGCGGCTATTCAGAGACCGCCAGTTTCAGCGTAAGTTCGCCGATATTTGCTTCTCCAAATCCCTTCTCGTATCTGGACGGTGAGATCACATTCCACAATTTGCCGGAGAATTCGCGGCTCGAGGTGTTTACGCCATCGGGAGACAAGGTTGCCGAGATTGCCAATCTTGCCGGCGACTTCCGCTGGGATGTGCGTAACTCTTCCGGAGAGCGACTTGCCTCCGGAGTATTTCTCTACTACGTGTCTTTTGATGGCCAGCGATACGGCGACAAATTCATTGTCGTGCGTTAGTCCGTTCTCCAAAAGGGCTACTTAATCCGTTAACTGATGATTTCGAGCATGGCGTATTAAGCCCGGTGCCAATTGTGCTGATGCGGTCTCGATAGTTGTGAGTGACAATCAAATGGAATTGCGCTATTGGCAGTTACTTCTGCGTTTCGTAGACGGCAACGCTTTCCTTAGGTGTCGGTTTCTGCAGACTTGAGTAGGTTGACGGAGCTTCACTCAGGTCATCGCCCGAGGAGCGAATCATGTGGTTCCGAAACGAATTGACGGCCTCGGCTGCCTGCAGGAGCGATTTGGCGACACTCGAAGTATTGCCCCGGCTTAGCACGTCGTAGATAGCAGTTTCGGTCTGGAGGAGAAATTCATCTTCGGTAAACGGACGTTGCTCCATTTCGAACTCAAATTCCTTGGTACGGATGAAGTCATTAACTGACTGATAGCGTCCGTGCGGAGAGAGCCCGAATACCCCTTCGTGCTGAAGATGTTCGATAACCTTCGAGCCTGGATCGGGTTGGTCTTCGGTAAGATCCGGCGGCATTTCGGGTATCAAAGCCAAAGTCAGTTTCTTGACATATTCTTCCAGATCGATCGGATACGGTTGGTCAATGGCTTCGTAGACCGGTCGTTGAGCGATCGGTTCCTGTTGAGCGGGAAGCTGACTCTCCGGCGCCTGTGGCGCAACAGCACTGGTCGGGCCATCAGGAGGCTGAAGACCCACGGTGGTTCTTGACTGCAGGCTGTTGAGAAAATCTTCGTGGATGCGCCGCCTGATTGCGTGCATGTCCTGGTCTTCCTGGTGGCGGACCACGCTTCGCGCAGCCAGTTCTTCACTTGCGATTTGGGAGTTATCCAAGTTTCGTTGTTTGGCGCGGTCGGATGCGACAATGGACTCCGAGGCCGATTGATCCTGTTGGTCTTCCCAATTCAGAAGTTCCTGATTGTTTTCGTCGCGACGTGCCTTCGCTTGTTCACGCAGCTTCTGCATGAATTGCTCGACGACACTGGAAGCCTTCGATTGTACTGCAGGCTCACTGCGTTTATTGGCGTCGGACTGAGCGCGGTTTTCGGCGATGTCTGATTCTTGCAAAACCTTGTTACGGCGTGCCTGGCGCAAGTCTTGTTCCGATTGCTGTGCCTGATGGAAAGCAATCTGAGCGTCGCTCAACGGTTGATTCGTCTTGGGGTAATCGGGCGACGGCAAGGGAGATTCTTGAGACTCGGGTTGGTTAGGATCAGTGTAAACGACTTTTTGCGCCAAGCTGTTGGGATCGGTCGGCAAGCCAAGCGCTCTTGGTAGCCCTTCCGGCGCCTGACGTGGCGGCGAAGATGCGGAGGGATTCTTGTGCGAATTCGAGGCATCGACTTTCCGGGAGTTCGCATCCTCCTGTTCTGACCAGTTACCGACCTGACGGGTGATTCTTTCTCCCGACGGGTAGATATTAGTGATATTTGCTCTGATCGAACTCATAGTGACTTTCTCGGCGATCGTTTAAGCTGATTAGCCCAACCATATACAAGCAAGAACCGTACCCGCTGCGAAGGGGTTGTCTGACAACGGGTTCAACAGCGTGAGGGTGACGCATGTATAGAGTCCGTCCTATACTAGTGGCTGCTTTCCTTTGTTACCGAGGCGAAAAGACGCGACAGCTTCCGGTTCTGTATGGGAAATAGACAGCCTGATATGGTTTGGTCTCCCCAGTTTCGCTTCGAAACAGCTGAAACGATTTCAGCCTGAATGGTCGACGACTCAATCCAACTTACTGATTGTCAAAAGGTTTACCGGCGGGCGATTTGGGCCCACCATGACGGCAAGCACGTTGCTTGTAATAGCAGGGTCAAGGAAGGTAGGAGGTTGTCATGGCAGCCATACAGGGTAGTTTCGCGGGAATGAACACGGTGCGCAACATCTCCTTGATTCAGCGCAGTATCAGCAAGACGATGCACCGAGTTCCGCCTGCCAAGGATGAAAACGATGTTGTCGTTGAGGCTCCGGAAATGCCAAACGAAGTTGCGATTTCACAGCAGATGCGATCGCAAATTGGCTCATTAACCGATAGCATTCGTAATCTCGAAATCAAGCTGGGCCGCAATGAAGCGGCCAACGGGGCAATTGGCGAACTGGTTGAAAAGGCAAAAGAGCTTCGCGAAGTCGCGATTGAAGCTTCTCAAGAGGCGACAATCAACCCAGAGCGAGGGAAGGCCTACCAGAACACTTTCGACGCATTGACCGGCGAATACAATGAAATCGTAGCGCAGGCCTCATTTGCCGGCAAGAAGTTGCTGGATGGCTCGAAGGACGCCGCTGCGAATGTTCGGCCGATGGCGCAGCTCGATGTTTCCACGGCCGACGTTGCCAGGGATGCGGTTAAGGACATAGATTCCGCGCTGCGTGCCTTACATGACGCAAGCGTCGCATCCGAAACGCGAACGCGGTATGACTATGAGGCTACGGTCCGGCGCTTCGAGGTGGCCTCGCAGAATCTCTCGGCTGCCAGTTCACAGGTTCGTGATCCACAATCTGCGGCTGAACAAGCTGAGTATTTGAAGACTCTCGTGCGCGAGAATGCGAACCTGGCATCTTCAGCACAAGGTCACATGACGTCCGACAAGGTATTCAAGCTACTGCACGCCTGACGTGCAGACCAGACCTCCCCTGTAGGTGTTTTCACACCTGATGCGCTTTCTGCCTGAGAAACCCGGGATCCCCTCCCGGGTTTCGATTTTTGGTGCCTAGTGAGTTAGTTTTGCAGCCAGCGGCTTAACTGATCGGGAAAGATCTGCCGCCCGACATCGTAGGTATGTTCGTGTATCGTTCCGGAGCGTCCGACCACGAGCTGCAGCGGGAAATCGGTGACTTCGTGGTTATTGAAAAAGTACCGGGCTGTGTCACAAAAAAGCGGGAAGTTCATGCGTCTTTCCTGATGGTAAAGTGCAGCATCCGCGGGCGTCATATTGGTGATTCCGAGGACCTCATCAGCGCCGACAGTTCGGCGTTCGATCAAGCCGATCCATTTATTTATCATACCCTCGCAACTGTTGCAACCGGGGTCAAGGAAGAGTACGACCTTGCCGGCGACAACGAGTTCCGCTGTGCTGACGAGTTTGCCATCAGAACTTACTAATGAAGCAGTCGGAAATTTCTTGCCGATGAGAAGGCGGTATTTTTCAGTGGTATTGGGAAGCTGTTGCAGCGCGGCATTGTCGGAGTCTTCGTAATAGTTCTCCAACTTGTCTTTGGAAACGAACCAATAGATCATTCCAGCGAGAGCTAGCACGGCAATAGCGATAATCAGTTTCGTCATTGTTAGTAGCAGTGAGCCAAAGTCTATGTTTTGATGGGCTGTCCGCAGCCACCCTTGCAGCCGACGCATGCGGCAATTTGCTCGGTGATGACATCGACATCGATTTCTGCGTTCATGATAGTCTCATCGTTATCATAGGCGACATCGGCAATTGCGCACGATTGCCCCTTGCCGCCGGTCGCACGACCGGTAAGGACTTCGAGAGTCGCCTGCACGGCAAAAAGATGCTTCAGACGCAAAAACTCAAGAACTTCGTCGTCGGTGCGGTCGACGGCCAATAAGCTTTCCGCGTCGACTTCGAGCAATTCATCAACACTCATGCCGCGAAGGATGTCAATCAGCAGAGAGTTGTTGCCGACACCCTGCCCGCAAGATTTCTTGACGAATTGGTACTCTTTGAGACGGTCGTGTTTGTCAAGTATGACCTGGATCAGTTCGACGACACTATTACATGGCATGTTTGCATTCTCTCTAAAAGCGCCAGTGTTCCACAGCAGCCCGACTCAAAAGAAACTTCGAATTGGGAGCTATCTGCCCCACGATTAGATACGCTATCGCAGCAGGATTTTCAAGCACAAACTAATACTTGACATATTGCACCATTATTACTATAACTCGGGAGAGACGAGTAGGATCGGCCATACCAGAGGCTGGTGGGAGGTCATATGACAAACCTCAAGAATATTGAGGATTTCCTATCGAAACGCAGAGTTGCGATCGTCGGTGTATCCCGGGACCCGCGGGATTTCAGCCGGACGATATTCCGGGAGTTTCTCTCGAGGGAGTATGAAGTTTTCCCGGTAAATCCGCTAGTTTCCTTGATTGATGAGCATCACTGTTTTTCCGACTTGAAAGAGATCAATCCTCCGGTTGAGGCGGTTCTGGTCATGACTCCGCCGAACGTAACTGAAGATGTAGTTCACCAGTGCCGTGACGCCGGGGTCAAGTCGGTGTGGTTTTATCGCGCCGCCGGTGCAGGGGCTTCAAGTCCGTATGCAGTTTCATTTTGCAAGGAGCACCATATCCAGATAATTGAGGGGCATTGTCCGATGATGTTCTTTGCCGATACCGGATTCGTGCATCGCGTACACCGGTTTTTCTCGAAACTGGCAGGAAGCTTCCCGAAATAATCTCGTAGAAAACAGGGTCCGTTGAGTTTTTCGGTGGGTTCTGCAGCCCAATTCATCTATTTTCCCACTATGATTACGATTACGGTTCGCGCTGCGCTACCGCCTGCGCGGCAGCGTAGTATAACAGTTGACAGTCGCGCATCTGAAGGCGCAATGGAATATCACTTACAGCCATTTCTGGAGGCTTGATGAATTCACGAATAAGAGCAGCGTTAACTGCTTTGGTTGCCTTGGCGGTTTATGCCTGCCCGCTGTTCGGTGCTCAACCGGCACCGCTATTGACGGCGATGAAGACCGAGTTGGATCGATCATTTAAAGCGCTGGCAAACGCCGATTCAATTCCGCTCTACTTCCTTGCCTATCACGTTACGGACACCGACCGTCACGCACTGACGGCATCATATGGTGCGCTGACCAAGGAAGATGAGAGCCGCAGCCGGGTGCTCGACATCGATCTGCGTGTGGGCAATTATGATTTAGATAACACACGGGAAATCCGCGGCGGCTTTGGATTTGATTTCAGTTTCAGCCAGTCACCGGAACTGCCGTTGAGCGACGACGAAAAGGCGATTCGCACGGTTATCTGGAACGCAACGGACCAGGACTACAAAGCCGCACTGCAGCAGTACATCAAGGTTAAGACCAATCAAGAAGTCATGGTTGAGCAAGAAGACACTGCAGCCGATTTCTCGCGCGAGCAGCCGGAGAACTACATTGGCGAGACGGCCGCGGCGGTGCTTGATGCGGAAACGTGGAAGAACCGTCTGCGCGAGATGAGCTCGTTGTTTAAGGAGTATAGCTTCGTCGAGGAATCGAGCCTCGAGCTTCAACTGACGAACGACAATCGCTTTTTCGTTTCGAGCGAAGGTTCAATGATTCAAAGCGGTCAATCGTATGTGCGTCTGTTTGTCCGTTGCGAAGGGACGGCAGCCGATGGCATGCGCATCAGCCGATACGAGAGTTTTGACGCCGAAGATCCGGCGAATCTGCCGACTGATGAGTTGATTGTTGCAACAATCCAACGGTTGATCGGCGAGCTTGATGCGTTGCTGAAGGCTCCGCTGGCCGAACCGTATATCGGTCCGGCCATTTTGGTGAATCGTGCGACCGGCGTCTACTTCCACGAGATTTTCGGTCACCGGATTGAAGGGCATCGCCAAAAATCGGAGATGGAGGGGCAGACTTTCGCGAAGAAAGTCGGCGAGAAGATCCTGCCGGAGTTCATCGACGTGTATGATGATCCGACGCAGGGCGAGTTCAACGGGACTTTCTTGCGCGGACATTACCTTTATGACGACGAGGGTGTGAAGACGACACCGGTCACCGTCGTGGAGAAAGGCGTACTTCGCAACTTTCTATTGTCGCGTTCACCGGTAAAGGGTTTCCCCAAATCTAATGCCCACGGCCGCAAACAGGCAGGAATGGACGCTGTTGCACGTCAAGGGAACCTGATGGTGAAGTCGTCGAAAGAAGTTTCATTCGACAAATTAGTGGAGATGCTTCGCGAAGAGTGCCGGACGCAGAACAAGCCATACGGATTGATCTTTTATGACATTTCCGGCGGTTTCACGACGACCACGCGGTTCGGACCGCAGTCTTTCAAGGTGATTCCGCTGTTGGTTTATAAATGCTATACGGATGGACGTCCGAACGAGGCGATCCGCGGTGTGGACATCGTCGGCACGCCATTATCTAGTTTCGCTCGCATCGTCGCCACCGGAAACGACTATGAGATTTTCAACGGGACCTGCGGCGCCGAATCAGGCTGGGTGCCGGTATCGGCAACAGCGCCGAGCATTCTGGTTTCCGAGCTTGAAGTTGAGAAGAAGTTCAAGGAGCAGGAGAAGCCACCGTTGCTTCCGCCTCCGTACACGCCGACCAAGACCAGCGATGCCGGCCAGGGAGGTAACTAGACATGCGTAAGCACCTATTAGTTTTGATAATGCTGGCAGCAGTGTATTGCCTGTTCGCGGCGACTGCCGTCATTGCCGACTCCAGATCGGACCTGTTTTTCAAAGTCATGGAAGACGAAATTCAGAGAAATGTCTCGCAATTAGTCATGGAAAAACTGGAGCGGCCATATTTCATCGGTTACACGATCGATGATATCCAGCAACTCGAAGTGTCCGCAAGTCTGGGGCAATTATTGCAGTCACGGATGGAGCGCAGCCGGTATCTGACGACGGAATTGCGCGTCGGCGACTACAAACTGGACAACTCCAATTTTGTAGCCGGATTCACAGGCTTCGGTGCGGACTTCACTGCCCTACCGATCGAAGATGACTACGATGCCCTCCGCAACACTATCTATCTGGCAACCGACAAGGTGTACAAGACGGCGCTGGAGACGTTGTCGAAGAAGCGCGCCTATTTGCAGTCGCGCGTGATCAACGACCGTCCCGACGACCGGATCAAGTTTCCCGCAAACAAGTATCTCGACAAGCCGGAAGCGCTGGACATCGAGGCCGGATTCTTTGAGGAATTGGCGAAACCGATGACCGAAGTCTTTCGCGCTTATCCGGGGATTATTTCGTCAGAGCTGAATGTTACTGCGTCGGTGGTCAATCAGTATCTCGCCAACAGCGAGGGCACGCGGACATTACGCGGTGATCGGATTTACGGATTCACACTATTGATGTCGGGGCGTTCGGCTGACGGCGAAGATGTTGTCAATTCCGACCGGATTATCGTCAACGACCTGAAGCGTCTGCCGAATCGTACTGAGTTGATTGCCTGGGCAAAGGGCAATGCGGAGAAGATGAACCGGATGATCAATGCGGACACGCTGGAGGATTACATCGGGCCCGTGATGTTCTCGGGCGAGGCTGCCGGTGAATTTTTGCGGCAGTTGTTCTCGAAAAATGTATCGAATCAGCCGGGACCGATTTATGAAAACGATCAAATGAGCTCGATGATGAGTGCCGGTTCCGATTTTGCAAACAAGCTCAATCGCCGTGTTCTGCCGACGACGATGAGTGTATATAATGATCCGACGCTGGAGAAACTCGGTGATTTGCCATTGATTGGAGCCTACGGTGTCGATGACGCCGGAAACCCGCCGCAACGCACGTTACTGGTGGAAAACGGAAAACTGGTCAATATCCTAATCGGGATCACTCCGACGAAGAAAGTGAAGGAGTCAAACGGCTGCGCCCGCGGCGCGGTCAGCAAAGATGTCACGGCGAAGCCGGCGAACCTGATTTTCGAATCGACCGATAAGATCAGCACCGACAAGCTGAAGAAGAATCTGATTGCGATGTGCAAGGATATCGATCTGCCGTACGGCATTTTGGTTACCAAGATTCGCGACATGGGCACTCCGACCGGCGGTTTTCAGTTTTTCGGACAACAAGCCAGCGGCGGGTCTGATGCCGGATTGACGCAGCCGTACGAAATCTTCCGTATTTATGCGGATGGACGCGAAGAGCTGTTGCGGGGAATGCAGTTTACCGATGTAAATGTGCGAATTCTGCGCGACATCGTGCAGACGGATAACATGCGCTACGTCTACAATTATCTGATCGGCAACGATTATGAGATGCCAGCGACAATCGTGACGCCATCGCTACTGATCGAAGAGATGGAATTGAAGAAGATCGATACCAAAGTGAAAAAGCCGCCGGTTCTGCCGTCACCGCTTGCCGAGAATTAGGTCAAAAGAACTTTTAAACAAGAATCGTCTCCCGGTCAATGTCCGGGAGACGATTTTTTATTGCAGGACGGAATGCTCGCGAATTGAGCGAGCTACCAGATTCTGACGCGTATCGATGCCGGGCGGATGCCGGGAGCGTCAGGTTTGCAGCCGAAGGCTTCCGCGAATTCCGGGAGGTTAGAGACGGTTCCGTTGACGCGGATCTTGTCGGGTGAATGCGGGTCGGTTGCAAGATACATCTTCTGGGCCTCATCACGGATCTTGCTGCGCCAACAATGGGCGAAATTGATGAAGAACCGTTGCTCGGGGGTGAAGCCGTCGATGACCGGCGGACGTGGTTTGCCTTCGAGTGACTTCTGGTAGGCATAGTAGGCGATCTTAAGCCCGCCGAGATCGGCGATGTTTTCGCCGGAGGTGAGATCACCATTGACGCGGAACGTGTCTAGTGCAATATAGTCGCTGTACTGTTTGCGAATCATATCAGCGCGCTGTTCAAAATTAGCGGCGTCTTCGGCAGTCCACCATTCTTTGAGGTTGCCATCGGCGTCATATTTGCGGCCTTCATCATCGAATCCATGAGTTAACTCGTGACCAATGACCATACCGATGCCGCCGTAGTTGAGAGCGTCATCGGCATTGGCATCGAAAAATGGCGGCTGCAAGATGCCGGCGGGAAAAACGATCTCATTGAGACTGGAGGCATAGTAAGCGTTGACGGTCGAGGCGGTCATGTACCATTCATCGCGGTCAACCGGCTTGCCGAGTTTGTCGAGATTGCGCTGGAACTCAAATTGGGTACAGCTTAAGACATTTTCAACATATGAGTTGGTTTTGATTTCGAGTTTTGAGTAGTCACGCCATTTGTCCGGATAGCCGATCTTGTATTTGATCGCTGCGAGTTTTTCGAAGGCTTTTTGACGAGTGGGTTCGGAGATCCAATCGATTGCCGCCAGGCGGTCGCGGAGGGCGGCCTTCAGATTGATGACCAGCTGTTCCGCATGTTTTTTTGCTTCGGGGCTGAAGTGTTTTTCGACATAGAGTTTTCCGAGCATTTCACCGAGACAGTAGTCGGTGATCGCCATTACACGCTTCCAGCGCGGGCGGAGTTCCTTGCGGCCGCTCAAGATGACGCCATCAAAACTGAAGTCTTCGTTGACAAAAGCGGAACTGAGGTACGGCGCAGTCTCCTTGACCAAGTGCCAGCGCAGATAATCTCGCCATTCAGCGAGGGGAATCGAGCCGATCATCGCGGCGACTTCCTTTGTGAACAACGGCTGATTGTCATTGATGTCGCCGGGATTTTGAATGTTCATCTGGGCGAAGTAGCGGCTCCAATCGAAACCGCCGGCGTCGGCCTTCAGTTTCTGGATCGTCGTGATGTTGTAGGTAGAATCGGGATCGCGGCGTTGAACTTGCGTCATGGATGCTTTTGCGAGCCGCGTTTCCAGAGCCATTACGGTTTGAGCGCTTCTGGCTGCATCGGATTCGGAGTCGCCAAGAAGCTTGAGCATGTTCGTGATGTGTTGAACGTACTGCGCGCGCAGTTCCTTGCTCTCGTCGTCTTCGTTGAGGTAATAATCGCGATCAGGCAATCCAATGCCGTCCTGCGAAAACTGGATGATGTTTCGAGTGCTGTTCTTCGCATCCTGATAGACCTCGAGTGCAAAGGGCACATAGATGGTCATTTTCTGCAGGCGGACAAATTCATCAATCAGGTCAGTTGAGTTCTTGATGGCCGCGATTCGCGCCAGTTCGTCCTTCAGCGGCGAGAAGCCAAGTGCCTCGATGGCGGCGGAGTCCATGGCGGTTTTGAAGAAATCGCCGACTTTTTGTGCGGGAGTACCGTATGCCCCGCCGGATGCGGCTGCGGCATCGAGAACCGTTTTCTGGTCATTCAGGTTGCGTTCGTAGAGTTCGCCCCAGGCACCCCAAGTTGCACGATCGGCAGGAATTTCGGTCGTGTTGTACCAGGCTCCGTTGGAAAACATATAGAGGTCGGTACAGGGATCGATGGAGCGATCGATATGCGTCGTATTGACGCCGGTCTGCGCCGACGAAGCGACGGTCAGGACCAGGAGGATTGCGCCGGTAATCTTCGTGATCCGGCGGGTTAGTCGAGAAATAGACGGCATGCGGTTATCCTCATGTTGCTAAGATTTCAGAGAATGAATCATCGGAGTCATATACGGATGTAGGTCCTATTTGGTCAAAGCAAAGTTTCGAGTTTGTGATTTGATAGATGAGTATGGATGTCCCTATTTTTCAGTAAGCTCTTTCATAATTAATGAAACATTGGTTCGGCTTTCCCGTATTTCCCGGTAGTGGGTTGAGGAGATTCAACAAAATGCCGCACTCGTAGTGTTGCCGACACGGCTGCATTCCTGACAGGGGGTGCTAACGGGACCGTTGTGTACAGCGGTTCTCACAACTCTTAGTTCAAGGATGCATCGTATGAGCACAAGCTATCGAGTCGGCTCTTCCCTCCTGTTTGCCGCCGTACTTTTCCTGTCGCAATTGGATTCTGCGACATTGCAATCACAAACGTCTTCAGCGTTTGTTCGACCCAGTCTCTCTATTCAACAAACAGCCGGTTCGATCGATATTGACGGCCAACTGGGAGATCGTGGTTGGGAATCGGCTGCCAGAGTGTCGAACTTTGTCGAGCGCAATCCCGGTGACAATTTGCCTGCTGATGTGAATACCGAGGTCTATGTCGCTTACGACGAGAACGCGCTGTATGTCGCCTACATCTGTCACGATGATCCCAACTCGCTTCGCGCGACGATGAGCCAGCGCGATCAATATTTTGGCGATGATGCTGTGGTGCTGCTGATCGATACCTATGGCACAGCTACCGTGGCGTATGAGTTCTTCGTCAATCCCTACGGAATTCAGAAAGATATGCTGTGGACCAGCGTTGCCGATGCCGACCCCAGCTACGATTTGTTGTGGGAATCTGCCGCGCAAAAGACTGCGGAAGGCTATACCGTGGAGATTGCCGTACCGTTTTCGAGTTTGCGCTTTCCGGACCGACCGGAACAATCGTGGAAGATGGACTTCTGGAGAAACCGGCCACGCGAGACAATGAAACAATATTCGTGGACTTCTCACGATCGCAGCGAGCAATGCTGGCCCTGTCAGTGGGGCACTGTTTCGGGAATACGCAATGTCAAGCCGGGAAAAGGGATTGAAATACTGCCGTCGTTGGTGGCTTCACAGTCAGGGAGTCTGTCACGACCGGAAGGGTCGACATCCCGTTTTGAAAATACTAATCCCGAGGGTGAATTGTCGCTGGGCGGCAAGTATGCTTTGACGTCGGATATTACGATTGAGGCGACTTATAATCCGGACTTCAGCCAGATTGAAGCGGACGCTGCCCAGATTGATGTGAATTCCACGATCGCGTTGATGTATCCTGAGCGGCGGCCGTTCTTCCAGGAAGGCAGCGACATCTTCCGGACATTATTCAACTCGTTCTATACGAGGACGATCAACGACCCGATTTTTGCCGCAAAGTTGACCGGACGAACCGGCAAGACCACGATCGGCGTTTTGTCGGCATATGAAGAAAACACTCCTTATATGATTCCGTTGCCGGAGCGAAGCTTGTTGTTCAACTCCGGCAAGAGCACGGCGAATGTCGTGCGCGTTTCGCATGCGCTGGGAAATGACTCGCGAATAGGAATGATCGTGACGGATCGCCGTTGGGATAACGGCGGGTCGGGAACGGTAGCCGCAATTGACGGCGATATCCGGCTCTCCAAGTCATACAGTATCGATGGCCAGTATATCGGCACGCATACGCGGGAATTGTATGACCCGGCAACCAACGAATACTTGCAGGGCATGCGCTTTGATGATGGGAAATACAGTACGGCGCTCGATGAAGAAAAATTCTATGGCACCGGTTTGATAACGCGATTACGCCGGCAGGCGCGCAGCTGGAGTTTCGTGGTTGATTATGATCATGTCAGTCCGGCATATCGCACCGAAACCGGTTACGATCCATTGAACGACTATCGAAACCTGTCTCTCTACACACAGTACACGTTCTATACTAAATCCGGTTTGATTGAGCGAGTTGTGCCAAAGACATACAATCTCAAACGCTGGTTCTGGAATGGGAGCCCCAAAGCTTCGATCATCAATGTGGCAACCGACGTCCAACTGCGCACGGCGCAGACTTATCTCTCATTCTACTACAGCAAAAACAGCGAGCATTATCGCGGAACACGATTTGCGGATCTTTGGGAGACCGGATTCAATATCAATGCGCGGCCGACGGGTGGATTCGGTTTCGGAGCTTACGGCTCGCGCTCCCGCGGCATCGCAAGATTCGCCATGGCAGAAACAGATGAGACCAACGCCGGCGTGTCGGTCAGCTTGAAGCCGTATGACCGACTGATCGTTGAATCCGATTTGAGCTATTTGGGCGCTGACGACAAAGAGTCCGGAACTGAACTGTTCGATGGATATATCAGCCGCACGCGGTTTTTGTATCAGGCGACAAAGGCGCTGTCGCTGCGGGTAATTGTGCAGTACAATGATTTTGGAAAAGCGTGGGATATCGATCCTTTAGTTACCTACAAGGTCAGCCCGTTTTCGGTTCTGTATGTTGGTTCATCCAGCGACTACAGCTATGTAGATTTCTATGAGGACGAGCCCGCTAAGTGGCGGCTTACCTCAAGGCAGTTTTTCATGAAGTTGCAGTACCTATTCCAGACATAAATCTCCACCCGTGTAACTCAACCGTAACAAAAAAGCGCGATGGTCCATCCGACCATCGCGCTTTCCCGTTTCTCATCATCCGAACACCTATAACACGTTGTGCAATAACGGTATATCCGAATTCTAAAAATCGTGCTTGATTTTCGCAACAAGATTACGATATCTTCGTAATATCATAATGATATCACAGGAGGTAAACGTGATAAAGCAATATGATGGCTCGATCAAAGAGATCGAGAGGTCAGTAGTCTCCGGCTGGGGACCGTTAGTTCTTTTTATTCTCGTGCTGATCGGTTGTGTAGCCGGACTGATAATTCTTCCGCCGGTTCTGAAGATTCCCACGGCATTGGTGCTGATGGTGGATGTCTTCTTTTTGGGCGGATTGTTCATGGTCAATCCGAATGAAGGGCGCGTGCTGCAGATTTTCGGCAAGTATGTCGGAACTGCGAAGACGGCCGGACTTCGGTGGGCGAATCCTTTGTATTCGAAGGTGAAGATATCGCTGCGAGTTCGCAACTTTGAGACGAGCCGTCTCAAGGTTAATGATATTGACGGCAACCCGATCGAGATCGCGGCGATTGTGGTCTGGCGGGTAGTTGACACTGCGGAGGCTTGCTTCCAGGTTGACAAGTACGAGGAGTTCGTCAAGATCCAGAGCGAGTCGGCGGTGCGTAATCTCGCAACTCAACATCCCTACGACTCGCACAGTGAGCAGGCGGTATCGTTGCGCGGGCACACACAAACCATTTCCAAGCAGTTGTGTGAGGAGATACAGGAACGTTTGAATCAGGCCGGCGTCGAAGTTCAGGAAGCCCGCATCAGTCATCTAGCCTATGCACCGGAGATTGCCGAGGCGATGCTTCGCCGTCAGCAAGCTGGTGCTGTGGTGGCCGCGCGAACGCTGATCGTCGAAGGCGCGGTCGGGATGGTAGAAATGGCTCTGGAGCAATTGTCGCGAAAGAAGATCATCGAATTGGACAATGAACGCAAAGCGGCGATGGTCTCCAATTTGCTGGTGGTTCTCTGCGGTGAGAGTTCCAGCCAGCCGGTCATCAACACCGGATCGCTGTATCATTAATCGTGGCTGAGAAGAAGTCATTCCTGCTTCGGATTGATCCGGAGACATTGGCCCAGCTTCAACGCTGGGCCGATGATGAACTGCGGAGTTTAAACGGGCAGATTGAGTTTGTCCTGCGGAAGGCGCTTCGGGAGGCGAAGCGCCTTGCGGTTAAGGCCGAGGAGGAGCCGCCAGAGGAGTAGTGGAGTATCTCCGTTGGCAAGAGACACACCCCGTCTCGTCCCGACAAGTCGGGACGAGCCACCCCTCTCAAGAGGGGAATAAGTTCCGCAAGTGGTGCCCCCTCTACTCGAAGATTGGCAGATCTCCGAGCACGTGCTTCTGATATTTAGAGATTTCGGTAAGGAGACCTGCCCTACTATACCTTTTCCACAGAACCGCAAAGCGGTTGGAAGATTTCTTCCAACCGCTTTGAATTTTCAATAGTTGTGCTGAAGCGATTACTTCGCCAGCAGCAGTTTCTCGTACTCGTCAACCAGTTCTGAGAACGTCTTGATGGTATTGTCGAACGGTTCGGTAGTCGTCATGTCGACGCCAGCCTTCTTGAGAATATTGACTGGATAGTCGGATGAACCGGTCTTGATGAAGTCCATGTATGCTGACACGGCCTTCTTATCACCGGCAAGAATCTTGCGCGACAGCATCTGCGAAGCGGCATAGCTGGTCGCATACTGGTACACGTAGTATTGGCGATAAAAGTGGCTGATGCGAAGTCCACCGAGATCGCGGTTTTCCGGGATGAAGATATCAGGGCCGTAGTATTTTTGGTAGACTTCGCGATAGAGCTTGCGCAATCCATCCGCCGAAAGGGCGCCGCCGTTTTCGACGATTTCGTGGATCTTGAGCTCGAATTCGGAGAACCAGATCTGAGTATAAAAAGTGTTAATGATCTGATCGATGTAATAGTTTAGCAGGAACAGCTTCTCGTTCTTATCCTTGGTCTGCGACAGCATGTACTTGATCATGATCGCTTCGTTACAGGTCGATGCCACCTCGGCGGTAAACAGCGAGTGGCCAGCATAGATATAGGGCTCGTTCTTGTACGACTGGTAGTTATGCATAAGGTGGCCCATTTCGTGGGCGAGCGTGAAGACATCGCCGAGCCGGCCGGAGAAATTGAGCAACATTACCGGATGAACGGTGTAGGTTCCCCAGCAATAGGCGCCGCTACCTTTGCCCTGCGTTTCATAGACATCGATCCAGCGTGAATCGAGAGCCATTTGAACATCGGCGAGATAGTCTTTGCCCAGTGGTTTCAGGCCTTTCAGGACATATTCTTTCGCCTGCTCGTAGGTGAATTCCATCTTGGTGTCGGGCACAAGCGGTACAGAAAGATCAAAGCCAAAGAGCGTATCAACGCCGAGGACTTTCTTGCGGAGCGCCATGTATTTGTGCAGCGGCGCGAGATTGTTACTGGCAGCTTTGATAAGACTGTGGAAGACATCCAGCGGAATGCTGTCGCCATCGAGTCCGCGCTCGAGACAGCTGTTATAGCCGCGCACTTTGGCGGCGAAAACATCGGCGTTGACGGACGAGGCTAAAGTCGCGGCGAGGCCGTTTTTGTATTTGATGTAGGTATCGTTGTAAGCATTGCTGGCAGCACGACGGGCCTCGCGGTTGGTCGATTCCAGAATTTGTCCATAGCGGCCCTTGGTGAGCTGGATTTCGTTGCCGTCGGCGTCCTTGACATTCGGGAAAGTGACGTCGGCATCATCGATCATGGTGAAGATCCGACTGGGGGCGCCGGTAACCGGGGATGCCAGAGCGAGGACTTCCTCGACCTCTTGCGAACGAATATGCGCCTTGCGACGCAGGATGTCATTCAGATAGAAGGTGTAAATGCTCAAGGACTTATCCTGCGCCAGGAACGATTTCAGTTTCTCATCGGGAATCGTAAGAATTTCCGGTTCCATGAAGGCGGATGCCTGGCCGAGATCGGAATAGAGCATGCGGGCGCGATCGCCGAGTTCTTGGTATTTGCTGACGCGGTTATCCTCATCGAGATTGAGGTTGGCGTAGACATAGAGACGGTGGGCGATCATACCAAGGGTATCGCTCAACATCAGGCATTGCGCCAGCATAGTTGAAGATTCACCGAGCTTGCCTTGATATTGTGCCATTTCGCCGATGCGAACCTTGAGGGCGGCAAAGGCGGTTTCCCAGGCTTCATCGGAAGGATAGAAATCGGCAAGATTCCATTTGTATTTGTCCTCGATTTGATCGCGGGTGGGGGCTTCCTTGGCTTGGGCGTAGAGATTGACGGGCAGCAGGGCAAGAACAAGTAGCGCCATTGCTGTCAGCGTGATGATTTTGAAGGTCTTCATGAAAGTGTACTCCTCTATTGCTATGGACCATTTCCTCGACGAATGGAATTAGATAGATAATAGAGACTACGTTCAGAAGCAAG
>CAZQBX010000003.1:25907-77854 GCA_964592145.1 uncultured Ignavibacteria bacterium
CATTTCCTCGACGAATGGAATTAGATAGATAATAGAGACTACGTTCAGAAGCAAGTGAGAGTTTCGGGGGATATGGTTGCGCGGAGAGTCCAATCTACATAGCTTTCTTATGAATCAGATATAACCACGAGGGCAAATGGACAACGATTCTAAGCAAAAGCCAAACCTGCTACGCAGGATCGCCGCCAGTAAATATCTAAGGCGAGATTCGTCACCGACTTCAGTTCGCGAGATCATCTATTGGTGGGAATTGCGGCGGGTGCCATTCAATCTTGCGGTCGGAATCGCGGGGTTGATAACTTGTGCCATCTGGCTTGTCTGCCTGATTATCTTGACTACCGCTAGGCCTGAAATCGCCAACTACCCGGATTCACCGCTGGTCCCAGATGGCGGGGTCTTCGCAATAGTTGGAATTATCCTCTATGCAATAGCCGCAAATGTTTGTTACACCGGCGGGTGGATTGTGGAAGTGGTTCTGTTCTGGCTCGGCAAGAAGGGCGACATGCACTTTGGTCCGGTAGCATTTGCACTTGGTACAGCGCTCTCACTGCTGTTAACGCTACTGCCGGCTGTTGTCTTCGTCGGTTATACGGTAGTCAGAGTGTTTGGGGAGTGAATTGCCCCTACCCCTCTCCTTACATCCTCTTTTCCAAGTGACGCAATGAACACTTAAGGGCACCTGTTGCCGACTGGTTGGAACAAATGTGATGGGTACACTGTCATGCGCCCCTACGTGAGTTAGTCCTCCTGTGGGATTCGCATCTACGATGCGATTGGGCGCAGCATGCTGCGCCCCTACGTCTGGAACAACCGGAAGAAAGAGAAGCTTGTCACACTCGAAACTACGTGCTCGCCGACAAGAGGACAAAAATAGAGCAATCGGATATCTATGACTTTTCGTCTTCCTTCATCTTGCGGGCGATTTCCATAAGATGGTTATCCGGGATGGCGGTCCAGGTTTCGACCTGGAAGGCACCGGACGCGCTGCCGATCATGGCGATTTTGGCGGCGGTATGCTCGTCGGGAGCCTCGTAGATATCCATGAAGTCATAACCGCCGAGAAGTGCGTAATGGGCGACGAAATTCGCTTCGGGTACCAGTTCCTTGGCCTTATCAACCCAAGCGCGTCCGATTTTTTCGCCGTCGCGCATTCGCGAGGCGACCTCGATGAGGCTGGGTCCCTGCAGACGTAGCCGGCTCATCAATACATAAGTTTTCATGGTACACTCCGGTGATGGATGGTTAAGCTTTTCATGTTCGTGACTTCTCTATCGAACAACGACCTGTGGTCGCAATTTTAGCTGCATGCAGGAATTCAATTCCCGACATCATGACCGCCCCTTATGCCGTTTCGACTATGAAAGTCGCTCCTTAAGTCCAGTTATAATATAAGCAGAAATCGGGGATTTGTTACTCTTTTTTTTCGTGACCGGAGAGGAAAAGTCGGGTTATTCAGTGCGTTTGACGCGAATTCGGCGGGTGACGGTTTTGCCATCAGCGGTGACTTTGATGTAATAGACGCCGTCAGGAGCGGTAGTGATGTCGATGGGGAGCATGACTTCTTTGACGCCCGGATAGAGATTATCCAGCACGGTTTCGACACCGCTTTCTTCAATGATGCGCACCTGTAACTCGGTGCGGCGGTTCAGGAAAATATCGATATCAAAGACGCCTTTGTTGCGCGCCGGGAACGGGTTGACAATGGGAAGGTCGGCCAAAGCAACCTCGGGTTTGGCGCCGGCGACGACCCGGAAGGAGTGGCGGACCTCGCTGCCAAAGTCGGAGTTGAAGGCTTTGAGCAAGCGGCCAGGGACATCAAGCAAGCGAGCATAACCGTAGCCGCCTTCCGGATTAAACCAGAAGTCCAGTCCATCACCGGCTGTATCGGAGACAACCAATTCGTAACAGCCCGGTGACAAGTGCAGGGTGTCGCGATAGATGGTGCTTACAGCCATTGAGCCCGGCGATCGTTCGTATACAACTTCGCCTTCAGCGTTGGTAAGCTGATAACCGGTCTGGCTGGTGTCGGCATTGGTGCGAATTGCCAGGACAAGTGTCGTGTCATAAATTGGAGTAGCCGGGACAGCGGACAAAGCGGTATTGTCGTCCGGATATTCATCCTCGACGCCGTTGGGCGAATCCAACTTGACAAGGAAGGTTGTTTCATTCTGCGGCGCGATGATTCCGGGAAGTGCAATGGCGGATAGCTCTTGCGAGTAGACCTCGCCTTCCCATTGATAGGAATACTGCGGCGGCATTCCGTGGCCATAGTTTATTGTCAATGAACGGAGAACTTCGCTGCCGTTGTTTTTGATGAAGATCAGTGGATTGGCGCAAGCCGGATTTGGACGCGAGTATTCATCGAGGGCGCTGGGAATGATGATTTCGGCAATCGAGGCATCATTGGCGGCCCACGGTTTCGTGAAGTAGAACAGATGCGAGTGGATGAAGTAGTTTGCCGTAGGTTTGCTGTTGTTGATGTATGGCTCCATCTCAATGTCAATCTTGTGAGTCACGCCGGGTGCGGTGGTCAGATCATAAATGTCGGGTTGGACGATCTCGCCGGGACACCAATTTGCGCGGTCGAAAATCCAGGTTCCGGCCTGCGGGTAGAGCGGATTAATTCCGCATTCGCGCCACATTTGCCGTTCGTCAATTAGCTCGTCATCGAAGAAGACGCGGCGGTACTTGTTGCAGAACTCGGCGCAGTTTTCGACATCGTCCATTCCATGACCAGTCTGGACAATACGGAAGCGGGCAATTGCGGCGCTGTCGGGACTCGTGAAAGTTCGCGGCGCGAGGATTTGTTCAATCGGACGGGCAGTGTCGCCAAAGGGAATGGAGCCTTGCCAGAGACTGTCAAAACCGAGACACTTCAACGGGGGGGGACCTTCGGTGATGGCGAAGTCGAGCGTAATCAACCAACCGCGGTCAGTATTACTTTCATATCCAGTGTGAACGAAATCGACTTCGACTGAATCGTGGAGGAACAATGAATAGTCAGTGATGTCGACGTGCCAGGTGAATGACCAGGTAGAATCGAAACGGGCGCCATAGGGAGAAATCATGCGAGCGATTTCGATGTCGTTTGACGGTTTTAACTCTCCGCCAATTCGCCGCAGATAGATACCGTCGATATAGTCCCATTCGCCACACTTTAGCCCATCGGGACATTGATAAGTAACATAGAGAACGACTCTGCGGTACTCCATTTCTTTGGATGGAAACTCGGTCCACCGAGGGTAGGAATTGCTTCCCTTGGAAGGGTCGGTGATGACCTTTGTTTGCTTGTGGGAGACAACGTGACGTACCTCGGAGGCGAGGGAAGCCGCGCCGATCAAGAGCGATAGTAAGAAGCAAACAACAGTGGCCGGGCGCATTGTCATATCTGCGAAGTAATCAACTTTGCATTTTGAAGCAAGAGAATCTTAACGAGACAGCCGCAAAGGAATCGTTGTGCCCTATCGCCGGCCGGTGCGACGCGCCGACTTGCGCCCGAAAGTTCTGGCGCGCTCGGTTTGTTGAGCGGCGGGCCTTTGGGGATGCTGTTGCGACTGTTCGGCGCCGTGCGGCGTTTCCGGACGGCGCGATCTCTGGCCACGCGGATGTTCATTGCGACGAGGGCGCTGGTAACGCGGTTGTTCGGTTGATCGCGAGGAATCCTGGCGCCGCGGCCGCGGATAAGCTGGACGATTGCCGTAGTCTGATGACGGCTCCGGACGAAGACGCGGGCGCTCCGGCGGCAACTGCGGGAGTTGCAGAACCGGCAGAGCCGTGCGAATCAGTTGTTCAATGCGGCGAACCTCTCCTCGTTGATCGAACGTGGCAAAGGAGATGGCGCGTCCAGCGAGACCGGCTCGAGCGGTACGACCGATGCGATGGACATAGTCTTCGGAATTGGAAGGTAAATCGTAATTTATGACCAGTTCAATTCCGGAAACATCGATGCCACGGGCAGCAATGTCGGTGGCGATCAGGACGCGGTACTTTCCAGACTTGAAACCTTCGAGCGCGTCGCGCCTCTGTCCGAGACTGCGATTGGAGTGAATCTCGGCGGCGTTGTGCCCCATCGCCTTTACCTGGCGAGTGAGATTCTTAGCGGCATGCTTTGTACGTGTGAATGTAAGTACCGGACCCGGATATTGCTGGAGGAGAACCTCGAGCAGACGGCTCTTGGCGCCGCGATCCACGAAAAAGACCTCCTGGGTGACCTTGTCGGCGGCGGTGCCTGGCCTGGCGATTTCGACCTGGACGGGGAGTTCCATGTGGCGCTGGGCGATAGCAACAATCTCTTTCGGCATCGTTGCCGAGTACAACATGGTTTGGCGTACTTTCGGCAAAAGGCTCAGGATCTTGTTGATTTGCGGGGCAAAACCCATGTCGAGCATACGGTCAGCCTCATCGAGGACGAGGATTTCGATATCGGACAAGTTGATAAGGCGCTGGTCAACAAAGTCGATCAGGCGACCGGGTGTCGCGATGATGACGCGCGGTTTCTTTTCCAGAGCATGGCGTTGTGGTCCAAGCGGAGTGCCGCCGATGAGTACCGCCGTGCGCAGACCCAAGTGCCGACCGACTGCTTGGAGTGCTTCATCGACCTGAATCGCGAGCTCGCGCGTCGGCAGGATGATCAACCCGCGACCTTTGATTTGAGCCAGCCGCTGGATCATCGGAACGCCGAAGGCCAGTGTTTTGCCGGTGCCGGTTTGGGCGATGGCGATGACGTCTTTGCCTTCGATGCCGATCGGTATCGAGCGTTTTTGTATTGGTGTCGGCTCGGCGAACTTCAGCCGAGCGATGGCATCCATGAGATTTGGTGCGATTCCAAGTCCGGAGAAACCGGCGGCGGTTGATTTTCTTGTAGTCTCGGAGTCATTGTCGTTTTGATGCGAGATAAGTCGGTGTGATTTTTGGGGCACTCGGGCAAAATCCTCTCGAAAGTTTGTGCTGGGAGAGCGTTAAAGAAACTATAGTTTGTTAATAGACCGCAAATGACGCACTAAGTCAAGCGAAATAAGGAAATGACGGTCACCGCCGATCAACGGTGAGCGGACGTTTAACCTCTGAACTTGCGACACAATCAACGGTTAGGTGGATTTTTTCAGTTCACTTTGCAGCGACAACCGTTAGATTGGCGGTTAAACTATGAATGCCCGATCACTTGATTCAGCGACGTTGTTTGATCGACACGTCGAGGGAGTCCCGCGTTATGACGTCAATCGTTGAGACATTGCGGCGACTGCGCCACACGATTGTGCCGCTGCAGTTCAAGTATGGTCGGCGCTTCCGGGAGGTATATCGGTTCCTTCAGGAGCATCAGATAGCCAGCCGTGAAGAATTGGAATCGTACCAGTGGATGCGGATCAAGGCGGTGCTGGCGTACGCGTATGAACATGTGCCTTTCTATCATCAACGATTCAAGTCAATCGGACTGATGCCCGACGACATAAAGTCGCGGGAGGATTTCCGGAAGATTCCCTGTATATCGCGCGCAGACATTACCGATCACCTCGAAGAGCTGAAATCGGACGAGTTTGAGAAGCTCAAGCCGGTGCAGACTGTCACCAGTGGGACGAGCCGCGACCGACTCAAGATTTTCCGCTCGGCGGAGGCAGAGATCTGGCGCAAGGCAATGATGTGGCGGCATTTTCACAACATTGGTTATCGATTTCGCGATCGGCGGGCGCAATTTACGGGCAAGTTGAGATTTCTGCCGGCAGGCAAGTTTACCAATATCGACTACAATGAGAATCTGTTGATGATCGAGCAGTATGCCATCAACCGCGAGCAGGCGCCGGAGATATATCGCATTCTGCGGGATTTCGCGCCAAAGCTGATCTACTGCCAGCCGGCGAATATCTCGACACTCATTCTTCTCTTCCAAGAGCACAAGCTTCAGCCTTTTCATGTGCCCATTGTCTACACCACGGGAGAGATAATTTATCAGCAGTATCGCAAGGCGATTGAGGGGTTTCTTGGGAGCCGGATAGTTGACTACTACGGCAATCGCGAGAATACGGTTGCGGCAGTGCAGCTCTCCGACGGACGCAAGTACATACAGACTGAATACTGCAATCTTGAGTTTGTCGACGAGAATGGCAACGAGGTGATTGGCAAGCAGGCTGACATTGTGGCAACAACGCTGGTGAACTATGCGGTGCCGCTGATACGGTATCACACAGATGATGTGGGAATCTACCACGGATACCCGGCAGATTCAGTAGCCAACTATCCAGTGATGGAAATTGTCGGCGGACGCGGGAAGGATCTGATTCTGAGCAAGCGCGGGCTGATTTATCCGCAGGTGGAGATGAGCGCCGGCGGTGAAAAATTTGAACGGGTGCGGGTCGAGCAGTTGACGCTTGAGCACCTCCATGTTACCTATGCGCCGACTTCCCTGTTCAATGGCGCTGATGATGAGGCTCTGCTCATGGGCGTGTACCGGGATTACTTTGGAGATGAATTTCAAATCACGATCGAGCGAGTGACAGCCATTCCTCCGACTGAATCGGGGAAGAACAAGCTCTATGTATCGCAGTTAGCAATGGACTATTTGCGAAAGCAGCAGGCAGAGTGACGATTGTCGGTGGTGCGATAAAATTGAAACTTTTGTCGACTTAAGACAGTCGTATTCTGGTGTATGGTTAAAGGAGTCACAAAGTGAAGTATAGCAAAAGAAGTATGATTTGGTGGCTGGTGTCGTTGCTTTTGTTTACCGCGGCGGCATCGGCGCAAAGCGATCCCTATGAAGTTCTGAACAAGAATATTGCTGCCAGCGGCGGCCTGGAGAAACTCAAGGGGGAGCGGACTCAATACATCGAGGGAACGCTGGCAGTGGCGGGCTTGACCGGCACGATCAAGGTCTGGACAAAGAAACCGGATTTCAGCCGCAGCGAAGTAGATTTGAAGGTGCTGCGCATCACCCAAGGAGAGAATGCGGAAGGGCAGTGGGTGCTCGATTCCAACGGCAAACTGCAACTCATCACGAAACGCGATGAAGCGAGCTTGAAGCGAAAGGATGTCAAGCGGCGCATGGCGGAATATGAGTTTCTTGATCCCAAGTCGACCATATTCAAGGTCGTTGCAGCCGGAATGGATACGGCCAATGGTGTCAACTGCCACGTAGTCAAGATTTCCAATACGATCAATGACGATGTGCAGACCAATTACATCAACTCAAGCACTTTCGTGCTTGAGCGTGCGACTTCCAGCGAGGGTGAAGAGAGCAGCGACTCTTATTTCGGCGATTATCGTGACATTGGCGGACTCACGGTAGCGCACTACACCAAGCAGATTCAGCTCCTTACCGGGCAGGTGCAAGAGATTACCATCACCAAGTATGAATCGAATCCGGTGATCGCCGCGACGTTTTTTGATCCACCGCAGGAGACCAAGAAGGACTACCGGTTTGTCAACGGCAACAGCGCCGAGAATGTGCCGTTCAGGTTCAGCGGCAATCACATCTACATGCGGGTTACAGTCAGTTGCAAAGAACGCTACTGGGTTCTCGATACTGGCGCCAGCATGTCAGTAATCAGCGCAAAGTTTGCGAAAGAGCTGGGATTGGAGACATCGGGCAACATGAAGGGCGGCGCAGCGAACAGCACAGTGGATGTGCAATTTGCCACCTTGCCGCCGTTCTCGGTGAAGGGGATCGAGTTCGATGCACAACAGATCGCGGTTATCGACTTAGAGCCGCTGAATAAGCTGATCAATATTCAGATCGACGGAATTCTCGGTTTCGATTTTCTGTCGCGATTTGTAACGAAGGTTGACTATGCGCACGAGTTGGTTTCGTTTTATGATCCGAAGTCGTTCAAGTATGTCGGCGACGGTTCGAAGCTGGATGTGCATTTGAAAGACGGCGTCTTTGTAGCGAAAGCAACACTCGACGGCGTGCATAACGGGACGTGGCTGTGTGATCTGGGAGCTTCGAGCCTGTCCTTGGAAGGCGCATTTGCCAAGCGCAATGGTTTCCTTGAGCGCAGTGGTGTTGAATGGATGGGACGCGGCGCCGGGGAGGCATATCGAAGCAAGCGAGTTATGTGCGACAGCATTTCATTTGCGGGTTATTCGTTGAAACGACCGCGGCTGCACTTCCCTATCGATAAGATCGATACAGTGTCGGTGCCGGACGAGATCGGCAATCTCGGCAACACGTTGTTCCGCAATTTCGTGTTGTACGTGGACTATGCCAATGAGCAGATGATCGTTGAACAGGGCGACAAGTTTGGAATCGAATTTCCGGAAGATCGTTCCGGATTGCAGTTGATTCGCGGAGAAGGCGATGAGATCAAGGTGTGGTTTGCTTCGCCGGGCACTCCAAGCGCCAAAGCGGGATTCCAGGAAGATGACCAAGTCCTGACGATAAACGGCATTCCGATTGGCGAGTTTGCGGGGATCGAGGCGGTCAGAAACCTGCTTGCCGCCAGTGCCGGGACCCAATATCGAGTGGGAGTCAAGCGCGCCGGCAAAGAATTGCAGTTGAGTTTGGTGCTGAAGGAATTGCTGTAGAGCTATTGGATTTCCCGACAGAGTCGGCGATTCTGCGATAACACACCCCGTCTCCCCGACTTCGTCGGGGAGCCACCCCTCTAGCTGGACTGCTGCAAAAGCGCCCGATACTGTCATCCTGAGCGCAGCGGAGGATCTGCTTCCTTTATTATTGAACAACTTACAGATTCTTCGCTACGCTCAGAATGACAAAGTTCGAGTTTTTCAACAGTCCCTCGATAGGGGAAATGAGTCTCCCTCCATATATATTCGGGTCGTTGAGAAAGGTTCTTTATTGACAAAAAGGCCGATTCTGACGACATTGTGGACAAGGAGGGTTAGAATGAAACGACTTCTTATCGTTGGCATTCTGACGGGAATTGCGTTCCTGTTGGTACAGTGCGGCAAACAATCCACTCCACCAGACCAATCCGGCATCTCGAATTCAATTACAATCGAAACAGTCGAAACGGCGACTTCGACCTACGCAGGAAGTAGCGCGTTTTGGGCTGAGTATCGGTGCCTCCATAATGAAGCTGACAGCATGTGTGATGGTCGGGTTCTGGAAATCGGCGACGCTGATGGAATGTTGTATCAGGTGTTTTTCGATTCGACTGATATCGGAAGTGATACGGGTCCCCTACTGCTGAGCGGCAATGGATATGATTTTGGAGTGACGATCACGTCGAGTCAAACTGGCAAGGATGGGAATTCGGGTGCCGGAGGGAAGCGATTCTTGACCCTGACGATACAACCGACGCAGATTCCGCGTTTGCCCTATCCGCCATGTTATTCGACTACTTCGCTGAGCCAGTCCCTTGCAACAAGACACTACACACTTGATTCTGCGCGCGTATCGCGGGACGATCTTCTCGCATGGATAACCTACCGCAGCGGAACGGCCGCCCCTATCTTCTCTTTGGTCGCCTGGTATCCGGGTGTGGCTTCGACCGGGGACACGACAGATTGTTATCTTCGATTTTCGGCAGCGGACACGAGTGGACCGGTCGTAAAGGCGCGGCTGGGATTCAATTTGGCACCGCTTGCGAATGTGATTGCACAGAAGACTCCATGTCAGTGTATGTCAACTTTGAGAGTCCTTCGCCCGCAGAACAACTGGCACTCGGGGTTTGCGCTCGCGAAGTTTGAGAGGTCAGTGGCAGCGGAGGAACTTGAATCGCCACTGTTTCCAATTCCATTGACAGAGGGAAGCTATTGGGTGTATCAGGTCAAGAAGTCTGGATATGCCGGGCAGTGCGAAACTTGTGTTGATAGTGTTGCAGTAGTTAGCGTGACGCATGAGTCATGCAAGGTTAGAATTCGCCTGAACAAGGCATTTGCGTTTCTTCCACGTGATCTGGAATACTGCAACGGTGATTATTATACGGACGGCAGTTCGTTTGAACTTCCGTCCGGTCCGTTTACGGATACAGCCGTAGTTCCGATTGGTACTATCTATAATTGTGCCGACTCTCGAAGTTCTTACTACAGTTCCGGATGGGGAACGCGCGTCACTACATTATCAAGTGGCCTCGGTATTGTTCGGCACTCTGATGTTGAAGTGTCAGTGAGATACGGCGTCGTTTCGAGCTACGTGGCAGAACTCATACGATATCATATTGCCGCAGAGTGAGAAAATGGCAACGCACGATTGCCACAAATGCGTTTGACAGGCTAAAGGGGAGTACCTATATTCTGCGCACAGCTAGAAAAGGAGTATTGCTGTTATGGCATCAGTTAATAAAGCCATCTTGATTGGCAATCTTGGCAAGGATCCGGAATTGCGCTATACGCCGGCTGGCGTGGCGGTTTGCACTTTTTCACTTGCCACGACCGAGAAATGGCGCGACAAGACCACCAACGAGCAGAAGGAAAGCACCACCTGGCACAATATTGTGCTGTGGCGGCGTCAGGCGGAAATCGCCAAAGAGTATCTCTCGAAGGGCTCGCCGGTCTATATCGAGGGCCGGATTCAGACGCGCAGTTATGACGACAAGGAAGGTGTGAAGAAGTGGATCACCGAAATCGTCGGCGACCGGCTGCAACTGCTGGGACGGCGCGGTGAAGGCGGCGACCATTCGGCGCAATCGTCCGCTCCTGATCTTCCTGATGCTCCGCCGATGTCGGAAGATGATGACGATCTGCCGTTTTAGTTAGACGACTGTGATTGACAAGTTTCGGGGTGGAGACGAGGGTCTTCGCCCTGTTTTTGTTTGGGGAGTGAGAAGCAACACACCCCGTCTCGATCGCCCTCATTCTTCGGGCGTTCGAGCCACCCCTCTCTAGAGGGGAATAAAGATCGGCTCCGTACAAGTTACTGACTACATTCGTGCAATAGACACAGATTACAGAACGAACGACTCGTCCATTTTGGGCTGGACGGTCTCCCACTTACGCTCTTCGTGGAGGTGTAGCGCCATGGCTTCGGATTGTTCCTTTTCACCGTGAGTGATGAAGACCTTGCGCGGCTGATATTCCATTGGTTCGAGCCAATGCAGAAGTTCGAACCAGTCGGCGTGGCCGGACATTCCCTGAAAGTTGAAGATGCGGGCTTTGACCTCGACCGGGGTTTTGTGGATGTAGATCAGGTCGGCGCCTTCCATCAGTTTGCGTCCAAGGGTGCCTTCGGCCATGAAGCCAACCAGCGCGACCGTCGTCGTCGGATCGGGGAGACGGTTGAGTAGGTGGTGCAAAATGCGACCGCCGGTGAGCATCCCGCTTGAGGAAAGGATAATCGCGGGACCTTTGAGATCATTGAGCACCTGGGATGATTTGCGCGTACGATGAAGAGTGACGTGCTTGCCGTCGAGCATCGAGTCATCGCCTTGAAGTTTGTTGGGATTGATTGAATGATATGACGCAAACTTCGAATAGATATCGGTGGCGGCGATGGCCATCGGCGAGTCGATATGTATCGGGATCGGCGGAATGAATTTCTTGGCAATGAGCTGATTGACCAGATAGGTGATCTGCTGTGTACGTCCGATAGCGAATGCGGGAATCAGCAGAACGCTTCTTTCTTTGACGACGCGGTTAATAAGTTCTTCAAAGACGGAGAACGCATCTTCGGCGGGATGGACCTTGCCGCCATAGGTAGACTCGCAGACGAGATAGTCGCACATCGGCGGTTTAGATGGATCGGTCGTCAATGGATTGGCATAGCGGCCGACATCGCCGGAGAAGAAGATGGAACGGCGATTGACGCCGTCGTCCATTTCAAGTTCGACACCGGCTGCACCGAGCAAGTGACCGGCAATGTGATAACGAAAGCGGAATTCGGTTCCGATAGATTTCCACTCGCCGAAATTGGCTTTGCGGAAGAGCTTGATAGCCGCTTCGGCATCGTCTTCATCGAAGAGCGGCAAGACGACTTCGTGACGCGAGAGTTTCTTCTTCTGGCGGTACTGGGCGTCTTCCATCTGCAGTATCGCGGTATCGAGCAACGAGACGGCAGCGAGATCGACGGTGGGTGGCGTTGCATAGACTGGACTGGAGTAACCTTCGCGGACGATTTTCGGCAGGAAGCCGATGTGATCAATATGTGCGTGGGTGAGAATTACCGCATCGATGCCGGTCGGGTCAAAGGGCAACGGCAGCCAGTTGCGTTCGCGCAGTTCTTTGGGTCCCTGGAACATGCCGCAATCGACCAAGATTCTTTTGTCATTGACCTCAACCAGATATTTCGATCCGGTGACTGTGCCTGCGGCGCCATGGAATGTGATTTTCATCATAGTTAGTTCGTTTCCACCGGTATAAAGAGTAATTCCCCGCGGCGTTCGACATGCAGAACGACCGCGCCGAGTTTGATGTTGGTGACCACGGAACGCAATTGTTCCAGGCTCTCCACTTTGTTGCCGTTGACAGAATAGATGATGTCGCCGGGTTGAAGTGTCTGTTCCCACATCTGCCCGCTTTTGGAGCGGGCGGCGACAACGATTCCGTTGGGAAATCTGGTTTCGCCCAGCATGCTTTGCAGTTGTTGGTTCAGTTCAATTGCGAGAATTCCGAGCGACGGAATCAGATTACGCTCAGGAGTGACCATAGTTGTGAGCATCTCCTGATAGGCCTGACGCTCGATTATCTCGACCTTTAGTCGGAGGGTGTCTTTGCCACGCAACGCCACGACGTTAACCATCGCTCCTTCCGCCTTGCCATACAGATTAACCAGAAACTGCCTGCCGTTCTCCATTGGTTTGTCGTCGAGTGAGAGAATGACGTCACCGATTTCAAGTCCGGCAGATCGCGCCGGCGAGTCAGGGTAAACATCGGCGAGGATAACGCCGGATTGTCGGGATAGACCAAGTCCGGCAGCCAACATGGGAGTAATTGTCTGTGCGTTTACGCCGATTTCGCCGCGCCGGACATAGCCATGCTCCTTGATCTGCGAATAGATCGTACTCACGATGTTACTGGGAGCAGCGAAGCCGATTCCTTCGGCGCCGCCGGACTGCGACAATATTGAAGTGTTGATGCCGATGATCTCGCCATTTGCGCTGACCAGCGGACCGCCGCTGTTGCCGGGATTGATAGAAGCATCGGTCTGGATGTAGATCATCGGGCTTTCAGGACGAAGCTGCCGGGCAATGGCGCTGACGACGCCCATTGTCACGGAGTTGTCGAGTCCCATCGGTGAACCAAAGGCGAAGACGATCTGCCCCTGCTTGACTTCGTCAGAGTTGCCAAGACGCAGGTATGGAAGATTGGTCTCTTCGATCTTAAGGACAGCTAAATCGGTTTCGAGATCGACGCCGACAATCTGCGCACCAACAACTCTGCCTCGCGGCTTCAAGATGGAGCGGCTTTGGCTCATGTCGCTGGCGGCAGACGAGAGCATGACCTGGATTCGATGCGAACCCTCGATAACGTGGGCGTTGGTGACGATGTAACCGTCGGGGCTAAGAATGACGCCCGAACCGCCGCTGCGCTGACGGGTGAGAAGCCCTTCTTCAGACCAGAAGCCGCCTTCGGCAGGTGTGTACCCGGTGGCGACGATACCGACAATCGCCGGAGCCGTGCGTTCGACGAGACTCCGCGAGGCTGAACTCAACTTCTCGATTTCGAGAGGGGACGCTTGTGACATAGCGATTTCGAACGAACAAAGCAGGAGGACAAGAATTGCAGACGGCGACCAACAGAATCGTATGTGCATTACTTTGCCTGCTTTGCTACCGGTATTACGAGAATTGGAACGCGAGAATCGCGAACCAGTTGTTCCGGATCCGAGCCATGAAGGTGTTCCATGAGCCGAGAACGGCCCCGGGATGTGATAATGATCAAGCCGCAATTCAGTTCCATTGCGGTAGCGAGGATTTCGTCGCGATGGTCGCCCTCGCGCAGGAGGATTTTGTGAGGAAGGTCAGCGCCGCCGGCTCGCTTGAGCAGGTCTTCAAGCTTTGATTTCGCGGCGACGGCGATTTCTTTCTCGTCCTTGAGGAACTCTTGAGTAGAGACTCTTAGCATCTCCATCTCTTCCTTGCGCATGAATTCCGGACGAACGTTGAGAAGAAACAGTTCTGAATCGAGTGTCCGAGCCAACGTGACTGCGGCCTGGATTGCAGCAAGCGACTCTTCACTTAAGTCTGATGGTATGAGAATCTTCTTGAACATATGAGAAACCCGCCTATGTAAAGAAAACAAAAGTCATTAACACAAAGAGTGGAATGAGGATTGCAGATGACCACAGCATGTAACCGAAGAAACTGGGCATCGGAACCCTGGCCTCCTCGGCAATTGAGCGCACCATGAAATTCGGCGCATTGCCAATATAGGTGTTCGCGCCAAAGAATACGGCGCCGGCGGAAATAGCTGTCAAATCAATTACAAACTGGGCTGACATGGGATGGACAATTTGGCCGGAAAGGATGCCGTGAACTTGCGCCGGTGCAATCCCGAGGTCGCCCAGCGCCAAATTGAAAAATGTCAAGTAGGTTGGTGCATTGTCAAGAAACGAAGAGAGTGCGCCGGAAATCCAGAAATAGCTGGCCGGTGAATGTACGGCGGCGACGATTGCGCCGGCAGCTCCAGATTGACCTGCCTGCAGGATTTGCAGAGGAGCGACGATGGTCACGAATATACCGACGAACAGGTAGGCGACCTCCTTGATCGGAAACCAGGTAAAGCCGTTGGCCTCGCGGTATTCGTTTTTTGTGGTTTTGAGGCTCAGGATTCCCATTACGATTATTATCACGTCACGAAGAAGCGATTGATAGGTGAAATGCAAATTACGAATGTGGAGTTCGCCAAGATGGAGACTGCCTGATATGAGAACCGCGCCGACGATACCGAGCAGGTAGACGAAATTGGCTCCGCCATAAATCTTGATCGGATCGGTCTTTGCGGGCGTCTGGACAATCCCTTTGGTTTCACGACGATAAAGATAGGTTTCGACGATGGTATAGATTACCAATAAATAGGTCACCGAGAAGAGCAATTTGTTCCACATCTTGAAGGTCCAGAAGAACGGCACACCATTGAGGAAACCAAGGAAGAGCGGCGGATCGCCAAGGGGCGTCAAAAGGCCGCCGACATTGGCAACGAGAAATATGAAGAAGACGACGGTGTGAACCTTGTACCGGCGTTCTTTGTTGGCGCGAATGAGCGGACGAATCAGGAGGATGGCGGCGCCGGTGGTACCCATCCACGATGCGAGGATGGTCCCGATCAGGAGGATGAGAATATTGACAGCCGGTTTGCCGACCAGAGAGCCTTTAAAGTAGATACCGCCAGAGACAGTAAAGAGCCCCCACAACAGAATTATGAACGGCACATACTCGCCGAGCATTACGTGCAGGATTTCGTGCAGTCCAATGCCGCCGTAGATCATGACAAAAGGCAAGGCAAAGAGAAGTCCCCAGCCAAATGCGATCTTGGGAAAGTGATGATGCCAGAACCTCGGGGCAATCATCGGCACAAACGCGATGGACAATAGGATTCCGACGAAGGGGATACAACTCCAGAGCGGCAGCTTTTGTCCGAGCTGCGCTCGTTGGTAGGCGAGTTCGCGTTCTTCGAAAGCTTGTTTACGGGATTCGTAGAGTTCTCGAGTTGGTGCGGCGGACAAAGTACTGCCAATGATGGATATTGCCACGATAGCAAGGAGGCTCAATTTGAAAGTTCTAATCGACATTGCAAGTCCAGATTCAGTCATAGTTAGTTCAAATGATAGTGAGAATGTTAGTTGAGGTCAAGCGCTCTTACCTTCAATCAACCGCAGGTAAACGCCGCTTGATTCCAATATCATCTTTGGTTAAACTTGCGGTATGCATCTGTTAGCGGAATTACGAAGCCTGGTTGCGCCGGAAAACGTCATCAATAACGCGACGGCACTGGAAGCGGCAGCGATCGATGAATCATCGCTAGCGCCGGTCATGCCGGCGGCGATCGTCCGGGTGTTTACATCGGATGAGATACAGAGAATCGTGCGATATTGTCACCAGCACAAAGTGCCTTTGACGGTGCGCGCAGCCGGCAGCGCGCTCGAAGGAAGCGCCATTCCGTGTGCAGGTGGAGTTGTCCTCGATGTTTCCGGGATGGACAAGGTGATTCAGTTCTGGCCGGAGGATTTGCAGGTAAAAGTTGAACCGGGTGTAGTCTACGAGAAGTTAAACGAGATACTCAAAAGGGAGTCGCTGTTTTTTCCGCCTTCACCGGGTGGAAGTTCAGATGTCGCAACGATTGGCGGAATGGTTTCAACGAATGCGAGCGGGATTTACTCGGTCAAGTATGGCGGGACCAAGAACTTTGTATTGGAGTTGGAGATCATAGACGGTACGGGCAAGTACCATCGATTGGGAAATCGCGCGATTAAGCGGTCATCGGGATACAATCTGATTGATTTGATATCCGGATCGGAAGGAACGCTGGGAGTCATTACTTCAATAACGCTGCAGCTTCGAGGCATTCCGGAAGGAAATCGCAAAGCGGCGTTCAAATTCCGGTCGGAATACGAAGCCGCGCAGGCGGTGTCAGAGATGATGCGTTACGGGCTTGATCTGGCTGCAGTGGAATTTCTCGACCGAAATGTGATTGAAGCGTTGAATCTGCTCAACAACTACGGACTTGAAGAAGTCCCCTGCCTTTTCATCGAGGCGCATGGTTCAGAGCAGGTGCTGACGAGCAATATCGAATCGGCAACGCAGATTGCGCAAGAACTGGGCGGCGAAACGTTAACTCTCAAGGGCGGGCAGAATCCTTGGGAGATCAGACATTACGTAACCAATGCGATCAAACTACGTCGTCCGGGATATACGATCATACGCAACGATGCAGCGCTGCCGATTTCGCGGCTGCCGGAGATTATCAGATATTGCCGCGAACTCTCTGAAGAATCAGGGCTGTTGATACACGCATTTGGTCATGTCGGGATGGGTTTGATTCATGCACTGATACTGGCGCGTCGCGATGATACTGTGGAATGGCAAAAGGGCCTTGAAGTGAATCGGAAGATCATTTTGAAGGCAGTCGAGTGCAGCGGGACGATTTCGGGCGAACATGGTATCGGACTCGGACACAAGGCGATCTTCAATGTTGAACATGCGGAGTCGATCGATCTGATGCGCCAAGTGAAACGCGTGTTCGATCCACATGGGATAATGAATCCGGGGAAAATCTTCGATCCGGTTTAGTGCGCCGGTTTCCGCTCAAATGTAGCTATCAAGACACCGATCAAAATCAACGCGCCGCCCAAGAGGAAGTGGCTCTCGAGTCTTTCGTTGAGCAAGACGTATCCTAGTCCGATCGCGACGAGGGGCTCGAGAAATGTCATCAATGATAGAGCGACAGCGGATACCCGCTTGAGAAGATAGTACCAACCGATGAAGGCAGCTCCCGTACCGAGAAGTGCCAGATAAAGCAAGGAGCCGACACCGGCCAAACTGATTTCGAATTGGATAGGCAATTCGAAAATCATTGGCGGGATTAGCACCAGCAACCCGGCGGGTATTTGCAGAATCGACAACTGCGCGGCGGGGATATCGTTGAGATCACGTTTGATCAATACCGTTGCCCAGGAACAAAAGACGGAACTTAGCAGCAGAGAAAGCATTCCCAACACCGGGCCGGAGAGGGTCAGGTTATTGGAGAATAATGCTATTGTGCCGACGAAACCGACGACCATGCCGGCGATGACATGTTTGGTCAGACGCTCCTGCGGAAGGAGAAAATGTGCAAAGATGGCGGTGAAGAACGGCATCGTCGCGAAAATTACGGCTGCGAGCGAGGCTTCGATCCACTGCTGGCCAATATAAATGAAGAGGAAATTCAGGCCGTACATGAGAAAGCCGGCGACGAAGATCTTGCGGCGGATGTTGGGCAACTGCGGCAGGCGATAACGCCAGATGCGGAACGCGACACCCAGCAGGAGAAAAGCGATTACGAATCGAACAACGGCAAAAGTAAACGGGGGGACGGTTTGGAGTCCGATCTTGACGACGACCCAGGTGGAGCCAAAGAGAAGCAGCGTGATGATGTACAGGAGAATGATCACGCCGCCGCAGCCGCTCGACTAAAACTGACCGGAGGCAACTGATCTTGCGGTTGGGTCGCCGGGATTGGTTCTGAGGAATTCGCGTGAAATACGGACGGCATCCTCACGGCGGCCGTTCTGCACATAGAGTGAAACGAGCGATCGATAAGTGACCGGCATGACCGGGTTGATTTGATAGGCGATTTCACTGACGCGAACGGCTTCGGAGCCCCGGCCAAGATACTGCAAAGCGAGCGCCTTGTACTGGTAGTAGTAGATGTTCTCGGGATTGAAGGCAATGAGTTGGTCAACAAGCTTGAAGTAATCCTGGTACATCGAGTCGGTCTGGGCCTCACTGAAGCCGCGAATCCGCGCCATGCGGGTGTAGCTTTGCCAGAATTCCGGGAAGTCGTTGATCATATCCTCGGTGACGGCGAGAGCGAGAGTTGTGTCGCCGTTGGCTTCAAGGTAATCGACAAACTCCATCCCGGTCTGAACTGATCCAATAATCAGTGTTGTAGCAACCTCTTCGCGGAAGAGTTTGGGATCATTGATGCCGGTGGTGCGATAGACATTCAGGAAAAGGTCTTTACTGGTCTCGACATCCCAGACACCGCGACTTTCCTGCGGTACAATCTGATAGAGCCAGCCACGACGGATATTGTGCTCGCCAAGCGGGTACTTGACCGCCGTCGGCAGGGTACCGGAAAAGAGGATCGGGTACTTCCATTGATTTGCGGTAATGATCTGCTCGACCATCTGGTCAGCGACGGTGGTTATTTGCCCCGTTTCCTGGTCGCGATACGCCATGAGGAGATGTTCCCAGCCGCCGCGAAGATGGTCGACAAACGGTTTGCGCGGACGAGTTGTGGAAAGGCTCTCCCACTGCATTTGCTCATCGGTGAGATTTATCGGTACCCCCATCTGGTGTTTCAGCTGAAGTTGGTACCAGTCGGTCTGGATAAGTGAGAGATTAGCTATGCGAACGTCACGGCGCAGGCCGTAAACCTCTTGCAGGCACCAGAGCGGGAAAGTGTCGTTGTCGCCGCCAGTGAATAGTATGGCATCCTGCGGACTGGACATTAGATAGTTGTAAGCATACTCGTACGCGAGGACATTATTGGCGCGATTATTGAAGTTGAAGTTGGCGCCAATCGAAATCGCCGGGAAGATGAAGGTGATCACGCCGAGAGCAACTGTGACCAAAGTTCGACCCTGCATTTTCAGCCAGTCGATCAGGAAATTGAGAACGACAAACAGTCCCATGCCGATGCAAAGCGCGAAGGTGATGAATCCGGGCGTGAAGAAGTAGTCGCGGTCGCGGACTTCGAGCTTGTTCATGCCGGTGGACGGGTCAATCATCGAGCCATCGGCGAAGTTCATGTAGAGCACTAGACCGATGGTGCCGGCGAAGAGAATCAGAGTGAAGAATGTCCCGACTCGCCATTTCCATTTGATCAGGGCGATTATTCCAATGATTGCCAGAATGAAGGGTATGGTAAAGAGTATGCCGCCAAAGCCGAATTGGTCCATTAAGAAACCGCCAAAACCAATGCGGGGGAAGTCACCGAGTTGGTGTTTCCAACTGGCGCGACGTTTGAACATCTTCTCGAACATTGATTCCGAACCGTACTGCTTGCGCTGCAGGTAGCCATAGAAGCGTTCCCAGTCAGCGGGATTGTTCTGATTGATTGCGGGCTTTTCGGCGGCGCGAATCGGAATGTAGGCATGCGCGGAAAAGCCGATCATGGCGGCAACACTCAAGCCCAGCGCTAATGCCCAGCCGGAATCGCGCTTTTGAACAAAACCGACCACCGAGATCACCAGCCAAACCGGGACCAACACCAAGAACCAGGAGACGTTGGCGGCAACTGTAAACAGGACGATGCCGCTGATCCAGAAGCGGTAGTCTTTGCGCAAGCGCTCGTCAACAGAGATGACAAAAATAAAGATGGCCGGCATGGCAAGAAACGAAGTCATATGAATCGCAACCGAGAGCAAGCTGATGTACGCGATCATAATCAGGTATTTGATCGATGACGGCTGCTGGCGGTGGTCATACCAGAGAAGCGAGAGCCAGATCAGGGCGAAGTAAATAGCCATCGCAATAGCATAGACCTCGGCTTCGACGGAGTTCGACCAATTGGTCCGGCTGAAGGCAAACAGCAGAGCTCCGGTGATTGAACAGAGATAAGCGAGCAGCAAGCGGCTGCGACTTTCGGTGACTCCGGGCAGAAAACGAAGGAGCCGAACCGAAACGACATAACCTATTGTGGCCGCCGCAGAGGCGCTGAAAACCGAAAGCAGGTTTATCCGATGCGAGATGTCTGAAGCGATCGGCAGCAGAGAGAAAATGCGGCCAATCAACAAGTAGAGTGGATTTCCGGGCGGGTGGGCGATGCCAAGGATATAGGAGCAAGCGATGTACTCGCCACAATCCCAGAATGGCACCGAACGCTGGACAGTCATCAGGTAGACAATCAGCGAGACGAAGAAGACAATTCCACCGCCGGCAAGATAGGCGTAGTCGCGTGTCTTATTTTGAAACAGTGTCAAGCCTCTCTACATCAATAAAAGTTCTCATCAGCCGACAAATATATAGAATTTGGAATAACAAACAACCCCTTTGACGGAGGTTTCAATGTTAACCTGGTGCGGACTGCTGTTCACTCTCGGGATTGCCGCGTTTCTCGATTCGATTTTCAACTATGGAAACATCTTCCGGCAGATAAACTCGGTACTGTTCATGTTGACTTCATTGGGACTGCTGGTGCGGACCACGACCAAAATGAAGACAAGGACAATTGAGAATTACCAGAAACGTATCGAGCAACTCGAACAAGAAGTGCGTGAATTCAAGGGTGAGAAGAAAGTCCGAGTCTGACGCTGATAGTTTGAGGTCAGGATTTGGTCTTAGTCGGCTGTGCGCAAAGCGTTCTCTCCGTCCGCTGCAGTTTCTTGCGCACGTCTTCAACATTCAGACTATTTGGGTGGTTTAAGAGTACTTGCTGGTACATCGAGCGCGCCAGTTCGCAATTGTGTTGGCGGTCGGCGTATAGATCACCTTTGCGCTCAAATGCGATCGGGGCATAGAAGCTTGCCGGGTAGCGTGCAATCAATGAGTCGTACTCGGCTAACGCCTGCGTGTCGTTATTCAAAATCTGATAGACTTCCCCGGAACTTAACCACGCTAATTCCGGCAGAATTGCACCCGAGCGATCCTTGAGTTTGGCCAGTTCAGCCAAAGCTTGTGGAAATTCAAAACGGAACTTCGCAAACAGAGCAGTGGCGAAAATGCGCAGAGTGGCTTCTTCCATGCCGGCATACTCGCTGATGAGCATAATTCGCCGCAGGCAATCGTTGACAAAGATGCTCTTGGGGAAAGCGTTCATCATCTTGCCATACGCTTCGCGAGCCGCTTCGAAATTTCCAATAAAAAACTGCAGATCTGCCCGCTTGAACAGGAGTTCTTCCTGGTTGCGTTGGGGAAGTTGGCTGGCGTTGACGAGCGCATAGATCGAGTCGGCCAATGTTGCTTCTCCCAATGCCAAGTGGCAGTCGCCGATCAGCATTTTGGCGGCGGCGGCAAGCGGCAGGCGCGGGTATCTGCTGGTGACTTCTTCGAAAGTGCCGATGGCGCCACGCGGGTCGCGGAGCCCCTGAAAGGTAACAACGCCGAGTGAATAAAGCGCCTCGGAAACATCACGGTCATTTGGTGCGAGGTTGATAATCTCGCGATAAAGGCCGGCGGCCGATAGGAAATCGCCGCGTTCGTACTTCGATTCGGCGAGGATGAATTGCGACTGGACCAACAGCGGCGTCTTGGGCATCAGAGCAATCTGCGCGCAGGCTTTGTCGACCATTTCGTAGGCGCCGTTATCGCGGGCGACGCGGGCAAAATAGAGCAGATTCTTGCCAAGACCATTTTCCAACGAATCAACGATACGGAAACGGTCGAGAGCCTTGTCGTATTCGTCCTGCGCAACGAGGTAGTCGCCGTAGTAGCGTTGAGCATCCTTGTGGGCGGGGTTGCTCTTGACAATATCAGACAACGCCTTTTCGAGGCCGGTGTCGTACTCTTCCAATGCATCAAGCTTGATCAGGTTGGCGATTCTGCCGGTGACATAGATATTCTGGGTTGTATCGATTTGGACCATGACAAAATACTCGCGAACGGCTTCACCATAGTTGCGCATGACTTCGTAAAGCTGCGCCAATTTGCGCGCGAATTGACGCGGTTGATTCAGTTTAACGCGTGACTCCTGGAGGAACTTCACGGCATCGGCGTAATAGCCGTTAGTCATAAAGATGTCTGCAGCGTTCTCGTAGATCTGCGCGTCATTGGGCGTCAAGTCGATGGCGTTGTCGATTTGTTTCTTGCCTTCGTCGAGCTTTCCCTGGCGCAAGTAGATACCGGCGATTTCCAGCCGAATACCTGACCTCTGGAACGGTTGACTGCCGGCCATTCGGCGATCAAGAATCACCAGGGCGGAGTCATAATCCTTGGTGCAGACATAGGCATTTTTGAGGGCGGTGACGATGCGCTCATCGTTGGGATAGCGGTCATAAAGCGGCCGTAGTTGCGCCACGGCTTCGGTGCATCGTCCGGCGAAGATCATTGTTTCCGCGTTTTTGGCGCGTTGCATTTCCAATTGCGACTGGGCGCGTGAAACTGGCGCCAGAGCAATTAGCACTGACGCCATGACTACGAGTAATCCTGATGTTCTGCTACTCATTTATTCGGTTGGTTGGCGTTGACCGAACGGAAGTACTCCTTGATGAGCTCTTCATATTCCGGCGGGTAGCCTTCGTTCATGTATTTCTGCAAGCGATCCTGATAACTTTGCCGCGATGACGACTCGAACTTGAGTTGTTCCGGTGAAGCCCGGAGGATATCCCGAGCCGATTCGGCTTTGCGCTCTTCGGAAAAATCCTGGCGCTCCATTGAGCGCTGGAAATCGAGCATGCGGGAGTGGATTTTGTTTTGGCGCTGCAGGGTCTGTTCGGTGACCTGGCCGCTCTCGAGGTCTTCCACTACCTTCTGTACTTCCTTATCGAGCTCGTCGAGTCGACCGAGGATTTCCTTGCGGTTGCCCTGTTCCTTTTGGAGTTCGCCCAAGCTCTTGCGAACAGCGCTCTGCTCGGCGGCCAGGCGGCCCAATTCACCGGGGTTGGGTTTTGAATTGCCCGGTTTATCACACGATGACGCCGTCTTGTTGTTGAGTTGCTTTTGCTGCTGTGAGAGCTTGTTCATCTTCTGGAACATGTTCTCATTGTCACAACGACCGCTGTTGCACATTTGCTGACTTTGAGTGGATTGCATCAACTGATTGGCAGCCTGGTTGAGCGAGAACATGGCGTCCTTCTGCATGCGCATGGCATTGGAGCCGTTGCGTTTCATCAGTTCTTCGGTCGACAAACTCATCGATTCGCGAGCTTTGTCCATCAGTCCGCCGATTTCCTGCGAATAGAAGGGTGATTCCATCGAAATCTGTTTGAGCTTGCTATCGAGTGATTCCATTGTGCGCTGTAGCGCCTGTTGTTCAGCCGCAAGCTGTTGTAATTGCGGCGAGGCGGGATCGGCCGTCTCGGCGCGATTGATCACGTCCTCCTGCTTGTCGGAGACGTAGAGAATTTCGTTGGCGGCTTCCTTCATCTTCTCAGCTGATTTCTGACCCTGGCTGTTATTGAAGGAGTCTTTCATTTGCTGCATTTGATTCTGCATTTTCTTCAGGCTGCTCATTGCCTGTTGACCGGCTTGTCGTGAGGACTTTTTATTTTTCTGCTTAAGCTGGTCAGTCATCTCCTGCATCGCCTCACTGGCTTCCGGTTCGCGGCTGGCTTCGAGAAATTTCTGTGCATCTTCCTGCTGATCAAGCTTGAGTTCTTCCAGCATCTTCTGAAGTTCGTCGGCCTGTTTCTGCAGTTTGTCGAGGGCTTCCTTGTTTTGCTGTTCGCGCGGCGACAATTCCGCAAGTTGCTGCTCCGGAGTTGCTTCGGTTTTGTCGTTCACCGACTGCTGCTTCTCGATAATCTCCTCGAGTTGGCGAACCATGTTTTCCATTTTTTGCTGCGCCTGCATGAACTTGAGCATGGCAATGGTCCGTTCCAGTTTCTCTTTGATATCTTCCTGCGAGACCTGCATTTCTTCGGCGGCCTTTTGCATCTCCTCCGGCGACATCTTCTCCATCGCTTCCTGCAGTTTGCGCATTGCCTCTTTCATTTCGGGAGTAGCGACTTCCTGGAAGAGTTTTTGGAGTTCCTGTAATTTCTGCATGATTTCCAGGGAGGTCATGTCGTTCTTGCGCATTTCCTCTTTCATCTGTTCCATGCGTTCGCCGACCTTCTCCATTGACTCAATCAGCTGCTGTTGCTTGTCGAGCGCCTTCTGGAGCTCCTGTTTCTTCTCCCAGTCCATTTCCTTGTTGGAGAGCAGCTCTTCCTGCAGTTTTTCGGTGTTCTCGAGAAGCTGTTTTTGGGTTTCGCGGAGCTTTTCGAGTTCGCTGATTTGTGCCTCGCCTTCGTCTTCGAGATAGGCGAATTGTTCTTCGATCGAAGGCAGGCGCGCTACGAGCAACTGTGACATGGCACTCTTGGGACCGGTAATATTGTCGTTATCGAAGACTTCGAATTGATACTCGACCCAGCCGCCCGGCTCAAGGCCGACATCGCCCAGGCTCCAGGGATAACGCACTTCGATATTGCGGCCCGATTTTTGGTCAAAGGGGATGTCGAGTTTGCGGGCGAAGGTTTCGCCTTGAACGCTAAACACGCGATAGTGTAGTTTGAGATCGGAGAAACCGAAGTCGTCAAAAAGTTTGACGCCGAGATCGAGCGACATATCATCGGCGAGATTTACGGGCACTCCCGGCGCGAAAAGATCGGCCTCGGGGAAGGCATCGGAAATCGCCGTGATTTTGTAATCGATCGGGTCGGGATTTGCATTGCCAAGTTCATCGGTGATTTTGATGCGATAGTTGCCGTCTTCGGCGACTTTGATGATTGCCGCCAATTGGTGCTTTGCAATCTGTACCGGTACAAGTTGACCGTTGTTCATCTCGATGACAGCAGTTTGCGCCGGTTTATTTGTTGTCGCTTCGACGTGCACTTCCGTGCCTTTGAGCGCGGTGATGTTGCCGTCGTTTTCATCAACAACAAGCGGCTGCATGCCGGTGTACCTGGGGTAATGGTAGGTCAGTTTGACATCCATGATTCGAGGCTTGTCAACTGCATCGATCCGGTACCTGGGGGATTCGATTTCGCCCGCCGTCACCCAATATTCAAACGAGCGGCGCACTTCACGGAATTCGTAAGCGAGGACAGTGGTGTCATCTGGCGCCAGCTTGCCGGCAATTGCGGCGGCAGCTTTGGTGGTACGGCTCTGGGCGAAGTCTTCCGTTTTCACGGCGCCGTCTTCGTAGCGCCAATGCAGTTTGGCATCGGCAGGCAATGACTTGCCAAACAGCAGCGCTTCGATGTTAACGGGCGAGAATTTGGCGACCTCGGAATTCTTGGGATTGACATCGAGCTTATAGCTTAGTTGGCGGGCAACGTCGACAGTCGGATTGGTCAAGAGAAACACGGTTTCACTAAAGACCGACGGGAAAACGAATCCGAGCATGACAACAATCAACGCGGCACCGCTGAAGTAGCGGAGGCTGCGTTTGAGATAGCCGTGATCGACAGATTTCTTGAAATCGAAGTCCTGGCACATTTCCTGCGATTGACGGATGATCGCCTGAATCATGTCAGTTGAGAAGCCTTCACGATTGCGCGACAGATTGTGTTCCAACTGAAGCGAGGCAATCAAGCGATCCTGCAGTTGCGGGTATTTCTGTTCGACCTGCAATGCGACTGTTTCCGTCGATGGCTTGGTGATAATCGGCCAGACTACGGTGCGGAAGAATAATGCCGCAAGCGCCAGCAGGGCTGTGGCAGCGAAAATCGTTCTAAATGTAGTTGTCAGGAAAAACGCGGCGTTGAAGACGAATCCCAATACCAGTATGACGGCCAGACCAGTGAGAATCAGCAGGGCACCATTGGCGGCATGTCCCAGTAGGATAAAATTGCGGAGCTTACGCAGACGCCCTGTCAAGTACTGTATTGATGTTTTGGGATCCATAGCTGTACCTCTAATTCATTAATGCCCAAACCAAGATGTTTGTTCCCATCTGGAGAGCAGCGGTGCGTTTCTCCGGCGGGTCGTTATGAACGCGCGGGTCTTCCCAACCGTCGCCGATGTCCGATTCAAACACGAACAAGGCGACTAATCGTTCACCCATAAACCAACCAAAGGCTTGCGCAGGTTTTTCGTCGTGCTTGTGTATTTTCGGAAGACCGTTCGGGAATTTATAGTAGCAATTGAAAATACCGTGATTGAAGGGCAATTCGCGTGGTTCCTGGTCCGGGAACAGTTTTTTCATTTCGCGGAAGAACGCTTTGCGCATCCCGTAAGAATCGTTCGCCAGCAAGAAACCGCCGGCGCCGAGGTATTTACGCAGGACTTCGAGGTCTTCGGCCCGAAAATTGACGTTGCCATGACCGGTCATGAACAGAAAAGGATAGTTGAAAAGACGATTATCGCTTAGCTCGATGCGAATTTCTTCCTGGCTAATCGGGATGCTGGTATTGGCTTGCACGAAATTGATGAGATTCGGGATTGCTGAAGAGCCCCAATACCAGTCACCGCCGCCCGGGTACTTGAGCCGGGCAATGGATACGCTATTCGTGATTTCGGCGGCAGAAGCACCAGAAAACGATAGGGTTAGCGCAATTATGGAGCAGGCAAGTAGAGTCTTCATATTACTTCAATTTATACGCAGACAGGGGCTTATTAGTTCATGCCGAAGCAGGAAATTCGCTGGCGACCGCAGTAACGCCGTGATTTCTAAAAATATTGACTGAATTAGACTTGACAGGAGGCCGACAACGTATAACATATGAGCATTTGTTCATACGTTGAGGATGAAAAATGATCGAGAATGAAGACCTGTGTCAGGTCAAATTTGTGAATCAAATGACAGTCGGACGATTGCGGAAATCGCTGAAGGATCCGCAGACCATCGAGCGACTGGCGGAGATCTTCGGGGTGCTGGCTGACCCCACGCGGCTGAAGATCTGCATCTTCCTGTCGCAAGCGGAGTTATGTGTTTGTGACCTGGCGGCGATGCTGAACATCTCCGAGTCAGCGATATCGCATCAATTGCGGCTGCTGCGTTCGCTACGGCTGGTAAAATTCCGGCGTGATGGTAAGATGGCGTTCTACGCATTGGATGACGCCCATGTAACCGCATTAATCAAACAGGGTATGGAACACGCTGAAGAGAGGGCCAAGTAATATGCCGCTCGCCAATGTCGAAGCCAAAACAACGCGGATCGACTGCCCGAATTGCGCGAAAACCGCCGAAGAGGAAATTCAAAAGATCGCCGGCGTGGCGGGCGCAAGAGTGGATCTTCTGAACGCAAAAGTCTATTACGCTTATGATTCAGAAAAGACGAGTGCCGAGGAATTGCGCAGGCAGATTGAAGGCCTTGGACACTTCAAGTTCATTGATGAATCGGCAGCCAAGGGCGAGGCTCTGCCGATTTCACGATGGCTCGGTTGGTCGCTGCTTGTTGCTGTCATTCTCTATGGCTGCGGGGCAATATTGTATTTCTCGTTCGACCGGGAACTATTCGGCAAGGTGCTCCTCTATCTGGCAACAGCAGTTGGCGGTTGGGATATCTTGCGGCGCGCTGTCATCGGAGTAAAGCACCGACGGCTGGATATCAATGCGCTGATGTCTATCGCGATTATCGGGGCGATCATCATCGGAGATCTTCACGAAGCGGTGGTGGTGGTTTTGTTGTTCGGTCTGGCGAACATGCTGGAGTCTTATTCGCTGTGGCGGCTGTCAAAGACGCTGGGCGGCCTTTCAGATTTCACTGCTGAACAAGCATTGCTGAAGCGCGGCAACCGCGTGGTGAGCGTTCCCCCCGAATCCCTCGTGGCGGGCGATACGATTGTACTCAAAGAAGGAATGCGAATTCCTGCGGACGGCAGAGTGCTGGTTGGTCGGTCATTTATTGATCTCGCCAGCCTCACCGGCGAGTCACAGCCACGGTCGGTAACGGTCGGTGACGAAGTGTTTGCCGGCGCGATCAATGTGGACGGATATCTGGAGGTAGCGGTATCCGCGGCTGCCGGAGATTCGCGGATGGGTAAGATTCTGAAGTTGATTGGCGAGGCATCCGCCCGCAAGGCCAAGATTGAGCGATTTGTTGACCGATTTGCGCGCATCTATACGCCAATTGTTGTGGCGCTGGCGGTACTGGTTGCTGTCGTTCCTCCCCTGCTGTTTGAGGCTTCCTTTACAGATTGGATTTACAAGGCGTTGGTCCTGATGGTAATCTCGTGCCCGTGTGCGCTGGTGATTTCGACTCCGGTCGCGGTCACTACGGCGCTGGCGGCGGCTTCGCGGATGAAAGCGGTGTTCAGAGGCGGCGACGCCTTGGAGCGGCTGGCGACAATGCATACAGTAGCCTTTGACAAGACCGGAACACTGACGACCGGTCAGCTTCGATTGGCGGCAATTGAAATGAGCGATGGTCATGACGAACAAAAGCTGCTGCAAATTGCTGGATCGCTTGAACAGATATCACAACATCCGATAGCCCGGTCATTGATGACTGCATGTGCTGAGCGAAATCTGGCGATGCTCGCAGTTGAGAATCCAAGAGCTTTAGCCGGCGTTGGCGTCCAAGGTATGATCAACAATAGGGATTATCAACTTCGCAGTTCCAACTCCGTGCGAGGTCAAGAGTTTGGACAATCAGTATCGCTCATCGAAGACGGTCGGACGTTGGCTGTGTTTCGTTTTGAGGATCAGATTCGTTCCGAAGCCGGGCCAGTGGTCGGAGAGCTTCGAAGAAGTGGCATCACCAAAGTCGGAATATTGTCGGGTGATTCGCAAAGTAATGTTGAGCATGTCAAGAACACGCTGGGACTTGATTTTGCATACGGAAACCTAATGCCCGATCAGAAATATGAGAGGCTGGCGACGTTGGGTGACGGAATCGTGATGGTCGGCGATGGAATCAACGACGTCGTTGCACTGTCGGGATCAGATGTCTCGGTGTCGCTGGCTCGTTTCGGTAACGACATACCTGCGCAGCATTCTGATATCATCTTATTTGGCGATAATCTCAATCCCCTCCCCAAGGTCATTAAGCTGGGCAGGCGGACGCTGTCGACGATCAAGGTCAACATAGCCGCGGCGTTTGCGATTAAGGCGATTTTCCTCGTGCTTGCCGCTTTGGGATTTGCGAATATCTGGATGGCGGTGGTGGCGGATATGGGAGCTTCCTTGCTGGTGATATTTAACAGTCTGCGATTGCTGAAGTAGCCGCCACAGCGCGAGCGTTCGCTTGCGCAGAGGTCTTAAACTTCCCAAATTCATCGCATGCTTGATTATTGCGGCAAGGTTGCCGGCGTCGTGATTTGCGACGACACGTTGCGTTTTGTAACGACGCTGCCGACAGGAGATGGTCTTGAAATCTGCGATTCCGGGGAGTTCGGAATGACCACGGCCGACGAGTCGCAATACTTGCCGTTGATGGGGTGCAAGTGCATTTACGGCATCAATCGATCGCAGTATCATCGTAAACGGTTGTACCTGGCAGAGGACCTGGCGGCATCGGATTCGGAGCAATTCGTGTGGGAACTGTCGCGGTCATCGGCGGATAAGATCGAAAACTACCGCTATTCCCTGCTGCAACTGCAGCCGACCGACAAGGGGATTCAGATTGAGTGCTTGTCAATCAATCGAAGGACATTCGGTCAGATTGGCGAGTTTTTCGAGCAACATCGCCTGACTTTAGACAAGATGATTTTTGAGCCGGATGCGACTCGGCAGTGCATTAAACCGCTGGTAACGGATGACCGGGCAGTGTTTATGCGGGTCGAAGATGAGATTGTGACCTTGCAGATGTACCGGCACGGTCATTTGGTGGCGGTGGAAATGTTGCGAGGGAGAAGCGGTGACTTCCGCTCGGCGCCGGAGAGTGTTGTCGAAGAAATCGGCATCTTGATGATGTCGATTTACGGCGGCCGACCGGTGAAGCGGAAGGTGACTTTGGTTGTCGCCGGAGACGCCGCGCGAGAGAGCATAAGTGGGTTGATGATCAGATCACTGCCTTATCAATTTCAACTTCACGATTTGCCCTTTGAGAGACTGAAGATTTCCGCCGGTAAACTGACTGCTCAGCAATTGCATTATTATTTCTCCCCTCTTGCGCTCTGTTATGCTTATAATAGGAGCCAGAAATGCGCATCATCGCCGGAGAAAAACGCGGCCTTGTCCTCAAGACCGTAACTTACGAGGGTTTTCGCCCGACACTTGACCGTGTCAAGGAATCGCTGTTCGGCATCCTGACACCGCACATTCGCGATGCTCGGGTGCTCGACTTGTTCGCCGGGTCCGGTGCGTTGTCGTTCGAAGCTGTATCGCGGGGCGCGGCTTCGGCGCTGATGATCGACAACGACAAGCGGGCGGCGAAGGTCATTGAGCAGAACCTGGCAAAGACCGGATTTGGTGATCGCTGCAAGTTTGCGCTGGCGGACTTCGAGGCAGCGGGAAAAACGGTTGCGCGGGGGATGCAATTTGATTTAGTTTTTGCGGACCCGCCTTATGATGGCGGTTTCGGACAGCGGTTGCTGAACCATCTCCGCACGGTTGATCTGCTTGCGCCGGAAGGACTTCTGTCACTGGAGATGTCGCGCAAGGAGATGGCGGATTTGGACATTACCGGTTATGAGGTATTGCGTCCCAAGCGATTCGGATTTACGTTCGTTTGGATCATGAGGAGAGTTTAGTTGAGACGAGCAGTCTACCCGGGGAGCTTTGATCCGATCACCTTCGGTCACGTCGATTTAGTGAGGCGGGCGGCGGTGATGTTTGACGAAGTCGTGGTCGCAGTGGCGGACAACCCGAACAAGAAAGTGCTGTTCACTCACGAAGAGCGACGCGACATGGCAGCGGGTGCGCTCAAGGATATACCGAACTCCCGAGTGATCGTGTTTCGGGGGTTGTTGGCAAACCTGGTTGAGCAGGAAGATTGTTGCGCCATCATTCGCGGTATGCGCGCCGTCAGCGATTTTGAGTATGAATTTCAGATGGCGCTGATGAATCGCAAATTGTCGCCGAAAGCAGAAACTGTCTTCTTGGTGCCGTCGCTGCGTTATGTATACCTAAGTTCGAACACCATCAAGGAAGTCGCCAAGCATGACGGCAAGATTGACGATCTGGTGCCCGAAATCGTATTGAAGCACTTGAAGGAAAAATTCGGACACCAGTAGAGTGAGTTTTTAGATGTCATGCCGCCGAAGGGCTGCTGACACCGGACATAGTGCCCGTCTTCGGCCAAACAGAGTCGGCCACAAAATCAGAGAAACTTTTTGGAGGATCCTGCGTGACAGAGAATGCCACCGACCAGCATCAAGTTCGAGTACAGAAGTTACAGGCGCTGCGTGAAGCCGGAGTGGAGCCGTTTGCCTATAGCTATAGCAAGACACACGACTCGGCGCAATTGATTGAGAATTTCGAAGCGATTGCCGCAGCACAAACGACTGTCAGCCTGGCGGGGCGTTTGATGACGATCCGTTCGATGGGCAAGTCGATCTTTGCCAATCTCCAGGATGATTCCGGCCAGATACAGATCTATGTGAAGAAGGATGCCGTCGCCGAGGGCGAGTTTGAAGTTTTCAAGAAAGCCGACATCGGCGATATTTTCGGCGTTGAGGGATATCTCTTCCTGACCAAGATGGGCGAAAAAAGTGTGCATGTCAGCAAGGTCACTTTGTTAGCCAAGAGTCTGCGTCCGATGCCGGAGAAATGGCACGGATTGCAGGACAAAGAGACGCGATATCGGCGACGGTATCTTGACATGATTGCCAACCCGGAAGTGCGGGAAGTCTTCAAGAAGCGCAGTCAAATAATCCGAGCCGTCCGCGATTTTCTTGACGGTGAAGGATTCATCGAAGTGGAGACGCCGGTCTTGCAGCCGATTTACGGTGGAGCCGCGGCGCGACCGTTTATTACGCACCATAATCGCCTCGGCGTCGACCTGTACATGAGAGTCGCCGACGAACTGTATCTGAAGAGATTGATCGTCGGCGGATTTGAGAAGGTCTGGGAGTTCTGCAAGGATTTCCGCAATGAGGGCATGGATCGCAATCACAATCCGGAGTTCACGATGATTGAGCTGTATTGGGCGTATGCAGACTATCAAGACGTGATGAAGTTGTACCAGCGGATGATCACGACGGTTGCGACCAGAGTTCTCGGTTCGACAACCATCGAGTTTGGGGATAATAAGATCGAACTGGGCGGAGAGTGGCGGGTTCTGCCGATGCTGGACGGAATCAGCGAAGCGGTTGGACGCGACATTTCGCAAATGGATGAGCCGACGCTGCGCAAGTTCTGCAACGAGATTGGCGTGAAGACCGAAGGGCTTGTCGGCCGCGGTAAGTTGATTGATGAACTGTTCAGTGAAAGACTCGAACACAAGTTGATTCAGCCGACTTTTATCACCGATTATCCCAAGGAGCTGTCGCCGCTGGCAAAACCGCACCGCAGCAAAGAGGGATTGACGGAACGATTCGAGGTCTTCATTGGTGGAATGGAGATGGGGAACGCCTTCAGTGAGCTGAACGACCCCATCGATCAAAAAGAGCGCTTTCAGAAACTTGTCGAGTTGGCGAAAGCCGGCGACGAGGAAGCGCCCGCAGTGCTGGATGAGGATTACATTTTCTGTCTCGAACACGGAATGCCGCCGACCGGAGGACTAGGATTCGGCGTTGACCGCCTCTGCATGATGCTGTTGAATCAACATTCAATTCGCGACGTGATTCTCTTCCCGCAGATGAAACCGGAGTAGCCTTGGGCTTTGAGCTGTTTATCGCGCGGCGATATCTACGGAGCCGCCGCCGCGAGAATTTCATCTCCTTTATATCACTCATTTCAATTGTTGGAGTGGCGATTGGTGTCGCCACTTTGAATTTCGTCATGGCGATGATGAACGGGTTCGAGACTGAGATACGCCAGCGAATAATTGACACGACCGCGCACATAACTGTCTATTCCTATGCCGGTGATGGTTTCGTTGACTGGCAATCGTTATCCGAGAAAGTCAAGACTGTGCCGGAGGTAGTCGCAACGGCGCCAAACATCTTTTACAAGTCGGTTATCGGGTCGGGCGATGCCAATGACGGTGTATTCGTAAAGGGTATCGATCCACAGTATGAGTTCGATGTGTCGAGATTGCACGAGAATATCGTCGCGGGTGAGATTAATCTCGGCGAAACGGCCGACAGCCTGCCGGGGATTGTGATTGGCCGTGAGCTGGCGGGCATTCTAAATGTCAAACTGGGCGGCGAAGTAGTTTTAGCATCGTTGAAGCAGAAGAAGATGACGTTGACCCTTCAGCCGAAGTACAAGAAATTCGTGGTAACAGGAATCTTCGAGACCGGAATGAACGAGTATGACGGCAACCTGGCGTACATCTCGATACCGGTAGCGCAGGACTTGTTTAAGCTGGACGACATTGTCACCGGCTTGCAGGTGAAAGTTCGCGATTTTTACAGGTCGCAGGAGGTTGCCCGCAACATCGAAGAGGTCGTCGGAAGTCCTTATTACGCGGTTGATTGGTCGGAGCGCCACAAGAATCTCTTTGGTTGGATGACTCTTGAGAAATATGGGATGTCAATTGTAGTCGGGTTGATTGTTGCGGTAGCGGCGTTTAATATAGTGACGACTTTGATCATGCTGGTGATCGAGAAGCGCAAGGATATAGCGATTCTCAAGTCGATGGGGGCGAATCGCAAGCAGGTCATGAAGATATTCATGTTTCAGGGTACATTGTTGGGATTTGTCGGCACTATTGCGGGAACGATTCTGGGGTTTACGCTCTGTTGGGTTCAGCAGACATTTGATATAGTCGCGATTCCGGGAGAGATTTACTTCATAAACAGCCTTCCGATTGACATGAGAGTGGTCGAGTTTGCGATTGTTGCCGGCGCGAGTGTGATAATATCATTTCTGGCAACACTTTATCCTTCGCGGCGGGCGGCGCGATTGTTCCCTTCAGACATTCTGCGACATGGATAAGTTTATCATTGATTTGGGGTTAAGAAAATCCCATTTGTGGCGACAATAGATTTGAGACAGGAGTCGTAGGCAACCTTTGGATGAGTTAATTCTGGAAACCAAGAGCCTAAACAAGAGCTTTGTAACAATCGGCGGCGAGTTGAAGATCCTTCGGGAACTGAACTTCGGAGTGTCCCGAGGTGAATTTGTCGCTATAACCGGTGCATCAGGAGTAGGGAAAAGCACATTGTTGCACATACTGGGCGGACTTGACCTACCAACATCGGGAAGCGTGACGGTTGCGGGTCAGCGCATCGACAACCTAAGTGAGGCACAGCTCTCTGATTACCGCAACAAAAAGTGTGGTTTTGTCTTTCAGTATCACTATCTTTTGGAAGAGTTTAACGCGGTCGAAAACGTGATGATGCCACTCCTTGTTCGAGGTGAATCGCGGAACAATTGTCGCGGGATTGCGGTTAAACTGCTGGACGAGGTCGGCCTTGGACAGCGGTTGGATCATCGGCCGACGCAACTCTCCGGCGGAGAGTGTCAGAGGGCCGCGGTAGCAAGAGCGATGGCTGGAGCACCGGAGATTCTGATCGCGGATGAACCGACCGGCAACCTCGACCATGAGACGGCAGAAACTCTCCACGAACTTTTGACGCGCTTGAACGAGCAAAAGAAGATGACGATCATCGTAGCGACGCATGACCTGTCGCTGGCTGATCGCGCGTCGCGCAGGTACCGCTTATCAGATGGTCATCTGGCAGAAACGAGCTAGACATGTTATGTGAAGATTGCCGCAAGCAGGATGCGACCGTGCATATGAAGCAGGTGGTCAACAATCAGAAGATTGTGCTGAACCTCTGTTCTAACTGCGCCAAGCGACGCGGATTTTCGAATCCTCTGAAGAATATCCCCTTCCCGTTGGCCGATTTCCTGACCTCGATGGTATCCGGTTCGATTACCGAGCCCGACAGCGAGTTAATGGGACAAAGCTGCCCGTCGTGCGGATTGACCTATGACAAGTTTGCCAAGACCGGCCGGCTGGGATGCGGCGAGTGTTTCAACACATTCCGTCAGCCGCTGGCTGATTTACTGCGCAAGATCCACGGATCAAACTTGCATCGCGGCAAACGGCAAACTTCGACAGCCGAGGGAATGGATACTCTGAAAGAAGAAGCAAGACTGAAGGAAGAACTTAAGTCGGCGATTACCAATGAAGATTTTGAACGCGCCGCCCAGATACGCGACCTCATAAAGGACATCCAGGCGAAGATGGAGACGAGCGATGTTCGATAACATGACCGAGCGATTGAGTTCCTGGCTGACGGCGGAAGGCGCCGAGGCCGGAATTGTGTTATCTTCACGCGTGAGGCTGGCGCGGAACATTAAGGGATTGTCATTCCCGCCATATGCCGACGATGATTGTCGCGAGAAAGTAGTCGATTTTGTCGAGACGGCTCTGCAAAAGAGCCGCGAACTTGAGCGCGGCGAGTTTCATCGGTCAGAAATCATCGACGATCTCGATCGCAGTTTCCTGATCGAACGGCACTTGATTTCGCCGGAGTTCATGCGGCCGGATTCCGTCAGCGGGATTTTCATCTCGCCGGACGAGAAAATCGCAATCATGGTCAATGAAGAGGACCATTTGCGTATTCAGTCGATGGGTTCGGGCTTGTCGCTTACCGATACTCTGGCGCGCGCGATGCGAATCGATGACGATTTGGCACGGACGCTGGAGTTTGATTATGATACGGATTTCGGATTCTTGACCTCCTGCCCTACCAATGTCGGTACCGGCCTGCGTGCGTCGATACTGATTCATCTGGCGGGTTTGGTCCTGACCAAGGAAATCGACTCGGTAATTGACCACATCACCAAGCTCGGATTGGTCGTGCGAGGATTTTATGGTGAAGGTTCTGATGTTTGGGGCAATCTGTTCCAAATATCGAATCAAACAACTTTGGGTCGTTCGGAGTCTGACATAACAGAGGCTTTGCAGAAGATTACACGTCAGATTATCGAGTTTGAAAATCAGGCGCGTGAGCAACTGGTAAGTCAGGCAAATGACGAGATTTCGGATAAAATTTGGCGCGCCTATGGAATATTGAAGCATGCGCGCGTATTAACAACAGAAGAGGTGATGAATCTCTTGAGTGCGGTGCGGTTGGGCATAGCTTTAGAAATTCTCAACGAGGTGACGATGGAAGCGGTCAACAAGATGTTGATCTTAAGCCAGCCGGCGCACTTGCAGAAACATGTGGGACGGGTCTTGAGCCCATCCGATCGTGATATCGCCAGGGCCACGCTTGTTCGTGAGACACTGGCATAATTGGATTAGTATACTATCTCATGCGGAGGTATAGATGAACGAGATGTTTACCGAACTGGCTCGCAAAGCAATCGAATACGCTCGCGACGAAGCGGCCAGGCTGCGCCATGATTACATCGGTACCGAGCATCTCCTGCTGGGTTTGATCCGTCTTGGTGAAGGACGCGCGTGCGAGGTCTTTTCGAATATCGGCCTCGACTTGAACGAGCTGGTCCAGTCGATCGAAGACGTGGTTCAACCGGCCGGCGGGACAATGACCATGGGTCAACTTCCACTGACGGCTCGCGCGAAAAAGACGCTCGAAGTCGCCGGACAGGAAGCGCGCGCACTGAAGTCGAAAGAAATTGACACTGAACATATTCTGCTTGCCCTGCTGAAGGACGAAGAGGGTGTTGCCGCGCAGGTGTTGTCGATGTTTGACATCGACTACAAGGATGTTTATGAAGAGCTCAAGAACATCCAGAGCGGCCAGCCGTCGTCGTACGGCAAGAAGCGCAAGAAGTCAAAGACTCCGGCGCTGGATCATTTCGGCCGCGACTTGACGGAACTGGCGCGCAAAGGCAAACTGGATCCGATCATCGGCCGCGACAATGAAATTGAGCGCGTGTCGCAGATTCTTTCCCGCCGCAAGAAAAACAATCCGGTGCTCATTGGCGAACCGGGCGTTGGCAAGACAGCCATCGTCGAAGGATTGGCGCAGCGCGTCGTCACCGGTCAGGTGCCGGCCGTGCTGGAAAATCGCCGCATCGTCATGCTCGATATGGCTTCGCTAGTGGCGGGTACCAAGTATCGCGGCCAGTTCGAAGAGCGCCTGAAAGCGGTGATGAACGAAATCACCAATTCGCAGGACGTGATCATCTTCATCGATGAGTTGCATACGATCGTCGGAGCCGGCGGTGCGGAAGGTTCGTTGGATGCGTCCAACATCTTCAAGCCTGCCCTGTCACGCGGTGAACTGCAGTGTATCGGCGCCACGACGCTGAACGAATATCGCAAGTATATCGAGAAGGATGGTGCCCTTGACCGTCGTTTCCATACGGTGATGGTTGAAGAACCTTCACAGGAAGACACGGTAAAGATTCTTCAAGGACTCAAGGGTCGTTATGAAGAGCACCACCAGATCCTGATTTCGGATGAAGGCATTCGTGCTGCGGTGGTGTTGTCGAACCGCTATATCACCGGCAAATTCCAGCCGGACAAGGCGATCGACATCATCGATGAAGCCGGTTCGCGCGCGCATTTGTCGACTTACACCAAGCCGAAAGAGTTCGGCGACATGGAAGCGATGATTGCGGAGATTTCGATTCGCAAGGAAGACGCCGTCAAGAATCAGGAATTCGAGAAGGCGGCCAAGCTGCGCGATGATTTGAAATTGAAGAAAGAAGAATACGAGCAGATGAAGCGCGACTGGGAAGTTCAGCGCCAGAGCGAGAAGATCACTCTGCGCGAGGAACATATCGCCGAGATCGTTGCCAAGATTACCGGTATCCCGCTCTTCCGTCTGGAAGAGAAGGAATCCAAGCGCCTGATGCGAATGGAAGAAGAACTGCGCAAGAAGATCGTCGGACAGGAAGAAGCTATTACAGCTCTGACCCGTTCGATCCGCCGCGCACGTGCGGGACTCAAAGATCCGCATCGCCCGATCGGCTCGTTTATTTTCCTTGGTCCGACCGGTGTGGGCAAGACCGAGCTGACGCGCGTGTTGGCGGAGTTCTTGTTTGAGAATGCTGATGCTTTGATTCGTATCGATATGTCGGAATACATGGAGAAGTTCGCGGTCAGCCGTTTGATCGGAGCGCCTCCGGGATACGTCGGATACGAAGAGGGCGGACAGCTTACCGAGAAGGTTCGTCGTCACCCCTACTCTGTCGTGTTGCTCGACGAAATCGAGAAAGCCCATCCGGATGTCTTCAATATCCTGCTGCAGCTTCTCGACGACGGCAGCCTGACCGATTCGTACGGCCGCAAGGTCGACTTCCGCAACACGGTCGTGATCATGACTTCGAACGCCGGTACCCGCGACATTCGTTCGGGTAAGACGCTCGGATTCGGTTCGAGCAAGCTCGAGGACGATTACGATACGATGAAGCAGTCGGTCATGACCGAAATGAAGCGCATCTTCAATCCGGAATTGATCAACCGTATCGATGAGACGATTATTTTCCATCCGTTGTTGATGGAGCATATCGTTTCGATCGTGGATATTCTTCTGGCCGAGATGGCTTCCCGTCTGGCAGAGCGCGGCTTGAGCATTCATGTCACAGATGCCGCCAAGCAGTTCATCGCCGAGAAGGGCTTTGATCCGCTCTATGGCGCGCGTCATCTCAAGCGTGCGATTCACAAGTATGTGGACGATCCGTTGGCCGAGGAGATCCTTGCGGGTCAATTCGCCGGCGATTGCCAGATCGAAGTCGACAAGGGACCCGATGCCGACAAGCTCGTGTTCCGGATCAATGCTTCATCGGAGTCGCGCAAGATCGCGAAAGTGTAGTTAGTTCGAATTAGTTTGTTGATACGACGCGGTCGGAAGGAATTCCGACCGCGTCTTTTTTGTTTTGTTCACCCTGTGATATTAATTTCGCTGTTGCTAAAATGGTGTTTCTGCGCTATGTTTTGGCTGAGCGAAAAAGACCTACTCCAACTGCGAGGCCCGGATGAAATCGATAAAGCTGGTTTGGCTGATTGCGTTTACTCTGGTTTCCTTTTTTTCGGCACAGGCGACTATTAGACCCGTCCCCGGTCAGTACGCGCGGATTCAGCACGCGGTGGATTTTGCCAATGACGGCGATACGATTTTGATCGCACCGAACACCTATACGGGTCCGGGTAATCGCGACGTGCTTATTTTGAATAAAGGGCTGACGATTATGGGAGATGGCGATCCGTCGCTGGTGATTATCCACCCTAATGACACAAATTGGTATCGGGCATTTGCGGTCATTGATCCAACTTCGGAAGTTCGATTCCAGAACCTGACAATTGAGGAGGCAGTTTCGTCGAATCTTGACTCCCTTTATGACTGGGATGCTGGAGGAATTGTAAGTATCAATGCCAGTCTAACAATGAGCAACTGCATCATCACGCATGTAGAAGCTTTAGCAGTGGGTGGAGTCGTGTACGCTGAAGGATCGACAATTCAAATAGACAATTGTTCATTCGAAAGGTGCTATGCTGACTATGGTGGTGTGATTTACTGCGACAGCGGAACTACTTGCATATTCACAAATACCACGTTCAGGTCCTGTGCAGCGTTGTCAAGGGGAGGCGTAATCTTTGCAGAAGGTGCCACAATTGAGTTGACCAACTGCAGTTTCTTAGACAACGGCGTGTGGATTGGACTCTCTGGAATGGAAGGATACGGCGGCGCAATTGAATTAGAGAACGGGAGTTCACTAATCGTTACCTCTTGCCGGTTCTTACGCAATGATGCATATTCGTACGGCGGTGCAATTTGCTGCCTGAGAAGTAACCTCGAAGTGAGCAATTCACTCTTCGCCGACAACTACGTCAAGTGTATCTGGCCAGAGGCTGGACCGCCAATCATCGGGGATGGCGCAGCAATTTACTTCGGCGGAGGTGGCGGCACAAGTTGTGCCATCAATTTTTGCACCATCGTTGACAGTCGTACTCACTGTGGTCGCTCTGCAGTTTATGTTGCTGCTTCACCGGGTACAATCTCTCATACAATTATTGCAGATTCAGATACCGCTTTGGCGTACTCCGGCAATGCCCAGTTCGTATGTTCGAACATCTATGGAAATGAATATGGTGATTGGATTGGGTCGATCGCGACCCAGGTTGGGCAAAATGGCAATATCTCCGAGGATCCCCTATTCTGCGGCGCGTTTCCGAGCGACTATCGCTTGAGCGCGAGTTCGCCTTGCGCGGCTGCGAATAATAGCTGCGCTGTGACGATGGGTTCGGAAGCGGTAGGATGCGATGTTCTCTGCGGTGATCCGAACTTGTCGGGAGCGGTCACGATTTCGGATGCCGTGTTCTTGATAGAATACATCTTCGCAAACGGCGAGCCACCGGCCGTCATGCAGACAGGTGACGTTGACTGCTCGGAAACCGTGAACATATCGGACGTAGTGTATCTGCTGAATTATATCTTCTCCGGCGGCCTAAATCCTTGCAGTGCATGCCCATAGGGTGGCGCTTGGCTGATCTGACCGAACTCGCCCTCTCTGAAGCCGCGCCGTAAAATTCCGCTTGACCGGCAGCGCGGGAAAGTTATATTAGGCAACTACCCGGCGCAGGCCGGATAATTGAATTTGATAATTAGGAGGATACCTTGGCTCATAAAAAAGGTTTAGGTTCGTCAAAGAACGGCCGCGATTCGAATGGTCAAAGACGCGGTGTGAAGACCTACGGCGGCGAAGCGATTCTGGCCGGGACGATCATTGTCCGTCAGTGCGGAACGAAGATTCTTGCCGGACGCAATGTCGGCGTCGGCAGAGATAACACGCTGTTCGCGACGATCACCGGTGTGGTCGAGTACGCGCGCAAAGGCCGCGACCGCCGCATCGTGCATGTGTTGCCGTAACTCTCGAATTACAGAGAGACAAGATTGAAGCGTCCCGGAAACGGGGCGCTTTTTTTGTGCAGTTTGCTCCGTTTCAAAGGGAAACAACCGCAATTTATTGGTCTTTCCTGCTCAAATAGTGCTCTGAAAAGCCGATATAACTGGTGTACATGGCAACAGAGATTACTACCATCGGCGCCGCTCGGGCAATGCGGCGGAAACGTCAGTCCCATATCAAGGAGTATGTTGAAGCGGTATTAATCGCGGTCGTGATCGCGGTGATTCTGCGCATGTTCGTTGTACAGGCCTACCGGGTGTCTTCGGGATCGATGGAGCACACGCTGCTCGAGGGTGATTTCCTGTTTGTCAACAAGTTCGCCTATCGCTTTGCCGAGCCGCAGGTCAATGATGTGATCGTTTTCGAATTCCCGATGAATCCGACCAAGGACTACATCAAGCGGATCGTCGCCGGGCCGGGGCAGACTGTCGAAGTCAAGGACAAGGCGTTGATGGTCGACGGGCAGGTGGTTCCGATGATGGCGGGGATGTTCCACTCGGATCCTGACACGCTGCCGGAGCTGTTCTCTTCGCGTGATCAGTTCGGGCCGATGCAGGTTCCGGCGGATCATTACTTTGTATTGGGCGACAATCGCGATGACAGTCAGGATTCGCGTTTCTGGGGGTTCCTCGACAAGAGCCGGATTAAAGGCAAGGCGCTGTTCATTTACTTCAGCTGGGCACCCGATCCGAAGGCGCCGAGAATCGAGTCGCCATACGTCTTTGATTTGTTCTCCTCCGCCTGGTATAACGTCACGAATCTGGATACCCGACTTCGCGCCGATCGACTTTTCACGGGCCTATAAGTACCACTTCCCTATTGCATAATGTCATCGACAGATCGCTTGCGCAGCAGGTGATCGATACGTATTTTGGGCGTTGATGACAGACACACTTCCCAACCCCGCGCGGCGTCAGATTGCTGACCTCCGGCCCGGTCTATTAATGTCATGAACCAAGTTACTCTTGAGCTGATCGGCATTGCGGCTCTGATATTGTTGAACGGTTTCTTTGCCGGCTCAGAAATCTCGATTTTGTCGGTGCGTAAGAGCCAGCTGCGGAACCTGATTTCGCAGGGCAACCGCTCGGCGAAGAAGATCGCGAAGTTGCTTGAGCAGCCGGAAGAGTTCATCGCGATGATTCAGGTTGGCGTTACCGTGGCTGGGACTTTGGCGTCGGTAATGGGTGGAAGTTCAATAGTGCCGCTGCTGATGCCGGTTTTTCAGGAGATGGGTGTCACAGTAGAGACTTCGGAGAACCTCGCGGTTTCTGCGGTGGTAATTGTCTTGTCGACACTGTTTCTGGTCATCGGGGAACTGGTACCGAAATATCTGGCGGTCAGCTTCCCGGAAAAACTTGCACTGGGCGTGGCGCCGGCAGTGTCGATTTTCGCAAAGGCGGCTTATGTGCCGGCGAAAGTACTAAGCGGAATGGTGCGAATTATCTTGAAGCCGTTCGGCTTGGTTGACCGCAGCACAGAATCGGCACATACTGATGAAGAAATCAATTTGATACTAAGCGAGGGGCACGATCGCGGCCATTTTGATAAAGCCGAACGCGACTTGATTGAGGGCGTATTTGAGTTTGCCGATACCACTGTGAGGCAAGCGATGACGCCGCGGACAAGAATTGTCGGATTGGATTTGAGTCTCGATCACGATCACATTTTGAGGAGAATCACGGAAGAGGGTTATTCGCGTTATCCGGTATACGATGATTCGCTCGACAACATCAAGGGAGTCATTCACACCAAGGATGTCATCAGCGTCTTGGTGCTCGGAAAGTTGATTATCATTCATGATCTCATCCGGCCGGTCTCTTTCGTCCCCGACTCAAAGATGATTTCGGCGCAGCTGCATGACTTTCAACGCGACCAGCAGCATATGGCAATCGTGCTGGATGAATTTGGCGGCACAGCGGGATTGATTACGCTTGAGGATATACTCGAGGAGATCGTCGGCGAGATTCGCGACGAGCACGATACCGAACTCGAGCCGTTCCTGTTGGTAAACGAACGACTTTGTCAGGTGCAAGGGCAATACCCGATCGAGGATTTCAACAAGCAGTTCGAAGTCGAGTTGGATGACGAAACGGCAGACACGGTCGGCGGATTTGTAGTCGACCACATTGGCCGGGTGCCAAAGCAGGGCGAAAAGATTTCCGTCGACGGACTGCAATTTGAAATAACGGCGGTGAAGGGTCCTCGTATCGAGCGCATGCGCGTGAGGAAGATGCATTAGCTCTTCTACTTCAGTCTGAATCTCACTTCGTAACCTACCCAAACCGTAATCGGCTGTTTATTCTGCATCGCAGGACGCCATTTCGAATCACGAGCTGCCGCAACGGCTGCCTCTTCGAAGCCGACATTGGCTTTGGAAGGGATCGCCACAATCACATCGATGACATTGCCTTCGGTATTGATAAGCACCTTAAGCCAGACGCTGCCCTCGATGTTCGTCTGCCGGGCAATCTCGGGATAACGCACTGCCGGAAAGTGAAGCGCCTTGGGCTGTTCGTCGACAGCGATGAAGCTGTCAGGCGCGGGGGCGCGAGCCTCCAACTCGTCAACAAAGTCGGTGTATGTGGCGCCAATGCCATCTCCCGCTACAAAGTCGCTATTGTACGCGGCACGGTCCTCTCTTGAGGCCAAAGTGAATTCGAATTCGACGGTGCTGTCATCAACGGCTTCGACAAGTGTGAGGTCAGGAAGTGGTGGCGGCGAACCGTGCGTGACAATCGGTTCATCGGTATCGATCGGCGGCGGTGGCTGCACTGGTGGAGGACCATTGTAAGTGATCTTCTCGATGGTGGTGACTTCGGCTTTTCCATTCCAGAGCAAGGCTGCAATTGCGAGGGCGACGCCAATCGCAATAACAATTGAGGTTTCCGCTACGATGAAGTTGCGCCGATAGGCTCGTTTGAGGTAGAGCGTTCCGGTAAGAGCCTCACTATTTCCGTTTCCCAACATAATCTCCTCCCATCCAACACCGACAGCACGATTAGTGAGGATATCGTGATGTTGATGCCCGGTTTTGTTTGATTTTGGCGAGCTGAAAGCCCGACCGTTGTCTCTTCAATCTTAAGACAATTGGAGTGGTGATTTTGTTCCCGAGTATGTTTGTGGAAGCGCTGAAAGTGGTGTCGGCAATTGCCCCGCATGGATACACCCCAGCGAATGTGCCGGGGTATATATTATCAGGGGTTGAATGCTAAGGCTGGACGCCGGAATGGCACTCGTAACATCCCATTTCCCGCCAGGCTTCGTCAATGTCAACCGGGTGTTTGAATTCAAGCCCCAGACCGGTGCTGTCGCGCATCATCTGTCCGGGCATTCCCTGCGCCGTGATGGTGTGGCAGGCGTTGCAGTCGTGGGTGATAACTGCGCCGGCTGAGGATTTATGCGTTCCGGAGTGGCAGCGCATGCAGCCGATATCATTGAAATGGCCGATGTTGACCGGGTAAGCGGACCATTGGACTTTCATCTCCGGGAAGATATTCTGCGAGTAGGCCAATTGCACGCCGGCTATTGACTGCTCGACAGATTTACGCCTCTCCGGGTCATTGAGCAAACCAGATTCCTGATAGAATTCGGTGATTGAGGAAGCGATGCCGGTTCTGGCCTCTTCCTTGGTCGCATATTCCTTGGCCATGGCCTCAACTGCCAGCCGTTTGATTGCCGGCAATGAAGCATCGATGAATCCCGATTGGATGGCGCGGTCGACGGCAAAATCAGGGGAGCGATAGACGTGGCTCGGGCGGTTATGACAGTCGATACAGTCCATAATGCGCTTTTCGAGCGAATCAAGCTGGGCCGCTTCAAGCGGTTCTTCTTCATTCTCATAAAGCGTGACAGTGCCGGTGGTTTTATCGGTTACGCGCACCCAAGGGATATCCTGGCGACCGCGGTCGCGGGCGATGTATTCAATCTGGATATCAGGATTGATATGCCAGTGGATGCCGGCTTTCTGGCCTTTATGGGGTTCACCGGTGTCAGTCTTAATCAGCATTTCGGTTGTCCAGGTAGAATTGGAGTCGTCATACTGATGGTGCAGGAACGAGCGCATTTCAGCGCCGTAGGTCTTTTCAGGCCAGTGGCATTCCTCACATGTTTCTCGTGCCGGACGAAGGTCGGCGATCGGTGTCGGGATCGGACGCGGAAAGACATCGGCCATGACAGCATAGACCTGATAGGCGCCGGACAATTTAGATTTTGCATACCAACTGGCGCCGGTACCAACGTGGCATTCGACGCAAGCGACGCGCGCATGCGGCGATTGCTGATAGGCGGTGTATTGCGGTTCCATGACATCGTGGCAAGTCTCGCCGCAGAATTGCACCGACTCACTGTAGTGAAATGCCTGGTAGCTGCCGACGGCTGAAATTGTCAGGAACAGAACCGTTCCAACTACAAAGATGATAGTTGCATTGCGATGCCCGGGCCGGTTCAGATCAACCAGGGGCCACCTATTGGCGGAGAGCTCTTCGCCCCGTTTCCAACGCCGCCACTGGCGGTACATGCCGATTGGGATAAGAAGTAGGCCGCCGATGAGAATGCCGGGGAGAACCATATAGAGGAAAATGCCGAAGTAGGCGCTGGTTTGTTCCATGGTGAAGTTGATGATCAACATGACAATGATGACAAGCGCCATGGAAACGGCGACAAAAGCTCCGAGTGAACTGATCCAATTATATGTTAACCGGGGCAGACGGGGTTTTTCCATATCTCAATTCCTCTACTGATGTTGTCATTCGGGCAGAATCAATCCGCCGACACACTCTGGAAATTACAATAGGAAATCTCCGGCGAGATATCAATGACAATATGAGCCTCTTAATACTCTATCCATGTCGGTGAACTGCCGTGAAAATAGCGATTGACTATGGGAGGGTTTGCCACTATTATCCTGCGGCGCGTTGGGATCGCGCGCTGGTCTGAAGCCGGCGACCCGAATTTCATTGGGGGAGCTTGAAACAGACCAGGTCCCGCGCAATGCAAGCGTACCGAACCCCGCCAGGACCGGAAGGTAGCAACGGTAGGTAACCGTCTTCATGTGCCGCGGGGTAGCCTGGTCTGTTTCCTTCCTCTGTGAATAGACCGAACCACAAAGTCTGAACAGCTGCCGAGTTGGGGCAGGCTGCAACAAGATCTGCTGATGAGTTATTTCGTATTTTCACGCAAGTATCGGCCGCAGAGATTCGGAGATGTTTTGGCTCAAAAGCACATCACCGAAACTCTAACTAAGGCCATTGAGTTTGACCGCGTCAGCCAGGCATATCTGTTCTGCGGCGTGCGCGGCACGGGCAAAACCTCGGTTGCGCGTATTCTCGCCAAGCGCCTGAATTGTTCGGCACCACAAGGTGTGGAGCCGTGCGATCAGTGCGATTCGTGCGTGGGAATCATCAAGGGGCGGTCACTGGATATACTTGAAATCGATGCGGCATCGCACACCTCGGTTGACGATATTCGCGAATTGCGCGAAGCTATCAAGTATGCTCCGGTCGGAGGCAAGCACAAAGTCTATATCATCGACGAAGTCCATCGCTTGAGCGGATCGGCATTCGATGCACTGCTCAAGACCCTGGAAGAGCCGCCGGCGCACGCGGTGTTCATCTTCGCGACAACCGAGGTTCACAAAGTCCCCCAGACGATTCTGTCTCGTTGCCAGCGGTACGATTTCAAACGGATTCCGGAGTCGGAGTTGCGCAGTGCCTTGCGCGGCATCGCAGAAAAAGAGAACCTCAAGATCACCGATGATGCTTTGGCGGAATTGGCGAAACGCGGCGATGGTTCGTTGCGCGATTCCCTCTCGATCCTGGATCAGGTGGCTTCCTGGCAGCACGATGTGATCGATATCAAGCTGCTGTCGGATGCGTTGGGGATTTTGCCGCGGTCGGAGTATCGTGCACTGATCGGACTGATTCGCAGTCAGGATGGTGCGGGAATCATTGACAAGATCGACAGTGTCCTCAAGGCGGGCGTTGGTGCGGCAGAATTCATCCGCGGATTTCAAGAAGAGATTCGCCTGATGCTGGTTCTCAAGGCGGCGCCGGATGTCGCGAGCGACTACGGAATCACCGGCGAAGATGCAACCGAGTACAAGACCATTGGAGAGGGATACTCCCTCAATGATTTGCTGCGCATCCAGAACTTGCTGGTCGGATTGGAGCAGAAACTGCGAGATGGGTTTGACCCGGTAATCAACATCGAATTGGCATTCTTGAAGCTGATGCAGATGGAAAGTTCGATTTCGATCGAGGCAGCACTGAGGTCGCTGGCGGGCGGGGTACCGCAAACGACAGAGGCAACATCCGCTCCACCGGCGGAGTCAAAAAAAAAACTTGAATTGACTCGTTCGAGCCCTGAACCGGCGACCAAGACGACCGCACAATCGACAGCCGATCCTTCCCCCATTCCCGCCCAAGCGACCGCAGCCGAAGTGCAGGAGATCTGGCAGAAGTTCATGCAGGCTCTTAAATCACGGCACCGGAATCTCCAGATCAAACTTTCGATGGGCCAGGCGCGTTCGATAGAGGGAAACAAGTTGGCGGTGGCGTTTGACCGGCTTGGTGAAGTGCACGTGCGCTACTTCCAGGACCGGGCGCAACAGCAGACGCTGGAGAGCGTAATCCGTGAAACAAGCGGCCGCGAGCTGCGGTTCAATTTCTTTGTGGATGCGCAATGGGCGCCGAAGCCGGAAAGCACTGTTGGTAATTCGGGAGTGCTGCTTGCCGAAGGCGAGCGGGAAGATCATCCACTGGTAGCTAAGGCGGTTGAGATTTTCGATGCCGAGATTGTCTCGCGACGGGAGTTGAAGGAGCGCTAGAGTTTTAGTAATAATAGACGTGTGTTTAGAGGTACGTGAGGCGCCGGTACATTGTGAATGAACATCGATTAATAGAAATGGAGTGAAGAGATGGCCAAAGGTTTTGGCGATATGATGAAGCAGGTTCAGAAGATGCAGGCCAAGATGATGGAACTGCAGGAGGAACTTGACAATAAGCGCGTTGAAGCAACCGCCGGCGGCGGGATGGTTCGGGCTGTGGTTACCGGCAAGGGTGATCTCAAGGAAGTCAAGATTGACCCGGAGGTTCTAAAAGAGGGCGACGTAGAGATGCTGGAAGAGTTGATCGTATCGGCGATTACGCAGGCGCAACAAAACGCCAACGCAATTCAGCAGGAAACGATGTCGGGATTGACCGGCGGGCTGAATATTCCCGGTCTCGGCAGTTTAGGAATGTAGCTGAAGCGAATCTACTACGAATGTCGATGAATAACCAGCGCAGTGCCAACAACGGTGATATCTGCGCCGTGCGACGCAAACTGATTGCGAAGCGTCCAGGTCGAACCCATTAACACTTCCCTGCTGTTTAATTCCCATTCAACACCCGTGATAGACAAGACGATCTTCTCGCCTAGCGGGACAATCGAGACAAAGTCACCGGGCTTGCCGTCAAGCCGGATCTGTTCATTTACAAGCAGATAAATGCGCTGGCGATGATCAATGGCGCGAACGCAATCTGCGGTTGCAGTTTGCGGCATTAACTGCCGCGCAAGTTTGAGAAGGAACAAATTCGCCAGCAGGTGGTCGGTTTCGTATCGCGTATCGATGGCGCCGTAGAGCTCGATATCGCCGCACTCACGATCCAGTGCCGCCCGAATCGCGAGTTCGCCGTCGGTTGCATCCTTGCGCGCCGGAAAACGGATCACTTCAACATCACTGAACTTCCGGAGTATGTCGGGGCCGACGGAGTCAAAGTCGCCGATGATGAGATGCGGCTTGAGGCCAAGGGAGTTGAATAGCAGTAAGCCGCCGTCGGCGGCTATGATCAGGCGATCACTGATTTCCTGAGTGATTGCCTGCCGATAGAAATCGGCATGTTCCGCCGGATATGATCCGTGAAGAAAGATTGCTGCGGAGCGCATTTATTCTAAGTTAATCCACATTGACATTGATTGAAACTGCCGCGAGTGATATTTTCCTTCTGAAATCATTATACGCAGGAATCAAGTTATGGACAAAGCATTATCGACATTGCTATTGGCTCTGATGTTTTCGGCAATTAGCGCTTTTGCCCAAGATTGGACAATTGAATACGAGAGATCGAACTCCTTGAAAACTGACCGCTATGACCAGACGATTGCATTCTGCCGAAGGTTGGCCGAGTATTCGCCGGTTGTCCGCTATGAGTCGTTCGGTCTGTCGCCACAGGGTCGGGAGTTACCGGTCTTGATTCTGGATCGAGATCAGGAGTTTGATCCCAATGGAGAGCGCACTCGCAACAAGGTGATCATTCTGATACAGGCGGGGATCCATTCGGGCGAGATTGAAGGCAAGGATGCCGGGCTGATGCTTATCCGTGACATAGTGATCCACAAGAATTTCAGCAATCTGATCGACAGTTGTGTCGTGCTGTTCATTCCGATCTTCTCGGTCGATGGCCACGAGCGATTCGGTCCGTTCAATCGCATCAACCAGAATGGTCCGGAGGAGATGGGCTGGAGATCGACGGCACAGAATCTAAACCTGAATCGGGATTTCATGAAAGCGGACACGCCGGAAATGCAGGCATGGCTTCGCTTATTCAACAAATGGCTGCCGGATGTCTTAACCGATATTCATACGACAGATGGCGCGGATTATCAATATGTCATTACCTATGTCGCCGACGAACATCCGGGTGTTGCCGAACCGCTGCGGACTTGGACAGGGAATCGCTTTGTGCCGGAACTGAAAGTGCGGATGAAGTCGTCGGGCTATGATTTCGTTCCCTACGTTAGTCCAAGAGCAGGTCATGATGTCAGGAGCGGTCTCGAGTCAGGAGCGTTCCCGCCGCGATTCTCCAACGGGTATGGCGCAGCACAGAATCGTCCGTTTGTCCTGATTGAAACACATATGCTCAAGCCGTACAAACAGCGTGTTGAATCCGTTTACGAGTACTTGCGGCACCTAATTGCCTATTGTGGCGAGAATTCACTGGAAATCAAGGAGACCATGAGGAGGGCGGATTCGCTGACCGCAATAGATCTGACAGGAACATACCTGCCAGTTGGCTTTGAACTAAGCAAGGACAGCGTGATGATAGATTTTGCTGGAGTCGATTTTCGCGTAGAGGATTCTCGCATCTCCGGCGCACAGAGAATCGTTTGGGGAACTAAGCCGACCAGTTATCGAGTGCCCTACTTCAATCAGAATGTTCCATCAGACTCGGCTCTGGTGCCCTATGCGTATTTGATTCCGAGGGAGTGGGATGAAGTCATCGAGAGACTTGGACTGCATGGCATAAAAGTAAGTCGGCTTGCCGAGGCGACTAAGTTGGAAGTGGTCACCTCTCGCCTGTCGAAACCGCAATGGCAAAGTGCTCCGTACGAGGGCCGGCAGACAGTCAAGTTTCAGATTCAGGAAGCGGTTGATTCTGTCACATTCCCTGTCGGTACGGCGGTGGTAATTGCCAGTCAGCGGGGGAATCGAACTTTGGCGCAGCTCTTGGAGCCGAATTCACGGGATTCATTTGTGCGGTGGGGTTTCTTCAATGCGGTCTTTGAGCAAAAAGAGTACGCTGAAGACTATGTAATGGAAGAGATCGCGCCAAGAATGCTGGCAGAATCGAAAGCCCTGAAGGACGAATTTGAGACGAAGTTGCAGTCCGATTCGACCTTTGCCAAGTCTCCAGCCGAACGGTTGAAGTTCTTCTACGAGCGTTCTCCATATTGGGACCAGAGTCTCGGTTTGTACCCGGTCAGGAAGGTTATGAGCAGAGTGGATTTGATTCTGGAGTGAAAATATCAATTTCCTATAGGATTGTGCGTATATACAATAGTTAAAGAAGACAATCACTGTAGGATTATTTCATCATGATAACCAACCGGTCTTACTATGGCATTAGCGCATTAGTCTACTTGGCGGTGAATTCGAAGGGGAAGTTTATTGGTATCAGGGAAATCGCGACGCGCCAGAATCTGCCGATTCGGTTTCTCGAGCTGGTCTTTTCGCGGTTGCGGGCAACTGACATTGTCAAATCGACTCGCGGCGCGGCTGGTGGATATCAGTTAGCGCGTACACCAAACGAGATCACGTTAGCGGAAGTCATCTCGGTCTGTGAGGGTTCGAGCGAGTTTGTATTGCCGAGCACGGTAACCGAGCGGGTTGGCCCGGACGATCCGATTGGAAAGTCACTGGTGAAAATCATGAATGAGCAATTTGCGTTGTTACATCGAAATCTGGCAGCTACGACACTGGCCGATATCATCCGCTCATCCGGATTGGCTGCTGAGATGTATTGGATCTGAAATCTGAGGAGAGAGAGTTATGAAAATCGCTGGAAGTATTACCGACCTGATTGGCAATACACCGTTAGTTTATCTCGATCGCGTAGCCGCCGGGCTTCCTGGGCGCGTTGTCGGTAAGCTCGAGTCATTTAACCCGTGTTCGTCGGTAAAGGATCGCATCGGCTTAGCGATGATTGAAGCGGCGGAAAGGGCCGGTAAGATCAGCAAGAATACGATCATTGTTGAGCCGACTTCCGGTAATACCGGTATTGCCCTGGCATTCGTTTGCGCGATGAAAGGTTACAAGTTGGTGCTGTATATGCCGGAGACAATGTCAGTCGAGCGACGGAACCTGCTCAAAGCATTTGGAGCCGAGTTAGTTTTGACGCCGGGCAGCGAAGGAATGCCTGGAGCTCTCAAGCGGGCTGAAGACACTGTTGCCAGCGATTCACGCTACTTCATGCCGCAGCAGTTCAAGAACCCTGCTAACCCGGAGATACATGCGAAGACCACAGCCGAAGAGATTTGGAGCGACACCGATGGCGCGGTTGACATCATCGTGTCAGGCATTGGCACCGGCGGAACGATAACGGGTTGTGCGCGGGTATTGAAGCCGCGGAAACCGGGACTTAAAGTTGTTGCGGTAGAGCCAGCTGCTTCCCCGTTCCTGTCTAAGGGCACCA
>CAZQBX010000003.1:77864-144735 GCA_964592145.1 uncultured Ignavibacteria bacterium
GATCCAAGGGATTGGCGCCGGATTCAAGCCCGATGTTCTGGAACTGGAGTTGGCGGATGAGATTCTCACGGTTGAGAATGAAGAAGCAATTGAAACAACACGCAAGGTTGTGCGGCAGGAAGGAATCCTCCTCGGCATTTCAGCCGGAGCAAACGTAGCGGCTGCTATCAAGGTGGCCTCAAGACCGGAGAACAGGGGTAAGTTGATTGTGACGTTTATTTGCGATACCGGTGAGCGCTATCTTTCCACGCCGACGTATACGGAACTCACAGCGAACTGAAACGAACGTTTCAATAGTAGTTTCGATTTGACGAAGTGCAATTAGAACGGAGACTTGCAGCCTGCTCCCGACAAGGAGCAGGCTGTTGTCATTTAAACTGTTAACTTGGTTCAAGAGGGCGTTGGATGTTCGGCACGGAAGTTGCAGATGTACGGGTCAAGAGCATCAAAGGGGCGCCAGTGATGATATCGGATTCTCTGGCTCAAAGGGGAGAAGGTCCGTCCGTGTTGAAGCTAAGTTGGGGAGCTTCAACACGGTTTTTTTTGCATCTGACCTGTATTTGATTTCCACCTAGTCTATTGACAATGCCGACTTTGACCGCTATTCTGGCACTCCCAAGTGCTGGAAATGGAATTAGGATGCGTCTATGCCAAAGAAGAAACTGATACGCTTCGCCGAGATTGCGACCTTTCCGCATGTCATTCAGATGATGACGGACATGAGGGGACGGTGGCATAGTGAGTTTTTTCACAATGACAACCAGATAACGTTAGAACTCGCGTGCGGCAAAGGCGAGTATACGGTAGCGATGGCACAGATGTATCCTAACCGGAACTTCGTTGGCGTAGATCTCAAGGGGGCAAGGATGTGGACAGGCGCCAAAGCGGCATTAAACCTGAAGCTCACGAATGTTGGGTTTCTGCGTATGCCGATCGAAAGGATCGCCGACTGCTTCGGAACGGATGAAGTAGCCGAAATTTGGATCACCTTTCCGGACCCCTATTTGAGTCAGTGCCGAGCGAAGAAACGGCTCACATCGCCCGATTTTGTCAGTCTTTACAGGAGAATACTGCGTCCTGGCGGATTGATTCACTTGAAGACTGACGAACCGAATTTGTTTGCCTATACGCAGAAAATGATCATCAACAACGGCGGTCACTTAGTTGACAAAGTGGACGATGTATACGGCAGTTCGACAAACAATGAGCTCCTGAAAATACAGACTGCTTATGAGAAGCGGCATATCGCAGATAACCGCACTATTCGTTATCTCTCATTCCATCTATAAGTTATAATAGTACAAGCACGCCAATTGTGGGCTTAACATATCCGAGATTGTGAAAAAAGTAACAAAATCACTCAATTTTCGCTTGACAGTGTCGATTCTGTTAGTTAGCGTTAACTACAACGTCGCCCACTTAGTCGAATATACACTGGGTTGATGGAGGAGAGATGAAGTTAGCAGCCGAAGACAGACGCCACCAAATACTTGAGGAAGCCACGAAGCTCTTCTCGGTTGAAGGTTACGACAAGGTTACAACCAAGCGATTGGCAGCTGCCTGCGGCGTAACCGAGCCGGCGCTTTATCGTTACTTTGCGTCAAAGGAACTGATTTACGACGCTGTGCTGGATTCACTCGAGAGCCGTTTGCAATGCGACGATATCTATCCGGAATTAGCTGTCGAGAACGATATTGAGCTGCTTTTGTCGCGTTTAGCTACGCAGTTGCTTGACTGCTCGCAGAAGCATCAGGAAGTTTACCGACTTCTGCTTTATTCCGCCCTGGGAGGTCATGTAAAGGCGAGAGCTGTCTATCAGTCGATTCGCGGCCGGCACGCCAAGTTTCTGCAAGCTCAACTCGATCGACTTCAGCAACAGGGTCTGATTTCGGATTCAAACACGGAAATAACTGCCCGCAGTTTCATGGGTATGATCTTTGACTGCTCGTTGGGATTGACACTTTGGAAGAACTCGCAAGGGCGTGTTTACCGGTGCGAGGAGTTGGTCGCCAATAATGTACCGATCTTCGCTGCGGGTCTTTGTCGGGCACTTCCCCAAAAATGAAATCTACTAATGAGGATATGGCAATGTCAGTGAAACAAATTATCAACGGCCACTTTCGCCTGCTGTTAATTTCCATAGTAGCGGCAATGACTCTCTTATTGAGCGGCCGCGCGCTGGTTTACGCCCAGGATGAAAGTGCAGTAAAGACGGACAACCAGCTGTGCTTGGATTGCCATTCGGATGAGACTCTCGAATCAGAGTCTGGTAAGTCGGTGTTTGTCAGCAGCGACAGCTTGCACAGTTCGGTTCACAAGAATATGGCGTGCCTGGATTGCCACAAGCAAGAAGGCGCGAACTTCGAGGATGTGCCCCACTTCACGCAGTATCAGCCGGTGCAGTGCGAGCCATGCCACAAGGTTGTAAGTGCGACCTGGATGGAGTACTTCTACAAGATGCTCAAGGGCAAGGGCAAGCAGGATATTCCCGACTGCAAAGAGTGTCATGGGACACACACGGCACAAAAAGAGCTAAGCATGAAGATCGTGTGCGAGCGTTGCCATCCCAAGCAAGCGACGGAATACAGGCAGAGTTATCACTTCCAGAAATATCAAGAGGATAACCGCAACTATCCGATTTGTACCACTTGTCACGATGCGCACTTCAAGTCCAAAAAAGAAGTCATGACGGAGACGGAGTACAAGCAGGAGATCGTCGATATTTGTTCCAAATGTCATCAACGCGACATTGAAACTTATGTTCACTCTCGGCATTTCCATGAAATGGAAGGCGGTAACACCAAGGCGCCGGTTTGCACAAGCTGTCACGAGAAGCACGATATCCGCAAGCCGTCCGATCCGAAATCACGAGTCGGCACGGCAATGATATCGGATGTGTGCAACAACTGTCACCCGGGGCACAAAGAGAGTCTTCATCGGGCTCCCGGAGTTGATCCCGGAACAATCTCGTGCGCCTCATGTCACACGGGCCACCAGACAGATATGGCTTCTATCAATGAGGCGATTTTCAAAGAGGGTGGAATTGCTAATCAGTGCAATATCTGCCACTCGGGCGAGCGACATACGAAGGAGAACCTGGCGCACGGACAGTTGATGATGTTAAACGCCGACGGTTCCGAAGCCAACTGCACAAAGTGTCATACCTACCATTGGAACTTGCCGGGATTGGACAATGATGACGTCAAGCATCGCCGGACAGAGTGCATCAATTGTCACGCAGAGGAGAATCGGCAGTACAAGCAGTCGATTCATGGCCGCGCCCGCGCTCAAGGTATTATGGAAGCACCAACCTGTACCGATTGCCACGGCGAGATTGATATCAAGAAAACGAAGGAGCAGTTCACACCGGAGGGTGTGGTTGCTCTTTGCTCAAGGTGTCATTCGGACAAGGACAAGATGCTGAAGTTTCAGATCAATCCATATGTCGTCGAAGGCTACAAAGAAACCTATCACGGTAAGCTTTTTGAAACCGGCACCGACGAAGTCAAATTCGCAGTCTGCACCAACTGCCATGGTTCACATTCGATCCAGGAACCGGCTGATTCGACCTCATCGGTAGCGCGCGGACATATCGTCGAGACGTGCAAGCAGTGTCATCCCCGAGCCAACGATCGGTTTGTATCGTATCTGGTTCACCCCGTAAAACCGAGTTCGGCGGAATTGCAGGCTGGACTGGCGAGTGCCCGGGAAGACAGCGTTCTGACGTCGCTGGAACGCGATAGTAAAGACGAGGGTCGACAACTGACGGGCGGCTGGGGCAAATTCAACAACCTCGTCACAGGAATGATGACGGTTCTGTTGATCGCAGTATTGGGTGCATTTGGATTCCATACCATGTTGTGGTTCCAACGGGGAATCAGAACCCGGGTAGTCAAGAAGGAAGTCTACTATGGAAGAATTGACGGGTTCCACCGCTTCCTTCATATTCTGGTCAACATCAGTTTCCTGACCCTGGCGTTCACGGGCCTGCCTCAATCATATGCGCATACCGATCTGGCGAAATGGTTGTTTGCCAACGTGATGTCACTGCAGTCGGCACAGACTCTGCATTACATCGCCGCAGCCATCACGGGATTCTACTTTCTTGCGCACCTGGTCTTCCTCGTGTTCAAGTTACGCAAATCGAGCATTCGCGAGATGTTGACCGGGCCGAATACGCTGATGTTCCGCAAGAAAGACTTGACTGACTTCGTGACACATCTGAAGTGGTTCTTCAACAAGGGTGCGCATCCGCAATTCGACCGTTGGACTTACTGGGAGAAGTTTGATTACTTCGCGGTTTTCTGGGGTGTGTTTGTCATCGGCCTCTCGGGTTTATTGAGATGGAAAGAGGAGTTCTTCGGAAACCTGTTGGGTGGCGGCGTTATCAGTCTCGCTGACACTGTTCATAAAGAAGAAGCGTTGTTGGCAACAGCCTTCATTTTCATAGTGCACTTCTTCAATACTCATTTGCGCGCCAGCAAATTCCCGATGGATGTGTCAGTCTACACCGGCCGGATATCGGAGAAGGAAATGATGGAAGAGCGTCCGTTGGAATACGAGCGACTTCGGGAAGCCGGCGAGTTGGAGCAACATCAGAAGAAGCCGCTCGGGCTGGTGTTGTCGATCATCTCGTATGTTTGGGGAACGATTGCGCTGTTGACAGGATTCTTCTTGCTGTTCTTGATCATACTGGGTCACCTGACGGCGTAGTTCTGGTTTTGGAGTAATCGCACATTAGTTCGAATTTGTTTGGTTTTAGATATAACGGAGAGATCATCGTGAGACATATCAAGCGAGTTTGGGAGATGCCCCGGTTAACGGAGGCTCTGTTGGCCATCGCGCTGTTACTAAGCCTCCCGGCAATGCTGCCGGCGTCGAACAACGATGCGTGCATGGAGTGCCATTCGGATAATACTTTGACAGGGACAGACCGCGAAGGCAAAGAAGTCAGCATGTATGTGCATCTCGATTCACTCGGCGCATCGCTGCACAGCGGACTTGACTGCGTGGATTGCCATGCCGACTTAGCCGGTGTAACCGACTACCCGCACGCAGATGCGCTGAAACCGGCGCAGTGCATAACCTGCCACGAGGATGTCAACACGGTGTTCATGACTTCGGCACACGGGTTGGCCCTGGACAATCCGAATTCACCAAACTGTCAATCGTGTCATGGCAGCCATAGTATCTTGCCGCAGTCGAATCCGGCATCATTGACTTCAGCGAAGAACTTGCCGCATACCTGTGCAACCTGCCATCACCGGATTGCGCTTAAGGCGGACCCGGATATTCGGATTGCGGATTCCTTTGACCGTTACATACGCGGTATTCACGCTGAAGGAATTCAGAAGGGAATTGGCTCAGCGGCCTCCTGCAATGATTGTCATGGCACACACGACATCAAGAAGGCTTCCGATCGCACTTCGATGGTCAACAAGCAGAATCTCCCCAAGACTTGCGCGAAATGCCATAACGACATCAGCATTCAGTATTTTCGCGGGATCCACGGCAAGGCGCTGGAGGCTGGTATTCTCGACGCGCCGAATTGCACGGACTGTCACGGTGAGCATGAGATTCGCCGCATCGGGGATCCCGATTCGCCGGTGAATCAGTCGAACTTAGCCGACTATGTGTGCGCCAAGTGCCACAATGATCCGCAGTTGATGGAGAAATTCGGGTTTACCGAAGGACGATTCACGTCTTATCAGGACTCATATCATGGTCTGGCGATTCGCGGCGGATCGATCAAGGCGGCGAATTGTGTTTCGTGTCATCGCGCGCACGATGTTCTGCCTTCGACAAATCCGGCGTCATCAGTCAGCAAAGAAAACATTGTCGAAACGTGCCAGACATGCCATCCGAAAGCGAATCTGGCGTTTGCTACCAGCTACACTCACAAGACGGCGCAACAGGAGTTTAACCCGATCGATCGTTGGGTGCGGTTTGCTTACATACTCGCGATTGTGCTGGTCATCGGCGGCATGTTGGCGCATAACGGGATCATTCTCGGAGCCTTTGTTGTCCAGAAGCATCGGCAGAACAAGGCGCAGCCGACGGTGATGCGTTTTACGGGCAACATGGTCTTTCAACACTTGGTGCTGACGGTCGCATTTATCACCCTGGTTATAACCGGTTTCGCACTGCGCTTTCCAGATTCCTGGTGGGTGGGAGTTCTCAACTTCTTCGGGATTTATGAAGATGCTCGTAGCGTGATTCATAGGATAGCTGCGGTGTTCTTGATCTACATCTCGATTCATCACGGCCTGTTCCTGTTCTTCTCGCAGCGCGGCAAAGAACAACTGCGCGGGCTGATGCCGGTGAAGCAGGACATAACTGACATTTTCCAGAATGTGAAGTTCCATCTGGGAATGACGGACAAGCGCCCCGAATATGATATGTATGACTATACCGAGAAAGCCGAGTACTGGGCATTGGTGTGGGGTACGGTCGCGATGGTTCTCACTGGATTCGTGCTGTGGTTCCCGACGTTCTTCACGGGCTTCCTGCCGGCATGGGTTGTCAAGGTATCGGAGACCATTCATTATTATGAAGCGTGGTTGGCGACGTTGGCGATCGCGGTATTCCATTTCTTCTTTGTGATTTTCCATCCCGAGCAGTATCCGATGTCATTTGCCTGGATAACAGGCCGGGTGACCGAAGAATCGGTCAAACACCACCATCCGAAATGGTATCGCCGGATGTTCATGAAAAAGAACGGCGAGGCAAACAGTGTTGACGGTAAGAACGAAGAGAAATAGGCTCAATCAAATCTGAGGCGGAGACCAAAGGCCCTATCGGCATTATGCCGACAGGGCCTTTTCTTTGCCGTGAATACAGGGGTCGCTATTTGCTGACCATCCAGAAATCGCGTGGATACAACCGATAGAGCCTTGCACCCGGCTCAACGCTTTGAAGGTAGCGCTCGTACGACTCGAATTGCTTTTCCGGACCCACGACGAAATTGACCGCATTGTACTTGGTCACGGATTCCAATCCGCTTGGACCATAGTCGGGCAATAACAGACCGTAAACTGCTTCCATTCGACCCTGGACGCGGTCGTAAAAGTCAGGTTGTTTACGAAGTTCGAGAATGCCTTGACGAAATTTGGCAACGCTCTGGGCAGGAATATTATCAGCCAGGTCGCGTGCGATCGCCTCCCCACGCACTTCGTAAGTCATTGCCGCCCGATTGGCATTGAATGCCTGCGCAATCGTATATTCGCCGAGCGCCGGATCATGCGGGGCTCGCTTTAGTTCGCCGACAACAAACTGCATTGTCTGGGCGAGATCGGGACAACGTTCGGCATAGTAGACAATTCTTCCGGTTGATTCGCGGCTGCGCAGGCCGTTGGAATAGGCGAGTCCGGCGCCCCAGGTCTTCATGAACATGCTGTGCGCACCGCCACCTCCGTAGAGTCGAGCGGCGAGGAAATCGATCAGGCCATCGGGCGTGTGTTCGGCGAAGCGCGCACAATCAGCGGTGTTGACAAAGACGCCTGATCGGGTGTTTTCGTTAACAAGACCGACATAAACCGGTGTGCCGGTATCGGAGGCGCGCTCACGCAATCGATTGGTTACCAGTGGTTCGGTGCTGTACTGCTGACGTACAGAAGGCTTGGGGTCAAGCTTACCAATGATCCCGGCAAGGCGTGGCATCAATGCATCCTTGGTGGCGGAACTGGAGATCATAAATGCGCGGACATTGTCGGTATGACGAAGCTTCTCAAGTACTCCGCGAATTTGAGCCAGTGCAGTGTTGTCATCCATTGAGGCATCTCGTGCCGTTTGCCAACAAAGGAACTGCCAGTCGGTCGCAAGAGACGCATCGGGAATGTCGCTCAACACGCGCTGCATATCGCGGGCGACCTCCTGAATCAGTCCAGCATTGCGCGGATCGGCGATCAGGTGCTTAGCCGTGAGTTCCACGACGATGGCGGATGACCAGGCAAACTTCTGGTCACCCGAGATCGTCGCCAGAAGCTCGCTGAGTTGTTTGCGATCAAGTCCTGCGCCTTTGGCGGCCAGCGACTCCATAAACTTTACGAAACTGTCGGGTTTATTCGGGTCACCGGCATCCTTGAGCATCCATTTAATGCGATAGAGATTGAATGCTTTGGTCATGAAGCAATCAGTCGCCAGTAACAGCGGAACATCCTGACGCCAGTATGCGTCGGCCGGGCCTTCGACCCAGGACTCTTCGGAGCCGCGCATGGTGCTGCGCAGACCGGAGAGGGTGTAGTCGATAGCGTCGCGAATTCGGGGCAGATTTTCCGGCTCGAGATATGCATCAAAGAGAACGTCGTCAAGCCAATCAAGTGCCGCGAGTCCCTCGGCTTGCGTGCTTCCCGATGTGCGCACGACCAGTTCAGCGCGCTGGGTACGGTAATTGACACTGGTATAGGCAGAAAGCCCGGAGATCTCCGACCGCAGGCGACTTTGCATTTGGTCGAAGGTCAGTTTGCCGCTGTCGGAGATCACGCCGATGTCAGTCAAGACTGTTGGAAGAGCAGAGATATAGATCAATTCGTTTTCCGGAACGACATCGAGGTTGAAAGCCAAGCCGACGGTGGCATTGGTGATGTTTTCAAACTTGGAGGCCACGACCTGGACTTTGCCGGCAATCGTATCAACAGCATACTTGAGCGGATCATCGAGAGTCATCGGCGGATTCTCGACGAAACCAGGCATTTGAATCGTTGCGGCGACCGAGTCGAGTTCAGCGGTTTGTGCATCATACTCGGCTTTGAATTGCTGAATCGCCTCATCTTCCGATGAAACCGAGTAAATAGTCTTAAGGTTGGCGATGTAGGCATCCAGGCGTGCCTGCCGCTCCGCTTCTTGGCGTCCGATGAGTTCTGGATTGGCGACCGCGGCAACGGCATAGGGAGGAGTCTCAATCAGTCGCCATGCGGCGATGTAATCGCGCCAGATATTCTTGCTGTTGCCGAGCTGTTGGCGCGCGAAGGCGATTTCATCGGCAAACGCCAGTGAACGGCGGAAGCCACCCGTCTTGTGCAGACGCTGGGTGTTGGTCATCCATTGCGCACCGGAACTCCGTTCGCCGAAGCGCGGTGGCGAGTTAAGGAAGGTGCGCGTTGCGCGCTCGCGCGAGGTCACGCGTTCAAGTGCGCGTCGGTTGAATTCCTGCAGTTCGGAAGAGCCATCCGGCAGAGCAGCGATCTTGCCGATTTCGTCAAGAATGACCTTCCGAATCGAGTCAATCATCTTGGGAGTACAAGATTCGCGTTTGATTTCATCGAAATAGATATGGATCGGGTTGCCCTTCTCATTGCTCACCCAGCTCCCGATGCCGGCGGCGCCGACGTCTATCTGGCGCGTCTGCGAGTCAATGAGCCGATTGTGCAGGCGCGAAGTCTGGTCGCCGGAGAGGTTTTGCACGAGCAGCTCCAGCAGGTAGCGATCGTTATTACCAAGGTTGAACTGCGCCGGCCAGGAATAGACAAGCAAGCCCGGATCGCTGGGAAGTTGAGCCGGGAAATCGACCAGTTTGATCGTTCCAGGTTCAGCGGCGGCAGGAGCAGGAACTCTGTCGTTCAATGAAGCCGGGTCATCAATCATGACAGCATCCGGCTCGATGCGGCTTAGGATCTGCGAAAGTCGTTCAAGGCAAGTGGAGATCGAAATATCATCGGCGATTGAAATAATTGCACCCATGTTGTTGAGGTGGTAGGACCCCTCTTGAAAGCGACGGAGGTCGGCGGGAGTCATCGTGCGAATCGCCGGGGGATACCCACCCGATTCGTAGGAAAGCGGATGATTTTCGCCGTAGACCATCCTTGCCAGCTGCAGCATCAGGTCACCCCAGGGACTTTCAAAGGAACGGACCATCTCGTTGTAAACGGTGCCCTTCTCTTCAAGCCCGATGACACCGGAAGCCTGGTCGATAGTCAAACCAACGTGGCAGACTTCACGGCGGATTTCTTCATCAGAATAGTTGGGATGAACCAGCGCGTCGAGTTTCGTTTCGAATAGTTTGAAGAAATTCTCGGTACCGGAACCGCAGTTGAAATGGTAACAGGTCTGGAGTTGCATTGTGAAAGCCGAGCTCTCGCCGAGCAGCATGTCTTCCATGGATGCGACATAACGACCCTTGGTGCCCTTCCCCAACAAGAGATGTTCGCAGGTATGCGGTTCACCCTGATCGGACGGCGGGAGGGTATTGAACCACATAAAGGCCTGTGGGAGGGACTGAATCGTGAAGAGATCGGCGACAAATCCGGAGGGAATATGGCGAAAGCGCGCGCCGATTGCGGTTCTCGCCTCGTTTTCGTAGATACATTCTGTGCGGAATTGACCGAATTTTTGATCCGGTTTGAGATCGCTGTAGCCAGCGGCAAATGCAGCACTGGAGAGCAGCAGTATCGTTGCTGTCAATAAAATGGCGGTTAGTTTCCTGTTGTACATGAGTATTCCTCTATGAAGCCGCGACCATACTGAATCTGCGGGATCGTGATACTAGTTCGTTGTCAATGTTGCGCCAAGATAACAGTCGAAGGATGATTCGACAACGGGATTTGTGCGAGTGCGGGACTTGCGGCAGCCCCGGGATAGAGACGCCAAGCTAAGTGTTGACGAGAAGGATTTGTTTCCTCATACTTGCAGAGGCTATGTCAACGATCGCTGAAGGTAAAGTCAGGATTCGTCCGCTAACGGAAGCGGATTCACTTGAGGAGCTCACTGATTTATTGCATCGGGCTTATCGAGTACTTGCCGACATGGGACTGCGGTTTCTCGCGACACATCAGGATGTGGCAACCACTCGAAGTCGAGTCTCCTCAGGGCATTGCTTCGTTGCTGAACTCGACGGCAAGGTAGTCGGAACGATCTGTTATTATGAGCCGAGCCGCAAGACAGGCTGCGACTACTACAAGAAGAAGGGCGTAGCGCATGTCGGTCAATTGGCGGTTGAGCCGCTGCAGCAACGACTGCGGATTGCAACGAAGTTGATGAAGCACGCGGAGGACTTTGCGCGCACGCGCGGAATGCGCGAGCTGGCGTTGGATACTGCGGAACCTGCCCTCCATCTAATCGAATGGTATGCCCGAATCGGATACCGGATCGTTGGGCACCAGCAGTGGGAAGTTACCAACTATCGCAGCGTGGTCATGAGTAAGGTGTTGCGGGACAGCTAATAAACGAGAACTCTACTGCGGCGGCTGGGGACTAATAATATTAGCCTGACAGAGAAATTGCTTGGCTATTTGGCCAAATCACCGATATTAGGTTTGGAAGGAAAGGCGATGGATAAGAAATCACAGGCACTATTCGAAGCACGCGCCAGGGTCATCAAAGCGATGGCGCATCCGACGCGATTGTTCATAGTCGACCAATTGTCAAAAGGTGAACGCTGTGTCTGCGAACTCACGGATATGATCGGGGCGGACACGTCGACGGTATCGAAGCACTTGTCGATTCTCAAGAATGCAGGAATCGTCTCTATGGAAAAGCGCGGATCGCAGGTGTTTTATCAGTTGCGGGTTCCCTGCATACTCAATTTCTTCGGGTGCGTTGAAGGTGTGTTGAAATCATCCGCGCGCGATCAGTTGCTGCTGGTGAAGTAGTATTTTTTTGTGAAATCATTTGGCGATTTGACCAAATGACGGACAAAGAGGATTCAGTTAGGCGATTATTATGACTGTGACCTGGAAAGCGGAGTGGAAGGTGCTGGCGCTGATCGCGGCGGTATTCTTGGCGTTCTACTTTCTTCCGGTCGATGCACCGCGAGTGGGAAAATCACTTCAGGAGGCGCTGGCGCTGACCCAGTGGTATGCGCGGGAGCATGTGCTGCTCTGCCTGATACCGGCTTTCTTCATTGCCGGGGCGATCGGTACATTCGTGCGCCAGGAGTCGGTCATGAGGTATCTTGGCGCTAAAGCCAACAAGATGCTGGCGTATGGAGTGGCTTCAGTATCCGGAACAATTCTGGCCGTCTGCTCCTGCACGGTTCTCCCGCTATTCGCAGGAATCTACCGTATGGGTGCGGGGATCGGGCCGGCCTCGGCATTCTTGTATTCCGGGCCGGCGATCAACGTGCTGGCGATTATCCTGACCGCGAGAATTCTCGGATTGGAGCTTGGAATTGCCCGGGCAGTCGGTGCGGTGGTGTTCAGCATCCTGATTGGACTGGCAATGCATTTCATTTTCCGCAAAGATGAAGCAGCCCGCAGTCAGATACAGATGCAATTGTCGGAATCGCAGGCGAGTCGGCCGCTGTGGCAGACGGCGACATTCTTTGCCCTACAGATTCTGATATTGATATTTGCGACTTGGAGCGCGCCGCAGGAAGGCGTTGGATTCTTTGCAGCGGTCTATTCAGTCAAGTGGAAGTTGACTGGAGTGGCAGCGATTGGACTCGGAGTTGTATTAGTGCGTTGGATGCAGGTTGCTCTCTGGAAAGTTGTTGCGGGAGGAGCAGTAGTATTGGCGGTATCGTTGATCTTCCGCGAGCATCCCTTATTTGCGTTTGTGTCCGGGGTGTTAGTGATCTCGATATTGACAGCGATGGATAAAGGCGAGGGCGGCGAGTGGTTTGCACAGACGTGGGGATTCGCCAAACAGATTCTGCCACTGTTGTTTTTCGGTGTGCTGGCGGCAGGATTTCTGCTCGGTCGTCCTGGTGAAGAGGCGTTGATCCCGCCGGAATGGATTAGCTCGGCGGTGGGCGGTAATTCGGTGTGGGCAAACTTGTTTGCGTCGGTGGCAGGCGCATTCATGTACTTCGCAACCTTGACCGAGGTACCGATTTTGCAGGGACTGATTGGGTCAGGCATGGGTAAGGGGCCGGCGTTATCACTCCTGCTGGCGGGACCGGCTTTGTCATTGCCGAGTATGCTTGTACTTAACGGGATCATGGGAGCGAAGAAGACTGTCGTTTATGTGCTGCTCGTCGTAGTGATGTCGACTGTGACGGGATTGTTGTTTGGATTGGTTTATGGATAGGAGGAAGATATGAAGTTAGTTCAAGTGCTCGGAACAGGTTGTCCCAAGTGCAAGAAACTTGAGGAAATGACCAGACAGGCTGCGAAAGAAGCCCATGTCGAGTGCGAGGTGCTGAAGGTCACTGATATCAACGCTATCGTCAACATGGGCGTGATGGTGACTCCTGCCCTGGCGGTCGATGGTGTGGTCAAGGTTTCTGGGCGCGTTCCGTCAGTTGACGAAATCAAGGCAATGATTCAGTAGCGGAAGTACAAGCGAGGAGATCAGGAGATGAGCATTAAGTCGATCATAACAGTAGCACTGTTGATTTTTGTCGCGGTGAGTTTGACCGTGGTTGTGATGCGCAGCACCTCGGCACCCGCAGTCGGAACGTCGCAGGGTTCTGAGATTGCCGCTGACGGCGACAAGATCGTTGCCTACTATTTCCACCGTACGCAGCGCTGCCCGACCTGCAACCGAATTGAAGCGTTAACGCATGAGATCATCCATCAGAACTTCGCGGAAGAGTTGTCGTCAGGCAAACTTGAGCTGCGCGTCGTCAACGTGGAAAGTCCCGGCAACGAGCATTTTGAAACTGATTTCAATCTTGTTTCACAATCGATCATTCTTGTAGACTTCAAGACCGGCAAACAGATGAAGTGGAAGAATCTCGATCAGATTTGGGAGTTGATCGGGACCGAAACAGAATTTCGTATTTATGTTGAGTCGGAAATTCGCGGTTTTATGGGAGCTTCGTAATGGACGGAATCTTTGTGGCCATGTCGACAGCGCTGTGGCTGGGGATTCTGACATCGATTAGCCCTTGCCCGCTGGCGACCAATATTGCCGCAGTGTCGTTTATTGGAAGGCGATTGGACCGACCTTCGCTGGTGGTGGCTTCGGGTGCGCTTTATACGCTTGGACGGACCATTGCCTACGTCAGTCTCGGGGCAATCATCGTCGGTGGCGCCTTATCTGTTCCGGAGCTTTCACGATTTCTGCAGAAGTACATGAATCAGATTCTCGGGCCCCTGCTGATAATTGCCGGGATGTTTCTACTAAACTTGATCAGCTTCACGAACTCCGGATCAGCGGCGGGAGAACGTCTGCAGCAACGAATCGGCGCGATGGGAATCTGGGGCGCCGTACCGCTGGGAATGCTTTTTGCCTTGTCATTCTGTCCGATCTCGGCGGCGCTCTTCTTTGGTAGTCTCATTCCTCTATCTATCGAACGGGAATCTGCGGTGCTGTTGCCGTTGGGCTATGGAATTGGAACGGCGCTTCCGGTGATGGCGCTCGGCGTAGTGCTCGGCGTTAGTGCGCGTTCCATCGGCGGATTGTTTAAGCAACTAACGCGGATTGAAAAGTGGGCGCGGCTGATTACAGGAATTACATTCCTGCTTGTGGGGCTTTATTTGAGTCTGGCTTACATTTTCCGAGTTACTTTTTTCTAAAAACAATTGACAGCATGAAACCCACTGCTATATTTCGCCATATAACGAATTATGAGCGATGAATTTAACAATTTGACGGAGATTGCCCAGGCGCTTTCGGATAGCGGCCGGGTACGAGCATTGATGTCGCTGCGCAAGCAAGAGCTTTGCGTGTGCCAGTTAATTGACCTGCTGGATTTGGCGCCGTCGACAGTATCGAAGCATATGGCAATACTGAAGCAGGCTGGTTTGGTTGAGACCCGCAAAGAGGGGCGTTGGGTGTATTATCGACTAAGCGAGCCTGAGAAGGGATCAGCGGCGGCACAGGCACAACAGTGGGTTCAAGAAGCACTGTCACGCTCCCCGCAAATTCGTGAAGACGACCGTCGGTTGCGCGAAATACTCGCGACCGAGCTTGAGGTGATCTGCTGCAGGATAAGGTCTTGAAATTGAAAGTCCTGTTTTTGTGTACCGGTAATTCGTGCCGATCTCAAATGGCTGAAGGCTGGGCGCGGCAGCTTAAGGGCGCCACCATTGAGGCATATTCAGCCGGAACAAAGGCACAGGGTCTGAATCCGCTTGCAGTCAAAGTAATGGCGGAAGCGGGCGTAGATATTTCCGGACATCGTTCCAAGCACGTGGCGGAACTGATGCATGTCGACTTCGATTATGTGGTTACAGTCTGCGATCACGCTCAGGAAGCGTGTCCCATATTTCCCGGCAAAGCAAAGGTCATTCATCGCGGTTTCGATGACCCGCCGCGCCTGGCTGAAGGTGCGAAGTCGGAGGAAGAAGCATTGAGACACTACCGCCGCGTCCGCGATGAGATTCGCGATTACATCCTCACTGTTCCGGAGGCGCTCCTTGCCCGTTGAATGCAATCCGACCAAGCGGCTCGGTTTTGTCGATCGATATCTGACGCTGTGGATATTCCTGGCGATGGGGGTCGGTGTGGGGATTGGCCACTTCTATCCCGGCGTTGAAGGGTTCATTAATCAATTCCAGAACGGCACTACGAACATTCCAATCGCGATCGGGCTGATTCTGATGATGTATCCGCCGTTGGCCAAGGTGCGTTACGAAGAACTGGGCAAGGTATTTCGCAATTGGCGCATTCTCGGTCTCTCGCTTCTGCAAAATTGGGTCATCGGTCCGATATTGATGTTCGCTTTGGCGATCGTATTTCTGGCCGGATATCCCGAGTACATGACCGGTTTGATCATGATCGGTCTGGCTCGCTGTATAGCCATGGTAATCGTTTGGAATGAATTAGCTGACGGCGATACTGATTATGCGGCAGGATTGGTGGCGTTCAACTCGATTTTCCAGATTCTCTTCTATAGTGTTTATGCATGGATATTCATCACCGTTCTGCCCGGCTGGTTCGGATTACAGGGCAGTGTCGTGGAAGTTTCGATGGGACAGATTGCCGAGAGTGTCATGATCTATCTCGGAATTCCATTCTTCGCAGGCATGATTACGCGATTTGTATTGGTCAGAGCCAGAGGCAAGGAATGGTATCACAGAGTTTTCATTCCGAAGATCAGTCCAATCACGCTGGTTGCACTGCTGTTTACAATCCTGGTGATGTTCAGCCTCAAGGGAAACATGATCGTTCAGATTCCGCTGGACGTGGTGCGAATTGCCATTCCATTGTTGATCTACTTCGTCGTGATGTTCCTGGTCAGTTTCTATATGGGCAGGCGCGTCGGAGCCGACTATTCCCGGACGGCGACGTTGTCATTCACGGCAGCCAGCAACAATTTCGAGTTGGCGATTGCCGTGGCGGTGGCGGTGTTCGGCGTCAATCATGGCGCCGCCTTTGCGGCAGTAATCGGTCCCCTGGTTGAAGTGCCAACTTTGATTGGACTGGTTAGTGTTGCTTTATATTTCCGTCGCCGCTTTTTTGCAGTGCCGAAGTCTCTGCAGCCGAGTTAGCTCGCTCTCCCCGACTCAAAAGCTCTAGGACAATGAGGTTCAATTTTCCGAGTTGTGGCCACGCAGGCGGCCAAGCTGTTGACGCAATTCGCTAAGATTCTTCACGTGGAATATCCGCAGGCGCATCAATTCACCGGCATAGCTGGCCGATGATTCGCCGCCGACGATGATATCGATCTTGTCGGTCAGCATCTGTCGGATACGTCTCAACTCCTCGGCAGTGCGCGGGTCGTCAGGTGGGTAGATAATGCTGATACCGACGGCGCGGGCCTGACTTTTCTGAACTGCCATAGCAAACTCGCTGGCCGGTGTTTCGACACCGAGATAAACGACCTTCCAGCCTGCAGCGAGTGCGGTTACGGTTGCAAGCACACCGCCAAGTTCGTGCACTTGCCCCGGGGGTGTTCCGATTACGATAGCAGGAGCGTTTTGTGCCACACGATAACCGGATGCAAGCGTGCCAAGGAAGTTTCGGACCATGGCAGACGCAAGGTGCTCATGTGCGACCCGTAGCCGACCTTCTTCCCAGTGATCGCCCACTTGGCGCATGAGAGGGACGATCACTTCCTCAAGCAGAACGGGCTGGGTAAAAGCCACTGATGCTTTCCGAAAACAAAGGTCGAGTCTTTCACCGTCAAGCTGCTCAATTGCAGTGAGACATTCTTGAATATGGAAGTTTATCACTGTAGGAGATTCGTTACCGCTCTTGAGGCTCGCTCTTCCAGCCGAGTTGGTATCGGCAGAAATCAACTTCTGGAGCTCTTCGTCAGGCAGTGTGGCAATTTGTCCAATATTATGGCCGGTTTCAGTCGCGCGTTTGAGCAGAATCAATCTCTCAATGTCAACGTCGCTGTAAAGCCGACGATTTGTCGCGCTGCGCTGCGGTTCGAGTGCGTTGTAGCGTTTTTCCCAAGCACGAATCACATGAGTGGAAAGCCCGGTCCGCCGGGCAACTGCCTTGATCGGGTGTTTTCCTGTAGTCTCCATATCTACCTAACTACAACCTTGTCTATTAAATGTCAATATTATTTCCATGTTTTTTGTCACGACAGAGTCACAATTCGCTATGAAATCACTCCACAGCAGGGGGGACGCCTGTCAACGCACGACCATAAACTTATCTTGTTGAATTACATTACATTATGACGCTGGTATGTGCGTCACGATACTATCACCGAGAGACAAGAAAATCTTAGACAGACAATTGATAGTGATCAACGTCCTGGTTCTAATGTTTAGTATAATGAAGATCGGAAGTGAGTTCTGGTGAACCTGTTAGAGACCATATTAATCGCTAACTTCTTGAGCAGTTTAATGATGACAGGAATAATCTGGTTCGTCCAGATCGTTCACTATCCACTCTTTGCAAAGGTCCCTACGAATCTACTTGTCGAGTATGAAAGATCGCATTCGCGTCGAACAGGGGCAGTTGTGGTTCCCCTCATGCTGGTTGAACTTTTGACAGCAGTTCTGTTATGCCTTCCTATGTTCAACCAAGAGGACTCACCATTGCCTGAGATCGGTGCCGCAATCTTGGCTGTCGTGTGGATGTCTACTTTTGCGATCCAGCTACCTTTGCACAAAATGCTATCTAAAATTGGTGATTACGTTACTGTGTACAGACTGGTGAATACGAATTGGATTCGCACTCTTGGCTGGAGTGCCCGCTCGGCGGTTGCTACATTAATGCTGTATTCAAACGGAGGCTTTGTTGGATAGTCGGATGAAACGTGCGTTGCGTGTGATACTGGGTCTACTTCTCGTCACTACGGGTACGATTGACGTATTGGCGGCGGACAGTTCTTCCAAACCTGCCGGTAGATTGACGGGCCAGGTCATAAACTCGGTTACGCGTGAAGCGCTAATTGGCGTTTCAATTCAAATCGAAGGTACGAAACGCGGCGCCACAACCGACATCAACGGCGAATTCGTTCTGTCCGATTTGCCGGTCGGCGAGTATCGACTTCGGGTGTCGGCAATCGGTTATGAAACGCAAATAGTCACGGATGTGGTAGTTGCGAATGTCAGGCCAGCGAATCGTCTTGTGACATTGGTTCCAATTCTCATCGAGACTGAAGGAGTGATTGTCCGGCCTGATTACTTCCCCCAGACATCAGAAGTGCAGATCAGCAGTAATTCCCAGTCAGCAGAGGAAATTCGCCGGCTTCCGGGAGGATTCGAGGATGTGGTACGAGCCGTTTCGATTTTGCCGGGGGTTGCACAAGCTGAACCGGGCCGCAATGACTTAGTGGTTCGCGGCGGCGCGCCATCGGAGAATTTGTTTTTGATCGACAATCTCGAAGTACCCAACATCAACCACTTCGGAACGCAGGGTGCCACCGGCGGACCGCTTAGCATCATCAACCTGGACTTTGTTTCCGGCACAACTTTCTCAACCGGAGGATTTGGCGCTCGCTACGGTGACAAGTTGTCAAGTGTGCTGGCTTTGGAGTTGCGCGACGGTCGAAGTGATCAACTCGGCGGCAAGGCAACGATCTCGGCCTCGCAATTCGGACTGAATCTGGAGGGACCGATTGGTCGGGGCGGATCGTTCATAGCGTCTGCACGACGGAGCTATCTGGATCTGATATTCAAGGCCGCTGGGTTTTCGTTCGTGCCGGAGTACTGGGATTTTCTGGCCAAAGCGGACTATCGACTGGATCGCAAGAATCGTGTGAGTCTTCTCGGCATTGGAGCAATCAACAATGTCAGACAGTTCAACGACGATGCCGAGGACCGCTTTGACAATTCGCGCGTGCTTGCCAATGACCAGAACCAAACTATTGGCGCGCTATCGTGGCAACACTTGTTCAGATCGGGCTATGCGACATTGACAGCTGGCCAGACATATGTCGAGTACAATTACCGCCAGAATGACTCCCTGTTGAACCCGGTGTTTCGGAATGATGCCATTGAGCACGAGTCGTCCTTGCGTGGCGACTTGGTAGTACAGTTATCACCGCAAACAAAGTTCACCGGTGGACTCCAGGGGAAGTTGATTCGATTCTCTGCAGATGTTGTTGTGCCGCGATTCACTGATAGTTACGGCAGCGAAATTGAGATCAACAGACAGATTGATACGACGGCACAAAAGGCTTCGGGCTATGTGCAATTGGCACAGACTCTGGGTCGAGTTAATCTTACTGTAGGTGGGCGCGTGGACTACTTCAGTCTGATTGCGGACAATGTTGCCTTGTCCCCGCGGTTCAGCGGGGCGTTCCGCTTGGCCGAAAGAACAGCTCTGAACGCAAGCGTCGGCAGATATTACCAGTCACCTTCATACATTTGGTTGGCGGCATACGAAGAAAACCGGCAATTGGAGTTCGTGGGAGTAAACCAGTATATTGTGGGAGTTGAACGAATTGCACGTGACGATACCCGTATTACGTTAGAGGCATATCTGAAAAGCTACTTCGACTATCCAGCCAGCAACTCCCGGCCCTATCTTGTTCTTGCCAATACCGGCGGTGGATTTGGCGGCAAGGATGAAGGATTTGCGTCGTTCGGGTTTGACCGATTGGTAAGCAAGGCTACAGGGAGAACACGCGGAGTGGAGCTGTCGGTGCAGAAGAAACTTTCGGAGATTCCGTGCTATGGGACATTGTCTGTAAGCTACAACCAATCGGAATTCACGGCACTCGATGGGATCAGGCGGCCCGGCAGCTATGATCAAAGATGGATACTGAACATTGGCGGGGGTTACCTATTCAATGAGACGTGGGAATTGGGAACGAAGTTCCGGTTCGCATCAGGCTCACCATACACACCCTTCAACAGCGATGGAACGCAGTCTCCGGACTTGTATAATTCGAGTCGTCTGGAAGCTAATCACAGTCTTGACGTCCGACTCGACCGGCGGTGGTTTTTTAATGGCTGGACGATGATCACGTATATCGATATTCAGAATGTATATAATCACGCATTCCATCAAGTACCAAGGTGGAATGAACGAGAGCGAACAACTGATGAAGATGAATCAATCGGGCTGCTACCGACTATTGGTCTAAGTGTGGAGTTCTAGTTCACGTAATGAAGATCTTAGTTACAGGCGCCACGGGATATATCGGCGGACGACTTCTGAAAGCGCTCGAAGCGGGCGGGCATCAAGTGCGATGCCTGGCGCGCAAGCCGGAATACCTGAAATCGAAGGTCGCCCAAAGAACCGAAATTGTTGAAGGCGACGTCGCCGACAAGGAGTCACTGCAAAAGGCGCTTGTGGGCGTTGATGTCGCATACTACCTCGTGCATTCGATGGCGGCCGGCGATGAGTTTGCGAGCCGCGATCGACAAGGCGCCGAGAACTTCGCCGTGGTTGCAAAAGAGTGCGGCGTAGGGCGAATCATCTACCTCGGAGGCCTGGGGAGCGATCGAGAGCTCTCAAAACATCTGTCAAGCCGTCAAGAGGTCGGAGAGTGTTTACGCAGCACCGGCATAACGACAATCGAGTTTCGCGCATCGATCATCATCGGTTCGGGAAGTTTGTCTTTCGAGATGATTCGCGCTTTGGTGAGCAAGTTGCCAGTCATGGTTACACCGCGCTGGACAAGAACGCTTTCACAGCCAATCGCGGTAGAGGACGTAATCGAGTACCTCATCGCCGGACTGGACGTTAAGTGTCGCGAGAGCACCGTCGTTGAATTCGGCGGTGCTGACAAGGTGTCCTATCTGGATATCATGAAGGAATTCTCCCGCCAGCGAAACCTTAAAAGGATCATCATACCAGTGCCGATTCTCTCGACCTACATTTCGAGTTTATGGCTGGGCTTTGTTACGCCGGTTTACGCTGGAATCGGCCGGAAGCTGATTGATAGCGTGCGCAATGAGACCGTGGTAACAAACAATCTGGCCGAGAGGATGTTCACAATCCGTCCACGCGGCATCCGCCAGGCTGTGGAGCGTGCACTGAAGTATGAAGACCAGAGTTTTGCGCAGACGCGCTGGAGTGACGCGCTGTCCTCGATACCCGCCCGCCGACCCTGGGGCGGAATCAAGTTTGGCTCACGGCTCGTCGACTCACGCAGCATCACTGTGCATTGTACTCGCGAAGAGGCTTTTGCTCCAATCCGCCGCATCGGTGGAAAGACCGGCTGGTACTACGGCAACTGGTTACGGAGACTGCGCGGCCTAATGGACATTCTGGTGCGCGGTGCCGGTCTTCGTCGCGGCCGCCGCAACCCCGAAGAATTGGTTGTCGGCGATACTGTTGATTTCTGGCGCGTGGAAGCATACGAGCCTGGCCATTTGCTGCGGCTTTCTGCTGAAATGAAGGTTCCTGGGCGGGCATGGCTGCAATTCGAAGTCAGCGGTGATGGAGACAGTTCAGTCATCAGACAGACAGCGTTGTTCGATCCGGCCGGAGCATTCGGACTACTCTATTGGTACACGCTCTATCCAATTCACGAATTGGTGTTTAAGGGGATGCTCAATCGAATAGCGCGAAGCGCAAGCCAGCAAGGCACCCGCTCCTGTTGACATCCGGCGCGATTAGCGGTATGATGGAATAATGCAGTTTGAACTACCCGCGGAGTTTCTCCAGCGCTACGAATCTCTTTCCGATGAACCCGAGAAATTCTTTGACGCTTTGTTGCGGCCGTTGCCGCGATCGTGCCGCGTCAACACTCTTAAGGCAGAAGTACAACATGTACGGGAGCGCTTTGAAGGGTACGGAATTCCGCTGCATGCCTGTCCATGGTACGAACACGCTTTCAGTTCGAACGATGTGCGACTTGGAGCGACGCTGGAGCATTTCATCGGTGCGATTTACATTCAGGATTTGACCTCGATGCTACCGCCTCTCGTGGTCCGTTCGGAACTTACCGGTGCAAAGTCGGTGCTCGATGCCTGCGCGGCGCCCGGCTCCAAAACGACTCAACTGGCGGCATTGATGAATAATCGCGGCACCATCGTCGCGAATGATCTGGAATATGATCGCATCCGGGCACTCAAGTTCAATTTGGAGAAGACCGGTGCGCTGAACACGGTGGTTACGAATTACGATCTCCGCAATTTTCCCGAGACGGAATTCGACATCGTCTTGTTGGATGCACCGTGTACCTCCGAAGGCACAATGCGAAAAGACCGCAAACTATTCATTTGGTGGTCGCCAAAACGAATTCCGGCAAGCGCGAATCGTCAGAAGCAGCTTATCACGAAGGCGTTTGATTTGTTGCGCGTCGGCGGTACGATGGTCTATTCGACCTGCACTTTTGCCCCGGAAGAGAACGAAGAGATTATCCAGCACTTGCTGGAAAATCGGCCGGCGGAATTGGAGCCGATTGAGATCCCGGGATTGACGATGACAAACGGATTGACCTCGTGGCAAGGCAAGGATTTCGATCCGCGATTGGCCAATACAAAGCGCATATTTCCGCATTTTCATGATACCGGCGGATTCTTCCTGGCAAAGGTGCGCAAGTGATCGACTACTGCGAACCGGAAATTCGCGATCAGGTCCTCGATTATCTGGAACTGCGATTTGGACTTGTCCGGACGCTGTTCGATGACTTCGGGTTTTACGCCGGCCCCAAAGGACGGGTGATAGTCGGTCCGAAGCAATATGATGAAACGATTGTACCGGATACTGCCGGTTTGCTTATCGCTCGCGTCCACAAGAGCGTCAAACCGACGACCAATTTACTGCAAATTTTCGGCGCACTGGCGACGCGCAACACGATTACACTGTCGCGAGCACAGACCCTGAAGTATCTTCAGGGTTTGGATATCAAGCCGACCGAGGATGATATTGTGGATGCCACGAATGGTTATGTGCTGTTGCGCTATGATCGCTATGCGCTCGGGTGCGGACTTTTTCAAGATGGCCAGGTGAAGAACATGTTGCCACGTGCCAAGCGGATTGAGCTGGAGTATCTGTAGCGAAACAATGAGCCTTGACAGATCGCGGCAATCACATTAGTTTTGATAATTAAGTAACTGCTTACCGAATGCCGGTTCGGCGAGTCTACGTCAGATCAGGAGAACAACCATGTCCAATGTCAGTACTTCGACCAAAGCGAAGGCTTCCTCACCACAATGGGAGCTCGATTCGATATTTCCCGGGGGGAGCGCCTCGCCGGAGTTCAGAAAATTCTGCGACGCAATCCGCAGCGATCTGGAGAAGCTTGCCGCCGATGTAAAGGCTCTGCCGGCGGTGCTGAACGATTCGAGTCGGGCGCAGTGGATTTCTGCCATCCTGGAGTTTCAACGACTTGGTGCGCACATTGAGATGGCGCGGTCGTTTGCGCATTGCCTGACCTCGCAAAACGTTAAGGATGATCCTGCGCATGCACTTGAGGGCGAAGTCGACAACTATATCGCTTCATGGCTGAATCTGCGTACCGGATTCGAAGCCAGTTTTGCCGGTCACACTGATGTCGAATGGGAGAGATTGACTGCGGACGGACAGGTAGCCGAGATCAAGTTCCCGCTGGACGAAATGCGGCGCATGGCGAAGCACAAAATGGCGCCGCAGCTCGAGGCGCTGGCGCAGGAATTGGCGGTCAACGGTTATCACGGCTGGTCGCGGCTGTATGACAAGATTTCCGGGGAGATCGCTGTCGAGTTTGCCGAGAGCGATACAGTGGAAACGATGTCGGTCGGACAGCTCTCGAACAAATTCCAGCATCCTGACCGCGATGTCAGACGCCGCGCATTCGCGACCTTTGAGAAGGTCTGGGCGAATGAAGCAAGTGTCTGCGCATCGGTCCTGAATGCCCAGGCGGGATTCCGGCTGGCATTGTATCGCAATCGCGGCTGGAAGAGCGCCCTGGTCGAACCGTTGATGCTTAACCGCAGCCAGCAGGAAACGTTGGATGCAATGTGGAGCGCGGTAAAGTCGGTTATTCCTGATCTGAAACGTTACACAGATGCAAAAAAGAAATTGATGGGGACGGACAAATTCTGCTGGTACGATCAATTTGCTCCGGTAGGACATCTCGACCTGGAATTCACTTATGATCAGGCGGCCGATTTCATTGTCAAGCATTTGGGTTCGTTCTCGGAAGAGATGGCGAAGTTCTCGCGGATGGCGATTGACAAACGCTGGATTGAAGCCGAGGATCGAGCCGGCAAAGCCGACGGCGCCTATTGCACTGGGTTGAACCTGAAGGGTGAATCGCGGGTGTTCATGACGTATTCCAATGATTACAGCAGCATGTCGACACTCGCGCACGAATTGGGCCATGCTTACCATCAGTGGGTCCTGAAGGACACGCCGCAATTGGCCACCGAGTACCCGATGGGATTGGCGGAAACCGCTTCAATTTTCAATGAACTTCGCGTTGGCAGCGCCGCTTTGCAGGAGGTCAGCGATCGACAGGGCAAGTTGTTGCTGATTGACCAGGAACTGCAGGGCACGTTGATCCTCTTCTGCAACATCTATGCGCGTTATCTATTTGATAGGCGCTTCTATGAAGAGCGGGCCAGCGGAATTGTCGGCAAGAATCGTCTCGACGAAATGATGCTCGCCGCACAGAAAGACGCCTTTGGTGATATCCTTGATCCAAAGGAAGGGTATCATCCCCTATTCTGGGCATCGAAACTTCATTTCTTCATTACCGATGTGCCGTTTTACAATTTCCCGTATACGATGGGATTCTTGTTTGCGGGCGGTGTCTATGAGCGCGCAGAGCAGGAAGGCAAAGGTTTCGCAAAGAAGTACCGCAGTTTGCTTGAGGATACCGGCAAGATGACGACGGAGCAGGTGGCTAAGAAGCATCTGGGTGTCGATTTGACCAAGGATGAATTCTGGCAATCGGCAGTTCAACGAGCGACAGCCCGGATTGACGAGTTTGTCCAGCTTGTCAATAAATAGCCTAAGAGATCTTCTTGTCATAAACTAACTCCAAGCGCCCGATTGTTGTCGGGCGCTTTTCCGTCGCGTTACCATGCCATTAATGAAGAAGCCATCAATAGACTTGACTTCGATGCGATCCAAAGGTTGATTGGGTGATTATTAGGTCATTCTTTCGGGAGGATTAAATGTCGTTTCGTCGCTTTATCGCAGTACTGCTTTTCGTTACACTTTCCACCGCCGCTTATGCGGGCTTGCCGTCCACCAAGGTTACGCTTGAAAACGGACTTGAGGCAATCTTTGTCGAGAATCACTCGTCGCCGATGATTACATCGATTGTCTTTGTCAATGCCGGTGCACGATACGAGAACCAGTTCAATAACGGCGCCACGCATTTCCTCGAACATCTGCTGTTTGACGGTACGAAGACCAAATCACAGTCTGAACTGGACGACCTGATCGAGCGACACGGAGGATACATTAACGCGTTTACGCGCAAGGACCTGACTGCTTACCTCGTTCTGATGCCAACCGACTACATCGATTACGGTCTTGACGTGCAGTCCGACCAGCTATTCAATTCAATTCTCCCCGAAGACCAATTTCCGAAAGAACGTAAGGTCGTAATCGAAGAGATTCGGCAGAGCCATGATCGCATTGACGACCTTGTCGATGACTTGCATCAGTCCGTTGTCTTTGCGGGCACTCCCTATGCGCGGCCGGTGTTGGGCTATGAGAATCTCATCAACACCGTGACGCGGCAAGAAATTCTGGACTACTATCAGACATACTATGCGCCAAACAACATGGTGGCGCTGGTGATCGGTGATTTCAACACAGCCGACATGGTCAAAAAGTATAAGCAGTACTTTGGCTCTGCACCGGCGAAAGCGATTCCAGCGGTGCCGCAGTTTGCCGTGAATCTTCCGAATGAGAAGAAAATCGTGAAGCAGGAAATGGAAAGCAAGAGCTGCTACCTGAACTTCACTTCCCGCGCACCGCTGTGGTCAGATCCCGATTACTTCGCCTTCTACATCCTCAATGATCTGCTCAATACACAGGGTGTTTCGCCGCTGCTGAAGGCGATATCGGGTCCGGATGGCAGCTTGACACAATCGGTGTCGGCTTCAGTCAATACACAGAAGGACTTCAGCACTTATGACATTTCGATCAAGACTGACTCCATCCAGAACGTGCAGAAGGTGATTGACCTGTTGAATCAGGCAATGGAACAGACAGTCGCGACGTGGGAGCCGAGCGAGGCCGATATCAGATCGGTCATTACTTCGGCGAAGACGAGCGATATCTACCTTAAGGAAAAATTGCATTACTACGGATTCCAGGTAGCTCCGCTGATGGTCGCGACCGGGTACGACTTCATCGACAACATGACGGCCAATATGGAGAAGGTGAAACCGGCGGATGTCAAGCGGGTGGCGGCGAAGTACTTCAAGCAATACAATTATATTGCGACCGTCGTTACGCCGTTTGCTGAGACAAAAACCTCGGCGGCGGCACAGATCAAGAGCAAGTACCTGCACGAAACGCTGCCAAATGGACTGGAAGTGATCATCAAGTCGAATCCATACTCGCAGGTCCAGGCCTTCATGGTGCTGGGCAAAAACCGGGCGGCGATGGAACCACAGGGCAAGGAAGGCATCACTGATTTTGTCAACCGCATGCTCACTCACGGGACGAAGAATTACAGTACCGAGGCGATGTCGCGGGCGCTGGCAGCGATTGGCGCAAATTTAACGACGAATGACAATCCATACATCCCCTATGATGATCGCTACACATCGCGGCAGTTCTCCTTCCTGAAACTGGAGACAATCTCGGACTTTACCGACAAGGGGATTGAGTTGCTCGCGGAGATGGTAAAAAACGCCACATTCCCGGAGAGTGAAGTTGAACAGGTGCGCGGCGAAGTCATGGGTATCCTCGGGATGCAATCGGGATCGACATCTGATCTGGCGAAGAACATATATTATGACTTGCTCTTCAAAGACACGCGCTTCACCAGCCCCGAGACCGGAACCATGCGATCCGTAGGCGGTTTCACGGCGGAGGATTTAAGAGCACACTATTCTAAGTTCTACGCAGCGAATAATGTGATTCTGTCGGTCTGCACCGACCTGGAACCAGAGCAGATGCTCTCGAAGATCAGGAGCGCGTTCGGAGATCTGCCGAAGGTGGATCTCGGGACTGTCCCGGCTGTTGCGCCAAGACTGATCACAGGAGAACTCAAAGAGAACAAGCCGATGGAAAAAAAGCAGGCGTACATGTACATCGGCAACGCAGTATGCGGCGCTTCGAGCCCTGATGCGGTTGTGATGCGGGTCGCGGTTGACATACTCTCAACACGTCTCGGAAAGGTCTTGCGCGAGCAGCAAGGATTGGCTTATCGCGTAGGCGCTGGTGTCGGATTTGACCGCGACTTCGGCTGGTTTTCGGCGGCAATGGGTACCGGAGTTGAGAACTATGCGGTCGCAAAAGCCGGGATCTTACATCTGATTGATTCAATGCGAACTGTGGAAGTTTCTGCCGAGGAACTTGAACGTTCGGTCAATTCACTCTGGGGATCGCAGTTGACGGCGCGCCTCTCGCGGATCAACCAGGCTTACTATATGGCGGTGAATCAATTTCTCGTTGGGAAATATGATGTTGAGGATGATTTGATCACCGCAATGAAAGCGGTTACAGCCGCTGATGTCAAGCGCGTGGCGGAGAAGTATTTTGACACAAAGAACTATGTGGTCGCTACCGTCGGAGCGCCGGAGTAAACTCACTAACGGCCGACTGCGCGCAGTGCTTCGAGATGTTCGGGCCAATAACGAGCGATGTCGGATTCAGTAACGAGTCGTCCGGACAACGACAGCAACACGAAGGAATCGCCGGTATCGTGATACCAACCGGCAGTTAGTGCGCCAAGAAATGAAATCGGGCCAACGCTGATGAGTCTCGGTTCCGGGTCGATCACGCCTTGCTCATCCATCTCGAAGCGGGCGCCCTCGGTGGAAAAAAGATTGAGCTTGAGCGTTTTGACGTTGGATTTCGAACAGATTTCCGTGACTGAATTGCGCTTCGGGTCATCGCGATAAACGGAGACGAGAACACCGTTTCGAATCACAGGGACAATCAAAAAATCCTTAAACTTCTCTCCATAGCCAGCCACTCGCAAAGCAGCGCCGACTGAATCACCGGCAGCGCCAGCTGTTTTCAGTTCCGCCGAGACCATTCGACGCATTTGATCCGGTGTGATTTCATCAGCCGGTGCGACAGCGAACAAACTGAACACAATTGCAGCAACGGCAGTCAACTTAATCAGGTTCATTAAACGATCCTTTGGGCTGGCGTTTGATGGTCGTGTGCTCGAGTCGTTGATCAGTCTCGAGCCCGAATCCGGAAATCATATCGCCGCCGCGATAGATTTCGACATAGCCTTCGGTCTCGATGCGCTCGGTCTTGGCGTTCCAGCGGAGCGAATCGGCAACGAGGCGACGGTTATCTTCTGTCCAAGCCTTGACGTGGCCAAAGACCGACATGGTGCTGGCGCGCTGACTGACTCTGGAGGAGTCAGCAGTGAGGGTCGACGTGTGGTTGCCGGAACTGTCGAAGAATAATACTTCCACCTTGTAGAGTAGAGTCGTATCGATTCGCGCATAGGTCATCAGCGTGTCGGATTTGATCGTCGCTTTGCGCTTGCCGCCGCTGGTAAGGTAGATCTCGGAATTGGTCATCACCTGATCCGGCGCGTCGCTGACGGTGGTTTTGGCAGGTGGAGTCTCAGTTGTGTCGGCGCCGCAGGAAATGATCGTTGCGGCGACGCAGGCGTAAATCAGACACAAGCGGCAGATTTGTTTCATCGCATTATTATACGATATTGCAACAAACTAAGCAGTTGATTTTGGAATTTTCGCAAACCGTTCCAGACGCTCTCGCTAGCTACTGTCTCCTAGCTATTTACGTAGTCCTGTCGATAGCTGCGTTTGACATCATTACTACGGAGATCGATTCCATGCTCGAGATAGCTCTTTAGATTTGTCAGGAAGAACGTCCAACCCTGTATACAACCCCGGTGCATTGACCATTTGGATTCCGGATCGGTTTTCATGTTATATTGCTTGAGTTCGCAAAGGGTGCCCTTACCATCCTTCTTGAAGACAACCGAAACCTCGGTGCCGTCTTTGCCAAATGGAAATACAAACTTCTTGTTTTTGACAATCTGCTTGACCTTGTCATCGAGTTTATCGCCGGCGAGCCATTCGAAGTAGAGGCGGCCGCCCTTGCGGGGTTCAATCACCGTCTTCTGCGTAAACCATTTAGAGACGACTCTGTCATCAGTCCACGCTTGAAAGACCTTCTCCGGTTTGGTGTTGATGTAAACCCGTAAGACAAACTGCGACCAATCGTGTTTCTTACTTTTTGCTGCCATCTCGTTCCTCCAGTGAATGGTTGTCGCTGCAAAAGTAGCCTATTTCTCGCGATTTTGTCAATCACCGATTAGTTAGACCGCTGCCACAACTATCGTGCTTACGAGCGTATAATCGGGTGGGTTGAATTGGAAACGAAGGAATCACAAGATGAAGATCACAGCAGTAGGCTTATCGGCAGCCCTGATTGTCAGTATTGCATTGGCAGGGACACCGGCTCCCGATGCAAAGAAAGAATCGAAGACGGAGAGCACCATGACGGAACAAACAGCAATCGAGTACCGGGCGATACCTTTCAAGACAATTGATGGCGAAGCGATCAGCCTCAAGGCCTTCGAAGGCAAGGTGGTGCTGATCGTCAATGTCGCGAGTCATTGCGGCTACACCAAGCAGTACACGGGTCTTGAAGCGCTGTACGACAAGTACAAGAATCAGGGTGTTGTGGTTGTCGGGTTCCCAGCGAATAATTTCGGCGGGCAGGAACCGGGAACAGATGAAGAAATCAAGGAATTCTGCACCACCAAGTTTGATGTATCATTTCCGATGATGTCAAAGGTTAGTGTCAAGGGGGACGACATCCACCCGTTGTTCAAGTACCTGACACAGACTTCAAATATTCCCGGGGAAATCGCCTGGAACTTCAGCAAATTCTTGATCGACCAGAAGGGCAATCTCGTGGCGCGCTGGCCATCTAAAGCTGAACCGATGGGTGAAGAGATTACCGGCAAGATTGAAGAACTATTGAAGGCGTCCAAGAGGGAAAACAAGTCTTAACGTAAAGGCTCCAAAAATGAAAAAGTGCGGCCGTCGATTTCGATAGCCGCACTTCTGATTCCCACTCCCTCGCTATTACTTTTCTCCGAAAACCTGCGACAATTTGGCATCGGTGCGTTCATCAAGAACGAGCACATTGGGGTACTTCACTTCGGTGGCCTTGACTAATGTTGGATACACTTCGAAGTTAGCCCTGCCGCCAGGAGCAGGAAACGTCTGGCCGAATTTCGCCGCATTGTCGACTTTCTGATCCCGTTCGGGCAGCAGCTTGTGCATCTCCTTGGCAAGGAACTCGTGCGAATATGATGCGCCGTGAACACCACCATCGGCAGACTGCATAATCCGTGCGATAATATCAATGTTGCTGTGGCCGGTAAGTGATTTGCCCAGAGGTTTCAATGACTGCCGCAAGCCCTCCCAATTCGTCATAGTACCTTCATCTTCGACATAGCTGTTGAGCGGAAGGACAACGTCAGCGAGTTTAGCGGTTTCGGTCATGAACAAATCGGCAACGACCAGAAACTCGAGTTTCTCCACGCGTTTATACCAATCGGGATCGATAGCGGGATTTTCACCGAGGATGACTGCACCTTTGAGTTTGCCATTCTCAAAATCAGTGCGGAAGTCACCGCCCTCACCGTTCTTCAAGCAGTCAAGATCGTGATTCCACAACGTCGATAGCTTCGCAAAACTCTCGGGGGTGATCAGTGCGCCGCCCGGTAACAGCCGTTGATCGAAGCCGGCGATTTGCATGCCACGGGTATTCGCTTGGCTTGACAACAGAATCATTCCGCTTCCGTCGGTGCCGATTCGTCCGGTCATAAGCATCAACGAGGCCAGTGCTTTGAGGTCGTTCGGTGAGCGGTCGCGACGGCTGTCCAGGTTGTAAATGGCGACGACTTTGCGATCTTTGGCGGAAAGCAATCGGGCGCATTCTTCAATTTTAGCGGCCCGGACGCCGGTTACCGATGAGACCTCGTCGGTATCGATGACTTCAATGTATCGACGGAAGCGTTCGTAGTTCTTGGTGCGCGAGTCGAGGTAGGACCGATTCTCTTCGCCCTGTCGAATGACCTCGGCCATCAATCCATTAAGCAGCAAGGTTGCTGTTCCGCGGCGCGGATCAAGCCACTGCGTGGCATAACGGTTGATTCCAATGTCTGCGGAATTGACAACGATGGCTTGCTTTCCCTTCTTGAGCATGCGTTTGAGCCGCCAGCCCAGGACGGGATTCTCGGTAAAGGGATCGCAATTGACGAGCAAGATCAGATCTGCCGATTCCAACTCGGTTGTTCCGCAGGTAGACACTGTTGCGCCCAACAAACCGTCGAGCGCGTGATAGTCGGCCTCGGTCGCCAAGTGCTGGAAACTGCCAATGGCATTGGTTTCAAGGGTGACGCGGGCGAGCTTACCTGCAAGGTAGAGTTCCTCATCGGTGAGTTTCGGCGACGCCGACACCATCATTGCCTTACGCCCGTACTCGAGGCGGAGATCTTTTGCGCCTTGCTCGATTCGCTCCCAGGCTTCTTCCCAAGTTGCCGGTACCAGATCGCCGCCCTTGCGGACGTATGGCTTGCGCAGGCGTTCGTTGCCGAGAAGCTGCTGATAACCGTATCTGCCTCGAACGCACAACTCACCGAAGTTTGGTTCGCCCTCGAAAGAGCCGGAGACATAGAACAGGTCGGCGGTCTTGGCGTTGATCTCAACGTTACAGCCGATAGAACAGAAATTGCAGACGTTCTTGATGCGGTGCATCAGCCACGGACCAGAACGACCGAACGGCAGTTTGTTGACGATTGCTCCAGTTGGACAAACGTCGACGCAGTTGCCGCACGAGACGCAGTTGGTTTCGGCGAGGGCTTTTTCGAGGGCCGGCTTGACCATGGTGCGGAAACCGCGATTAACGAAGCCGAGCGCAGAGACATCGAGGATGTCGGCACAGGTTCGCACGCAGCGGCCGCAGTTGATGCATTTGTTTGCGTCGAGTGTGATGTAGGGATGGCGCGTATCGATCTTGTAGCGGTTGAATTCACCGACAAAACGCGTCTGGTCGGCGCCATACTCACCACAGTAGTCTTGCAGCTTGCATTCAAGTGCAACCTGACAGCCGCACTCCATACAGCGGCAGGCTTCGAATTTTGCCTGTTCTTCTGTAAGCCCAAGTTCAACTTCTTTAAAAGAGCGGATTCTCTCGGCGACCGGCAATTCCGCGATGTGAGTTCGTTCGCTGGTCTTCGGATCGCAGAAGTCTTCGGTGGTAAAGTCCTTAAGATTGTCTTTGCGGCTGGCGAAGAGCGGCTTGAGGCGTTCGTAGTGGCCGGTTTCAATAAAACGTTGAATCGCATAGGCCGCTAGACGACCGGCTGCTACGGCATCGATAGCGTCAGCAGGACCAGTGACGACGTCGCCACCGGCGAAAACACCAGGCCGATTTGTCTTGAAAGTACCTTCGGCCGCGATGATTGTATGCCACTTGCTAAGTTCAATTTCGTTCTCATCCGAATCGCCATTTTGGACGCCGGCAAGGTCGGCCTCCTGACCAATGGCAGAAATCACAAAGTTGCAGTCCAGCGTGTAGTTAGAGCCCTTCTTTTCGACCGGACGGCGACGACCCGATGCATCTGGTTCGCCGAGTTCCATTTCGATGCATTCCATTGATTGAAGCACGCCGTCTTTGGAATTGATCTTGGTCGGAGCCGCCAGATACTTGAAAACGATGCCCTCTTCCTCTGCGGCGACGATTTCCATTTCGTTTGCCGGCATTTCTTTGCGTGTGCGGCGGTAGAGCAGGATGACTTCGTCGGCACCGAGGCGAAGCGAAGTTCGGGCGGCGTCAATAGCCGTGTTTCCGCCGCCGACCACAACCACGCGGCCCTTGATCGCCGGTGCGTTGTTCATCGTCACGTCGCGCAAGAAGTCAACACCGCCGAGCACGTTCGTTACCTGCTCATTGGCAATACCCATGCTCTTGGCGAGTTGAGCGCCGAGGCCAACAAACACGGACTTGTAGCCTTGTTCAAAGAGCCCGTCAATAGTGATGTCGCGCCCGAGTCTCGTGTTGGTGTGGACATCGACACCTAAGTCAGTGATCCATTTGATTTCTTTATCGAGAATCGCCTTCGGCAGACGGTATTCCGGTATACCGTAACGCAGCATGCCGCCGAGTTCGGGCAGCGCTTCGAACACCGTCGGCTCGTAGCCTTCGAGTGTCAGGTAGTAGGCGCAAGTCAATCCGGCCGGACCGCCGCCGATGATTGCGACTTTCTTGCCATTACGAGGCTTCGGAACTGGAGTCCACATGTCGTCGAGGTCTTTGTCTGCGGAGAATCGTTTCAAGTAGTCGATTCCAACTGCATCATCGATCAATTTTCGGCGGCATGACAGCTCGCATTTGCGAGTGCAGACCCGGCCGCAAACCGACGGGAATGGGTTCTTTTCCTTAATAAGTTGGACGGCTTCGTGGTATTTGCCCAGATATGTCAATGAAAGGTAGCCCTGAATATCAACGTCCGCAGGACAGTTCAGGCGACAAGCGCCGAAACAATCGGCATAGTGGTTGGAAACCAGCAACTCCAGGCACGTCTTCCGCGCATCGACAACTTTCGGCGAGCGCGTTTGCAGCACCATGCCGTTCCACGGCTTGGTGGCGCAGGACGGTACGAGCTTGCTCATGCCTTCGACTTCGACGACACACAAGAAGCATGAACCGAACGGTTCGAGCTTTCGGTCGTAGCACAAGGTTGGGATCGAGTCGAGTTTTTGATCGTGAACGATTTCGAGAATGGTTTTACCGGGATCAGCGGTGACTTGTTTGCCGTTTATGGTAATCGTAATCATTATTCACCTTAGTCCTTGATAACCGCGTCCTGATTGCAGACAGTAAAACACTTCCCGCACTGGATACACAGATCCTGCAGAATCTTGTGCGGCATCTTCTTTTCGCCGATGATGGCATCGGTCGGACAGGAGCGCGGACAGAGCATGCAGCCGTTGCACTTTTCCTGGTCAATCGTGTAAGTCAACAACGGACTGCAAACATGCGCCGGGCACTTCTTCTGACGAATGTGCGCTTCGTATTCATCGCGGAAGTAGCGCAGAGTAGACAAGACCGGATTCGGCGCCGTCTGGCCGAGCCCACATAGTGATGCGATTTTTATCTGCTCGCCGAGTTGGTCGAGTGTGACGAGATCTTCTTCCTTGCCCTTGCCTTCGGTGATACGCTCAAGAATCTCCAGCATGCGCTTGGTGCCGATACGGCAGAAGGTACACTTGCCGCAGGATTCCGCTTGTGTAAATGCGAGGAAAAATTTGGCAACATCGACCATACAGGTGGTTTCGTCCATCACGACCATACCACCCGAACCCATAATTGCGCCGGTCTTATTGATCTGCTGATAATCTATCAGCGTCTCGCCGAGCGAGGCCGGTATACAACCACCGGATGGTCCGCCCATTTGGACGGCTTTGAACTTCTTATCGTTGATGATGCCGCCGCAGATCTTGAAGATGATATCGTTGATACTCATCCCCATCGGGACTTCGACCAAGCCAGTGCGCTTGACTTTGCCTGCCATGGCAAAGACCTTTGTGCCCTTGCTGTCTTCAGTGCCATAGGCGGCATAGGCAGCGCCGCCATTGAGAATAATCCACGGAATATTGGCAAAGGTTTCGACGTTGTTGATGTTGGTCGGTTTTCCCCACAAACCTTGCTGGGCCGGAAATGGCGGGCGGAACCGCGGCATGCCGCGACGACCTTCGATTGAGGCTATCAGCGCGGTTTCTTCGCCGCAGACGAAAGCGCCTGCGCCTTCTTTGACTTTGATACTAAAGTTGAAGTTGCTGCCGAAGATATTGTCGCCCAGAAGTCCCTGTTTTTTTGCCTGCGAGATAGCGAGGCGCAGACGGGCAACAGCTTTGGGATATTCTGCACGGCAATAGATGTATGCTTCATCGGCGCCGATCGCAAAACCAGCGATCATCATCCCTTCAAGGACGGAGTGTGGATCGCCCTCGAGAACTGAACGATCCATAAATGCGCCGGGGTCACCCTCGTCGGCATTGCAGATGATGTATTTCTTGTCCGAAACGCTAGCACGAGTCAGTTCCCATTTCTTTCCTGTCGGGAATCCACCACCACCGCGCCCGCGTAATCCGGAAATCTGGACTTCCTTGATGACTTGCTCGGGTGTCATCTCTTTGATGACTTTCTCGACGGCTTTGTAACCACCGCTCTGCAGATATTCCTGAAGCGAACTCGGATCGATCACACCGCAGTTGCGGAGCACAATCCGCACTTGCTTGTCGAAAAAACCGACTTCTCGGTCGGCGCCGGAAACCAACCACTCGTCAATCGGCTTGTCGTTCTGAATATGGTCAGCGACGATTCGCTTTACGCGATCCGGGGTGACTTCGCCGTATAAGTAAGATTCCTGGTTGCCATTGGAAATCGAGACGAGCACCTCCCGGTAGCACATTCCAACGCAGCCGGTCTCACGGAGGACAAAGTCGGCGCCGTTCTGAAGCTCTTTCTGGAATGCCTCATAGACTTTTTCGCCGCCGGCAGAGATGCCGCAAGTAGCCAATCCGACCATTACAGTTTTTATAGCCATTGTCCCAATACCTTCCCTATTTCCGCTTCAAGTCGCGCACGAGCTTGCGTGTTTTCTGAGGGGTCAAGCGGCCAAAGGTTTCGTTGCTGACCATAACGACCGGAGCTAACGAGCAACAACCCAGACACGCAACGGAGACCATGCTGAATTTCCCGTCTTCGGTCGTTTCTTCGTAGTTGATGCCAAGTTCGTCTGTCAAGGTATTGGCGATTTCCTTGACGCCATTGACATGGCAAGCAGTACCGTTGCATACCTTGATAACTTTTTCACCAAGGGGCTTGGTCCGAAATTGCGCGTAGAAGGTAACGACACCATAGATTTCTGCCGGAGGAACTCCGGTTACGTGACTGATGTAGTCAATGGCGCGTTCGGATACATAACCGTATGTATCTTGCGCTGATTGCAGCAGCGGTATAAGAGCTCCGGCGTGGCCGTCATACTTCCAAATATCTACATTAAAGGGTTTGAATTCTTTATCATTCGTCTCCATGGTCATGTCTCCTGATGTAGAGCGGCGAGACGATCACACCACAAACTTGTTCGGTGTCGGTCGACAGGCTTTTCCATTGCCAAACCTATGTCTTTGTGAAAAAAATCGCAAGCAAAATCGTCCTGTTTCTGCATTTTTTCCATTTCAATCACTAATTTATGAGATAATTTATCCTGTATTAGTGTCGGCTTAGAAGCCCGCGAGCTTAATAATGCGATTTTCCTTTGCTCGCAGCACGCCGGGGAGGGGACGAATCCTATCATTAATCAGCTTGTCCAAGGAGTCAAAACTGGTGGCCTCTATACGCAGGACGAGTGAGAATTGGCCGCTGGCGACTTCGCAGGAAGTCACAGAGCCTAAGACACTTAGGGTGCTGAAGATGTCCTCAAAATGACGACGGTCGGTCTCGAGAAACAGGTAGCACTCGGCGCTGGGCTTGGTAGATTTAGTTGACTGCTCGTTGCCGTCATTGGCACCCTCGACGGCCAATTCGACGTGGCAGATATCAACTTCCTTCACACCCTTCAGAATTCGGATCGTGTTACTGACGAATTGATCGATATTGGCGCCCGGCAGATCTCGAATGAGAAGAATGATATCGTAGTCGCCGTCAACAGCGTCGGAAGCGAGAACCTGATCAAAACCAGCCAGGGCTTGCATGACTTCCAAACGATCTTGACGGTTGTGTACCTTGAGGAGTGCGTAACTGCCGGTGGGTCTTTCATTAGTGTCGAAGTCCATTTGTGCTCCTGTGCTCAGGCGGGTCGAAAGAGATTGTAAGTGGACGAAGTTAACGCCTGTTCACTTGAAATATATTAGTGGAACGGCCAATATTAAAGATATTTCTTGGCGAAGTTAGATAAATTTGTTCACTTTTTTGCTCCCGCAAGCAGCTTGTTCAACGCTCAATTCTGACTTAGATTACCCTTGATGAAAGCAAGCACATCCGGAAAATGCCTTGGAATCCCCTGGCTAATTGTATTGGCGATCATGACTTTAGTTGGATTAGTCGCCAATCCAGGATTCTCCGCGGATACGGGAGAAGAGCAGACCAAAGTTGACTCCCTTGAATTTGACAGTCGATTTGCGCTGTATCGATACCTGCAGCGCGGATTCGAAGAGTACTTCGACAAAGGTGATGTGAGCCGTTTAGCGGATTTGGAGCTTGCTGCCCGATATGTAAGTGAAACGTTTGGCGATGATTTCTATCTTCGGCAATGCGACAAGTTCAAGAACTGGCGGGAAAACTACCTCACAAAGCGTAGGCAACTGAAGGTCGAATATTCGCTGAATCAGCAAGGGCTGAATCAAGTAGACGTTCCTGCAGACACCTATTGCGATCAGATGATGAAATTGGCCGATGCGTTCCTTGAACTTGGAGACTCGGCCTCGGCAGTTAACTGTCTGCAAGTAGCCGGCGCAATGGGAGCGGGAAGAACCAGTTCGGATAACATAAGGGGATTGTTATCGAAATCGCTGGCCATCAGCCGAGCGATTGGCGACCTCGATGGGCTGTCGCGAAGTTATAATCTTACCGGAAGATTCCACGAGCAACGTGCCGAGTTCATAAAGGCGGGCGCCTATTTCGATTCGGCGCGCGTCATCAAATTCGAGCTTGGCGATCTCGCCGGTAGTGCCGACGCCCTGAACAACATCGCCTCGGTCTACCTCTCAATTGGCGACAAGGCAAATTCGTTGCGGTTTGCCGAAGAAGCACTGCAACAGAGGCGCGAACTTGGCGATTCAACGCAAGTTCTGCAATCGCTGTTGATGATAATCCCGGCCTTTGCCCGCGATGTTCCGGATTCGACTGCCCAACAATGGCTCAATGAGGCAGATCGACTTTCGCGCCTGCAATCGGAACCACAACCGATGGAGCGACTTGCCTACAGCCGAGGAGTAATAGCCGAGTTGGGCGGCGAACTTGATTCGGCACTTAGTCAGTATTCGCAAGCCCTCGCCATTGCCACCGGTTCGAAAAATCACCGTCTAGCGCTCGCCATACTTCAGAACCTTGCCGCTCTCGAGTCGTCGATGGGACGTTTTTCGGAGTCTGTAGCTCATTACGTTGCGGCACAGGAGCTTGCGACAAACTCCCGCAATAGTGCGGCGCTGGCGACTATCTACCACAATCTTGGCTCTTTGCACCAACGACTGGGTGATCTCGAGTTGGCGAGCGACTACTACCGCCGTGCTTTGGAAATCCGTCGCCAATTGGATATGAGAATTCAATCTGCAGAGACTTTAGGCAATTTGGCAGAGCTGTATTTGACGACCGGTGACCCTGCAACAGCGGAGGTGTATATCCGTCAGGCGATACAAGTCGCGCAACTTGCCGGCGATCGACGACGTCTCGCCTCAGCGCTCACACGATTGGCGCACCTCAGGCAATTAAATAAGGACTACGTCGGAGCAATGGCAGAGCTTGACAGTGCAGAGGCGGTTGAATCGGAATCACAAACTCCACAGCGCCGGATCGATTATCTTTGCCTGCGGGCAGAGTTTTCACGCCAGGCACAAGAACTGGCACAGGCTGACAGATATCTCTCGGACGCTTACCGAGTCCTCGACTCATGTGCAACCTATACCAATCGCCAAAGGGTTGATATCATCAGAGCCGAATTGGCTGCCGACCGTAAGCGCTGGCGGGAGGCATACACCAGTTTGGCAACGGTCATTGCTCGCTCCGAACAGTTGCGCGGAAGTATTCCCAATCCGCAGCTGCGGACGAGTTTTCAGGGACGGTCGCGTTTTGTTTATGAGCACATGGTCAAGACGCTGTTCAATCTTCGAAAGTCCGGCGAGTTTTCCGGAGGGGACGACTCTTTGCTGGCATATACTGAAAAGGCCAAATCGCGAGGTCTGCTGGACGCCGTGTATGGAATGGACGGACCGAACGATTCGCGGCAATGGGCGCATATGCGGTCGGAAGAGTCAAATCTGCTTCGAGAAGTTGAACGTGTTGAGCAATCGCTCGCAGACGACGGCGATGCCCAGTCGATCAAGCGCAAGATATCGTTGCTGGCGAATCTCGAAACGCGGTTGACCGACTTGCGGCTCAAGCAAGGCGCGGCGATTTCAACATCAGCCCGAATCTACAGTCCCCAACCGATTTCGATCCGGAAGATTCAGTCATCTCTACCAGACGAACGCACCGCGTTGATTTCATTTCTGCTTACACCTGAATCAAGTTACGTCATTCTCCTGGATCGTCGGCGGTTTACCGTTGAAGAGATTCCGGGTCGCAGCGAGATATCCGCCCGAGTTGCTGAATTTGCACGATTGATCCAGGTCTCGATCAAGGATGAGTCGCTTCTGGACAGCCTGGATGCAATTGCCGAATTGCTGGGCAAACAACTCCTCCCACGGGAGTTGTTCGCGCAAGGCAACTACAATCATCTGCTGATTTGTGCAGATGGCATACTAAGCGTTCTTCCATTTGAAGCACTGCGTTTCAACGACAGATACTTGATTGAAAGTTCGGCGATCGCTTCTGTGCCCTCGCTGTATCTGTACGGTTCAGGCAGCAGCAATTCGCAGCCACCTAAGGCGACGCGTCTACTTGCGCTCGCCGATCCACGCAACAACTCACAGTTGAGACAATTGCCGTTCAGCGCCAGAGAGGTTGACTGGATCAGCGAAGCCTTCGGCAAATCAAATTGCACGATCCTGACTGCAACACGAGCCACCAAATCCGAATTGTTACGGCTGAATTTGTCTGATTACGGTATTGTCCATGTCGCGACGCATTCGACAATTAACTACACCGATCCACGACGATCCAAGATCTGGCTTTCGGCTGATTCTTCTCTGATTGATGGCGAAAGCATCCTCTCGTTGGCGGAAATCGGTGAACTCGAACTTTCGGCAGATCTGGTTGTCTTGTCATCCTGTGAATCCGGAGGCGGAAGTCTTGACATCGGTGAGGGCCTCGACGGCTTTGCCAAAGCATTCTTACAGGCCGGAGCGGGCAACTTGGTCGTTTCACTCTGGGAAGTCGAGGACTTCACCACAGCGGCATTCATGAAGACTTTTTATAATAACCTCAAGTCCGGATATGCTGATGCTCTACGGACGGCAAAGTTGGAAATGATAACTTCGCCACGACTGCGGCACAGGCATCCCTACTACTGGTCACCATTCAAGCTGATTGTCGGTCGCAATTAGTGATAATGGGTTGAATCAAGACTTGCTGAACAAGTGATAGAAAGACGAAGCTTCCGGGAACGGCTATTCTTTCACCGAGACGTTGAAGTAAAACTCATACTCGGCCGGTACGATGCTGACGCCTTCGGGAAATTCTTCCTTGATCGATAGCGAGAAGCTTCCGCCTTCTTTAAGAGTATTGAGGGCATTCTGGTCGGTGACTTTGAGCTCACATTGATTGATGAATTCGGTCGGAAGGCACTCGAGTTGCTGGCCTTCGAGTTTAAGTGATTCGCCGCCACGGCGGATGAGATCGATATTGTAATGATAATCGGGGAGTTCGACTCGATCGGTCGGGAATGCAAAAATCAGTTCGCGAGTGTTCTTCTGCAATGCGACCTGCATTTCCCGAACTTGTCCTTCATCCGCAATCGAGCGTTTTTCATTTTGCATTGAAAGTGAGACACGCACAATCAGCGAATCTTCGCCGGGTCGATTGAGCATAACCACGGCGCTGAGAACCAGAATCAAGGCAAGTGCAACGGGCGCGACAAATCTGGAGATTGCGGTGGAGCCGACCAGTTGCGAGAGCCAGCCTGGTTTCGCCACCGGCGCGACTGAAGCTGATTCTTCGGGGATATGCTTAACTGCGAGGCGGAGAAGTTCGACGTCCGCAGCACAAGATTGGCACTGCTGCAGATGACCGGCGATTTCCGAATATTCCGAGGAGAGTTTATTGATTCGTTCAAGTGCGAACCTGTCGAGAGTTTCAACGGCGGGATGCCCCGAAAAGTCGAATTTCGGCATCGAGCGGCGGATCGAGTAGATTCCCTGCCAGAACGCGAATTCGGCCTGCAAACTTTCGGAGCTGGCAATTTCGGCTTCAATGCGATCTGCTTCTTCCCTACTCAATTTGCCCTGCACAAGCAGCGGGATCATTTCGATTATCTCGTTGTTGACACTCATCGCCGAGGTCTCCTTTCACAGAGAACTGTCGACAGGCTCTTCGCGTGGTTCATTCTAAATCAGCTTTTCTTTCATTTCCATAGCCGTTTTCTTGCACTCGTGGACTTTGCGCTTGACGGTGCCTTCCGGAAGGCCTAACTTTCCGCCTATCTCCTTGTAATTCAACGACTCCGAAAAGACCATCCGCCACAGTTTTTGACATTCCGGATCAATAGAACGGAATATCTTCTGGAAGATTTGATATTCTACCGAACGTTCGTGAATGATATCGGGGGCTTCAGAACCGCTCGGTGCCGGCAGATCCTCCGGATCGGCATCGCGTTGAACGCGTTGACTTCGGACCTGATCGATACAGGTATACCGGGCGACCCGTTGGACGTATGTGCGAAAAGTCGATTCACCGCGGAACTTGGCGGCTTTCAGAGAAGAGAACAATTTGAGATGCACGATGGAATTGGTGTCTTCCGTCTCTTCGACAAAATGCCAAATTGACAGGCGCGTGACCTGATTGATCCAATTGTCGACTTGACGGTACACGTCTCGCTGGCCGGCGACGTAACGCTTGGCGAGTTCAATTTCCTGTTCGGGTGTGGACTGCTTGAACTTGTCGATGATTGCCAGCATGACCGGCAATTTATTTGACTATTGAAGTTTCGACAACTACAAACTATGTAGAGATTAATGACCGGAGGGATCATCTGGAGTTGCAGTGGAAATCTTAGAGAGAAAACGGTAGTTACCTGATCATATGAAGTTAGCAATCATCTCGGACACCCATTTCGGCGATCCAGATTGCCTGCTGGCAGCTTATCGAGATCAGTCGTCGCGAAGCGATCCAACAATTGGTTCGCGATATGAGCAGTTTCGTGAAGCTGCGGGAGCCGACAATGACTTCTTAATCGTGCTTGGCGATATTCTGGATTTCTCGGTCTGCAGCTATCGCGAGACCTTCGAAGTTGCCCGGACGTTCTTTCGACAAGTGCAGGCAGATCGGATCGCGGAGAGTATCATATACGTCCCCGGCAATCATGATGCCGATGTATGGCATCTTTACGAGTACGAAGTCAATATTATTCGGCGCATAGCGGCAGGAAAGAAAGCAAGCGACTTCCGCTACTCGATTCCCGGGATTATCGATGGACGCCGCGAGACCACCGGACCACGGTTTCGATTGCACGGAGTAAAATCGTCGCCAAGGTACCGGTACGGTTATGGTGGAACATTCCTGGACAACCTGACTCTGGACTCATTGAAAGATGGATCGCGTTCCCAGGATTCGCTGACTTTCGCGCTGGCGTATCCCAATCTCTATTTGTTGACGGATCAGGAATCGATTCTGCTGACGCACGGACACTATCTTGAGGAATATTGGTCGATGTTGGGTGAGTGGGCGATAGAGATTGCAGGAAGTGACATGGGCATTACCGGCACGCCAACAATCCGGGAGCTGGTTCAGATCAATTTTCCGTTGAATCAACTGGCGTGCAGCGGCGCCGGACAGGCTGGATTGTTGACTGAAAAAGTGATTCTGCCGCTGCAGCGTGAAACGCGCAACCGCAACAGCCGCCGGGCCGAACGCTATCTTGACGGTATTCTTGAGCGGCTCGATAGGTTGATTCCCGGAAGGTACCTGATTGACGAACTCGTCAGTGACGCATTATTGCAGAAACTGCGTTCACGAATTGTTGAAGCCATCCGCAGCGCGGAGCCGACGCGATATAACGACAAGTTCGTTCACGAGTCGCATGTGCAAGAGCGGTTTGCAAGGTACTTCCGATCATGTTGTACCGAGTTGACGGAGATTAGGCAGCCGGTACTGCCGGAACCAAAGAGCTTCGTGTTTGGCCACACGCATCGTCCGATTCCCTGGCAAGACCGGTTTGGCACCGGAACGCCGGCTTTTGCAGCTGAAAACGGGAAACTCGTAAGATACTGCAATCTGGGAGGCTGGTTGAAGCGTCCGCAAGAAGACGTAACTCAAGAGTTTTGCGGCGCAGAAGTGTTAACTTTTGACTCAACAACTCAACGGATGGTGTCGCACCACGTATCGTGATACGCCAGGAGTGAACCTCTTCTGACTAACTGGTTCCTCAGTGACGCTGAGATCGCAAGAAACTTGAAAGATTGGCTGACGTTCCTCCGATCTTCAGTTTCTTGCGAATCTTTTGGCGGAATTTTCCGACTGTCTGCGGAGAGATATTGAGAATATCGGCAATCTCTTTCGATCGCAGGCCGTTCTTGATGTGGTTGCAGATTTCCATTTCTCGCGGCGTCAGATTTACGAACTGCTTTCCGATTTCGGTGATGAATGGCGAGGTGACTTCATCAAGCGCTGATTCCAGTGCGTCCAACTGGATGCGACCTCGCTCACCAAAGGCAGCGCGAAGCTTCAACAGAGTGGGCTTGACGATTCGTTCGATGTTTTGGGCGATTTGTTGTTTTGTTGTGTCGCTTTCATCCTGATGTTGCTTGAGCACGATGCGCAATGCAATGTTCCTTTCTTCGAGCTGCTGTTGTTCCAGCTTGAGCTTCTCGTTCGCTGCAATCAACGCCAATTCCATTTGCTTAATCTCGGTTATGTCTTGAAACGTCCCGATTAGTCTGACTACCCGGCCGTCTTCATGGATAGGTTTGCAGATGGCACGGGTAAAAAGACTCCGCCCAGTGGCGGTTGAAAAACGCAGTTCCAGATCAAACGCAGTTCCGTGATTGATAGCGTTTTCCAGCGCCTGCTCAAGAATCGGCCGATCTTCAGGGTGGTAGAAATTGATCGCATCTTTGAGGGTAGGCTTCTGGTCGAAAGGCACTTCATGAATTCGATACGTTTCTGCGGTCCATGTGAGTGCTTTGGTCCTGGTGTCCAATTCCCAGCCCCCGACCCTTGCCATGCGTCCTGCGGCATCGAGAAGTGCTTCGCTTTCCTTAAGCGACTGCTCAGCCAAACGGCGTTCGGTCATGTCAGTGTGCGTCCCGACAATTCGGACTGGTTGACCGTCGGCATCGCGTGCTACGACCCTCCCTCTTGCCAAAATCCATTTGTAGGAGCCGTCCTTGCAACGAATTCGATGTTCGCAATGGTAGAGAGGCGCTTTGCCCTTGAAATGACGTTCGAGTTCGAGATAACACTTTGGTAAATCATCCGGGTGGACGCGACTTGCCCACTCGCTGCCCAGAGGTTTGATCTCATGATCCTCGTAGCCCAGCATCGCCTCCCACCGCCGGGAGAAGAACGCCTCATCCGTTTTCGGATTCCAGTCCCAAAGACCGTCGCCGGCGTTTTCAAGCGCGAATTGCCACCGCTCCTTGCTGATGCGAAGTTCTTCCTGAATTCGTTGACGCTCGGTGATGTCGAGCAGTACACCCGACATCTTAACCGCGTTGCCGCCGGAGTCATATTCAACTTCGAAGCGGGCATGAACCGCTACGGGCGTACCGTCCGATCTTAGCAAGCGGAATTCCGCCTGAAAGTCTTGAACAATTACATTCGGATCGGCTGTGAGTACTCCCAGGTGCACCTTTCCAATTCTCTCCCGATCATCCGGGTGAATTATTTGTGTGAATGAATTCTGGTTGAGGGTCAGACTTTGCGGCTCCAAGCCTACCATGCGATAAAGATTATCGGACCAGTAGCCCCGATCCTCTTTTACGATCCAATTCCAGCTGGCAAGGCCGCCGAGCTTCTCCGCTTTCTGCAATAACTCATCACGCCGCCGAAGTTCGTCTTCGCGGTTCTTATGTTCCGTAATGTCTTGGACGTTAACAAAAAAGTAAAGTGGAACGTTGTTGGAAATTGGAACAACCCGAGCATGTAACCAGCGGTTTCCTGGGCCATTGCGAGTCGCGAACTCCATCGTTTGCGCCTTCTTCGCAGCATAGGCGCGCGTGAAGTCTTCCCAAGTTTCTTTGTTTAGCGGATCGAGTGCCTGCAGGACATTATGTCCGACTTCGATACCCGGCACGAGTTTCTTAAAGGGCTGATTGCAGTAGTGAATTATTGAATTAGCGTCGACGACAGCAACCGGTTCATCGGAGCTGTCAATCGTGCGTTTCCAGTGATCCCAGTCTTGAGATATTATTCGTTTGTCGGAATGTTCACTTGTCACGAAATCTGCCCTCCCAAACTGCCAGTGCGTTATGCCTAATTCGAACACATCCGGTTACGCCAGACCCGTCCAAGAACTGAAAATAGCAGTGAAGTCTCGTGTTACCCACCCATTTAACTACAGGTAAGATAGGGCTAATGTTGAAGACTGTCAAGTATTTGACACCGGATTTCCGTAAGAAACTCAATCTTTGTTAGGAGTGCCAGATGATTGTCGAGTTAGTGGGTCCCGGATTAGCGGTCAAACGAAGTCTGGCAGAAGCGACGAGGCAATGAGATCGGAGCGAAACATTCCTTGCGTAGTCAATCGGAGCCGACTGCAATCTTGCGTGATGTCGCCTTCATCCTGCAGTCGATTTATGAGTTCACGACGGACGACGGAAATATTGTAGCCGTATTCCGAAAGCAAGCGTTGCATATCGAGACCATCCGAAAGGCGCAGCGCCAGCATAATGGTTTCGATCAAACGCTTCGAGGCCGTAACCTGCTCGCGATCGGCAACCGGTAGCTTTCCATGAGCGAGATTCTTGACATAGCGATAAATGTCTGGTTCGTTCTTGTAGCGCTGATCGCCAATTGTACCAACGGCGGCGGGACCGAAGGCGATGTAGTCCTGTTGGCGCCAATAGGCGAGGTTATGACGGCAGAGCTGATTGTTGCGCGCGTAATTGGAAATCTCGTAGTGTTCGAAGCCGCTCTCTGAAAGGAAGTAAACCGCCCGTTGATAACGGTCTGCAACCAGGTCATCAGGAGGCAGCGGCACCTCGCGCCGTTCGACTTGATAGCGCAACGGGACACTCCCTTCCAGCATTAATGAGTAGAAGGAGATGTGCTGGGGAGTCAAACCGACAACTGATCGCAGGTCGATATCGAGGGAAGCGTCGGTTTCATCAGGAAGGCCATACATCAAGTCGATCGAGATGTTATTGAATCCGGCGTTTCGCGCGGTAGCTACCGCAATCCCAATTTGTTCGGCGTTGTGCAGACGCCCGAGCCGCTCGAGATTGGCCGAACTGAACGACTGGGCGCCGAAGGAAATGCGATTTGCGCCCAGAGAGCTGAGCAGCGAGAGCTTCTCGGCGGTTGCGGATTCCGGGTTGGCTTCGGTAGTGAATTCAATCTCGGGTGATAATCTAGTATGCGACTTCAAGTGATTAACGAGTTTTGACCACGAGTCAGCGGATAGTACTGTGGGGGTCCCGCCGCCGAGATATACTGTATCCAACTCGATCTCCCCGGCGTGGCCGCCAGAACTCGTATTACACCGCAGTTGCTCAAAGCGAATGTCCATTTCGTTGCAGATGGCGTCCACATAACGAGTTTCCCATACGGGGTCATGCACGATGCGATAGAAATCGCAGTAGGTGCAGATTCGAGCGCAGAACGGTACGTGAATGTAACAAGAGAGTTTCACGGCATTAAGATAATGCCTGTGAACGACGGTTGAAAGGACAAACGATGCGCCGGGCGTTCGACCAGGCGCTGCAATTCAACTTGATTGGGATGCGCTGATTCGATATTATTGATGCCGATGGCAAAGCGAAGTCAGGATCTGGCAATTACAACTAAAGACCGCGTAGTCGCGTCGGCTATCGTCTTTGTAGTTGCTCTGGCGCTGCGGCTAATCTATCTCAATGCAGCCGAGAGCATACCGACTTTTGGTTATCTCACTTTTGATTTGCTGCACTTCCACAACTTAGCAGTAGCGATGATTAAAGACGGATTGATCGGCCACGAGGCGGTATTCAAGGCTCCCCTTTATTCCCTGGCATTGGCGCAGATCTACAGTATTTCCAGTAATCCTATTTTCCAGACTCTGGTTCTCCAGTGCATCCTGGGCTCGATGTCGGCTGTTCTGATTTATTTGATCTCAAGCCACTATTACTCGCAACGTTTGTCGTTGACAGCCGGGATGATTGCCGCGTTTTACGGTACTCTCATTTATTATGACACTGAATTGCTTCCGGTCAGCCTGACCGTTTTTCTGATACTGGCGGCAATCTACTTGTTGTTAAGGTACGAACAGGTCCACAGGATAATATTCATCGCGGGCGCCGGGGTTGCATTGGCGTTGGCCGGAGCCGCCACTCCAGAGACACTGATTCTCTTGCCCGTGGCGGGATGGTGGATCTATCGCGATGGTGCGGAGAAGAAGAAGTTCCGCGGACGTCATTGCCTGATTCTCGCGTTGACGGTGGCGTTAGCGACCGTACCGTTCATCATTCGGAATAATGCGCTGGGCGGTGAGACTGTTCCTTATGTGACGGACATTGGCGTACGCACGGCGATCGCCAATCAAGCCGGAGCTGATGGACGAGCCTTTGCGTTGCCAAATGGGATTCGTGAGTCGGGACAGAGCTATGTGAATGCGCACGAAGCCACACATCGCACTCGCGGCAACGAGGCGGCAACATCCGAGATGGGTGGATTCTGGCTAAGACACGCTCTCGGATATGTATTGAGTAATCCGATTGATTGGGTCACGCTTGAGTTGCGGAAACTTGCATGCTTTATCAGCGGCTACGAGATTTCAACTGATCGGCCCATCTACTTCATGGCAGGTGAGCGAATGCCGCTGCGGGTGTTGCTCTTTGACAAATTCATCTCTATCCCGTTCGGCTTGATTCTACCATTTGCCTTGCTGGCGCCGTTGGTGGCAGGTGATCCGAAGCGCCGGCAGAGACTGCTGATCTGGTCAATGGTTGCGCTGTTGGGGGTGTCGATGCTATTCAACGCGTTTGCTTATCAACGAATTTTACTTGTGCCATTTGTGATCATCTGGGCGGCGGCCGGATTCTGGGGGTTGGTGACACTTTATCGGAAGCAGGAATTTCGCCGGTTCTACACGTGGTTAAGCGTACTGGTTACTGCGATAGTAGTGGTGAACGGTATCGCCAAAATTCCGGGACTCGTGCCCACGATTAACTCGGAGTTTGAGGGCAAGATGTATACGGCAAACGCTCTGTTGACAGCTAACCGTCTTGATGAAGCCAAGGACAATTATGAAGCGGCGTTACGCATTGATCCGCGTTCTCCGCGTCCCTACAACAGCCTGGCAAATATCTACAGCCAGAAGGGCAATGATTCGCTGGCGACAGTGTTTTACAATCGCGCAATCGGCGTCGACCCGGCCGATGACCGACCCCTTCGGAGTTTGGCAAATCTCTTGAAACGACGCCAGAAGTTGGGTGAATTGAATCATCTACTTGTTGGTGTGATGCGGCAGTTTCCGAAAGCGAACTGGGCATACCATGAATATGCTCAACTGCATATCAAATTGAAAGAGTTCACGCAAGCGGCGGACATTTACGAGCGCTCATTTGCGGCCGATTCAACGGACTTCGAGTCAATCTTTCTGAAAGGTGAGACGTACTTGATGGCTGATATGCGCCAGGAAGCGGAAGCGGAATTCCTGCGTTACCTGCAATATGCCCCAAACTCTGTGCCGGCCCGGGCTAATCTCGGCCAGGTTTATGCTCGCCAACAGCGAATCGACGAGGCGCGCCGCGAGTTTGAGTTTGTTCGCGAACAACAACCGGGTAATCCGGCAACTTACTTCAATCTGGCTTCGCTCTTCTATCAGACTAACGAACTGGCACGCGCGGCAAGTTATCTGGACACTGCAGCCGCGATGGACCGCAGTTTCCCGGGGCTTGAGGAAATGCGCAGGATGATTGACTCCGCGCGAGTCAGTCAATAATAAGCGTTGCCAGTCGACGAACCAGCGTTAGTCGGCTTTCCAGCCGATTCCCCAGGAGTCCAGCCCAACCTCAATTGAGTCGATGACTTTAAGCGTCGCAATATCAATTTCGTACATGTACCCGTGTTTGGGCGGTTGTCCGGAGGCGGCGACGTAGATGCGTTTGTCATCGCCAGACAAAGCCACGCCAAAAGGATGGCCGGCGCCAATCGGAATTTCGGCGGCTACACGGCGCTGAACGAGATCGACAATCACAACCGTGTTACCCCATTTGGTCGTCAAGAACAGGTAGTTGCCGTTGTGCGAATGGTGGATCATCGCCGGACCGGAAGTTGAGATTCCGGGCGTCACTGGTATATCAATCGAATCGATGATCTGCCGCGAGTAGATGTCGAGAATGCGGACCTGGTGGGCGTAAAGGCAGGAGATGTATGCCTTCTGCAAATGATGGTCGACAGCGACGCAATAGGGTCCATAGCGTGGATTTGCCGGGTCTGATTGCTGGCCGGGATCGATCGGCACGAACGTGACGGAGTCCTCGTCGGTGTAGATTAGGGTGATGTCATCAGAACGCAGATTGCAGGCGACGATTACCTTGCCATCGGTTGTGCTTAGTATCTCATGCGTCTGTGCGCCGGATTGGATCTTCTTCTCAACTGCCATCGTGGCGAGATTTACTTTATAGATATGTCCGCGCTCGGTACCGGCAGTGTAGTCACACATGTAGCCGTATTGACCATCGGTGGTGATGCACATTCCGGCCGGAATGACGCTGCGCTGATTGGCAAAGACGGCCTTGGCTGCGGAAGTCAGATCGAAGTCAGAGATGAACTCATCGGTGGCAGCATCGAATTTCGCAATCTTGCCGGAGAGGTCGACAGTCATGATGTAGTAATATTGTCTGTCGGGCGTGAAGGAAATGTAGTGCGGCTTGGCGATGTGGGAATCGACAGTTTTGATTTTGGTCATAGTCTTGGTGTCGAATACGTAGATAGTGGCGTCCGCCTGGTTCAGGACATAGAGTTTGCCGGCAGGGCCAAGTACCGGGTCCGGGCTGTCGCTCCCCTTGTCGCCACATCCGATGATTGCCGTCAAGGTTAACAAAAAGGTGAAGATCGAAAGTGAATAGCGCATCAGTAACTGACTCCAAATTGAGGATTGTTGCACTCTATGTTATACGCCGCAGCTGGGGATTTGTCAAGTCCCGGCGCAAGTCGCGCAAGGCGCCGGTCCGCCGGCAAAAATATAATTGATGAGAAAGACAGCATCAGAAATGTTGACCGATCCAGTGCAATTCGCGTCGCCGCTCAATATCGGCGCCGGCGCGGTTCCGCCGCCAAAGATGTAATTGATAATGCGAACAGCATCGGAAATGGTGATCAAGTTTGTGGCATCGGCGTCCCCGGCGAGGTACTGAACTCCGCCATCCTTGCGGAAGAAATTGACACCGCCGTCTTCTTCGCCAAGGATTAGATCCAGATCACCATCGGAGTCGAGGTCGCCGCGTGACATGGCGGTTCGCCAACCGACATCGCTTCCGGGTATCAGGTCGGGTTGTATCAGCAGAGTAAGCGAGTCGGGGAAGGTGTTTCCCATCGCAATATTCCGGTACCACGTGAGCCCGAGGAGGCGGTTGCCAACGATTAGGTCGATCTTGCCATCCTGGTCCCAGTCGGCGGCACTGGGTATGGTAAAATCACGAGCCGACTTCTTTATCAGAAATTTCGTGACCAAGGTCAGAGCGGGGTTTCCCACCGAGCCGGTGTTTTCGTACAGCTGGATGTTGGCGGAACCATTGAAGTCCCATTCACCGACGACTAAATCCTTCAGCCCATCATTGTCAAGATCGACCGGTACCGGCACAGCAAGCTGGTCGGTCTTAATTCCAGCGAGCTGACTGGTAACGACAACAAAGGCCGGGGTGCATTCATCGCCATCGTTGCGCCAATGTTGAATGAATCCATTTTCGTTTCCGATCAGTAAATCCAGGTCACCATCGGAGTCCCAGTCGACAAATGCCGGCATCGCCGAAAGTCCGACGTCGATGCCGCCGAAATTGGCAGTCACGCGAGTCAGCACGGGTTGCTGGCGGCTGCCGGTGTTTTCAAAAAACGCGATCATACCATCGCCACCACCCACAAACAGGTCCAAATCGCCATCGCCGTTGATATCCGCCAGTGCGGGAAAGGCACTTCGACCGACGTCGATATTGTCAATCAGGTTCTGTTGTTCCAATACGAAGTTGGCGCTGGCGGCAGAGCCGGTATTCCGAAGAAATTTCAAATTGTCGATGAACTCGCCATTTGCCGGCGCCAAAATCATATCGAGGTCGCCATCGTTGTCGACATCGGCCAGCGGAGCATGATTAAACCCGATCGTTGAATAGACCGGAGAGAGATAGCTGTCGGTTTGATAAGTGAAATCCGAGAGCGCCGGGGTGCCGAGGTTCTCGAACAAGTAGAGGTTCGTATTGAACAGGTCGCCCCAGATTAAGTCATGATCGTTATCGTTATCAATATCGGCGAAGTTGATTGCGCTGAACCCGTGTTGCGGTTGCGTCGGTTTGTTGAGACCACCGCCTCCTCCTGGGAAGGCAAGGATGCTGTCATAGAACGTCGACTGAAGAGAAAACTGCGGTACAGCTGCGGAACCGATATTACGGTAGAAGACCAGCTGCCCGCCGGGGTCGCCGACAAAGAAATCGAGGTCGTTGTCATTATCAATGTCAACCAGCGCAGGGGTGTTATTGACACCGGTGGTAATGCTATCCAGATCTGAATCGACTGCAACAAAGTCAAGATTGCTGCCGACGCTTTGATTGCGATACAGAACCACACCATTGCTGTTGTTGTCGCACAGCAGATCAAGGTCACCGTCGTCGTCGATGTCGGCCAATCGATGCCAAGTGCCAATATTGATGCCGGCAAAGCGATCGGTCACTGGTGTCCAGCTTGGAACTGTCGGAGAACCGGTATTGCGTAAGTAACAGAGTTTTCCGCTGGCTTCGCCAATGAACAAGTCGATGAGGAGGTCTTGATCGAAGTCTACCAATGATGGTTTAGGATTATTGATGCCGCCCCAGAAGGGGTACAGAAGAGTGTCGCCACCAAGGATGACGGGAAAAGGATTAGTCTCTTGGGAGTATTGGGCGGAGAGATTTCCAAAAGTCACCAGCAACCAGGTGATAGTCAGAAGACTGCAATACTGGAGTCGGGTAATAGTCGTCCTCATTCTGGTTAGTGTTTCGGCACAAGCGGTCGAGTAAGCAAGTAAGTTATACCAATATAGTCGATCTTGGTGATTTGTCAATCGGGGGAGTTGCACGTCAAGCGAACTCCCCCAGGACTATTAGAATATTTCCGCGAAGAAGTCTTTCATCGCCTGCCAGGAGCGCTTGTCAGCTTTCTCATTGTAGGCGGCGCCTTTGGAATTGTCGTTTCCTGCTTCGTTTTGTGTGAACGCGTGAACGGCACCGCTGTAGGCAATAAACTGATAGTCGGCACCGGCTGCTCGCATCTCGTCCAGAAAACCTTCGACGTCTTTCATAGGAACAAACGGATCGTCGGCACCATGACAAACAAGGATCTTTGCGGGGATTCTGCCGGCCGTCGCGGGCAAAGTGGTGGTGAGGCTGCCATGGAAGGAAACGACGCCGGCAATGTTCGCGCCACTGCGTGCAAGTTCCAGGGCTGCGCCGCCTCCGAAGCAGTAGCCGATCGCAGCCACGCGTTTCGGATCGACGTTTGGATTTTTGAGCAGGATTTGTAGCCCGGCATTAATTCGTTCACGAAAGAGCGGCAGGTCCTTGCGATACTTACCAGCTTCGGCACCGGCTGCGCTGCTTTCTTTGGGTCTGATACCCTTGCCGTAAATATCAACGGCGAAAGCGACATAACCTAATTCCGCCAGCATGTTGGCGCGCATCTTCTCATTATCGGTCAAGCCCAGCCATTGGTGGATCACGAGAACACCGGGGCGCTGTCCCTTGATCGCGTCGTCATAGACGAGGTAACCTTCCAGAACGGTCTCGCCCTGCTTGTATTCCACAAATTCGCTCTTAATCGCTGCTGCAGTAGGAATTGACAGAATTGCCGCCAGTCCCAGGGCTAACATCATGATTTTCATCATTCCTCCAAAAAAATACTCTTCCATGTAACCAATTTCCCGTAATTTCGTCATAGCTTGTACGATAGAAGTTGAGGAGTTGTAGCATATACATGGAGCAACAAATGCGACTTTTAGGTTATTGCATATTCGCCCTGCTAATTGCATCTTCGACAGCAGTGGCCGCTGAGAAGACGGCACTGGCGAAGCCGTCGCAGACGGCCTTGCTGAACTTGTCGTGGCTGATCGGAAGTTGGAAGTCGACGATGGGAAGTAATTCTGTGTACGAGTCGTGGCAAGCGGACTCGGCCGGGAGATATCGAGGAATGGGATTCAGCTTGAATGGCAAGGATACGGTGATATCGGAACGTCTGGCGATTGCAGCGACAGATTCAGGACTGTACTACATTTCCGATGTCGCGCACAATCCGGCGCCGGTCTATTTTAAGATGACCCGCCAGGATTCCGCGACAACGGTGTTTGAGAACCCAAAGCATGATTTTCCGACGCGTATTATCTATCACCAGATTACGGCAGATTCGTTGCACGCCAGAATCGAGGGCTTGCGCAAGGGGAAAGAAGCCGGCGTTGATTTTGTATTTGGGCGCGTGAAGTAACGTAGACAAAACGCTCCCGTGCGACTATCTTGTAGCCGGCCCGCTGGTGGGCAAGATGTTACAGGCTTCAACTACTCTGGCTCGGAAGGCAATTTTGGCAGGACAGAAACGAACAAACAAGAAGGCAAAATCGGCACCAACGCGCACTCAGCGACCAGGGCTGAAGCGCTACCTGATTCTTGGTGCGATCGGGATTGTCGGCGCGGTCGCGGTGGTTTTCCTCACGCGCGATAATGGCAAGTCCGGAATTTCGACTAGTACAGGCAGACAGGAAACGGGAATTCAGGCTCCGATGCGAACGGAGTTTCTCAAAGAAGGGATACTCTCATTCTATACTGCAGAGGGAGAGTACATCGCGACCATTGATATAGAGCTGGCAGAGGCATTTGAAGAACGGCGCTTGGGGATGATGTTTCGAACCACAATGGAAGAGAATCAAGGCATGTTTTTTATCTGGCCAACCGATGTCCAACAATCCTTCTGGATGAAGAACACGATTCTGCCACTCGATATGATTTTCATTAATTCAAACAATGAAATTGTCACGATTCATAAGAATACAACGCCTTATGCAGAGACGCAGTATCCCTCAACACGTCCGGCGCAATTTGTTCTTGAAGTGAACGCGGGGTATTGTGACAGAGTCGGCATCAGTGAAGGTGGCAAAATCGGTTGGATGCGCACCAATTAAAGCGAGGTGGTATTTTGGCAAAAACAGACCCAAGAGTTGACGCATATATCTCCAAGTCGGCGGATTTCGCCAAGCCGATTCTGAAGCATCTGCGCCGGCTGGTTCATCAAGCATGCCCGGATGTCCAAGAAACGATGAAGTGGAGCTTTCCGCATTTCGAGCACAAGGGGGTACTTTGCTTCATGTCAGCATTCAAGCAACATTGTGCTTTCGGGTTCTGGAGATCCAGTGTGTTGTCGGAAACGGCTGCGAAGGTCAATTCAAGTAATACCAAAGCCATGGGGCAGTTCGGCCGGATCACAAGTTTGGAGGATCTACCGAGTGACCGGCAAATGCTGTCACTAATCAAGCAGGCAGTCAAGTTCAATGAATCGGGTTTAAAGGCGAACCGGCGTGTCGTCAAGTCGGCATCCAAGCCGGTCAAAGTGCCTGACTATTTTGTCGCGGCATTACGGCGAGACAAGAAGGCATTGACGGTGTTTCAAAATTTCAGTCCAAGTCACAAGCGGGAATACATTGAGTGGGTGACCGGGGCAAAAAGCGACGAGACGAGGGAACGGCGTTTAGCTCAGGCAATTGAGTGGATGGCGGAAGGCAAGTCGCGAAACTGGAAATACACTCGACGCAAAGCGACTTGAGGACCAATAAGTCCGTAGCCTAAACCAGATGCTTGCCGCCGTCGAAGTAACCCTTGACGGCGCTGCGATTGGCCTGCAACCACGCGGGATCCCACTTTACAATACCGAACGCTTCCGACATGAACTCTTCGCGCGCCCCGCGGATCTTATCATCATCTTTAGCGGCTTCAGCCTTGGTCCTTTCATCCCGCGAATATGGAGTGACGGTAGCCTGACCTTTTGATGCTGTCTTGAATTCCTTCATCATCTTCGTTTCCTTGATGTCGGTGAAAGCCTTGTTCGTCTTCTGCGCAGCATCCATTTTCGATTCGAGATCCTTGACGTCAGCTTTGAATTTCGTCTTATCCGTTGCCGAGAGGCCGGCTTCGGTCGTGGTGAAGCTGAATGAACCGTCGGCATTTGTGGTCTCCGAATAATTGTTCGGGAACGTACTGCGCAGATGCGCGCGCTGGGCATCGATATCACGCTGCGCCTGTTGATCTTTCTGTTCAAGTTGCCGCACTTCGAGAAAGGCGAGTACGTGGGCGGCCTCGTGAAAGATGACGTGGCTGCAGTTCGGCAGCAGTTTTGCAGGATCGGGACCGAGACACAAAAGTGCGCCATTGACCATGCCCTCGTTGAAAACCTCGACGGTATGGGCCGACTGATCGTAATGCCCGCCGACATCATTGCCGGTTCCAGTGGTGCCGCGGGACACTTTCAGGTCTTTCATCCGCTCGAGTTCTTTATCAGTCAGAACATTAAGAGACATTTTGACGGCGGACGCCTCGTCTCCGCTGAAGCCGTTGACAGAGATGTTGAAGCCGTTGAGGCGCTTGTCGATTGCCGTGATGGCGGCACTGTCGGGAAGGCTGTTCGTCGGTGCGCCGACCTTGATCAGGTCGATTTCATTATTCGCCTTGAGAACGCCGGTACAGATGAAGGTGGTCAGAGTAGGACTGCCTTTACCACCTGTAGCGGGAGTCTCGATGATAATGTGGAAGGTTCGGCGCAGGTTGACCGGTTTGTCAGTCGGTTTCGAGAAGCAGAATTTTGCCAGAAGCTTCTCTTTGTCAGTGAAGCTTGTTCCGATGAAGTTGACTTTGGCGCCGAAGGTCACATCGCTGGGTAAGGAACTTTCCTCTACCTTGCCGGAACTGATCACCGAGGTAGCGACCATCGGAGGATCGACCGTGACTTTTGTGTTTGATCCTGATTTGCCTTGTCCGTCTTCGCCAGCCATCTATCTTCCTTGAGATTGGTGAGTCGTCATTCTTCCAGAATCGTTAGCTTGTATGGCCCGGGCGGCATGTCGTCGAAGTGCGCACGCCCTTCATCGTCAAGTGTTCCGTTTTCGCTGGCGCCATTGGGAAGATCGATCTTGAATCTGCGGTTGCTTAGCGGTGTTCCGTCGTTAAAAGTCACGAGCAGGTCAATATGATCTTTGAATTTGAGGAGCCCTGACTCTTGTTTTTTGCCGATTTCTGTTTCGCCGATCTTTACCGTGAAGAAGTATTCTGGGAAACGATAAGCACCGCCGAACTTGGACATATCTTCATCGGTCGCAATATCGTCGGTGTCTTCGCTGTATTGGTATTCCCAGAGGATGTCGATCTTTTCGGATTTGACGCGGACCGGAATCTCGACGATTCTGTCGTGAGCGCCATCGGCATCAAATTCGTAGATCGTGATCAGGGCGTCGGTATCATCGATAGCATTGCGAATATCTGCTTTGATGTTCACGAAGTCGCCGCGACGGGCCACGTCGCTGCCCCACTGCAAACCGGAGACTTTGATTTCCGGCATTACCATGATCTTGAATGAGTCGCCTTTGAGTCCGTGCTTCGGCAAGCTTGCTTCGAAGTAGATCATCTCGTCGGTTTTGGCAGAAGCCGGAATGTTCACTGTCCCGCGGAACTTATTTCTAATGATCAGTCCTTCTGACTTGCCGAGCGTTTTGCCCTGGTCTGACTTGGCGGTAATCTTCACAGGCGCGCCGTCGCCGACGCAAAGCGTGCCGACCTCAAGACCAGCCTGCATACCGGCATAAGCGATCTGCTGTGTCCATTCGGCATATATAAATGCTGACTCGAGCTTGATCTGGTGTTTTTGATCCGATGACTTTGAGAATTTCAAATCCATATTTCGTGCCCGGCTACTTGCCGATCAACAGCGATTCCAGCGCCTGATTGAATGCCGCCTGACTTATCGCTCGTGAGGCGTGGTCGGAACGGCACTGTAAAGTGTAACCAACGCCATTTTCGATGAAATACGCCAGCCGGCCGTAATTGGCGGCGGCACCGGAGCCACTACGATAAGCAAACTCGTAGACTTCACGGCCCGAGCTTAGCTTGCGTGCCTGCTCGAGGAGGACTTCAGAGTCGGTTGAAGAATCGATGATTTGCGCCGATCGCAGTCTCGCGTATTCCTCGAGCGAAGCAGCATTAGCGGCGGACGGATCAATCGACACTGTAATAATGCTTCTCCGGCCGGCGCGCTCTGGACCGAGGAAACTGAAGATGGTGCCGTCCTCCCATCCTTCGGGGAGAAGTATCGTCAGCTGATGATTCTTAGTTCTTGCCATATTTCTCTATCGTTACTCAATGCAGTAAAGAGTGTGTTTACCGGAGACCAGAATTTTGCCGTTACCAGAGACTGCAGTCGGTGTCGCATAGACATCGCCCTCTTGCGGGCACTTGAATTGCCTGAGAATCTTGCCCGAGGAAGCAAAGGTTGTGATTGCCGCAGAGTCAGTGACAATTATCTCGCCGGCAGTAGTCGTGTTGAGCCAGCTTCTGCCGCTATATACATGAGGAACGCGCCACGATTCTGTACCATCAACAAGGCAAGACAGAAAGCCGGAATCCAGGAAGTAGATTTCACCCTTTGCACCACAGGCAGGTTGGTGATGGGTCATCGCTTGCAGCAAGTTGAATTCCCAATTCACCTGCCCTTCCGGCGAATAAGCTCTTATGAGCGGTCGAGTAACCTCGCCGTCAAGTTTATCGCCGAATAGTACGAGCTCGTTGTTGGTATTGATCATCGCAGCTCGAACGGTACTCAATTCTGTCGGGAAGTTGCCCGAGTCCTTTCCGTCAGTAATATCATAGACTTGCACGCTATCCTGCCCGACCAAGAACAGCTTCTTGTCATCGCTCGTAACCAGTGCCTGAGTAACGACCCCGACACGTTGGTCGATCCAATCCCAAGCGGACTTGCCAAACGACATCCGATAGACGGAGGATCCTGCAGGAGTGTTTCTTACGGGCAATCCGCTGAAGTGCTGAATCACTGCCAAGAATTCGTTTCCCAGCGGATAGAGTAGCCGCAGACGACTGCGATCGTCGAGCAAGGGCACGGCGTGGCCGTCGATGATTAATTTTCCGTCGTATTTTCTGCACGACAATTGCCGGTTTGGCGTGATCCAACAATACGAATCGATGCCGAACGCGGCTAGTTCGCCATCGGCGAGCAGCTCCTGCCTGATGAACGTGCCATCGATGTCATAGAGCAGCAGGTCCTCCTGCAAGACTACTCCGACGAGGTTACCGTCCAAAAGCACTCTTTGCGGTGCCGGCTGCAACAGGGAGTCGACCTTCGAGTAGTGGCGCGCCCAAGCCAATTTGCCGCGTGTCGTAGGCGACATAGGAATCAGCCCGTTTGCCTGCAGATTGCCGGACATGATCGTCTGAACAGTTCCACGACTGTCAATGAGTCTTGTCTCAAGATCAGTTGTCATGCTCGCCTTGGAACAGCCGTTGATGACTAGCCAAAGGAGACAGACTGCAATTCCGGGAAGTCTGTGCATTCTCATAAATCTCACAATTCTTCATCATGCCTCTCAAAAGCTATCTTTGAAATCGAAATTTGTGTTGCCGAGTTCTGATCTCATGAAATCGCGCAGAAATGTCAGATCAGTAATCTTGAGACGTTTATCGGCCGGCATCAGGGCGATGGTGGCTTCTGTGGCGCCATCATCCTTGCCAAGGACATAGTTTGCGACCCAGACTTTGGACGTGTCGTTGCCGACTTCCAAAGACTTACCCGAGCGCTTGGATATTTTGGCATCATCGCGCAGCACGACCCGGATGTCGTAGTGCGTGACGGAAGATGCGATATTTATGCGACCGAGCGCGATGATCGAAAACAACGTTCGCTGGAATGCCCGATCACTCTTGCCGGCATCCCCAGTGCGAAGCTTGTCATCCGGTAACAACATAAACCCTGTACCGTTCAGGCCGCCAATCTCTTTTACCAAATCGGTAACCCAGGCCTCCCGAAGCGCCTTCGTCCATTTCTTGGACTTGTTGGTCGGATGGTCGACGAATTCAAAGCCAAGTTTGAAGTATGCCGAGAGAATTCCGTCAAATGGTTTCGAGGTTCGCACTCCCTTGACCCTGATGAGATGGGCCGTTTCGTCATGACCGATCTTATACAAGTTCAGATCGACAGCTCCGGTTGCAAGCGTAAATGGTTCCTTTGTCTTGAACGCGCGATAGATGTCACGGAAATCATCAATGATGTGATAGGACAACTCCTTAACTTTCGAGATTCCCGCGTCGGTGAATTTAAAGAAGAACCGAACACGAAACTGCCGTCCGTTCAACACCGGCTTGAGTTTGTTGTCGTCCTTGGCAGCATCGTTAAGCCAGTTGACGAAATTCCACCAATAGCGCATTCGCGGAAGCGACATTGAATCGTTCATCATTGCGCGGCGCTCTCCACCGAGAGGCGCTCCGGGAATCGGTTGGCGAAACGCCGTCTGCGGCGACTTGAAATCTTCGCGGCGTTCGATGTATTCGTCGGGTTTACCGCAAGCGTGTCCGATTTCGTGTCCGACTACCAGATTGCTGGCTTCGACTGAATCGAGCGGATCGGTTTCTTTGCCGCCGCTGTCGGCGCGGGTCGCAAAGTCGCTGCGGTGCATTTGTGAATCGGTGAAGCCCATGAATGCAACATCGGGATTATTACTGACACTGACAATGCACTTATGTTGTCCGCCGCGGTTAGTCAATTTCGGTTCGAAGTAAAATACGGGCGAGACTTCCAGTGCCGGAGGATTGTCGGCGTCGAGCGGCTCTATCGTGTAGTCTTTGCGTTCCCAGTGAGTTTTGGCATTGCGAAATCCCTCCAAGGCGAACTTGCGAATTTCCGCCGCTGTCACCGCTGCTTTGTCGGTCAACTTGGGATCGGGATCAAAATGGGCTTTGAACCGGGCGCTCCAATAGATTAACAGAAAATGTCGCTCGAGATCGCCGAGCATCGTCCCGCGACGAATGTAGTGCGCTTCAAAATTCCCGGTGTTGAAATCCGCATACGGGAGCGATTTGGGATCACCCTTCTTGTTTGGTTGGAGAATGATTTCGGAAAAACGGACGTCGCGGTCGTTTAATACCGCGGCTCGTGCACCGATCACATCTTTTGCGCCCTGATTGCCGCCGGCCGGCAGTTTTGTGCGCTTGTCCCAGATGTCGAAGAAACCTGTGGAAACCTTGCGCGATGGCGCGCCCGGCGAGCTAACTGTCGCTTCGCCGGTCGCGAAAATCAACAGCCGCGGCTCTTGCGGTGTTTTCATAATCAGGTTTTCCGTGAGTGCTGTTGCCGTGTGATGCAAGAGTTGTGAATCCGGATCGAAGAGCAGAAGACGATTGTCGACGATGTGGAACAGTGCATAGCGTGAATCCTTGGACAGGGCGATGTCTTTATTACCGGTATCGCGATCACCGATGTTCTGCCCGCCATTGGCATCAACCAGGACAATATCGTCAAGAGAGAATGTCAGTGGAAACTGCGAATCGGTAACAGTCGGCCCGAATGGTTTGATCTTCTTGCGCTCCTTCATGACGGTTTCATATCGGTCGCCACTGTCCATGCTGCCGTCAAAACGCGTCCAGTAGTTCTTCGATGACCAGCGTTCAGGCAAGTCATAGAATTGCAAGCGTTCCTTGAGCGGGAGTTTTTCGATCTCGACGCGAGTCATGAAGATGATAGTCCCGCCGGATTTGTTCATTTTGATCCACGAATCAGAAGTCTCGAATTCAAAGTGGATTTTCTTGCGCCGGTCGTCGTCGCGAACCTTGACGACATAGTTGCCACCGCTAAAAGATGTGCGAGCCTCGATGCTCTTGCCACTTTCGTCGAAGGCTTTGATGGTAAGGCCTTCCGGTACCGGGGTGATTGCCTGGGCAATCCGATTGAAGAAGACAAATTTCAGATGATAGCTGATAGCGAATAGATCAAAGGCATCGACATAGATGCGGTCAAAAAATGTCGTGGCAAAAATCGGAACGACTTCACTGTTCAGTTTCTTGGTGAAGCCGGTAGTAATGTTGATGTCGGGCAAATCACCGCCGTTGAAGAACAGGATCTCGACGCGACGATTCATTTGCGATTTGAAGTTGTCCTTCTGGCTGGCCTGAATCGGAAATGACTCGCCACAAGGAAGGATCTTTCGTTCGGTATTCGCGAAGCGCAGCTTGTCGCGTTTGTTGATTTTCGGCGTTCTCTGCGGATTGGGACTCGAGCAGGTTAAGCGCTTTTCGGGTCCTTTGGGGCCGCTCGACGAGCCGCGTGACAGAAATTCATCGATCTCCTTGTCATATAGATCAAACACCGCAATCCAGGCGACGATCGGCCATTTGTGTTGTGAGTCATTCTTGACTTTCGCCGCTTGCGAGTCGTCAATGCCGTTCGCCTTGAAGAAGTTGACAGTAGCTTCATGAGTCTTTGCGGTGTAACTATTGTTGATTTCGCCCGGATCGCAGTTGAACTCGGGACGCTTCTTGTTGTAGTGCGCCATGATCTGCTGATAGTCCTCGATGCGGTGCCGCTTGTGAGACAAGTCCGCCCACTCTTCCCGTCGTTGCTCCAGCAGGAACAGGACATTATTGCAGCGTTGCTCCGAGAGAATGAAGTTCATCTCCAGACCGCCGGAGGTATCGGTGTGGCCGGTAATCAGAACTCCGAGCGTGTGATGCTCTTCGAGGACAATGTGCGTGACGGCAATCGTCTGAAGGCCGCTGAGTTGGTTCTGCAGTTCCTGGCGATCCTTTTCTTCTTGCGTCATGTCGGGATCGGCAGCGGCATCCTGTGAAGAAGCACCCTTGGGCCCGGAGGGCATCACCACGCAGCTGTCGAGATGGAAAAGAACATCTTCCATCTCGACAACCTTGACGAGAGGTCGGCGCAACATTAAATCGGCAGGACTCCCGGTGAATATTTGGCGGCGCTGCTTAAGTTCGCCGAAGCTCAATTGCTGTGGTTCGTTGATTGCCATGATTGCAGCTCTTACTTACCCTGCTCGGGGTCTTCGATCTTGATAAACACCACTTCGTGACGCCCGGCGATGATATCGAGAACTTCGGCACACCCATCATCGCCCAACTTGCCTTGGCGAATTTCGCCGTTGCAGAGATGCAGGCGGAACTCGGAATTCGCAAGCGAGATAGCCTCTTCGGTAGTGAGCTTGATTCGAACGTCATCGGTCACAACGAGAGGACCGGAACGGGCGGTATATTCGTGAATATCAATTGTGAAAAAGTAGTACGGGCAGGTGAACCCGCCCTTCTTGGCAACTTCGCGCTGTTCTTCGATGGCGTGGTCGTTGCATTCGGCAATCCAGGATTCTGCAACCTCGTTGTTATCGATCGTTATCTCCCAGCGTCGAATCAGGTGCGGTGCGAAACTGCGATCGCGAACAAGTAATTCCATTGTCGCTTTGGTCCCCGGAGCAAGTCCGGCAGTTTGAACCTGCATTTGTACCTCTTCGCCGATCTTCACTCTCGGTGACGACCAACCTATCTTCGTAATACCAAAGAGCTCAATCTCTGTCGTCCCGGCGCTTTCAAGAGAAGCGTGGACTGCACTGCTTGTCTTCCCAGTGATTGTCTGATTGTCCGGAGTGACGGCCTTGTATCCGAGTTCGCTAATCGGATATCCGGCTTTATCGACGAATGCGGCATGGACGAAGTGGCCTTCAAATTCACTGGTTTGTGGCGATTGCGACCCCGGCTCGTGTTCACCGACCTCGGTCTCCTCCGCTGAACTGTCGGCACCTTCGGCTTGCGCGCTGCCGGTCGATCCAGACCCACCACCCGCACCGGCGCCGCCGGCACCAATCAAAACGGTGGGACATCCGGGCGGGGCTATCGTGTCGGGGGGGCCGGCACAAGTGAGCATATCACCGACACAAGCAGCCGGCTGACCGCCGATGAGCACTGTCGGCACGCCCGGCGGCATGATTGGCCCGCCGACGTGCGGCGGGGGAGGAGTCCCGGGATTGACCATCGGGCAGACGTGCATATCACCGACTCGGGCGGCCGGCATACTGCCAATGAGAACCATTGGAAATCCGGCGACGATGCTGCCGCCGTGAACGGTCAAGTCTCCCAATCGAGCTGCCGGTTTTCCCATCGATCTCCAGTACTTTCGACGAATTGCAAAAATGGACTGTTTCAGTATACGCTATTCAAACCCTGGTGTCAACCAAATGGGTTCCACTGCAATAGAACACTGGTCGAGTCAGCAAGTGCTGGGTTCAAAACGCTTGCTCAGGCGAGCCCTGCGGTGAAGACTCAAAGGCAGCGCGGAACACCAAGTTGGTTGTAATGCAGTTGATAGAAGCCCTGAACCGACAGATTTGGCCAATAGTCCGGAAATCAACTCCGGACTATTGGCTTGTGAGATGGTGATTTGTTAGCGGCCGGAGTATCGGTAGGGATAATAACGCGGTATCCACATGGCGCCGCGAATCAGTTCAGCAAGTTTTTCGTCAGAAGCCGCCATACCGAGTCCATCTTCACGTGCTTGCTTGGCCACCGCGAAGGCGACAGTGAATGACTCGTTACGTATGTCGGTCAATGGGGGCAGAAGGCATCCTTTGGATCGCAGGTCTGCGCCTACCATATCGGAAATTGCGCAGGTCGCAGCATAGAACATTTTGTGAGTTACTTTTTGCGCTTGACTGACGATCGCGCCAAGTCCCATACCGGGGAAGACATACAGGTTGTTGCATTGCGATATGACTAATTCGCGGCCGTCCGGCAAGATAATCGGCCTGATGGGGCTTCCGGTCGCCATCAGTCCCCTGCCTTTGGTTGCTGCCATCACGTCATCGGGAACGACCTCGCAATAGGAAGTCGGGTTGGAGAGCGCCAGCACAACCGGTCGTTCGCAGTTCTGTGAAAGCAAATTCAGGATCTCGCGAGTAAACGCGCCTTTTTGTCCCGAAAGACCGATTAGAGTCGTGATGCGAGCATGCTTGACGACTTCTAGGAGATTTGGGTTGTGGTCTTTGGAGATTGGCCAGCTGGAAATCGCCGCACGCGGCTGCAGGAAGTTGGCTTGGTACTCATCCGCCTTGTCGTCTTCCATCAGGAGTCCATTGATATCAACTGCGTAAATATGGCGCCGGGCTTCGGCGATCGACATACCGCCCTCGGCAACCATCAGCGAGACCAGCGCATTAGCAACTCCGCTTCCTGCCTGCCCGAAGCCGAGAATTCCAATTCTTTCATCTGATACCGAACGCCCGGTGATTTGAAACGCCGTGCGCAGAGCTGCCGCTGCTGTCGCACCGGTTCCCTGGATGTCGTCGTTGAAACTTAAGATGCGATCTTGATAGCGATTTAGGAGTGTGGCTGCGTGCTGCTTGCCAAAATCCTCCCACTGCAGCAATGCGCGCGGAAACACCCGACGAACGCCCTGAACAAAGCGCTCGATGACTTCGTAATAGGCGTCTCCCGTCAAACGCGGTTGGCGCAAGCCGATGTAGAGAGGATCATTGAGCAGGCGTTCGTTGTTAGTGCCGACATCGATGGTGACCGGTAGAGTTGACGCAGGATGAATGCCGGCAGCGGCAACATACAAAGAGATCTTGCCAACTGGAATGCCCATGCCATCAGCACCAAGATCGCCTAACCCGAGAATTCGCTCACCATCGGTGACGACGAGAAGTGAGACGCTCGGCAGTCCGATATTTTCAAGAATCTTCTCGATCGAATCGACATTCCGCGGCGAGACAAATATACCTCGCCATCGACGAACGATATGCGACAGTGTGAGACAGGCCTGCCCAACTGTGGGCGTATAAACGATTGGCAGCATCTCCTCCAGATGCCGCTGTAACAGGGAATAGAATACTGTCTCATTGCGATCGAGTAGCGCCAGCATTGATACATAGCGTCCAAGATCCGTCGATTTGGTCTTGTATATGTCGTAGTTCCGAGTCAACTGCTCTTCGAGAGTGCCGACTCGATCCGGCAGAAGTCCGACGAGGTCAAATTCGGCACGCTCGACATTGGAGAATGCATTGCCTTTATTCAGGAGGGGATCTGCGACCAACGCATGTCCTTTGTGTGGAACAGCGTAGTAAATCTCATTGGTCAACGGATCAACTTTAAGCTCGAAGCGATTCATTGCGGTTCCTTTCTTGCCACCCGAAGGCGGCAAACGCAAAGAAAGAAGGCCACATATTTCGGGGAAGTCAAGGGCTCAAAGGGTGCATTTTAGACTGACAAACTAAGATCGTTATCAGCAATGTGGAACTGGATTTGCCCGGATGATGTGTTCATTTTGTGGTAAACGTCCGAACGGCGATTTCAAAGGCTGTAAACAACAAGCCTTTCGGCATGTATGTCGAAGGGCGCAATTCTCAATTTTGGCTGGCTGTAGTGGATTATTTTAGAACTGCAGTGTAAACTACAGGCGAAGTTGCCGCGATTCGCGGTTTGGTCCAGAAAGGTAGCAGAAAACGCCCTGCGGCACCTACACGGTGATTGCAGTCTTGCACCAGGCATAGAGCGCGTCGTAGACGATGGACTCCTTAGCAAGGATTTCATGGTCGTCTTTAAATCCCAAATGACGAAACCCTTCTGCAATCGCGACCAAGCCTGCTGCCTCGGGTCGCATCCAAAGGCTGTTATCGGTGTCTGCTCCATTGACTATCTTTGCGAGCAGGACAAGCGCCGGATCGTTGTCGAGTTTATACTTCTTCACGATCGCCTCGAAGGAGCACTCCTGGCCATGGTGCCCCAACTCCACGTTGGGGACATCATACGGAATTGCCTGCTGCTCTTCAGAAACTGACATGACCTGATCCGAAGGAACAAACAAGAATTCTGCCTTCGGATCGACAAACTTGCTGATGAGCCATGGACAGGCTACTCGGTCAACCTTTACATTTTGGCGTGTAACCCATTTCATCCTGTTTACTCCTCTTGATTTACTTTGTCGCAAAATGCAACTAATAGCGTTGAGACGCCAGCAACTTATCTGGCGTCTCAATCGGAACTCAATTGACAATAGTGTCGGTGTGGCTATTGGGGGACTTCCGCGTTATGTGCCTTGACAGCGTCAGGCCTTCCCCAATTCAAGAACAGTGCGGGAACCACTACCAGATTGAGGAATGTAGCAGTTGTCAGGCCTCCCAGAATCACAATTGACATTGGAGCTTGAATCTCACTGCCCGGTTTGTGACTGGCCAAAGCAAGAGGAATCAGGGCAAGTCCAGCACAGAGCGCCG